>JBEKEK010000244.1:0-9472 GCA_050013875.1 Trebonia sp. | reverse complement strand
TGAGTGGGTCAGGCAGGCCGAGGTCCTTTGCCTGTCGCCCGGTCCGTCTGATCGCTAATCAGATTGTCGACGTCGACGTCGACGCCGACGTCGACGCCGCGGGTGTGGGTGTGGGCGCGAGTGACTTCGAGGCTGAAGGCGTGGCCGTGGGTGTGGGCGAGATTGCCGGTGTGTGTGTGGAAAAGGGCGATGTTGCCGGTGTGGGCGTGGAAGCGGGCGAGGTTGCCGGTGTGCGCGTGGCCGTGGGTGTGGGCGCGGGCGTCGGGGTGGCCGAGGTCTTGGGCACGGTTGACGGGCTGGCTGAATTCGAGGGCGACGGCGATGTCGACCATGTGACGATTACTGTGTCGGCGCTGTCCGTTCCCGGGAACGGAGAAACGCCGCGGTCTATCTGGACCTTGATCATGCTCGCCCTGATCCCGCGCTCTTCAAGGAACTCCGCGACATTCTCGGCTCGCCGAAACGCAAGGGCGGCGGAGGTTCCGGGTCCGCTGGCATAGCCGATGACCCTGACCATGGTTGTCGGGGATTCCCTGATCAGGCTGATTTCGGGGACGAGACCTTTCATGTCCGCAGTGCTCATCTGCGACTGGCCAGGCCGGAGACGCAGCGGCCAGTAGGCAATCGAGGGGACCGTCGGGACCGCTCGCGGGAAGGGACGGACGGAATCCGGCGCTGTCGCCCCGGGCAGGAAAATAGCCCTGCCGACGGCGAGGATAAGCATAATGGCGGCGGCGGCGGCGAGATACGGACCCAAGTAGCGGCGCCGCCCGCGCCCGGCCCCAGTGGCCCGCAGGCGGAAGGGCGGGAACCTGGGCCGGGTCGCACTGGAGGTGATCACGGCTGGCTCCGGCGACGTGACCTCGTTCTGGATGCGCATGAGTAGGTGCCGAAGCCCTGCGTCGACGTCAAAGCTGGCGTCGTCGCCGAGTTCGTGGTCATCGAGCTGGCGGTAGAGGGCGGTCATCGTGGTGTCAGTCGGGTGGTCCTCAGAGACCGAGGCGTCAGAGTGCATCATGTCTCCCTCCTGTCGTCTGCCAGCTGTTCCTGAGCCAGGGCGCGTACCACGCGCAGGTCGCGAGTGACGGTGGCCCGGTCGACGCCGAGACGAGCGGCGATGCTGTCCATCGTCCAGTCCTCGTGCCAGCGCAGGTAGGCGGCACGGCGGGCACGCTGGGGCATGGCACTCATGACTTTCCAGAAGCGGTCGAGAGTGACGGCCGACAAGGCAAGGTCCTCGATCGTCTCGGGTGCCGGCTGATCGGGAATGTCGTCACACGGAAGCTCGGGGCCGGCCTCCCGCCGCCAGCTGTCGATGACGAGCCAGCCGGCGCGCCTGCGCAGCCATGCGAGCTGCCGCTCCGGCGGCAGCAGCCGGAATCTAGTCCAATCGCGCCAGGCTGCCATAAAGGCGTCCTGGGTTGCCTCCTCGGCCCGCTGGCGGTCACCCTGGGCGGCGCGGGTGGCATGACGGCGAACATCCGCGGCATGCAAGAGGTAGGCCTCCTCTACCTCTTCCCGGTTGGGGACTCTCGGATCCGGGACTGATACCAGAATTGACGCACGATTCACGTGAGTTCCGTTCTCCTGGGCCGACAGCATGGGACATGGCCTGGTCCGACCTGGATCCGCACGGAGCCTCCCAGCCCCCGATTCCGTATGACGATGACCGATCCGCCGGGGGCGTGCCGGAAGATCTCGGTGAGGGTGCCGCGGAATTGCCGTTCAGCCAGGAACCGAATGAGCCCGGCGACGGCCAGGGGGGTGATCATGGCCCAGCCCGTCGCGGGCAGGCTCAGGTGCGACGCGGTGACCTTGGCGGCCGTCAGCCAGCCTTCGTCAAGGAAGTTAGTCAGTGTCACGCCTTGTATACGTGAGAACACGCTTGGAATGTGCATCTGCAGGTCAGGCGTACGAGGCAGTACGCCTGAGGCAGCCTCGGCGAATGGCACCCCTATTGCGTTGTCTCAGGCAGATGCAGTTTATCGAGCTCTCATTCGTAGATAGATGCAGAAAGCGCAGGACAGCGAACTTCAGCTCGTCCCGGAATCGGCCTCCCCGGTCTGTCCCAGGTCGCGCAGGACCAGACCGAGGTTGTTGCGGCTGGTGAGGGTGTCAGGGTGCTCGGCCCCGAGGATCCTTGTCCGGTCTTCGAGGACGGCGCGGTGCTCGGCCTCGGCGTCCTCGAGCCGCCCCATAGTCCACAGGGCGAGGGCGAGGTTGCTCCGGCTGGCCATGGTGTCGGGGTGCTCGGCGCCTAGGATCCTGGTCCGGGTGTCCAGGACGGCGCGATGCTCGGCCGCCGCCTCCTCATGCCGCCCCAGGTCCCACAGGGCGAGGGCGAGGTTGCTGCGGCTGGTGAGAGTGTCGGGGTGCTCGGCGCCGAGTTCGGGGTCGGTGCCCCGGGCGCGGTAGGCCTGGCGGTAGGCGTATTCGGCGAGCGAGTAACGGCCCTGAGCGCGAGCCGCGTCGGCCAGGGAGGTGGCCTCGGCGGGCCCGCTGGCGTCGACGGCGGCACGGATGACCAGTTCGGGAACATGAGCGCCGGGCGCGGTGCGGCGCTGGACGGTGTCCACCAGGTAGTCGAACACCTCAACCCGGTCACCGGCGACCGGCTGCAGCAGGGCGGTGGTGACACGCTGGCGGGTGGCCCACTGCCACGCTTCTGGCAGCGGTTCAAGCGGGGTGCGGCCGTGCTCGGGGCCGGTCAGGTACTGCTGTTGCAGCTGCCCGAGCAGGGCACGGGGGATGGGTGCGGTGTACCCAGCGCGGCGCAGATCGATGGCGGCGGCCACCAGCGCCGCGCCGCGCGCGTGCCGCCCGGCCGCCGCGCCGCGCGCGTCCTCCCAGTCGCGCAGCAGTTCAGGGCCGGCCGCCAGGTACTCCGCGATCCCGTACTCCCTGCTGTGACCCAACGCCTCGGCCACCCGCGGATCCCAGTCCCTGGCCCTGGCCCGGTCCAGCTCCGCAGGGGAGAACATCCGCGCCATCCGGATGGTGGTGGCCTGGTCCAGGACCTGCCGGGTATCGCGGAGCGCATCCCGGACGCCGGCGTCGGCGTCCGCCACGGCGTCGGCAATGCGCGCCTCCTCCACTGCCCGCAGGGTCGCGAGGATGACCCGATGATGACCGGCCCCGATGATCAAGCGGCCGAGCTGGGCGGCGGTCAGCCCGCCCGATCCCAGAAACCGCTCAAGGTCATCCAGCCACAGCACGCACCGCCGGGACTGCGCCGCCTGGGTCACCGCGACCGAGACCGCCTCCCTGCTCGACGGGCAGACCAGCACATGCTTGGGCAACGTGGCGGCCATCGCCTCGAACGCCGCCCGGGTCTTGCCCGCGGTGGAGTCGCCGACCAAGAGCACGAACCCGCCAGCGGCCAAACGCTCCCGCAGCCCGCCATCCACATCCCGCGGCACGTAGGCAGGAACATGCTCAGCCGCCCCGTCCCCGCCGCCTACCGCCTCTGCCGGAACGGAGGCCGGGGCGGCCTTATGGACGCCGAGGCGCACCGGGTCAGTGATGTCGCGCACCCGGGGCAGCTGGCCGTCGGGCAGCACCAGGCACCCATCCTCGGTCCGCAGCCCCACCTCATCGCGGCGCTGCGCCGCCTGACGGTACCGGTCCTGCCAGACAGCCCCGACCGCCACCACCACGGCCGCCACTGCCGTCGCCGCGGCCAGTACCCAACGCTCCCGCACGCCGGCCGCCGCCGTGACGGCAGGGGCGGCCGCCAGCAACGCCAGCCCGGCGACAACCAGGCCGGTCCGGCTCTCCCGCCACCTACCGTCCGCCATCAGACATCCGTCGCCCGGCGGGCAGCAGCATCGCACGGAAATCGGCACCGGGCCGACCGCATCCGCCCGCGCCCGGCGCCAGACACCTGACCACTGCGCGTGCTGGGCGGGCCCATGGGAACGGCAGCCTGCTGACGAGCTCTCGCGTGGCCATTTTTTCGTCCGTCAACGTCTCTTAGGAGTCCGTAGCTGACTCCTGTATTCTCACACTCTTCTCCTGTCCTATTCCTCTGATTTTCTCTAATGCATGTTATGTCCCGCTTCGCACAGCGCCTCGCGCATTTACGGTAATAGCCATCGCGAGGTCGCCGCGGCCGCTTAGCCGCTGATACGTGAGAAGGTATTTCGGCCTAAAGACCGCAATCTAGGTCGCCGCTACCCTTTGCTCCACACAGCGACCCGCGACAGCCACGCTGTGGACGGGTAAACCAGCGGCCCGTTGCACGTGGGGCACGTGTTGTCCGGCCCGTCCTGGTTCTGGAAGATCAGCTCCTCGTCCGCCGTTGTGGGCAGCGGAACCTTGCCTATGAACGTCCCGTTGTACCAGACCTCGATCTGCTCGCCGGTCCGCCACATGGAAACCGTGAGCCAGCCGGTGGAATCGGATCCGAGCGGCGCGCAGTGGCTGACCGAATTACCGCTGGCATGACCATTCGGCTGCAGTGTTCCGTAGTGCGTCTGCTCACACGAGCGGCCTGCCTGCCCCTCCAGCATGTCGATCTCGCCGTTGTCCGGCCACGGCGAGCCCGTCGTCCAGAACGCCGGCCAGTTGGCGGTGTAGCCGTTCGGGCCTGGCGGGATGTAAACGAGCCCCTGAACGAACGAGTTAGGCCCGATTACCGCACCCGAGGAGATGACCTCGGCCCACTGGTTCTCACCCGTGACCTCGACTCCGAGCCCGTACCTGGAGTTGACCGACACCGTGGCACTTGCCCCGGGCTGGGTCACCCAGTCGCCCATGCCCTGTGCGGTGAAAGTATGCGTGTACGTCACCTGATAGCCGGGGGGCGCGGTCCGGGAATGGGGGAAGGACGGTGCTACAAGCGCGGGGCTGCTGAAGCCGCCGACTGCATTGAAACCCAGCGCGGCGAGACCGGCGGCGAGGACGATGGCGGTGATGGCCTTCACTCTCCCTGATAGCGCCGCGACCTGTTTGTATGCATCCTTAGGGGTGTACGTCATATTGTGCGTTCCAGCGCATTAGTGCCCAGGATCCATAAATCGCCACGGCGATTTCGTTGAGGCCAGCATATTCCTCAGCGATGACAACTGGGGGCCGAACGCGAGCGAGATCCAGTTCCACTAGATCCTGGGTCGGAGTATCGGCCACAACCCTGACTCGTTACTACGCATAGCTGGAACTAATTGGCCACTTATGGAAAGTTGGTAATCTATAATTAATCGTCCGCTTATGGGAAGCTGGCAATGGTGACGCCTGAACCTCGGTCTGGTCCCGCTGGCGGGAGGCGGCCGCGCCCGTTCCGGCGGCCGGTCCCGCCCTCCGCTCCTTCCGCGATGGGGCGGGTCCGTTCGCCGGACACCTTCAGAGCGGTCCGCCGGGTCATGGCCGCGGCCATGACGCCGTAGTCGCCCCGTACGGCCAGCGGGCGGCCGTGAAGTCGCCGGTCCACTAGCGCGGGCTTGCGGACGGTTGAGTTAAGGTTAGTTTGGCTAATGCAACTAGTGAAGACTTCCTGAGTAGCTGGGGGACATTCCCGACCATGTCGGCTCAACCCGAGGCATCCGCGCCCGCGCAGCCTGGTCCTGTGCTTGGGCCGCGCTACAAGTGGATAGCGCTGTCCAACACGACGCTCGGCGTGCTGATGGCGACGATCAACCAGTCGATCGTGCTGATCGCGCTCCCTGACATTTTCCACGGCATCGGGCTCAACCCGCTGGCCGCGGGCAACACGAGCTACCTGCTCTGGATGTTCATGGGGTTCCTGGTGGTGTCGGCTGTCCTCGTGGTGTCCTTCGGGCGGCTTGGTGACATGTTCGGCCGGGTCCGGATGTACAACCTGGGCTTCGCGATCTTCACCGTGGGGTCGATCTTCCTGACCGTCACCTGGATGCATGGTGCGGCAGGCGCACTCTGGCTGATCGGCTGGCGGGTCGTGCAGGGCATTGGCGGCGCGTTCCTGTTCGCCAACTCAGCCGCGATCCTGACCGACGCGTTCCCCGCTAACCAGCGCGGGACCGCTCTCGGCCTCAACTCGATCGCGGCCATCGCCGGGTCGTTCCTCGGCCTGCTCCTGGGCGGCGTGCTCGCCCCGATCAACTGGCACCTGATCTTCCTGGTCTCGGCCCCGATCGGCGCGTTCGGCACCGTGTGGGCCTACTTCATGCTGCACGACATCGGGATCCGCAAGCACGCCAAGATGGACTGGTGGGGCAACGTCCTGTTCGCCGGCGGCCTTATCTCCATCCTGGTCGGCATCACCTACGGCCTCCAGCCCTACGGCGGGCACCCGATGGGCTGGACCAGCCCGATGGTGCTGGCCATGCTCTTCGGCGGCCTCGCGGTGCTGATCATCTTCGTGATCGTCGAGACCAAGGTCGCCGAGCCGCTGTTCAAGATCTCGCTCTTCAAGATCAGGGCGTTCGCATTCGGCAACCTCGCGAACCTGATGCTCTCCATGGGCCGCGGCGGCATGCAGTTCATGCTGATCATCTGGCTGCAGGGCATCTGGCTGCCGCTGCACGGCTACAGCTACAGCCAGACCCCGCTGTGGGCCGGCATCTACCTAGTGCCGCTGACGATCGGCTTCCTGCTCTCCGCACCGCTGTCCGGCGTGCTCTCCGACAAGTTCGGCGCGAAGGCGTTCACCGTCGGCGGCGCGCTGCTGACCGGGGCGACCTTCCTCGTGCTGATCTTTGTCCCGGTGAACTTCAGCTACGGGGAGTTCGCGCTCATCATCGCGCTGAACGGGTTCGGGTCCGGCCTGTTCGCCTCCCCCAACCGGGCCGAGCTGATGAACTCGGTCCCGGCCAACCAGCGGGGCGCGGCGGGCGGCATGATCGCGACGTTCCAGAACTCCGCGTTCGTCCTCTCGATCGGCATCTTCTTCACGCTGATGGTGGCGGGACTGTCGAGCAAGCTGCCGGGAACCATGTTCAGCGGGCTGACCGCGCAGGGCGTCCCGCCTGCGTCGGCCGGCCTCATCGCGCACCTGCCGCCGATCGGGGTGCTGTTCGCCGCGTTCCTTGGCTACAACCCCATGCAGCAGCTGCTCGGCCCGCTGCTCAAGACCCTGCCGCCCGCGCACGCCGCCTACCTGTCCGGGCGCACGTTCTTCCCGCACCTGATCTCCACGCCATTCCACGACGGCCTCGGCGTCGCCTTCGCGTTCGCGATCGCGGCCAACATCATCGCCGCGATCGCATCCGCGCTCACCGGCAAGCGCAAGCGCAATGCCGACGCCCCCGAGCAGCTCGGAACCGAGCTCGCCGCGGTGGCCGGCGAGGGCGGGTTCGAGCCAAGCGAGCTTGTCGTCCCCGGCGACGTGGTCCAGGACACATCGGACGCCACCAATAAGCCAGGCATATAGGGCTAAAATCTCCCCAATGGCACGTTCGGTGCGGCGCGGGCGCGGCGCTGGATGCGGGTCCGATGGAGCCGGCAGTTGGCTCCGTCCGCCGGGGCGGGCGCGATACGATGGCGAATTTTGCCATCGCGTCTGCCCCGGCGGACACCCGTGAGCACCGCGGCCGCGGTGAGCGGACGACATTCGTGCCAACGATCACTCTGGTCTACGCCCGCTCACGTCAGGCAGGTATCCTGCGGGTGAGGAGCCGGTAAACAATATTCCCGTCGTTCCGCGCAGCGGTGTTCACACCGATGATGACCCTTGCCAGACATTCGGCGCGATACCCGAGGAGATGCGTTTATTCGTGAGCGAAACTTCCCCGGCTGCAGTCGTCATCCTCGCCGCGGGCGAGGGCAGGCGCATGAAGTCCCGCACTCCCAAGGTGCTGCACACACTGTGCGGCCGGACCCTGCTCGGGCACGCCATCGCGGCAGCTGGCGAGCTTGATCCCCGTCGGCTGGTGGTCGTCGTCGGCCATGGCAGGGAACTGGTGAGCGCGGAGGTCGCCGCGATCACGCCGCGGGCGCTGGTCGTCTGCCAGGACCAGCAGCTCGGCACCGGGCACGCGGTCCGGATGGTGACCGAGGCGATCGGGATCGTCCCCGGCACCGTCGTGGTGACCTACGGCGACATGCCCCTGCTGCGCGGCCAGACGCTGCGCGACCTCGTCGACGGCCATCACCGGGCCGGGAACGCCGTCACCGTGCTGACCGCGCGGGGCGACTTCCCCGGGTTCGGGCGGATCGTCCGGGGCGACGACGGCGCCTTCCTGCGCATTGTTGAGGAGCGCGACGCCTCGCCCGCAGAGCGGGCCATTGGCGAGTACAACTCAGGCTGCTACGCCTTCGACGGCGCGCTGCTGGCGGACGCGATCAAGCGGGTGGCGACCGACAACGACCAGCAGCAGGAGTACCTCACGGACGTGGTGGGCATCCTGCGCGGCGACGGCCACCAGGTCGGCACCATGCTCGCCGACGACGCCGGCGAGATCACCGGGGTCAACGACCGCGTGCAGCTTGCCCAGGCGCGGCGGGAGCTCAACGACCGGATACTTGACGGCTGGATGCGCGCCGGGGTCACGATCATTGACCCGGAGTCGACCTGGATCGACGTCACCGTCACGATCGGCCAGGACGCCGAGATCGGCCCGCAGACCCAGCTCCAGGGGGCCACCGTCGTCGGCGAAGGCGCCAAGATCGGGCCGGGCTGCCTGCTCGAGAACACAGTGGTCGGTGCGGACGCCGTCGTCCTGCACGCCGTCTGCCGGCAGGCCGAGATCGGCCCGCGGGTCTCGGTCGGGCCGTTCGCCTACCTTCGGCCGGGAGCCAGCATCGCCGAGGGCGCCCACGTCGGGACCTACGTGGAGCTGAAGAAGGCCTTCATCGGCCCGGGGGCGAAGGTCCCGCACCTCACCTACGTCGGCGACGCGACCGTAGGGGCCGGCGCCAACATCGGGGCGGGCACGATCTTCGCCAACTACGACGGGGTGGCCAAGCACCACACCACCGTCGGCGAGCAAGCCTTTGTCGGCAGCAGCACCGTGCTGGTGGCGCCGGTCGTGCTCGGGGACGGTGCGTACACGGCGGCGGGCTCGGTGATCACCGATGAGGTGCCCGCCGGGGACCTCGGCATCGCCCGCGGACGGCAGCACAATTCCGACGGGTGGGTCGTCCGCAACCGGCAGCGAACACGGTCCGCTGACGCAGCGCAACGGGTCCGTTCGGATGATCCGGTTTAGAGATTTTGACCCTAGGCAGCAGAACGGCGTGAGGGAGAGCAGTAGCAGGTGAGCGGCATGACGGCGCCCAGCCAGAAGAAGATGATGTTGTTCGGCGGGCGAGGCTACCCGGAGCTTGCGACTGAGGTCGCCGACTGCATGGGGGTCGAGCTCGCGCCCTCGCGGCTTTACGATTTCGCCAGCGGCGAGATCATGGTGCGGTTCCTCGAGTCGGTCCGGGGCTGCGACGCCTTCGTGCTGCAGAGTCACACCGCCCCCATCAACCAGTGGATCATGGAGCAGCTGATCATGGTCGACGCGCTCAAGCGGGCGTCGGCCAAGCGGATCACGGTGGTGATGCCGTTCTTCGG
>JBEKEK010000243.1:0-9508 GCA_050013875.1 Trebonia sp. | reverse complement strand
GGCGGGTCGGCCTTGACCGCGCCGTCGTAGAGCGGGAACACGTGCCCGCCGGAGAGGGTGAACATCGTCGTCACGCCGTACCGCTGCGCCACCGCGACGGCGTGCGCGCCCGCGTGCCCGGAAAGAGAAGTCACCCGGCCGACGTTACCGCCGCGTATCGAATTTGTGGAGGGTGCCGGTCGGAGCACGGGACCGTTCAGTGCCAAAAGCCTTAGATCTTTTCTTCCGAACGGTCCCGTGCTCCGCCTGAGCCCGCTAGCGCGCCCCGATCCCGGCGGGCACCGGAGCGGGTGTCTGCTCCGGGTCGGCGGTGTACTGGTGCGGGAGGGTCTCGTCGGGGCCCTCGGGAACCCTGGCCGCCCTGAGGATGGGCGTCAGTACGACCGCTATCACGATGTTGATGATGACCGCGGTGATGCCGATATAGATGGTGTGCCCGAAAACGATGTCCGACGACCCCGCCCAGTGCGAGGTGGTCGCGTTGCTGACGTTGTAGGCGGCGAGCGTGCCGTAGACCATGCCGGCCAGCCAGCCCGCGAGCAGCGCCCAGCGGTGGAACCATCGGGTGTACAGGCCGCCGACCAGCATCGGGAAGATCTGCAGTATCCAGACGCCGCCGAGCAGCTGCAGATTGATGGAGAACGTATGCGGCAGTTCGACCGCGAACACCAGCGCGCCGAACTTGACCACCAGCGACGACCACTGCGACATCCGCGTCTCCAGCGCCGGGCTCGCGTCCGGCTTGAAGAACTCCTTGAAGATGTTGCGGGTGAACAAGTTCGCGGCGGCGATAGCCATGATCGCGGCTGGCACCAGGGCGCCGATGATGATGCCGGCGAAGGCGATGCCGGTGAACCAGCTCGGGAACATGTGCTGGAACAGGTACGGCACCGCGAGCTGTGCGTTGCCCGACTTCTTGACGTTCGCCGCCGTGACCGGGTCGGCGACCGCCATGTAGCCGAACAGCGCGATCAGGCCGAGCAGGACCGCGTAAGTGGGCAGCAGCGACATGTTCCGCTTGATGATGCCGCGCCCTTTCGAGGCCAGCGTGCCGGTGATGATGTGCGGGTACACGAACAGCGCCATGGCGGAGCCGAGCGCCAGCGTCGCGAAGTCGAACTGGGTGCTGCCAGTGGACTTGGTGGTGGGGATGAACGTCCCGATGGGCTTCTTCGTGGCCGGGCTGATCGACGCGAAGTGCGTCTGCGCGGCGCCGAAGATGTGCCCCCAGCCGCCGAGCCTGGTCGGGATGTAGAAGATCGCCACCAGGACGAAGACGTAGATGAGCGTGTCCTTGATGAACGCGATCGCGGCCGGCGCACGCAGCCCGGAGACGTAGGTGAAGACCGCGAGCACGAGGAACGCGATGAACAGCGGCAGGTCCTTGACGTACGTGTTGGTGGAGCTGGCGTTGACCCCCATGACGGTGAGGACCGCCTGGATGCCGACGAGCTGCAGGGCGATATACGGCATCAGGGCCAGGATGCCGGTGAAGGCCATGGCGAGCGCCAGCCCGCGTGAGCCGTACCTGCCCCTGATGAAGTCGCCCGGCGTGACGTAGCCATGCACCCGGGAGACCGACCACAGCCTGGGCAGGAAGATGAACGCGATCGGGTACGCCATGATCGTGTACGAGACCGCGAAGAAGCCGATCGAACCCGAGCCGAACACCAGCGCGGGCACGGCGATGAACGTGTAGGCGGTGTAGAGGTCGCCGCCGAGCAGGAACCAGGTGATGAACGTGCCGAAGCCCCGGCCCGCCAGTCCCCACTCGTTCAGGTGCGCCATGACCTCCGGGCGGCGCCAGCGGGCGGCGAGGAAGCCGACCACGGTGACGATGAGGAAGAGGACGAGGACGATCGTGAATACGACGGTGTTGACGTTGCTCATCCCGTCACCTCCGCGTCGCTGCCGATCGCACCGGTCGGCACCTGCAGCCTGCGCTGCAGAAGGGTGACGATCCAGAGCACGATCGCCACGGCCGGCATGTACGCGAGCAGGTAGAAGTAGAAGAAGGGGAAGTCGCCGATCTTCGGCGTGATGTGGGCGTAGATCGGGACTATCAGCGTGCCGCAGATCGCCGCGGCGACGAGCAGGCCGATGGCGGCCGAGGTGACTGGATGGGCGGCTACTGGGTTCTTCACCGCGGTGATGTCGGGATCTTGCGGGCCTCTTGGAGCGCTGGGGGTTGCGTCTGGCTGAGTCATCTGATCCTCTCGGCGGCCTCGCGCGGGCGGATGTGACAGAGGTCACGTAGTTGTCATTATGTTGCGCCGTGTTTGGCGATTAGGCAACGCCTAAAAGCAACCGATTGCGGCGTGCTTGTCCCTGCGCGCCACTGCGTGGTTAGCGCCGCGGTCCGCTCAAGATCAAATAACTTTGGATTCCCTCGCCTAACGGACCCGTGCTCCTCGTGAGCCGCCGAGGCCGCGGCCGAGACCGTGCAGCGCGGCAGCGCGGAACGCCTCGCGCGACAGCGAGCCGCTGCCCTCCGCGAGCAGGCCTGCCAGCGGGCCGCCCGCGACGGTCTCCAGGTCGGCCAGGTTCTCCCGCGCGGCCAGGTCCGGCTCGCGCGGCCAGCAGCCGATCACCACGCCGGCCAGCCGCAGCTTGCGTGCCGCGATGGCCTCGAGGGTGAGGGCGGTGTGGTTGAGGGTGCCAAGGCCCGCGGCGGCGACCACGAGCACCGGTGCCCCCAGCCTGGCGGCGAGATCGGCGATCGTGGCCCCGGCCCTGTCGTACCGGACCAGCAGGCCGCCTGCCCCCTCCACCAGGACCAGGTCGCGGGAGTCAGCCAGCTTGGCGATGTACTCGGCGGCGTCGGCCAGGTCGAGCGGCGGCAGGCCGGATACGCGGGCGGCCGCCTCGGGGGAGAGCGGGTCGGGGAACCGGGCCAGCTCGTGGGTGTCGGTGACGCCGGAGAGCCGTTCGATCACCAGCGCATCGGGAACGTCTGAACCCGGGCCGGGATAGACGCCGGTCTGGGCGGGCTTGACCACGGCGACCGCGGCGCCGCCCGCGCGGGCGAGGGCGGCGACCGCGGCGGTCACCACCGTCTTGCCGACGCCGGTGCCGGTGCCGGTGATGACGAGGATCCCGCGCGGTGCGGTCGCGGTCGCGGAAGCCGTCCCGGGGATCTTAGAGGTCTCAGAAAGGCTCATAGAGCCTTCGAGATTACCGGGGTTACCGAAGGGGAGTCCGCCGCAGCCGGGTGATGAACTTGTACCGGTCGCCCCGGTACCACGACTGCGCCCACTCCACCGGCTGACCGGTGGTGTCGATCGCGTGCCGGGAGAGCAGCAGCAGCGGGATGCCCGCGTCCACGCCGAGCAGCCGGGCGTCGTGCGGATCGGCCAGGATGGTCTCGATCGTCTCCTCGGCCTCGGCCAGCTGGATGCCGTACCCGGTGCGCAGCGTCTCGTACAGCGAGGCGTGCCGCTCAAGCTGCCTGCGGAGGCCGGGGAAGCGGCGGGCGGGCAGGTGCGAGGTGTCGATGGACATCGGCTCACCGTCGGCGAGCCTTAGCCGGTGGACGCGGAGCAGCCGGCCGCCCGGCCGCACCGCGAGCAGCGCGGCGAGCTGCTCGTCGGCGGTGACGTAGCCAATGTCGAGGATCTTGGTCTGCGGGTGCAAGCCGTGCTGGCGCATGCCTTCGGTGTAGCTGGCCAGCTCGAGGGACTGTGCGACCTTCGGCTTGGCGACGAAGGTGCCCTTGCCCTGCATCCGCAGCAGCCGCCCTTCGATGACCAGCTCGGCCAGGGCCTGCCGCACGGTCGTCCTTGACGTGCCGTACAGCCGGGCGAGCTCGCGTTCCGGCGGGACCGGGCTGCCGGGCGACATGGCCGCCGTGAAGTCGAGCAGATGCTTCTTCACCTGGTAATACTTAGGCAGCCGGAGCAGGGCAGGCGACGAGTCGGCACTGCCCAACGGGCCGGGGGTGCCATCGTTGTCTTCGGCCGGCATCGGGAACGCGGTCATGGGTGCTACCTCCCCGCTTTTGCGGTATTCCGGCCATGATGACAGTGTTCTCGCACTTCGGCCAGTACACGCCGACGCCAGGTTACCCGTTCGGCGCATGTCATCATGGGAGCGTGCCGACGCTTAGCGATCTCGCCAGGAACCTCACCAACCTGTCCGGACCAGACCTAGAGTGGCTTCATTCCCTGGTGTCGGACTGGCAACTCCTCGCCGACCTGTCGTTCGCGGACCTCATCCTGTGGGTGCCGCTGCGCGAGCCGGAGGGTGCGCTCAGCCCCGGCTGGGTGGCAGTGGCGCAGATGCGGCCGACCACCGGCCCGACGTCGTTCCCCGACGACGTGGTGGGCACCGTGGTCAGCCCCGGGGAGCGGCTGGTGCTCGACACCGCGCGGGCCGAGCGCCGAATCCACCGGGAGAGCGATCCCGACTGGACCTCCGGCGTCCCGGTGCGGGCCGAGGCCATCCCGGTGACCAGGGACGGCCAGGTGATCGGGGTCATCGAGCGGTCGACCAACCTGAACGGGGCGCGCACCCCCAGCCGGCTTGAGCTGACTTACCTGGCCGGTGCCGACGACCTGGCCCGGATGGTCTCCGAGGGCACGTTCCCCTATCCGGGGCAGGACATCACGCTCGTCCGTTCGCCGCGGGTGGGCGATGGCCTGCTCCGTCTGGACACCGTGGGCCGGGTCACCTTTGCCAGCCCGAACGCACAGTCAGCCTTCCGCAGGCTCGGGCTCGCCGCGGACCTGGTGGGGGCCGAGCTCGGCACCGCGACCGCGCAGCTGACCGCATCGGGCAAGCCGGTCGATGAGGGGCTGATGCCGGTCGCCCGGGGGCGGGTGCCGCGGGAGACCGAGATCGACGTCAACGGCACCGTGGTGCAGCTGCGCTCCATCCCGCTGGTGGTCGGCGGTCAGCGGACGGGCGCGCTTGTCCTGGTCAGGGATGTCTCCGAGTTGCGTCGCCGGGAGCGGGAGCTGCTGACCAAGGAAGCGACGATCAGGGAAATTCACCATCGGGTGAAGAACAACCTGCAGACCGTCGCGGCGCTGTTGCGGCTCCAGGCCAGGCGGCTGCAGGCGCCGGAGGCGCGGGCCGCGCTCGAGGAGGCTGTGCGCCGGGTTGGGTCGATCGCGGTCGTGCACGAGACGCTGTCGCAGGCGCCGGAGGAAATCGTGGACTTCGACGGCATCGCTGACCGGGTGGCGATGATGGCAGGCGAGGTGTCCTCGGCCGAGGTGCGGGTGACGCCGAAGATCACCGGCCAGTTCGGCATGCTGCCCGCGCCGGTGGCGACGCCGCTGGCGATGGTCATCACCGAGCTACTGCAGAACGCCCTGCAGCACGGCTTCGGCACCTCGTCGCGTTCGGCGGGCGGGATTATCGAGGTGGTGGCCGCGCGTGCACCGGAACAGCTCACGGTGACGGTAAGCGACAGCGGGGCGGGGCTGCCTCCAGGTTTTGACCTGGAGAACACCACGAGCCTCGGCCTGCAGATCGTCAGGACGCTCGTGGAGGGGGAGCTTGGCGGCCGGCTCATCCTGACGGACCGGCCAGGCGGCGGCACGATAGCCACCATCGACCTGCCGGTCCGCTATGAACCGACGCCCCGGCCCGCCTAAGGGCCCCCGGCTAAGAAGGTCCGCGGCTCCCCGGACGGGCTCCCCGGACAGCGGGGAACGGCTCAGACAGCGGGAAACGACTCAGACAGCGGCGCGGGCGCGCAGCCGGACGGTGCGGCGCTTGAGCGCCCGCCGCTCGTCTTCGCTGAGGCCGCCCCAGACGCCTGCGTCCTGCCCGCTGTCGATCGCCCAGCGCAGGCACTCATCGAGCACACTGCACCGCTGGCAGACCTGTTTGGCCTCTTCAATCTGGAGGAGCGCGGGGCCGCTGTTTCCGATCGGGAAGAACAGCTCTGGATCTACCTCGCGACAGGCGGCTATGTGGCGCCAGTCCATGGTGTCCACTCCTTCTCGGCGTAGCGGCCGGTCATCGGTGAAGTCCGCCACACGCCACTCCGGTGCTTGTGAAGTATTTCACGAGCCAGGTCATATGTCGGGAAGGTTGTCTATTCCCGAACTTTGGTGGTGCCAAGGTGACCGCGTCCGGGCATCGGATAGAGCCCGGCTGCGCTCCGGAGGTGACGTACCCGCGCCCGTCATGCTCGAACACGCGGTGCTGTCGCCCCAGGCACCGCGTCTAGCCTCTCAACAGGCAAGAGCCAGCGCAAGAGGGCGCGACAAACCAGTCTGGCGAATTTAATGTCAGATCGATCACACGCGAGAGTTACGTCACGCTACAACACACATAGCGTCCGGCACAAACCGGAACGCGACCGATTCTCTTTCGCCCAGGTACTCGCCGTCAATGTGAAAGGCCATCGGCCGGGCGGCCTCGAACGCCAGATCGGTTAGCGCCGCGGCGCTGACGATATCCCGCCCGGACGGGAGCTCCTTGTTGTCCGTCTGCATCATGTGGCTGAGCGCGGCCAGCGTGGACAGCGTGCGCATCCGCCGCAACGCGAACAGGTCGAGACCCGAGCTGAAGTCGGCGTGCGCGAGACCGACCGGGTGCTTGCCCAGGTACGTCCACGGCGAGCTGTTCGTGACCACGCCCATGAACAGGCCGGAGACGGGCGGTTGGCCGGGGGCATGCAGGGTCAGCGCTGGGCGGCGCCGGTCCGTCTCGTAGTACCGGCGCACTGTCGTCCGCAGATAGGCAGCCACCGAGGCGCGGCGGCCCCTGGCCCGCTGCCGCTCCATGTCGGCGATGACCTCGGCGTCGATCCCGAGGCCGGAGCTGAACGTGAAGTAGCGGTCACCGGCCAGGCCCAGCCCGATCTTGCGCCGTGTCCCCGCCGCCACCGCGGCCAGGATGTGCTGCACCGCTCCGCCCGCGTCGGCCGGCAGCCCGAGCGTGCGCGCGAAGACATTGGCACCGCCGCCCGGTATCGGCGCGAGGGCCGGCCGTTCCTCCCGCACCTGCATGAGACCGTTGACCACCTCGTTCACCGTTCCGTCGCCGCTGAACACCACGACCAGGTCGTAACCTTCCGCCGCGGAGGCGGCGGCCAGCTCGCCCGCGTGGCCGCGATACTGTGTTTGTCTGGTATCCAGTTCGAGCCTGGAGCCGAGCGCGCGGACCACCAGGCCGGCGTCGCGTCCGGTCATAGCGGTCGCGCGGGGGTTGATTATCAGCAGCGCGCGCACCTTGCTCAGGTTAACGGTGCCGGAAAGGAAGCGGGACTATGGGTCTGCGTTCAGCCGATGGCACTGCGAATTGGCTGCTGCTCGCGGCGGCGGCCCAGGGGCTCGAGGCGGCGGCGCTGTTCGTGGTGATCGTGGCGAACCTGATCGACCTGGCCGACGGGCACACCTACCAGAAGTCGGGCGCGATCGGCATCATCGTGATCGAGGTCATCGTCGCGATCGGGGTGGCCGCGATCGCGTCGGGGATCGTCCGGGTGCGGCCCTGGACGCGGACCCCGGCGGCGATGACCCAGGTGATCACCCTGATCGTCGCTGTCTGGCTGCTTGAAGCCGGCCGGATCGCCTGGGGGCTCCCGGCGCTGGTCTTCGCGCTGGCAGGGCTCGCGGGGCTGTTCGCCCCGACGAGCCTGCGCGCACTCAGTCGCCGCCGGGGGTGATCCCCCGGTGACCCCCCGACATGGGAGGCTCCCGCCCCCCATACCCCCCGGGGGTCTCTCGCAAAGACCGCGTGAGACCCGGGTAGGGCGGCTGCGCCGCCCTTAGTCGTCGCCGGTAAGGCCTTCCCGGAGCTGGGCAAGGGTCCTGGCGAGGAGCCGGGACACATGCATCTGGGAGATGCCGAGCTCGGCGGCGATCTGCGATTGGGTCATGTTCCCGAAGAACCGCAGCAGCAGGATCTTCTTCTCCCGTGGCGGGAGCCGCTCAAGCAGCGGCTTCAGCGACTCCCGGTACTCCACGCCCTCGAGCGCGTCATCGATCATGCCGAGCGAGTCGGCCACGGCGGGCGCGTCCTCGTCGCCGCTGTCGGGTGCGTCGAGCGACACCGTCGAGTAGGCGTTGGCCGACTCGAGGCCCTCGAGCACCTCCTCTTCCGACATCTGCAGGTGCGAGGCGAGCTCGCTGACGGTGGGCGCCCGGCCCTCGCGCTGCGCGAGCTCGCCGATCGCCTTGGTCAGCGACAGCTTCAGCTCCTGCAGGCGCCTGGGTACGCGGACGGCCCAGCCCTTGTCCCGGAAGTGACGCTTGATCTCGCCGACGATGGTGGGCGTGGCGTAGGTGGAGAACTCGACGCCCCGCTCCAAGTCGAACCGGTCGATGGACTTGATGAGACCGATGGTGGCGACCTGGGTGAGGTCGTCGAGCCACTCGCCGCGGTTGCGGAACCTGCGGGCCAGGTACTCGACCAGCGGCAGGTGCAGCTCCACCAGGGTGGACCTGATCTTGGCGCGCTCGGGATCGTCCGCGGGCAGCTTGGACAGCCGCTCGAACAGCTCTCTCGCCTGCGTTCGGTCGGGCGAGGAGTGCTCGGACCGCGTCGGCGCCGGCGGGACATCCTCGCTCACCGTCACCTCGAACTCGTCCGTCACCTGGACCTCGTATTCGCTACTCACCCGGACTCCTATCCGCCCCGGCGCTTGGCCAGCATGATGGAGACCCGGTCGTCCGGGCCAACTCGCGAGTCCACCGTCCCGGCCAGTGCGGACAGCACCGTCCAGGCGAAGGTGTCGCGCGCGGGCATCCTGGCCTGCGCCGCGGTCACCGAGACGGTGATCTTGACCTGGTCGACGCCGAGCTCGAAGACGCACTCCAGGTCGGTCCCCGGGATGGCCTGGGCGAGCAGCATCGCGCAGGCCTCGTCAATGGCGATGCGCAGGTCCTCGATCTCGTCAAGGGTGAAGTCGAGCCGGGCGGCGAGCCCGGCTGCGGCGGTGCGCAGCACGGAGAGGTAGGCGCTCTCGGCTGGCATTTTGACCTGCACGTAGTCGGCGGTATCCCGGCCCCCCGGGGGTGCGGTCGTCGCGGCAGTGTCTTCGGTCACGTCTCTCCGTCGGTCAGCTCACTGGCCGGCGTCGTGCCGGCCACTGATTGCAACTTACCGCTACCCGGGTACGGAACGCGGCAGCGCCGCCCCGGTAACCGGGGCGGCGCTGCCCTGTTGATGCTGGTGTGACCGGTCAGGCCTGCTTGGTCTCCCAGAAGATCTTGGAGATTTCCTCGATCTTGGCGAGCAGCCGGTCGGCGGTCGCCACGTCGTTCGACCCCTTGGTGCCGCCGGCCCCCGCGAGCTTGGTGGCCTCGTTGAAGAGCGTGTTCAGCTGGGGGTACTTCTCGAAGTGCGGTGCCTTGAAGTAGTCGGTCCACAGCACCCACAGGTGGTGCTTGACCAGTTCCGAGCGCTGCTCCTTGATGATCAGAGCGCGAGTCCGGAACGCCGGGTCCTCGTTGGCGGCGTACTTCTCGGCGATGGCCTTCACGGACTGCGCCTCAATCAGGGCCTGCGCGGGGTCGTAGACGCCGCAGGGCAGGTCGCAGTGGGCATG
>JBEKEK010000242.1:0-11047 GCA_050013875.1 Trebonia sp. | reverse complement strand
TTGAGCCGACCGGTCACGATGACCCGCATGCCGCGCTGCAGCGACTCGGCGACGTTCTCCGCCGCCTGCCGCCAGACGTTGCAGGACAGGAAGAGGCTGTCGCCGTCCTTCCACTCGTTGGTCGCGTTGTCGCGGATGCGCGGCGTCGAAGCGATCCGGAAGGTGGCAACCGGCTGACCGGACGCCGTGAATCGGAGTTCCGGATCGGCGACGAGATTGCCGACGACCGTGATTGGGGTGTCTCCTGCAGCCATCGTGGCGCGGTCGAGCTCCTGGACGGTGTTCGGCTCGGCGTTCAGGTCGACGACCGCGTAGATGCCTTCCGGCTTCTTGTCGATCGGGTAGGAGAGGCGACGCTTCCCCCAGATGTCGAGCTTGCCGACCTTGCCACCGTCATCGGTCACGACCTTAAGGAACCCCTCGAGCGACGGCTGGACCGTCCGCTCCTCGAGGTTCGGGTCGAGGATGATCATGATTTCGTAGTGACGCATGCGCGCCCTACCTCCCCTGGACTGACGCGGTCACGGTCTTTCCGTGACAGGAGGTCGCGGGGAGGAGACTCTGTCCCCACCCGCAGCCATTAACTGTACCAAGGGGCCGGACCCACCCGCGACGATTCGGAGTTCAACCAGCCGCAAACGGGGAAGACTTCCGGTGGAAGACCAGACGATGAAGTCCCCCTGGGAGGCAGTCATGGCTGGCAGCACCGGGACCAACAGCCAAGGACACTTTCGGCTCATTAACCTTAACTCAGACGGCCGGTCGCACCCCTTGCTCAACCTGGCCAGCGTCGGCACCCTGGTTGCCGGGCTGGTGGCGTTCGTCCTGGGCATGATGCTCAGGTACGACGCGGGTACCGGCAAGGGGTTTGCCATCGCCGCCGCCGCCATCGGCCTGGTTACCCTGCTGGTCGGCCTGTTCGCCCAGATGATGTCGGCGACCCGCCAGGAACGGATCCTCCTCGTCACCGGCATGGTGGCAGGCTTCGTCGGCCTGGCGTTGGGGCTGGCGCATGGCGGTTTCGCCGGGTAAATACCGCCGGGCGCGGACTACTCTTTAGCGCATGATGCGTATCGGCGGCCACTTTCACTCGGATAACCCGCTCGAAGACGCGGTCGCGTGCGGTGCACGCACGGCCCAGTTCTTCCTCGGCGACCCGCAGGGGTGGAAGGGACCGGTGATCCCCGGCGGCGACCCGGCCGCGCTGGCCGACGCCTATGCCGCCGCCGACGTGGACGTGTATATCCACGCGCCGTACGTGATCAACGTGGCGTCCACCAACAACCGCATCCGCATCCCGAGCAGGAAACTGCTCGACCAGCAACTCAAGGCGGCCGCCTCGATCGGGGCGAAGGGCCTGATCGTGCACGGCGGTCACGTGACCGGCGACATCGACCCGGCCCAGGGCTTCGCCAACTGGGTCAAGGCCCTGCAGCAGATCGAGCGCCCGCTGCCGTTGCTGATCGAGAACACCGCCGGCGGCAACGGCGCGATGGCCCGCTCGCTTGACTCGATCGCCCGGCTCTGGGAAAGGCGATCACCGGCCGGATCGACCTGGTGCACTGCAACAACTCGCGCGACGAGTTCGGCTCCGGCGCGGACCGGCACGCGAACTTCGACGCCGGCACCATCGACCCGCAGGCCCTGGTGGCCGTGGTCCGCGCGGCGGGCGCCCCGGTGGTCTGCGAAACCCCCGAGACCGGGCTGGCCGCCGACATCGCCTGGCTGCGCGACCAGACCTAGCCTCGGCCTTTCGTCTGGGTTAGCCGGCGGCTAGGCGTTCAAGCGCTCTGCAGAACTCCGTTTACGAAACCCGCGAGCTTCCCTGGCCGCCAGACAACAAAGTACTCCGCGTCGCCAGACAACGTGCGTACCCTCAACCTTCGGCGCAATGACCCAGCGCCGGCGCGAGGACCACTTCCACGTGACGCGACCTCCGCCACCAGCACTAGCCATGACGGCAGCATCTCCAAAATCTCGCTGAAATTGATCGCCCGCGGACCACGGCTCGTTTCCCGTGACCGGCAGCGATGGCGGTTAGCAGAAGGTTCTCAGTTCATCCAGCATCGGGCCGGAATCCGGAATCCGGTGCCACCACCATGGCTTGCCCTCCAGGCTCGACTCCGCGACGCGGGCCACCAGGCGATCACTATCCGGCTGGGTCAACGCCTGGAACATCTCGTCGTATGGGCGGATCGCGGCGCTGGCCTTGACACGCAGTTCTGCCGGCAGGCGGCTTACGCAGTCGGCCAGGAAGTCACGGATATACAGCGCGGCTACCAGGTCATGCGGACCCCACGTGCGCGGGTCATCCGGCGACATGGTCCGGTCGGCACCGATCTTGCGGACGTGCAGCGCCCAGGCTGTCGCTAGTTCGATGACGCTCAGCGATCGCTGCGGAGTCATCTGATAGCGGCAGGATTCAAGTTCGGCCCGCTCACCCTCGGTGAAGTGGGCGTTCGGCTCATCCAGTGGTGCGTCGGTCACGCTCACCTGCCCGGATAGTAGGTAGTGCTGCGCAGCGGGTTGTCGAGGTTGACGATGACCCGGACGCCGTTGTAATCGAATCGTATCGAGTTGCCGCCACCCGGGGACTTGGCGCCGCTCTTCAGCGCATCCTCGATCTCGCTGAGGCCCGGCCGGCCCATCGCGGGATTGTCGTCACCCGCGTGGCCCCGGGCGAATTCCGCGATCTCGTCAAGCGAGTACCCGGTGTTCTCGAAGTCGTCGTCCTCGCACCCCTCCTCGTCGTTACCGCCGGAACTGGAACTGGCCGACGAACTCGAGTTGCCCGACGAGCCGCCGCCGGAGCTTCCGCCCGCTGAGCTAGCCGCGTAGATCCCGCCGGCTACCGCCCCGCCGACGATCGCGCCGCCGGCAATGGACTCGGCCCCGGCGAAGACGATGCCGCCGGTCACCACGGCCGCTCCGCCGACGGAGAGCGCGATGCCGCCCTCAGCCAGGCCGCACGGCTCCGCGATGATGCACGCGGCCGTGCCCACCACGGCCGCCCCGACCCCGACCCAGCACCAGAAGCCGCACAGGCCGGTCAGGTCCGTGTTATCGAGGGGATCATCGCCGACGTAGGCATAGGGCGTGCCGGTCTCGTCCACCATCGGGTCGACGGTAAGGAACTGACCGGTCGCGGGGTCGTAGTACCGGGCGCGGAGGTAGACAAGGCCCGATTCAGGATCGGTGTACTGGCCGGTGAACTGCAGCGGCGTGCTCGCCGCGCCAGAGTGCGTCGCCCCGCCATACGGCGTGTAGGCGTAGCTGCCGGCCACCGCGCCGCTTGCGTTGAGCAGCAGGGCGGTTGAGCCGATCTGGTCGTGGACGAACCAGTCCGTGCCGCCGCTGCCGAACTGCTCGATCGGCATGGCATCGGGGCCGTACAGATAGTCGTCGGTGCCGTCGGACAGCAGGTTGGGGGTCTGCTGGTCGCTCCAGACGTAGCTGGTCGTGGCACCGCCGGCCGTCTTCGTCGCGCGCAGGCCGGTCCCGTCATAGGTATAGCTGGCCGAGCCATTCTGGCCGGTGTAGCTGATGAGCTGGCCTGCCTGGTTGTACCCGTAACTGCTAGCGGTCCCGGTAGCGGGGGTAGCACCGGTGCGGTTGCCCTCGGCATTGAAGGTGTACGTCGTAGCGCCGGTGCTGGTGAGCTGGCTGGCCGCGTCAAACGTCTGGGTGACCCCGCCTACCGTGGTCGGGTTGTCGGCCGCGTCGACGGTGTAGCTGCCGGTCGCGCCGCCAGCGCTTGACGCCAGCTGGCCGCGATCGCTGTAGGTATAGCTCTGCGGGGCCGATCCTCCGGCCTCCGAGGTGAGCTGGCCTGCCGCGTCATAGCCGTAACTGGCCGACGCGACGGTGCCGCCGGCGCCGGTCACACCGGTCGAGGTGAGGGTGTCCGTGTCGTCGTAGCTATCGGTGACGGTATCGCCGTTCGGATACCTTACGGTGCCGATCTGCCCGTCGGGCGTGTACCCGAAGGTACTGGTATTGCCGCTCGGGTCGGTCACCGTGACCAGTCGCTCGTCGGCGTCGAAGGTCTGGCTGACCGCGGTGGTCTGGCCGGGATAGAGGATCGAGGTCTGGTTCCCGGCGTTGTCGTACCCGTACGACACGGTTGCCCCGGCCCCGGTGGTCTTGCCGGTTACATCGCCGAAGATGTCGAATGCCCAGGTGGTCGTGCCGGTGCCGTCGGTCATCGATACCCGGTTGCCGTCCGGGTCGTAGCCGTAGCTGACGCCTGGGGTGCTGCCGTCGGAGTACGACACGGTGACTAGCTCGTCGGCGGCGTTGTAGGTCATGGTCGTGACCTGGCCGGATGGGTTAGTGAGATGGGTAAGCAACCCGGCTGGATCGTAGGCCGAGCCGGTCGTCCGGCCGTCAGGATCGGTGCGGGCGTCCCGCCTGGCCTGCCCGTCGTATCCGTACTTGGTCTTGTCGCCGAGGCCGTCGATCGTGTCGGCGATCGTGCCGTCCGGGTTGTAGTCGGTGACCGAGACCGTCCCGTCGGGCGCGGTCGTCTTGACGAGTTGGCCGGCCGCGTCGTAGGCGTAGGTTGTTGTTTTGCCGTCGCCGTTGGTGTCGGAGAGCTTGTTGCCGTCCGGGTCATACGTCGAACTGGTGAGATGGCTCAGTGCGTCGGTCGTCTTGACTAGGTCGCCGTAGGCGTCATAGCCGAAGGTGGTGCAGCCGGTCGCCGGTGGGGTGCACGACGTGGTCACCCCGGCGGCGGCCCCCGACGGACTGACCTCGGAGGTCAGCCGCCCCGTGCCGGTGTCGTAGCCATACAGCGTCTTGTTGCCGAGCGCGTCGGTGACGGATGCCTTGTCGCCGTAGGCGTCGTAGGTGGTGGTGGTGGCGTTGCCGAGCGGGTCGACCACCTTCGTCAGGTCACCGGGGTGAGCGGCGTCGCCGTAGTAGTAGTTGGTGGTGCGCGTCGGTGCCGAGCCGAAAATGCCAGTGCTGGATTCCACCACGTTGTTGACCTGGGTGATCGTGGTTGAGGTCAGGTCGTCCAGCCCGGTCGCGCCGGCCGGGATGTGGCCGGCCTGGTTGTACTGATTGACCGTGGCCACGCCGTTGCCGTCGATGGTCTCGATCAGGTTGTCGTGCCCGTCGTACAGGTAGTTCGTGGTGACGCCAAGACCGTTGGACTCAGAGATCAAGTTGCCGTGGTCGTCGTAGGAATAGGTGGTGAGGTTGCCGTCCGGGTCGGTCTCTGAAGAGATGCCGAGCGTGACCGGGTCATAGGTGTAAGTCCAGGTACCCGCGTCCGGCGTGCCGTAGCCCTTGGTTTCCGAGGTCAGCAGCCCGGCCGAGTAGGTGTCGAGGGTCTCGTGGCCAGCCGGGTCGGTGGTCAGCGTCTGGCCGGCCGACAGGCCGTCGCTTGGGCCGTAGGCGAACGTAGTGGTGTCGCCGTCGGCGTTCGTCTGCGAGATGACCCGCTCACTGGAGTCGTAGGTCATCGAAGTGACCGCGGATGCCGCGCCGCCGTAGTTGTCTGGCGTGCGGATCGAGGTCATCAGGTGGGATCCGTTGTAGGTGTACTGGGTAAGGTCGTTGTCCTGCGCCGTGCCGCCCGAGCGGACGGTGCCCACCCCGTAGACGTCGGTGAGGTCGCCGCCGCTGTCGTAGGCATAGGTGATCACGCGGCCGGCTGAGTCGGCTAGCTCGGTAATCTGGCCGCCAGTCCACGTCAGCGTGTAAGTGTGCCCGCCGGGGTCAGTGATGGTGGACAGCTGGCCGGCGGCGTTGTAGGCCAGCGTGGTTGCGTAGGGAGGACTGGCCGCGGCCCCGGCCGGGTCTTGCTCCGAGAGCAACTGCCCGGTCGTCTGGCCGAACGTGAAGATCTCTTGTCCCCGCCGGGTGAATACGTAATCCCCGCCCGACGCGGTCAGTGTCGCGTCGTAGCGCGGAGCCGAGGGGGTATACGTGCCGCCAGAGTCATCGAAGGTGACCTCGGAGCCATCCTCCTGGTGAATGGTCACATCTCCGGTAGCGGAGTCCGTCGTTGCGTAGAGATCGTAAGAGAACGTCCAGCCCCACCCGAATGGGCCATCGGTGGCGAGGCTCCCGTTGGGGCCGTTGGGGTCGGCGATGGACTCGTCGTAGGTGCGGGTGAGGTTCAGCGCCGCGCCGCGGCCCGGGGTGGTGAGGTCGGTCCAGGTCTGGCCGAAGTAGCCCGTGGAGGTGTCAACCGGGTCACCCGCGGTACGGGCCACGCAGCCGCACTGCACCCAGGCGGGGTTGGAGCCCTTGGGCTCGTCCTGAATTCCTGGCGGCCCGCCGATAGGCGTGCCTGGCGTGCCGCCCATCGGGACGAACGCGATCGCGTCGAAGGCGACGTCGTAGTCCGCGTAACCCGAGCCGGTCGTGTCCACCGAACTCGACTGGTTGGTCAGGACCACGCTGCCGCCGTTTTCCATCGCGAACGTGCCGATGGTGGCCCACGTCTCGGTGTTCCATGCCTGGTTGACCCGGATCTTCCAGGGCGCGGCACCGCCGCCTGGGTTGATCGTGTAGACCACGTCGGTAGCCTCGGCCCCGAGGCCGGGGAAGTGCACCTTGACCTTGTAGTACTGCAGGGACGGCAGCTTCGGCGTCCAGGTCCCCGTATTGATCTCGGCCGGAATGGAGCCGTCCTCGGTATGCGAGAACAGGATGTGGCCGCCGAGCCCGGTGCCGAGCTGATGGGTGTCGATCGCGCCGATGGGGTCGCCGGCCGCGTCGGTGCCGTAGGTGTAGCTGAACGTGCCGTTCGAGGTCCAGTTCTCGTTCGCGCAGCCTTGCAGGTTCAGTGGCGGCGACGTCTCGTCGTCCACGATGATCGACCCGGATGGCACCACCGAGGTGTCAACGTTGCAGGTAGGCGGATCGGGATCGGGGTAGGTCGGCTCGGTGGAACCGGTGGTGTACGCGTATGAACTGGTCGCGCACGTCGTGGCGCAGCTCGTGATCCAGGTGACCGGCTGGTGCCACCAGCACTCGTCGTCGCTCAGCTGGCAGTGACCGTTGCCGGGGTTGGCGGTATTCGTCGCGCTCGGGTTGCAGTCGTTGCCTGACAGGCTGCAGAACGACGCGAACGGCGGGATCTGCAGCCAGGTCTCTCCCCCGTTATAGGTCGGCGTGGCGTACGCGTCGCTGTAGCCGGTGCCGTTGTAGCGGATGATGGGGCTGGCCATCCAGCCCATGATCCGTTCCTCGTAGGGCCAGTCGCCCGGGTGCGCGGCGTCCGCGTAGGTGTCCTTCAGGTAGGGATCGCGGTTCGGCGGGTAGGCGGGGTTCTCCGGGTTGTTGGCCCAGCCAAGTCCCCAGGTGCCGTCGGCGGAGGTGCACGACGGCCCGGCGGTGCACCCGGTCGGGTCATACGATCCGGTCGGCTCGATGCCGGAGTTGTAGGCCCACGCGGCGAAGAACCAGTTCTCCAGGTACCTCGGGTCCCCGTTGTTGGTGATGATCCCGTCGGAGTACAGCTGGTTCCACGTGCTCTCCAGGATCTGCAGGCCGGCCGCTATGTTCTCCTGGTAGTCGACCGCGACCTTGATCTGGCCGTGCGCGGACAGCGACGTGTCACCGACGTGCATCCCGTCGGTCACCTGGGAGAGGCCGTAGCCGCAGTCCGCGTCGGCGTAGTCGATCGAGTCGATCCCGCCCCCGGCACCGTAGTAATCGGCGATCAGCGGGTCTCCCGACACCCCCTGCGGCGCATGCCAGGAAGCCTGGGACCAGTTGGATTCCTGGGCGATGATCGCCTCGAAGACCGATCGCGGCACGGTATTCCACGAGTCACCGGACGGGTGATCAAGCGCGATCAGCGGGAAGTCGGAGTTCGGTGCGTAGGCGACCAGTCCCAGGTTGTCGAATCCGGCCGGACGGCTGTAGCCATTACCCGTCGTCAGCAGGCCCTGCTCGGCCATCTGCGCCGCCCAGTTCACCTGCGTGGGCGACGGCTGCATGACCTGCTTGGCGGGGTCAAGTCTCGGCACGGCGCAGGTCGGCGACTGGCTGGCGAGAGTGGTGGTCATCTTCGCCGTGGTCGTGATCGTGCTGGCCGCTGGCTTCTTCCCGGTGCCCGCGGCGGCCGGCCCCGGGCGAAGCGCGCCCGCGGCGTCGGGGACCGAGTACCCCGCCGCCCCCGACGGGTGGTAACCGGGAAAGGCGGTGTCCGGCCTGGCGGTGTGCGGGGCCTGCGCGTCGGTGACTATCTTCGCCGTGCGGGTGGACAGCACTACGGGCGCGGCGACGGCGGCCTTAGCCGCCGCCCCGACCAACGCGTCGCCGTCCAGTGAGGACGATTCCGCGCCGTGCGCCAGCCCGGCGTCGCTGACCGCCCGCACCCCGGACGCGGTCAGCGCGCTTGGCGTGGTGCTGGCGGCCCCGGACAGCACCGCCCGCCCGTTTTCGCCGCCGAACAACTGCATCCGATCCAACGGACCGGACCCTAGTCTGGTGACCGTTCCGGCGCGGAAGTGCAGCGCCGCGGACGTGACCGAGCCGGGGCGCGCGTCTAGCAGGTTGACTCCGCCGTCGGTGGCCGGCCGCAGGTCAAAGGGCTGTCCGCCGACCGCGGCCAGCAGCGAGGTCTTGCCGTCAGCAGCCACCGACACCAGGTCAGGACCCAGCGCGGCGACCGGCCCGGACGCGGTCGGCACCGCCGAGGACAGCTGACCGGTCACGGTGACCGCACTGGTCACCGAGCCAGTGGCAAGGTCAGCGGTCAGCAGTTGGGTGGAGGTCTGCCCAGTGCCCGGATACAGCGAGAACACCGCGTCATCGCCGGTACCGCAACCGGGTGAGAAGTACATCAGTCCCACCCCGGTGGCGACCGGCCGCACCCGCCCGGTGGCCAGGTTCACCGAGTAGGCAAAACCACCGTGGTCACGCGCGGACTCCAGGTTCACCGCCGACGCCGGCAGGATGGACACCGCCGCGAATCGCCCGTCCCCGGACACGCACTGATAACCGGTCCAGGAGGAATCGTCGATCCCGTCTGGGTCAAGCACGGCGATCTCGTGCCACGCGAACCCGGAAGATTCCCGGCCCACCTCCAGGTGATAACCGGACGCGTCCCCGTAGCCGGTGATGGCCAAGTCGGCCGAGGTCCCGCCGTCAGCGCCGGGAACACCACCCGGTTGAGACGTGGTCGATGCCTTGGCCGGCGCCTGATTGGCCGTCGTGCGCGGGACCTGTGCCCGTGCGGCGGAAGCAACGCCGGCGACCAGGCCGAGCGCGACACCGATCAGCGTGAGCACGCGCAGCGAAGCGGCGATCCTCCGCCTATCGGGGACACGCCGGACGGTTCTGGGCGCCCGACCGCGAGCTGACGTTGCCCGCGCGCCCGTTACCCGTGCCCATGACCGCCCGTCACGCATCATGCTCCACCTCAAGATCGCGCATTGGTCCCCGGTCAACATGACAGCCACCGGTTGCGGCCACCTATCGTGCGCATATCGTCAGCGCGTTCTCGCAGCTAGAGAGGTTGTTAAGAAGTTACTCAGCCCAATCCTGACCAAGGTAGTGACTTTCGCGTACTTTTGGTTATTATGGAGCTGCGATGAGCGGTTTTGTTGGTATACATGTGCCTTCTCTTCTTGGCCTGGGAGGACGGGGTTGCCGTCGATGTCGCTACGGATAGCCCTGCTTGGACCGCTCTACGTCGAGAGTGAAGGAATTGAGCGGCGGGTGCCTCCCGCTAAGCAGCGGGCGCTGCTTGCTGGCCTAGCCGTCAAGGCCAATGACGTGGTTTCCGTGGAGACGCTCACGGAGGCCATGTGGGGCGGCGATTCCCCGCCATCGAAACTTGAGACGACGCGCACCTACATTCACCGATTGCGCGGGAAACTCGGCACCGAAGCCGGTCAGCGCATTGTGACGCAGACACCTGGTTACATGCTGCGGGTCGATCCCGATGAACTCGACCTGCTGAGGTTCGAGTCCTTGGTCAAGGACGGAATGAAACACGTCACAGCAGGAAATTGGCCCTTGGCCGCGTCGCGATTGTCGCAGGCGGAAGAGCTGTGGCGGGGAACCCCGTTGGGGGACATCCCGTCAGGCTACGCGCGCGACCGCTATGTCGAATACCTGGAGCAGAAGCGACTCATTGTGGCTGAATCGCGGATAGAGGCCGAGGTCCGCGCGTCCAGGCACGGCGCGGCCGCGGCCGTACCTGAACTGTTCACACTGACCGCCTGGCACCCGGAACGTGAACGCATGTGGCTCCTGCTGATGCTCGCGTTCTACCGTTCCGGCAGGCAAGCGGAGGCGCTGAGCGCGTTCCGCCAGGCAAGGCAGGCCATCACCACCGGCTACGGCGTCGACCCAGGACCGGAGCTGCACGGCATGCACAAGCGCATGTACGCCCAGGACCTGACCCTGCTGAGCGAGCCGCTCGACCGCTTCTGCTTCACCTGACCACGGAACCACGGAAAGGGGACTTGGGATAGAACCGAGCCTTGCGGCGCGCCGGTGGACCGATACCGAAAAGCCAGCAGCTCATTTAGCCACGAAAATCGCGAAAGAGGTTATATTGCGTGCCATGTTGAGGTTCCGGACAGCGCTGGTCGCCGCGCTGATCTTGGGCGCCTCCGTCGTTATTCCCCTAGCGACATCGGGAACGGCCGAGGCCGCGTCGTGCAACACGACAGCCACCTCGAACTGGGGAAATAACTGCACGGTAAGCACGAGCTCTTACTCTCACTCGAACTTCACCGTTGTCATCCAGGCGCTAATACAGATCTACGACGAAGACGAATGTGGCCCGCTAATAGCCGTCGACGGCTATTACGGGTCCGACACCGCCACGGCAGTCAAGTGCTGGCAGTCTGGTCACGGGCTCACCGCGGACGGCATCGTCGGCCCGCAGACGTGGTCCTCGCTGGGGCAGTCGATCACCTACTACACCGCCGTCGGATCGTACTATTACTACATCGGCCAGTACTACGTGAACTACAGAATGAACGGCACTTCCAAGGTCTGGGCGTACGGCGGCCCTTACACCGGCAGTGAGTGGACCACAATGAACACCAGCACGCCACCCGTTCCC
>JBEKEK010000241.1:0-10670 GCA_050013875.1 Trebonia sp. | reverse complement strand
TTGATCGTGCGAGTTTCGACGGCTTCGATGCGAGCAGCCCCATGGTGAGGGTAAACGACGGTATCGCCGACCTTAAAAGACATCTGGCAAGTACCCCTTCCGCTGAAGGCTATCTTACCACGGCCTGGACCCCCGATAAAATGCCCCTGTTGGCGAATATGCAGGTCAATCGACCAATTTCGAGCATACGGCAATAGCCGAACGGGCATCTACGACGGTCGGCGCGGGTACTCGTGTGCACGGCGCGCACACCACTGAGCACCGCTCGGGCGCGCCTGCAAGGTCATGGTCTAGAACGTCGCCGCTGACGGTAAGTACCAAGTCTACCCGAGGATCCGCATCTCCTCCGGAAATCGCCTCTCGAGTCCGCACGAGGGCCGCAACTGGCCCATACTTGAAGAGAAAGGTCCGTGGCCGCGGCCACAGCGGGATGAGGTGCCTGTTGAGCTTCGCCAGCGAGCCGGAGCGGGATGACGGCAGCCTGCCCCCGGCGAACATCGTGATCCCGGACGATGCCCGGGAACTCGACCGCGACGTGCTCGCCTACCACCGGGAGATGCGCGCCCTGCGGAGGCGGCAGCGCGCCCTGCGGCTGCTGCGACCGTTCAACCGGGCGGGCCTGGGCGGGCCGACCGCGATCGTGCCGTTGATCGCGCTCTGCCTGGCGCTCGCCCTGGTCGGCGGCGCGCTGCTTTCTGTGGTGACGATGACCCCGGCCGCCACGCCCACCATCGGCAGCACGCCGTCGCTGGCGCCTACTGTCCAGCCCTCCGGCCTGACCACTCTGCCGGCCGGGGACCTGCGGATCGCCGGCCAGACCGAGCCGGTGCGTTCGCTGGTCAGTTCCGTCCTCGCCCTGGTGCCCGCGGGTTGCGATTGCGGCATGCAACTGGACCGCCTCGCGGTCCAGACGGTGGCGGCGGGCATCCCCCTCTACTTCGTCGGCGCCGGCGCGACCAGTCAGCAGCTGGCCGCCGAGATCACCCTGTACGGGGACAGTCACGCGGTCGCGGCCGACGACGCCGACGGGGTGCTGGCCAGCGCGTACCGCCCGGACGGCCTCACCCTGCTGCTGGTCTACCGCAACGCCAGGGCCGACGTCCGCAGGAACCTCGGCAAAAGCTTCCAGCGCCGGCCCCGCCGCCAGCGCTTCGGTCACACCCAAAATCAGCGCCGCGGCAGGCTGAGCGCGCGGCTCACCCTCGCGAGCCGAAAGGAAGCGGGGATACATAACACACCCCGGCGTATCGGGAGTTGCGGGGACCGATACGATTTCTACGGCCTGTAGTGGACTGCCAGGCCACTACAGCTCCAACGAGGGTGCCCACCCCCCTCGTCACCATTGATCGAGGAGACATTTCGCCGTGATCCGAGCAAGCTTCGGGAAGTCCGCTGCTGGCCGCCTGCTCATTGGCGCAGGTGCCCTGGCCGTACTGGTACCTGCCATCGCCGGGTGCGAAGCCGGGGACAACGCCCCGACGCTTGAGTTCCACGCCGCGTCAGCCGGGTCGCAGACCGTCGTCAACGGGATCAGGATCACCAACGTCTTCGTGCTTGGTGCCCCGTCCGGCTCGACGGTGCCGGCTGGCTCGTCGGCCGGCCTTTTCCTGTCGCTCTTCAACAGCCGCGGCACCAGCGACACGCTGCAAGGCGCCACGGCGGCGGGCACCGCTGACACGGTGTCCCTCGACGGCGGCACCGTCGCCTTGCCGGCTTACTCGGGCGTCAACCTGACCGGGCCGACGCCGTCGGTGGTGCTCAAGAACCTGTCCAAGCCGCTCACCGCCGGCGGGTACGTTCCGGTGACCTTGACCTTCGCGCACGCGGGCACGGTGACCATCCAGGTCCCGGTGGAGCCGCAGTCGTACTACTGGTCCACCTACTCGCCGCCCGCGAGCCCGTCGGCCACCGGCACCTCGACGTCGCCGAGCACCGTTACCTCAACGCCAAGCCCGTCAACATCTGCGTCGCCGTCGGCATCGTAGGGCAGTCAGGCGACTGACTCGAACTTGTACCCGAGGCCGCGCACGGTGACGATGTGCCGTGGCTTGGCCGGGTCGCTCTCGATCTTGGCGCGCAGTCGCTTGATGTGCACGTCCAGGGTCTTCGTGTCACCCACGTAGTCGGCGCCCCACACCCGGTCGATCAGCTGCATCCGGGTCAGCACCCGGTCGGCGTTGCGCAGCAGCACCTGGAGCAGCTCGAACTCCTTCAGCGGGAGCTGGACCTGGTCGCCGCGGACGCTGACCACGTGCCGCTCCACGTCCATCCGCACCGGCCCTGCCTCGAGCGACGCGTCGGCCACCTCCTCGACATCGCCGCGGCGGCGGAGCACCGCCCGCATCCGGGCCACCAGCTCCCGGGAGGAGAACGGCTTGGTCACATAGTCGTCGGCGCCCAGTTCGAGGCCGACCACCTTGTCGATCTCGCTGTCCTTGGCGGTGAGCATAATGACCGGCACGCTGGACCGCTCGCGCAGCGACCGGCACACCTCGCTGCCGGGCAGCCCGGGCAGCATCAGGTCAAGCAGCACCAGGTCGGCGCCGGTGCGGTCGAAGGTGTCGAGCGCGTCAGGGCCGGTGGCGCAGACCGCCACCTCGAACCCTTCCTTCCGGAGCATGTACGAGATCGCATCGCTGAACGACTCCTCGTCTTCCACCACGAGCACGCGTGTCACTGAAGTCCTCCTGACGGGGTAGCCGAAATCCAGGGAAAGAGGTTAGGCCTGCGCCCGGTCGGGGCCGATGCCGTCATTTTCGCTCCGCAGTGGTAGCCACAGGGTGAAGGTGGATCCCGCGCCCTCTACGCTCCGCACCATGACCCGGCCGCCGTGGGCGGCCGTCACGTGCTTTACGATGGCGAGCCCGAGCCCGGTGCCGCCGGTGGCCCGCGAGCGGGCCGGGTCGACGCGGTAGAAGCGCTCAAAGATCCGTTCAAGGTCACGTTCGGGGATGCCGATCCCCTGGTCGGTCACGCTGATCTCGACGCCGCCGTCACCCGGCTTCTTGACGCACACGACCACCCTGGTGCGCTCCGGGCTGTAGACGACCGCGTTCTCAAGCAGGTTCCGCACCGCGGTGACCAGCAGGTCCTCCTCGCCGAGCACTCGCAGCCCGCGGACGCCGATGGAGGCCAGGGTGATGCCCCGCGCGTTCGCCTTCATCCGGCAGCGGTCGAGCGCCTCGGCGACGACGGCGTCCATCGCCACTGGGCGCGGATCAGGGATCGGCTCGGCCGCCTGGATCCTGGACAGCGTGATCAGGTCCTGGACCAGGAACGTCAGCCTGGCCGCCTCCTGCCGCATCCGTCCGGCGAACCGCCGGACCGCCTCCTCGTCGTCGGCCGCGTCCTCGATCGTCTCGGCCAGCAGCGCGAGCGCGCCCACCGGGGTCTTGAGCTCGTGGCTGACGTTAGCCACGAAATCCCGCCTGACCTCCTCCACTCGCTGGCTCTCGGTCCGGTCCTCGGCGAGCACAAGGACCAGTCCCCCGCCGCCGACGGCCCCCGACAGCGGGGCCACGCGGACCGCGAACGTGGTGCTGCGGCCGCCGAGGCGCGTCACCGGCACCTCGAACTCGGCCTCGCGGATCTCGCCGTCACGCCTGACCTGGCGGGCGAGCGCGGCCAGCTCGCTCACCATGAGGCGGTCGCCCTTGACGATCCCGAACGCGCGGGCCGCCGCGCTCGCGCGCAGCACCCGGTCCTCGCTGTCCACGACGACCGCGGACGAGGAGAGCACGGAAAGCACTGAGGCCACGCCCGGCGGCAGCTTCGCGGGCTGCTGCGCGGCCCGCAGCCGCGCGTTCCGCTGCTGCCGCACGCTGTTGCCGGTTCGCGTCCTTATCGCCATGCCGGGTTCCCGACTAGCGCGGGCGCTTGCCGCGGTGGCAACGCACACCGGCGTGACCAGTCAATACTCACATACCTGATGGTATGCGGACGTGCCGGGGGCGCCACAATCCATAGCTCGCGCGAAAGTTCACTCTTCTCCGGAAGTTCACTTCGCAGACTACCCACCGACACTTCGCAGACCTGCATCGTTCGCCGGCCGGCCGCCGCCCGGCCTACCGGCCCTGGTTCTTGACGGCCTCCGCCGCCGTCGCGGCCGCCTCCGGGTCCAGGTAGCGTCCGCCAGCCGACGTGGGCTTGAACGTCTCGTCGAGCTCGTAAAGCAGCGGGATGCCGGTCGGGATGTTCAGCTCGGCGATCGCCCCGTCGCTGATCCCGTCCAGGTGCTTGACCAGTGCACGCAGCGAGTTGCCGTGCGCCACCACCAGCACCACGGCGCCGGCCGCCAGATCCGGCACGATCGCGTCGTACCAGTAAGGCAGGAGCCGTAGCACAACGTCGCGCAGGCACTCGGTGCGGGGCATCAGCTCGGGCGGCAGCGTCGCATAGCGGGGGTCGCCGACCTGGGAGAGCGGGTCGTCGTCGGCGATCGGCGGCGGTGGGACGTCGTAGGAGCGGCGCCAGGTCATGAACTGCTCGTCGCCGAACTCCGCCCGCGTCTGCGCCTTGTCCTTGCCCTGCAGGGCGCCGTAATGCCGCTCGTTCAGCCGCCACGAGCGGCGGACCGGCAGCCAGCTGAGGCCGGCCGCCTCAAGCGCGGTGTTGGCGGTCGAGATGGCGCGCGTCAGCACCGAGGTATGCAGGACATCCGGCCGCAGCCCGGCATCGACGAGCATCCGCCCGGCGGCCGACGCCTCCTGCACGCCCTTCGGCGCGAGCCCGACATCTACCCAGCCGGTGAAAAGGCCCTTAGAGTTCCATTCACTCTCGCCATGGCGTACAAGTACGAGGGTTCCCATGGGAAACAGGGTATCCGGCAGCACACCGCGGCGACATAGCGGCACGCTCGCCCGCACCACTTCAGGACCAGATCCCATGCGAGTCCCATGTGAGCCGGCGGTTCCTGGCGCCCGCCAGCGAGCAGGGAAGCAATTGAGCATCCGCGCGGTTGGTTACAGCTGTGTCCACGCTGCCCCTTCGCGGTCCACGACGGATCGCCACGCTCAGCGTCCATACGTCCCCGCTCGACCAGCCGGGTACCGGCGACGCTGGCGGCCTCAACGTTTACGTCGTCGAGGTGGCCAAGCGGCTTGCGGCCCGGGGCACCGAGGTGGAGATCTTCACCCGGGCGGTCTGCCGGGACACGCCGCCGCTGGCCGAGCTTGTCCCCGGGGTGCTCGTCCGCAGTGTCGTGGCCGGCCCCTTCGAGGAGATGGACAAGACCGATCTTCCCGCCGAGGTCTGCCAGTTCACCCACGAGGTGCTGCGCGCCGAGGCGGCCGCCGAGCCCGGCAAGTACGACCTGGTGCACGCGCACTACTGGCTGTCCGGCAAGGTCGGCGCGACGGCTAAGGAGCGCTGGGGAGTGCCGCTCGTGCAGTCCATGCACACCCTGGGCAAGGTCAAGAACGCGGCTCTCGCCGTTGGCGAGACCCCCGAGCCGGAGGAGCGGATCTGCGGCGAGCTCGACGTCATCGCCGCGGCCGACCGGCTGATCGCCAACACGGCTGAGGAGGCGCGCCAGCTCATCGAGCTATACGGTGCCGACCCAGCCAAGGTGCAGACGGTCAACCCCGGCGCCGACCTGAGCATGTTCCAGCCAGGCGACGCGCAATCCAAGCGCGAGGCGCGGCGCCGGTTCGGCATCGCGGTCGACGCGGTCGTGCTGCTCTTCGTCGGGCGGGTCCAGCCGCTCAAGGGACCGGATGTCGCGCTCAAGGCGGCAGGCAAGCTCATCGAGGCCAACCCGGAACTGCGCCGGACGCTGCGTGTCGTCCTCGTCGGCGGCCCCAGCGGGCGGCAGCAGCGCGCGGACCCCGACGGGATGCGCGAGCTGGCCGCGCAGCTCGGGATCAGTGACATCGTGCGCTTCGAGCCGCCGTGCCCGCAGTCCGAGCTCGCGCAGTGGTACCGGGCGGCGACGGTCGTGCTCACCCCGTCCCATTCGGAGTCGTTTGGGCTGGTGGCGCTGGAGGCGCAGGCCTGCGGCACCCCGGTCGTGGCGGCCGGGGTGGGCGGTCTGCGCACAGTCGTCAGCGACGGCTACTCGGGTGTCCTGGTGGACGGGCACAACCCAGCCGACTGGGCCGGTGTCATCAACCGCCTGATCGAGGCGCCCGGACGGCTGAAGGCGCTGTCAGCGGGCGCTCGGAGACACGCGTCCGTTTTCGGCTGGTCCGCGACCGTGGACCGGCTGGCCAAGGTGTATACCGGAGCCATGGACGAGGCGGTCATCTCCCGCGCGGCCCGGGTGAGGGCGTAGCCGCCATGGCAGACAACGACTTCGCCGCGGCTGGCGTCCTCGGCGCCGCGCTCGACGGCCTCGGCCTGGCCTACGACCGCCCCGCGCCGGGGTCGTTCCTGGTCCGCCTGGAGGGAGAGCACAAGCTCGCCACCATGACCTGGCTGGTCGCCGGGGACCACAGCCTGCAGATCGAGGCCTTCTTCTGCCGCCAGCCGGACGAGAACCACGCGGCCTTCTACCGCTTCCTGCTCGAGCGCAGCGCCCGCATGTACGGTGTGCACTTTGCCCTCGACCAGACCGGCGATGTCTACCTGACGGGACGGCTGCCGCTTGAGGCCATCAACGAGGCAGAGATCGACCGGCTTCTCGGCTGCGTGCTCACCTATTGCGATGAGGCGTTCAACGAGGCGCTCATTCTTGGTTTCGCCTCTGCTATCAGGCGGGAATGGGCATGGCGGGAGAAACGGGGGGAGAGTGTGGCTAATCTGCGCCCGTTCGCCGCTCTCCGCCCTGACTCCGGCGGCGACCCTGCGGCTACTCCCGGCGGCCAGGAGAACGGGAAGACGAGCCCGGCGTGAGAGGTCTGAGCGTCGGCCTAGACGAGGCCGGTATTCACGTGCACCTGCACCTGTTGGCGGTGCATACGATGGTCTGCGTCTTTTTCGCGCTGCTGACCGCCGCAAGCAATGCCTGCGCGGCGGTCCTGCAGCGCCGCGCCGCCGCCCAGGTGCCGACCGAGCGCTCCATGCACCTCTCGCTCATCGCCGATCTCGTCCGGCGCCGAGTGTGGCTGGCAGGCATCGGGATGGTCATCGTGGCGGCGGTCGCCCAGGCGGCGGCGCTCGCGACCGGCCCGATCGCGCTGGTCCAGCCGATCTTCATCATCGAGCTGCCGGTCACCCTGGTGCTCGCCGCGCTCACCAACCACAACCGCGAGGCGCTGCACCGGCTGCCCTGGGTCGCCATCGGGACCACCACGGCAGCTCTCGGTGTCGGGTTGGCGATCGCCCAGCCCAGCGGCGCCACCGCCACCGCCTCGAACCAGAGTTGGCTGATCGCGCTTATCGCCACCGCCTGCTTCGAGGCGGTGCTCATCATCGTGGCGACCGGCACCAAGGGCGAGCCCCGCGCGGCCCTGCTCGGCCTGGCCGCCGCCTGCGGCTACGCGCTGACCGCGGCGCTGATGAAGAACGCGGTGGCCGACCTGAACACGGGCGCGCGGGTGTTCTTCACCAGCTGGCACATCTACGGGGTCGCGCTGGCCGGCGTGGGCTCATTGTTTCTATTGCAGAACGCGCTGCAGGCCGGATCCCTGGTCGCCTCGCAGCCGATGCTCACCGTCGGCGACGCGCTGATCAGCATCGCCTTCGGCGTTACCCTCTTCAACGAGGAGCTGCGGGGCGGCTGGTGGCTGCTCCCCCAGATCGTCGCGCTCGCCGCGATCATCCTCGGCTGCATCCAGATCGCGAAGTCCCCGCTGGCCCAAGACACCGCCGGCCTGGTTTCGGAAGCCGCGACAACGGTACAGTTATGCTGTGAACAGGCTGGGCGACCTCGAACGTGCCATTATGGAAGTCCTCTGGCAGACGGATTCAGCGCTGACCGTCAGACAAGTCAGCAATGGGCTCGACCAGCGGGAACTGGCTCACACAACAGTGATGACAGTGCTTGATCGGCTCGCGAAGAAGGGTTTCGCGCGCAGGGAGCGGGACGGCCGCGCCTGGCGGTACCGGCCGGCCGCGACCAGGGAGGCCTACGTGGCCGAGCTGATGCTGACGGCGCTCGACCAGACCGGCGACCGGGTGGCCGCGCTCGCGCGGTTCGCGCAGAGCGTGTCCGGGGCCGAGGCGGAGATACTCCGCGAAGCGCTGACCGGCGTCGAAGGCCACGAGGACGCGGTGCAAGAAGGAGACTTCGGGATCGGATTATGGGGGCACTGGCCGACGCGGTACTGCTAGCCGCGGTCGCCATGGGGAGCGTGCGGAGCGCACGCGCGATGTTGCGCGCGTCCTGGCCGCGCAGGTCCCCGGCGGCCGCGATTTTGCTGTGGCAGTCACTCGGCCTGGCCAGCGGTCTGGCGGCCGTCGGTGCGCTCCTCGCGATCGGCGTCAGCGGCCCGGGCAGGCAACTCGGGGTGGTCGGCGGGCTGACTGTGCTGGCCGGGCGGGTCGCCTCCGGCCAGCTGCTCGCACCGCACCAGTCGCCGCCGCTCACCATCGCCCGGCTGGTCTTCCTGACGGCCGGCTGCGCCCTGCTCACCGTGCTGTGCTGGGTCCTGATCATGGCGTTCGTGGAGGCCGTCCGCGCCCGGCGCAGGCAGCGCGAGCTGCTCGCACTGCTCGCGCACGGCGATCCCAAGGTCCCCGGCGCGCTGGTGATCGACTACCCAGCCGCGGCCGCCTACTGCCTGCCGGGCATCCGCTCGCAGATTGTCGTCAGCGTCGGCACGCTCAACCTGCTCGCACCGGCCGAGCTGACCGCCGTGCTCGCCCACGAACGCGCGCACCTGCGCGCCCGGCATGATCTGGTGCTGATCCCGTTCACGTCACTGCGCCGCGCGTTCCCGATGTCCGATGGGGTGGCCCAGGCGCACCGGACGGTCGCCCTGCTGGTCGAGATGATGGCCGACGACCGCGCGCTGCGGGTCCGCGGCCTGCTCCCCAAAGAGCTGGCCACCGCGCTGGTCCGCTTCGGCACGGCGGGATCCGAGTGCGCCCCGGCCGGGGCGCTCGCCATAGCCGAGAGCGAAGGCGAGCTCACCGCCCGGGTGAGCCGGCTGCTCACCCCGCCGCCACCCCTGTCGCGCACCACCCAGGCAGCCATCGTCCTGGCGGCCGCCCTGGTGGTCGCGACCCCGCTGCTGCTGTTCCTCGCGCCCTAAGCCGCTACCAGGGACCGTACGGGCCGTTGCTGGTCGAGCGGCCGCGCTTGAACTCACGCACCTTCGGCCGGACATCGACCAGGTAGATCGCGGCGGCGACGAAGGCGACGACCGCCAGGATCGAGGTGACGCCGCCGTAGGCGGCCGTGTAGAGACCGAGCACGAAGGCGACGCCCAGGATGAGCAGCCAGATCGGCTTGGTCTGCTTGCCCGCCGCGGCGAAGGCAGGCGCGGGCCTGATGATGGCGTCGATGAACGCCCATGTCTCGACGACGAACGCCGCGACCGAGAGCGCCACGAAGAAGTAAGTGAGCGGCGCGTACGCACCGTTACCCACGATACTGAGCACGGCTCTACGCTACCTCGTCCAGGGGGCGGTTAGACAGATCCACTGGGACCGCCGTCTCCGCTGGGACCGTCCGGCTCCGACTGCCCCGCAGACGCGGCGGTGTCGTTGTGGGCGGTGTCAATCACGACGGTTTCGGTCACCAGGTGGGTTGTTCCGGCCGTGCCAGCCGCGTTCACGGTCTCACTGGGCGCGGGGTGGTCGCGCATGATCGCGACCACCTCGGCGGTCGGCGACTTCTGCGACTCCTTGCGGAAGGACTCGTAGATCTCGATAAGCACCTGCTTCTGCCGCTCGGTGAGTTGCGGGTCAGTCAGCAGGGCCGACCTGACGCCGGAGTCGCCCGGGCGGTCCTCGAGAATGCCTGCTTGCACATAGAGAGCCTCAGCGGAGATGCGCAGCCCCTTGGCGATCTGCTGCAGGATGTCCGCCGACGGCTTGCGCAGCCCGCGCTCTACCTGGCTCAGGTACGGGTTGGAGACGCCGGCCTGCTCGGCAAGCTGGCGGAGGGAGATCTTCGCCTGCTCACGCTGCTGCCTGATGTACTCCCCGATGCTGTTCATGTTCGCCATACTCGCCATGCTAGGCCGGCCTGCTTGCAGTTGCAAATTCTCAGCAAGCAGTATCGCCCCCGGGGGACGGCCCCCCGGCGACCCCCCGCATGGGGGGCTCCCGCCCCCAAACCCCCCCGGGGGGAGTCAGCGGACTGGCACCTGCGACAGGTGGGTTCTGGCGAAGGCCAGGGTCTCGGTCAGGTCCGCGCGGCGGGCCTCCCGGCTGGCCGCGTGCCGGGTGTTCACCTCCGCCACCACCATGCCCTGGTAGCCGGTGGCGGCGATGCCGCGCAACAGCTCGGCGCAGGGCTGCTTGCCCCGCCCGGGGACCAGGTGCTCGTCGGGCACCGGGCCGCTCGACACGCCGGTGCCGTCGGCCAGGTGGATGTGCGCCAGACGGCTGCCGATGTCGTTCGCCATCACGATGGCGTCCGAGGCGGAGGCGGCGGTGTGCGACAGGTCAAGCGTGACGTTGGGGACGTCGAGCTTGGTGGGGTCCCAGTGCGGCGCGTAACCGGAGATCTCGCTGGCGCCCGACCGGATCGGGAACATGTTCTCCACCGCGAAGATCACATCGGTCTCTTCCGACATCTTCGCGATGCCCTCCTCGAACCCCCGGGTGTACTCCCGCTGCCA
>JBEKEK010000240.1:0-9576 GCA_050013875.1 Trebonia sp. | reverse complement strand
TTCGCCGCCCGGCTCGGGTTCGCCGTCGCCCCCGAGGTGCAGGCGGCGATGCGGGAGCAGGCGTCGCGGCTGTCGATCGTGTCGGTCGAGCGGATCACCGACGAGCTGACCAAGCTGATGCTCACCGTCGCGCCCGAGGATGGCCTCGACCTGCTGGTGGCGACCGGGGTGGCCGGGGTGGTGCTGCCTGAGCTGCCCGCGCTGCGGATGGAGGTCGACGAGCACCACCGGCACAAGGATGTCTACACGCACTCGCTGACCGTGCTGCGCCAGGCGATCGACCTGGAGCCGCGGTACGGGCTCGGTCCCGACCTGGTGCTCCGGCTGGCCGCGATCCTGCATGACGTCGGCAAGCCGCGCACCCGGTCGCTGCTGCCGGGCGGGAAGGTGGCGTTCCACCACCACGAGGTGGTCGGGGCCAAGATGGCGCGCAAGCGGCTGACCGAGCTGCGGTTTCCCAAGGAGGTCATCGCCGACGTGTCCAAGCTGGTCGAGCTGCACCTGCGGTTCCACGGCTACGGGGACGGGGAGTGGACCGACTCGGCGGTGCGCCGGTACGTGACCGACGCCGGGCCGCTGCTGACCCGGCTGCACGCGCTGACCCGGGCGGACTGCACGACACGGAACGCGCGCAAGGCGGCGCGGCTGGCGGCCAGCTACGACGCGCTCGAGGCGCGGATCGAGGTGCTGCGCGAGCAGGAGGAGCTTGACAAGATCCGGCCCGAGCTCGACGGCGGCGAGATCATGCAGATCCTCGGGCTTAAGCCGGGTCCGCTGGTCGGCAAGGCGTGGAAGCACCTGCTCGAGCTGCGGATGACCGACGGCGTGGTCGGCCGGGAACGGGTTACCGGGGAACTGCTTGCGTGGGCCGCGCGGGAGGGGATTGTTCCTCCCGATCCGCCGGCTTCGTGAGCGCGGAGTACACCGCGGCCGCGGCGAGGTAGAGCACTCCGACGATCAGCACCACCGCGTACGACTTGCCGGTCACCGGCAGGAACGGCACCGCGATGGCCGGCCCGAGTACGTAGGCGGCGTTGAAGAGCATGTCGTAGAGCGAGAACACGCGCCCCATGTACTGGTCGTCCACGGTCTGCTGGACGGTCGTGTCCACGCAGATCTTCACGCACTGGGCGGAGAGGCCGAGCGCGAACCCGAGCAGCAGGTACGCGTACTGGTTGAAGGTCGGGCCGATGACGAGCGTGACCACGCCGCCGACGATCAGCCAGATGCTGATCCAGCTGTCCTTGCTGACCCGCTTGACGCCCTCCGGCGTGACCACGGCCGCCAGGCCGAACCCGATCGCGCTGGCGACCACCAGCAGCGTGACGTGACCGAGGGCCTTGTTGCCGTTGCCGCCGTGGAAGAAGTAGTTCCGGTAGAGCAGCAGCGCCTCCACCAGCAGCGTGCCGTACAACGCGCGGTGCACGCCCACCGCGCCGAGCGCGTAGGCGGCCTTGCGCCGCTGGTTGAGGTGCTTGAGGCCGGCCACCAGGCCGCGGGCCACGCCGCCGAGCTCGGCGGCGAGCCCGGTCGTCTTCGCCCGTGCCTTCTCCGCCGCAAGCGGGCCGAGCAGGTTCTTGTCCATCCTGGTGCCGAGCAGCCCCGCCACCAGGTAGCAGCCGCCGCCGAACCAGAGCACCGCCGCGCTGCCGGTCAGGCCGCCGCCGGAGATGAAGTGGACGCCGAGGCCGACGACGGCGCCGGCGAACCCGAGGATCGTGCCCAGGGTGGGGACCACGGCGTTCGCCATCACGAGTTTGTCCTGGCTGACGACGTGCGGGGTGCCGGCCGAGACGGCGGACAGGAAGAACCGGTTCACCGCGAGCACGGCCAGGGCGCTGATGTAGAGCGGGATGCCGGTCTGCCCGGAAAGCACCACGAAGCCGGTGACGGCCACCATCGCCGCGCGGATCAGCGCCCCGTAGACGATGATCTGCCGCCGCGACCAGCGGTCGATGAAGACGCCTGCGAACGGGCCGATCAGCGAGTACGGGAGGTAGAGGACGGCGAACGCGTCGACCGCGGCGGCCGGATTGGGGAAGCTCTGCGCGCTGAAGAACGCGTAGGCGGCGAACCCCGCGTTGAAGACGCCGTCCCCCGTCTGGCTGACCAGGCGGCTGGCGAACAGCTTGCGGAAGTCCCGTTCGGCCAGCACCGCGCGCAGTTCGGCGCCGAACGAGGCCGGCCTGCCGCCCTTTTCCCCCGCCGGTACGGTCACACTGAACAGCTTAAAACGCCCGGCCGGGGACCATAAGGCCCGGCCCGACGGCGTCCATCGGTGCGGACAGGAAACGGTGCTGCAGACGCCGATCGCGGGCCGGACAGCGCGTCCGGCCCGCGATCCGCGTGTTGCCGCTTGCTGGTGCCGCTTTAGCGGTCGACCTCGCCCTTGATGAACTCCTCGACCAGGTCGCGGCAGACGTCGTCGCCGAACTGCTCGGGCGGGGACTTCATGAAGTAGGAGCTGGCGGAGATGACCGGGCCGCCGATGCCGCGGTCCTTGGCGATCTTGGCGGCGCGGATCGCGTCGATGATGACGCCGGCCGAGTTCGGCGAGTCCCAGACCTCGAGCTTGTACTCCAGGTTGAGCGGGGTGTCGCCGAAGGAGCGGCCCTCGAGCCGGACGTAGGCGAACTTGCGGTCGTCGAGCCACGGCACGAAGTCGGACGGGCCGATGTGGACGTCGGCCTTCGCCATCTCGTGCGGGATCTGCGAGGTCACCGCCTGGGTCTTGGAGATCTTCTTGGACTGCAGGCGCTTGCGCTCCAGCATGTTCTGGAAGTCCATATTGCCGCCGAAGTTGAGCTGGTAGGTGCGCAGCAGCTCGACCCCGCGGTCCTCGAACAGCTTGGCCAGTACCCGGTGCGTGATCGTCGCGCCGACCTGGGACTTGATGTCGTCGCCGACGATCGGGACGCCGGCCTCGGTGAACTTGGCCGCCCAGACCGGGTCGGAGGCGATGAAGACCGGGAGCGCGTTCACGAACGCGACCTTGGCGTCGATGGCGCACTGGGCGTAGAACTTGTCCGCCACCTCCGAGCCCACCGGCAGGTAGCAGACGAGCACGTCGACCTGGGCCTCGCGCAGCGCCGCGACGACGTCGACCGGCTGCTCGTCGGACTCGGTAATGATCTCCCGGTAGTACTCGCCGAGGCCGTCAAAGGTGTGCCCGCGCTGGACGGTTACCCCGGTCGGGGGCACGTCCGCGAACTTGATCGTGTTGTTCTCGCTGGCGAAGATCGCGTCGGAGAGGTCAATGCCAACCTTCTTGGCGTCCACGTCGAAGGCGGCGACCACCTCGACGTCCGACACGTGGTAGTCACCGAACCGGACGTGCATGAGGCCCGGCACCCGGGCCTCCTCGGTAGCGTCCTTGTAATACTCAAGGCCCTGGACGAGCGAGCTCGCGCAGTTGCCCACCCCCACGATGGCGACACGCACCTTGTTGGACGGCACAGCACCCATCAGGATGACTCCTTCTTGCTTCCGCGAACAGTGTTATTTCCACGAACGTTGCCGGGATCTATCTCGGTACGGCCGGCCGCGGGCTCAGGCCCGCCCTCGCCGCCGTTTGCCTCTGACCGCCGTTCCTCGGCGATCAGCTCATTCAGCCAGCGGACATCGCGCTCCACGGCCTCAAGGCCGTGCCGCTGCAGTTCGAGCGTGTAGCTATCCACCCGCTCCCGGGTGCGGGCGAGCGCCGCCCGCAGCCCCTCCATCCGGTCCTCAAGCCGGCTGCGCCTGCCCTCCAGGATCCGCAGCCGGATGTCCGCCCTGGTTTGGCCGAAGAACGCGAAGTGGACACCGAACTCGTCGTCTTCCCAGGCCGCCGGGCCCGAGTTGATGAGCTGGTCCTGGAACCGCTCCTTGCCATCGGCGGTCAGCCGGTAGACGATCTTGGACCGGCCGGGAGGACGGTTCGGCCAGCTGTCCGGTGGTGGTGGCTCCGCACCTTCCTTGGTGATCAGGCCCTCGGCATACAACTTGTTCAGGCAGGGGTACAAAGTGCCGTAGGAGAGCGCGCGGAACGTGCCAAGCAGCATGTTCAGCTGCTTGCTGAGCTCGTAACCGTGCATAGGCGCTCGATGGAGCAGCCCGAGAACAGCGAACTCAAGGACGGCAGTCCGGTTGCGGCCCACGGCGTCCCCCCTGCCGGATAGGGTATGTACGTATCTCAACGATATCTCTTGCCGATATCTCGATTCGATATATCGGGTCGAACGATCCCCAGCATAGGTGACTGTTCCCCGGACGGCAACCCGTTGTTCACGTGCGCACCCCATGGCTCACGTGCGCACCTCTCGCCCCGGCGGATGTTCCCGTGCGCACCTCTCGTCCCGGGCGGACGACTCGAATCCGTCAGAGTGCCGACGTACGCTGAAAACATGGCCGCTCGCCGTTCGGTTGTGGATTACGCGCTCGCCCGGCGCGCCACACTCGCGTCCGTGTACTCGGGGCGCACCACCATCTCCGACGTCTGCGACGCCCACCCGTATCTGCTCCGGGCCGCCAAGCATCATGGCGAGCCGACCGAGGACCGCTGCCCGATCTGCCGTAAGACGAATGTCACACATGTCACTTATGTGTACGGTGACGAACTCGGACAGTACGCGGGGCGGGTAAAACGGGGGCCCGAGTTGACGGAGATGGCCGCCGAATACGCCGAATTCAGGGTGTATGTCGTTGAGGTCTGTCAAAGTTGTGCCTGGCATCATCTCGCCACGTCGTACGTACTGGGCACCGGAGAGCCCCCCGTGGGCCGTCGGCGCCGGGTGCGTCCGAACTAACCAGGACCGTTGACAGCAGCATGTAACGTGTGGGATCGGCGGGACCAGGCTGCCCCGCTCCCTTAGCCACGGGCGTGCCACCGGCCCTGACGATATCCCAGCCAGGTACGGGCCAAAGGGCTCGCTCACAGCCACTGCGAGGACGTGTGAGTAGCAACGACGACAAGTACCCGGAGCCGGAGGGATGGGGGGACGACGGCTTCTGGCGTGATCCGTCTATTGACTCTGACTACGAGACCGGACTCAACAGTCCGATCCGTCCGGTCCCGGACGGGCCCCGCGAGGACCCTGGGTACAGCTACTGGGCCGATGGCAAAGGCTGGGAGAACTCACCGGGCAGCGCCGGCGGGGCCGGCGGTACCGGTCCGCGGCCTGGCGACGCCACGTCACTCGACGCGACCCGCGGCGCCGCTCAGCCTGGCGGGCGGCAGTACGGCGGCGCGGGCGGGAATTGGCCGCCGGCGGGCGACCAGACCGGCTACTACGGCGCGGCCGGCGGCCCGACCGCGGTTTACGCTGGCGGGCCGGCTGGCCCCGGGGGACCTGGTGGTCCCGGGCGCGGCCCCGGCGGCCCTGGCGGCCCTGGCGGCCCCGGCGGGCGCGGGCCTGGCCGGCCCGGCGGGCCGCGGGTCAAGCGCAAGGGCGACTGGTGGCGCCGCTGGACCTGGAAGAAGGCGCTCGCGGTGGTCGGCAGCGCGTTCGTGCTGTTCGTCCTCTGCCTGGTCGGCACCTACTACTACCTCGTCAACTCGGCGACGATCCCGGCCGCGCTCGCTGATGCCCTCGAGCAGTCCTCGACCGTCTACTACAGCGACGGCACCACCGTCCTCGGCACGATCAACAACGAGGACCGGCAGAACCTGACCATCAACCAGATCCCCAAGGGCATGCAGGACGCGGTGATCGCGATCGAGGACCGGAGCTTCTGGACCGAGGGCGGCATCTCGCCGACCGGCATCCTCCGCGCGGCCTACGACGACCTGATGAGTAGCGGCGGCAACGAAGCCGGTGGCTCGACCATCACCCAGGAGTTCGTGCGGAACTATTACGCTGGCGTCGGCACCCAGCAGACGGTCAGCCGGAAGCTCAAGGAGATCTTCATCGCGCAGAAGCTGTCCTCGGAGAAGTCCAAGGACTGGATCCTGCAGAACTATCTGAACGTGATTCCCCTCGGCAACAATGCCTACGGAGTCGCCGCCGCCTCTCAGACTTACTTCGGCGTCCCGGTCGCCAAGCTGACCATCGCCCAGGACGCGGTCATCGCGGCGATCATCCAGGAGCCGTCCCTCTACTGGCAGCTCCAGTACCGGCCGAACCTGATTGCCCGCTGGCACGTCGTGCTCAACGGCATGGTGTCGATCGGCGACCTCACCCAGGCGCAGGCGAACTCCATGAAGTTCCCCAAGCTGCTGACCGACTCGCCCTCCTACACTCCGCCCGGGCTTGGGCAGGGCTGCAAGACCACCTCCACCAAGCCCTGGGCCGCGTACCTCATGCAGCAGGTCTGCGCCGAGCTGCAGGCCGCGAAGCCGGTCGGTGACAACTCAAGCAACGCCCCGGACGGCGACGGCCTTCAGATCGGTGAACTCGAGGACGACGGGCTGAAGATCGTCACCACGGTCAGCGAGCCGATGGAAGCCGAGATGTACAACGCGGTGAACTCGAATATGGCGCAGCTCAGCGCGGAAGGAAGCCAGATCTCACCGCTCCCGTCCTGGGCGCTGATTGGCGCCGAACTGCAGAACCCGGGCAACGGGCAGATCGTCGCCGAGTACCCGGGCCGCACCGAGAACATGTCACTGACGCAGTGCGCGGAATACGACTGCGACGACAACACCGTCACCCAAAGCCGCGAGCAGGTCGGGTCCTCGTTCAAACCGTACGAGCTCTCGGAAGCGGTCAAGCAAGGCATGAACGTCCAGGACAGCACGCTGAACTCGAGTACCTACCTCTGCATCCCGCCGGTCAGCGAGCCGATGCAATACTCGCAGGCGATTTCGGCCGCGGCCTACGACATGCCGGGCTTGGCCAACGGCTGCAACAATATCGACGACTTCAAGGTCGAGAACGACGACGGCGAGATCATCGGCAAGCCGGTCGGCCCGAAGGGTGACAACCTGTACGGATCGGGCGTGCAAGGCGCACTCGCGGCATCGTCGAACACGGCCTTCACCGACCTGGCGCACCATGTCGGCACCTCCAACGTCGTCCAAATGGCCGCGGATTACGGCGTCGACGTCCAAAGCTACGCCTCGGGCGGCTCAGGCCTTGCCAGTGATGAAGGCGCAGTCACACAGGTCGCCCTCGGCGGCTCGGCAATGACGGTCAACCAGCAGGCGCAGATGCTCGCGACCATCGACGACAACGGCGTGTTCCACGAGGCCCACATCATCAAGTACTGGCAGGTGCCCAACGGCCCGGAGCAGACCCCCTACGTACCGTCCCGTATCGTGCTCACCCCGGCGCTCGACTCCCAGGTGCAGTACGCGATGGAGGCGACCACCGGTGCCGGCGGGACCGGCACCGCCGCCGCGGTAGGCCTGGGCAACCGAGCGATCATCGGCAAGACCGGGACGACCTCGGACGAGCAGGCCGGCTTCTTCATCGGCGCGATCCCGCAGTACGCGATGGTCGTCGGTATGTTCACCAGTGATCCGGGCGCCACTCAAAAGAACACCACTATCCCTCTGCACAGTCTGTCGGAACTGGGCGGCGGCGGCTTCGGCGGTTTCTGGCCGGCCAAGATCTGGAACACGTTCGCCCAGGCCGAGTTCAACAATCTCCCGGTGGAAAACTTCCAGAGCCCGGTGTTCACCGGCTCGGCCTGGAACCTGCTCGGCCCCATCCCCAAGGCGAAAAAGAAGAAGGCCGTCAACAAGTGCAATCCCGGCCGGGCGCATGGCAGGCCGGTTCCCGCTACCGGTCCGGGCTGCGCGAGCACCTCACCGACGCCGACGCCGACCTTGACACCGACCGGCAGGCCGACCGGCTTCCCGACGGGCTTTCCGACCAGCACGGTGACGCCGACGCCGACCACGTCGGTTTCCACCACACCGACCACGACCGCCACCCCGACCCCGTCGGCTAGCAACTCCCACACCGGTTTCCCGCTCGGCGGAAACTCCGCCGCGACCACCCAGAGCGGCGCCAAGGCCGGCCTGGCGGTCGGCGGGCTGCTGGTCACGGTGCTGCCCGGCTCGCTGCTTTGGACAACCGCCACGCGCCGGCGCCGCAAGCGCCGGGCCGACGTGGGTTCACCGCCAGAGAGCGAGACGGCGGAGCGGTAGCCTGCGGTAGGCATCCGGAGCGGGGGCGGGACACGTGCGGTACAGGTATCCGGCGTACGTCGGCGCTGGGGTTGGGGCGTCCGTGCTGGCGGCGCTGCTCGGCTATTGGCAGAAGACGCCGTGCAGCTCGGGCGGCGCGTGGAACTCCTTCACCGGCCAGTTCCGCGACGCCTGCTACACCGACATCTACCCGCTCTATTACAACGAGGGGCTGGCGGCGGGGAAGGTGCCCTACTACGGGCATCCCGTCGAGTACCCGGTCCTGATCGGCGCGATGATGCAGGCCGGGGCGTGGCTGGTGCACTCGGTCAGCGACCCCTACACCCGCGGCAGAGACTTCTACTACGTCACCGTCGTGATGCTGGCGGTCTGCCTGCTGGTGGGCGTGCTCGCGACCGCCGCCACCGCCGACCGGGAGGGTGGTGGCGGGGGCTGGGCAGGGGGGCGCGCCGGCTGGAAGGCGGCACTGCTCATCGCGCTGTCGCCGGCCCTCATCCTGGCCGCGTTCGTCAACTGGGACCTGTTCGCGATGGCGCTCGCCGCCGCCGGCCTCGCCGCCTGGGCGGCGCAGCGGCACTACCTGGCCGGGGTGCTGCTCGGCCTGGCGGTGGCGACGAAGTTCTACCCGTTGCTGTTCTTCGGCGCGCTGCTGCTTGTCTGCCTGCGGGCCGGGAAGATGCGCGAGTTCGGCCAGGCCTTCGGGGCCGCGATCGCCGCCTGGCTGGTGGTCAACCTGCCGGTCGCGATCCCGGCGACGGCCGGCTGGGCCCGCTTCTACGCGTTCAGCCGGGACAGAGGCGCCGACTGGGGATCGGTCTGGTACCTGTTCGAGCACTACAACGTCCCGGTGCTCGGCGACTCCGCCCAGGGCACGCTGAACCTGCTGTCGTCGGGTTCCTTCGCCATCGCCTGCGTGGTGATCGCGGTGCTCGCGCTGACCGCGCCGCGCCGTCCCCGGTTGCCGCAGCTCTGCTTCCTGCTGCTGGCCGCGTTCCTGATCTTGAACAAGGTCTGGTCGCCGCAGTACGTGGTCTGGCTGGTCCCGCTGGCGGTGCTGTCCAGGCCCCGGTACTGGGGGTGGTATGCGATCTGGCAGCTGGCCGAGGTCGCCTACTTCTTCGGCATCTGGGGCTACTTCGTGAACCTGTACCAGCCGCCGGCCGGGATAACCGCCAACTGGTACTTCGTGATCCTGGCGGGCCGTCTGCTGTCGGTCGCGGTGCTCGCGGGGACGATGGTGGCCGACATGCTGCATCCCGAACGGGACCGGGTCCGGGCGTCCGGGCTCAATGACGACCCGGCCGGCGGCGTCCTCGACGGTGCGCCCGACCGCCTGGTTATCGTCTGGGGCCGCGGAAACCGCAGCGCCCCCGAGCCGGCCGAAGCCGCCGCGAACTACCCGTCCGCCCGCGGAAGCAGTCGCTGCCGCGGGCGGACGCCAGCCTGACAGCTTGTAAATCAGTTGCAGCAATCGATCCAAATGGGAACGGGTGGCGTGCTGG
>JBEKEK010000239.1:0-17440 GCA_050013875.1 Trebonia sp. | reverse complement strand
ACTGACCGATGCCGCCTGTACGACGCGGTCGGCGTCAAGGGCATCATCGTCCCTTAGCGCGTGCGCTTTGCCTTTACCGCCGGCGGCCAGTCATTCGGGCGGCAGCCTCGCAATCAGGTCGCCGAGTTCCTTGCGCAGTGTCCTCGCCTCTGCCACGCTGGCGCCGAGTCGGGTCGAGAATTCCCAGTCGTCGATGGCTGAGATGGCCTCATTCACGCTTCCCGCGAGGAGCAGCAGCTCCGCGCGTGCGAGGTAGAGGACGACCTCATCTGATTGGTCGTGCTGTACAAGTTCGCCGCGCATCAGTTCAACCCCAAGAAGTAGTCGTAGCCATCTGGCGGGCGGAAGGTCGTGCCGCCGTCCGGCGCGCTGGGATTTCGAATCACGACCGTGCCGTCGGTCCAGTAGGCCGTGCGGCCGCGGCTTAGAACCCGGGATTCACCATTCATTACAGCATCCTCGATGAGGTTGGCGAACTGTTTGCGTGTTGTGACGCCAGGGAACTCACCTCGCTCGACCACGTGCTTGTCGAACGCGTGCCCGCTGGAGATTTCATCGCCGATCCGCTTGGCGTACGCCTTGTCTGCCGCCAGCCGAGCGTGCTGGTGCGCTTCGACGCGCTCCGCCGCTGAGGGGAGCCGCATCTCCGTGCGGTCCTCCGGCGCCGGGGTTTGCCGCTCGGCGGGCTGGTCGGCTGATGGCCGCCGAGCGGAGTCGTCAACTGGTGCATCGATGGGCATCGTCAGGATCCGGCCTGGCGCAAGCACCTTGCCATCCCGCAAGCCTTTCTCTGCCCGAACGGCAACGATCCGACGCTGCCGCCCGGTGTGAAACATTGTACCGACGTTGATAGCGATCTGTCACTTTATGAATACAAAAAGTGACAGATCGATAAGTCGGTCCACCGCTGCATCCGCAGTGCCTGTCGGCACCTGCCACCGCCCGGCCGAAGGTATTGGCTCGACCTAGGGCGACTTGACGTGGCGTTGGAGATGCTCAGCGCATCTCTGGGCGGGGGAGGGAAGAGGTGCGCGCAGTTCCCTTAGGTACTGCCGAGAACGCAGAGGATGACGGTGCGGTGGGCCTCGGCTGCCGCCTGCAGGAGGGCGGCGAGCTCGTCCTCGCGCAGGTACTCCGCCACCTCTATGACGACGACAGGCGGCTCGCCGCTGTCATCCGGGCGGATCTCCCGCCTCACCTGCTCCGCCTCGCGGCGCAGGGCCTCAGGCGACAGGAAAGTAAGCACCACCTGGCCGGCCTCGGGAGGCGCGATCGTGCCGTCCACGTCCGCTGAGAGCCGCTCGACCACCGCGCGGCCGCTGGCCACGCTCGGCGGCGGATCCAGTTCGAGCTGCCGGTCGATCGCGCTGCCAGCGGGCACCTGAATGATGAGATCCACGTTCTCAGCCATCGCGCCAGCATAACGCGGCCGCCCCGACCCGGGTGACGTCCGCCACCGCTCCGGGCGGGGCCTGGCGCGGGGGCGGTGCCCCGATGGCATGCTACGTCCATGGCATTGAAGATCCGGCGTTACGAAGACGGAGACCACGACGCGGTGTACGACATCTGCGTGCGCACCGCGGAAGCGGGCGGCGACGCGCGCGGGAAATACCGCAGCGACGACCTCATGCCGGACCTGTTCGCCGGTCCCTACGTTTTCCTCGAGCCGCGGCACGCGTTCGTGCTCGACGACGGGGAGCGGGCCGTCGGCTATGTGATCGGCACCCCGGATACCGCCGCGTTCGCCCGTGCGTACCGCGAGCGGTGGATCCCCCGCCTGGCCGGCCGCTACCAGGTCCCGCCCGATCCGCCGGTGACACCGGATGAGCAGATGCTCGCCCTGCACTACTCGCCCGAGCGGCTGCTGTGGTCGGGACTGCCGAGGTACCCGGCCCATCTGCATATCGACCTGCTGCCGGGCTTCCAGGGCAACGGGTTCGGCCGCAAGCTCATCGGTACCTTCTGCGATTCGGTGGCGGACGCCGGCGCCGCCGGGGTGCACGTCTGCGTGGTCAGCAAGAACACCAGGGCACTGGGCTTCTACGACCGGATCGGCTTCAGCCGCGTCGAGGTCGACGAACCCGGCCAGGTGATCTTCCTCGGCCGGGGTGTGCCCGCACCGTAGCGGCCGGCATCAGGTCACGCGACGGGATTGATGCCTACTTCTCGACCATGAAGTACTGCCACGCGCTGGCGCCGCTCGCGTTCCCTGGGCCATCGCTGAGGTAGTCGGCTTGGACCCGGTAGGGATAGCCGAGTTGCGACTTGCCCAGCGTCAGGTGCACGGTCGCTTTGCTTCCCTGGTTGAGCCTCGCGCAGCCGGTTTTGCCGCTGGCGTGCCAGGCGCCCGTGGAGAACTCCTGCGTCTGGATCTCGACGCAGCCACCCGGGTGGCCGGGCGTCACCGCGGCCGCGACGGTGACCTTGCCGGTGCGGTGATAGAGCAGGTACGTCGTGCGGCCGGATTTCTTGGTGCCGTACTGCCCGCTCAACGCCTCCTGCACCTGCGCGCGCACCGACGCCGCGGCCGCGACCTGGACCGCGGCGTCGTCCGCGTCGCCGGCGTAGGCAACCCGGAACGTGGTGCTCTGCAGCGCGGTCCAGGCGACCGCCAGCTGCCCCTTGGCGTTGACCTTGCCGGACGCGATGACCTTGTCCTTTCCGCTGCCGTTGATCTCGGCGTAGACCGTCAGGTAGCGGTTGCCGTGGGTGCTGCCAAGCGTGGCGGTCAGGTGCACCACGGTCTTGTAGCTGACCGTGGACTTGACCGGGCTGACCGACAGGGCGGGAATGTCCTGGGTGACCTTGGCGGCCGCGCTGGCCGCGGTACCACCGGACGTGGCCGTGTACGTATAGGTCCCGACAGCCTTCGGGGTGTCGGTCGCCTTGAAGGCGCCGGTGCTGGACGGGGTGACCGCCGGGAGCGTTACCATGCCGCCGGGGCCGGTCCTGGTGAGGGTGACACGGGCCGTGTCCGCCGCTCTGCTGGGCAGCACCGTGGTACCGCTGAGCGTGATCGGGTGGCCGAAGCTCGCCTTGGCGCTCGCGGTGAACGTTACCGTCGGCTTGCCCTCCGCCTGATCGAAGATCTCCACAGCGTAAGGCGGGCTGTCACCCACCCCGTACGCGGCGGCGAGACCGGGCCCGTCCGGGGTGTCCAGCCACGCGAGGCCGTTCCCCTCGGTGATCTCATCGCCAGTGCCGATCGCCAGGGTGTTGAAGAGGGCGCCGTTCAGCTTGTAAACATACATGTCCGTCCGGTTGGCGACGGCGACCATCCCGTCGGTGCTGACCGCGACCCCAACGGTCAGTGAGTCGCCCGCCCCATCGGCGTTGTAGGAGTCCGCCACGGTGAGGTCCCCCGTGTTGTACGCATAGACGACAGCCCCCATGCAGGCGGCCGCGAACTGCTGGCCGCCGGGTACGACGGCAATCTGGGCGACATAGCCGCAAGCGGATTTCCCGCTCCCCAGCGCGCTCTGGGCGGCGAGTGGCGTGGCCGGGGCGGTAGCGGTCGTGGTTCTGTAGGTGGCCGCCACGGCCGGGGATTCGTGATCGACCGCGACGAGCACGCCCAGGTCGTCAGGATCGGCGGCCAGCAGCGGCTCCTTGGCCCACGAACCGGGCGCCGCCGCCGCCTCGAAGGCGCCGTCGTCCGCCAGGTCGATGGCACCGATCTGCCACGGGCCGGCGGCACCGGCCGCCGGGGTGTAACCGACCCAGACCTTGTCGCTCTGCACGGCCAGGGAGCCCGGCTGGTCGCCCGCCGCCAAGGGGTAGAAGACCTGCTCCGGCGTCCCGCTCGCGACCGACGACACCGTGATGGCCGCGATCGAGTCGGCGTTAGTCCCCGAGGTGACCGACGCGTACAGGGTGGCGCCGTTCGCGGAGAGCACCAGCCCGGCGATGCCGTCCCCGGAGTCGATCGTCGCGATCTGCTTTCCCGCGAGGTTGGTGGCGACGATCTCGCTGTCGGCCGCGACGAACAGGTAGCCGTTACCGCCCACCGTGTCCGGCACGGTCTGCGTGAGGTAGGTCAGGCCTGGCAGCGGGATGATCGTGTCGGCCTTAGCGCTGACGGTGCCGGCCACCAGTACTCCGCCGCTCACGGCTAGCAACAGTGCGCACGCGGATCCTGCCGCCAGGAACTTCCCTTTTCTTCGCACGGCTCTCTCCCGCCAGATGATCAACATGGGAACCGTAGCTGTCGGGCGGCGAATTCGTCAGAAGCAACAGCGAATGATCAGAAAAAGCAATAAAGCGGCCGGACCTGAGGGCCGTCGGCCGATATACGTGACGGCTTGGCGGCCAGCCAAGACCGGCCCCGCGGGTGAGCCGGCCAGGGCGCGTCGCGAACCGGCCCGGCGGGTACCGCGGGACGCGGCAGTGGCCGGGCCTTTACCCGTCGTCGCCGTGTCTCTCCCTGTCCGGCTACCGGGCCAGGGCGCCCATCGGATCCCAGGCCGGCAGCACGATCGGCTCGGCGTCCAGGGCGCCCCGCAGGTCGGCCGGAAGCGCGCTCTTGCGGGCGGCGATCTCGAAGACGTACTGGCTGAACCAGGAGTCGTTCATCGTGAAGAAGCCGTCCTTGCCGCGCTCGGGACCCCAGCTGTTCTCCACCCGCCACCGCCGGGTCACCCCGTCGAGCACGTCGACCCCGGTGAAGAGCATCGCGTGCGTCATCGCGCTCTCGTGGTAGGCGAGGCGGGCGGCCTTGTCGAGGTCGAACGTGGTGTCGTAGACAGACGGCAGGTCGTAGAGCTCGGCGTCCCAGAAGGCATAGTCGTTGCTCATCATCTTGCCGACGTCGCAGCCGAACCAGACCGGCTCGCCGCCCTGGATCGTGGCCGCGGCGACGTCCTTGATGACCTGCGTGTCGACGTTGAGGTAGGTGACTGGCGGCCCGCCGATGACGTTGCCGAGGTACTCGACGGTGAAGGTCCGGCCGATCGGGCTGGACGGCCGGGGGTCGTTAACCAGGCAGACGTAGTCGCAGACCGGCAGATCCACGTAATTGGCGGCGAATTCCTGTGGGGTGAGGACGCCGTCCCGGTGGAACTTCTTGTCCTTGTCCGTCCACTGCCAGTCGAACCGCTCCGGCGGCGTACCCAGGTGGATGCAGAGGATCCGGTAGACGACCTGCATGAACTCAGCCTTGGCCGCGCGGGCGGCGTCGAGACCTTCGGCCGTGGCCGCGCGGACGGCCCTGGCGCCCCGGTGCAGCTGATAGCGGAGGATCGAGTTCATCCGGGCGGTGTTCGACGAGCTCTGCGTCTCAGGCATGTAGCCCTTGGGGACCAGGCCGTGCTTGGCCACCAGGGCGGCGAACATGTTCCACTGGCCGCCATCGCCGGCCACCGACTGCAGCAGGAACGCGACGGTGCGGTCGTCGATGTCGCGGTCCGCGGTCTCGATGATGGCCTCGAGAAAGTAATTGGCGCGCTCGAGCTTGTCCCAGAACATCGCGTAATTCTGCGAGAACTCGAAGTCCTTGAGCCCGGTCTTGCGCATAACGCCGACGCGCAGCAGGTTCAGCCCGGCGAACAGCCAGCAGCGGCCGCTCCGCTCCTGGTTCGTGACCTCCCAGTCGTCCAGCGTGGTCGACAGCGAGTGGTCGATGCTGCTGACGATCTCCCGGTTGATGGCGACGTCGTCGACGGTCACCCGCGTCACGGCATTCTGGGCGAGCCGGTAGGCCGGGTTGGCAGAGAAATCCTTCCGCAGTCGTTCCAGATCGGCGGCAGCCAGTGTTCCGTCCATCGCAGCATCCTTTTCGCATCGTCGTGCGTCGGCCCGTCTCCAGGTTAGATGCCCACACAAGATGGTTCCGGCTCGGTCTCTGCCTGCTAGCCGCTCCGGTCCGGCATACGCCCAGGTCGCGGCCTCGGCTCCGGCAAGCCGCGACACTCACGGGGCCGTACCGTGAATCCGATTCGCGGGACTGGCCGATCCTTGCTAGCATCTGACCGTTGCACACGCGCCGCTAGCTCAATTGGCAGAGCAGCGGACTCTTAATCCGCGGGTTCGGGGTTCAAGTCCCTGGCGGCGCACCCGTCCTGACCTGGAGCTTTAAAGCTTCAGGTCGGTTTGTTTGTGTGGCGGTGGGACCATGGTGGGTCCCGTGTGGGACCAGCTGTCGGCTGGTCGCACTTTCGTTTCTCCGTATGGACATGCTGAAGGCCCGGCTGACGCGCCGGGTCGGCGTTGTCCGGGTCCTCGGGTCGTTCGGGCAGGGTGGGACCACGCGCCGTCACCGGCGCGTACCCGGGGTGCCTGTTGGTCAGGCGGTGATCTCGGCCAGGACGGGGGCACCGCGCCTGCGGGCGCTGCCGCCGCCTGGCGGGCTCTTGCCCGCCCCCAGGACCAGCCGCGCGGCGGCGGCTGCCGCTTTCAGGCCGAGCTCGACGGCGACGCTGAGGTAGGTGTCGGCGGTCAGCACGACGCTGGAGTGGCCGAGCTGGTCGGCGATCGTCTTGAGCTCCTGGCCCGCCAGCAGCATCAGCGTGGCGGCGCCGTGCCTCAGGTCGTGCAGCCGCACCGGCGGCAGGCCGGTGCCCTCGACCAGGTCGTTGAACTTGTGGGTCAGGTAGGACGGGGACAGCGGCTCGCCGTCCTCGCGTGTGAAGACCCAGCCCTGGGGCGTGACGCCGACCTTGATGAAGTGGCGTTCCTGTCTGCTGCGATGCGCGCGCAGGACGATGATCGTCTCCGAGTCCAGGGCGACCGCGCGGAGGCTGGATTCCGTCTTCAGCTGGCATGCCCTCAGCTGCCCGTCGGATCCCTCCTGGAGCTGCCGGGAGATGTAGGCGACTCCCTCGTCCAGGTCCAGGTCATCCCAGGCAAGTCCGCACGCCTCGCCGCGCCGCAGGCCGCACATCGACATGAGATGGTACGCGGCGAACATCGGGTGACCCGCGATCGAGGACAGGAACTCCGCGAGCTGCGCTGGCGTCCACACCGCCACCACCGGCCGCTCCCCGGTCCGCCGCCATTCCATGACCCGCCGCTTGGTCCATACCACCGCGAACGGCCGACGGCCCTTCGGCAGCTTCAGGTACCTGGCCGGGTTGTCCCGGATCAGCCGTTCCCGCACGGCCGCGTTGAGCGCGGACCGCAGCGTGGAGAACAGCCGCCGGGCCGTCGCCGCCGTCATGCCGTCGTCGAAGAGCCGCTGGAAGGCGTCCTGCACGTGGCCGATGTGCAGCTCACGCAGCAGCACCCCGTCCAGCAGCCTGCGGAAGTGCAGCCGGATGTGGCCCCGGTACATGCGCCGCGTGCTGTCCCGCAACCGCGCCCTCGTCTCGACCCACGCCTCCAGCCACTCCACCACCGTGTAGACGCCATCGCGCGAGTCGCCCAGGACGGGGACGCTGAGCCGGTCCCGCGCGGCGGCAGCCGCCTCGCACGTGAGATAGCCGCCCCGGCGCAGCCGCCGCCTCCCGCCGTCCATGTACCTGGGCAGCTCAGCGCTGAAGTACCAGCTCCCGTGCCCGGCCTCCCCCAACTGCGGGCACGACGCACCGCGCCGCCCGCCGCGCCTGTCCCGGCACCCGCACCGCGCGAACACCGAACCCGAATCCCGCCCGCCCAACCAGGCACATCCTTCCCGCAGGCAACAACCGACGGGACATCATCGAGTACCAGACAGCGAGGGATGACCCCATCCCATGAGCTGAAGCCGCACCGTTACACCAACCGGACGGACCGACGCCGACCAGAGCAAGATCACCGAAGCCGCCCATAGTGCCAACCGCGCCGGACCGACGCCGACCAGAGCAAGATCACCGAAGCCGCCCATAGTGCCAACCGCGCCAGTAGGCGCGACTACTGCATGTAAGCACCCGCAGCAATCCAACGAAGAGGAGAAGCGACAGATCGCCGAATATTTTCGGCTACCTGCCTGCATCGGCCGCGAGATGACAGCAACGCAGATCATTCATTCTGGCGCGGCCCGGCGGCCTACGAACCGACCGTCAATCCACTCAATTAGATGACATGCATCGGCAGGTCGGCTGACGGCTGATGCGTGGCCGCCTGTGCGGGCGGGAACTGCTCAGCCGAGCGCCATGAATCTGCGTTCGATCGGTGCCTGCGATCGGTTAGTCTTCTTCGCCCAGAAATGGAAACTGGAGAAGAAGGCGAAAAACAGCCACCAGCTGACGATGGCCCAGAGGACTGCCCCATAGTAAACACTCCGCCTGGGGAAGGTAATTTAACCTGCCTCCGCATGACCGGAAGGTCCGTCGCAGGTCTACCGGTTCTGGCGCTGAAGGTTCCTCCTGATCACGCCGTGCGCTGCGCGGCGTTGTGTGCGGCCCAGAGCGCGAGGAACATGCGATGACGTTCAGACGCCGACCCCCAGGAAAACGCCAGCAAGTCGTCCTCGCTGTGCCCCACGAGAACCATCACGCTCTCACCGAGGTCGTCGTCCTCAACAAAGCCCTTGAATTTCGCGTACGGGAAGGTGGTCACCCGTGGCTCGGCTGCCTTGAAAATCCCCCGCTTACGCTTTGTGACGATTAGGATGGCGTCACGTGTCAGCACGAACAGCGCTTCGCCGCCAGGCTGATCATCTGGGGCTCCCGCAAAACCGATGTCCAGCACGGAGTCGGCATCGATACCAGTGCAAGCTACATTCAGGCGCTCGAGCACCTCCGGCGACGGCGGCAGCATGCCGGCCCGCTCTAGCGCCGAGTGGATGTTTTGCTTAGAAAGATTAATGGTCATGAGCTTCTGGCCCCCGTGCCCCCGTCTGTGTCCTCAAGTAACTTGTATGCATTTAGGGCTATAACGGGAAATCATTAGCTACGGAACTAATACGGCGAAATCAACCCCAGAAAAAGTTAAGAAAGGCTTAGATTGTTGCTGATTCGTGGGCGCTGGTGCCGATGGGGCCACGTGCTGATGGTCGCGCAACTTACCGCCCAGCAGCGTTGCCGCCGCACCGCCCGGCAAAGCCTTGGTCACCTGTCATTCCTGCGGGCACGACCGAGCGCTGTTCACACCGTTGCCTGCGGTCTTGAAGCGGGCCAAGTACCCCCCCGGTAGCGACACCCGGGGCAGCGTTCCGGGTGCGGGTACCACGTTAGCGGGCATCGGCATCGCGTCGAGCTGCGCCCGCCGCTCGTCGGTTGTCTTGGGCCATTCGTAGCGGTCTCGGTACACCCGGGCGACGAGGTCGTGGGCGAGGTCGACGGTCTCGCTGGGCTGGGGCAGCTAGACCAGGAGCATGACGCTCTCCCGCGCCTCGTTGGCATTGGTGTGCTCGCCGCCGAAGCGCACCTGGCCACTGTCCAACCCGGTCGCGTCGGCGGTCGCAAACACCACCCCGGTCAACCAGGGCAGTCGCATCTGGCCAACCCGGAACGCCACTTCGCCGTTTTTGAGCCGCCGAGTTTGGGCGCGCCCATCGATAACGATGCCAGAAGGGGGAAGAGCCCCGGCGGCGTCAACGACGGCCACCACGCGGGCGTCTGTGAGGTAGACGTAGCCCGCTACGTTCCTGTATTCGGAGCGGGCAGCGACGGGGCCGTGGCACCAGCCGATCCCACTGATTGACCAACATGCCACGTTCGCGTCGCCGGACTGCCAGCGGGGCACCCCCATGGGGTCGACCGCGGCACAGAGACGCTGGTTCGGCACGGGCGTCTCAGCGCGGCCCACCGTGACCGTGACCGGAACGTAGGGGGCGAATTTCACCGGCGACATCGCGGGGCTGGTCCTTTCCTTGGAGTCGGTCGCCCATTTGTCGGGCCGCTCGCAGGGGCGTGACTACCGACCGGCTGGAGGGCCTGGTTCCGTCGTGGGCAATGGCGGCTCGGCAGGCTGCTCAGGCAGCGGCGGGGACGGCATCGAGGTGGCGGGGAGCCAGCCGGCAGGCACCGCCGATGATGCGGGTCCGGTCGGTACGGGCCGTGTGGATACACCGGCGGTCGGCGGGCGGCTCACTCCTGGCTGGGCTGAAGATCGTCCGACAGTCGGCGTCTCGAAAGCGATATGAGTCGCCGTCGGCGAGGACGGGGGCATGGCACCGCCGGGGATATCTTCCTGCGCGGTCCGCTGTTTTGCCAGATTGGCCGTACGGTTCTGCTTGCCTTTTAGGCCCTTGTACGCAAGGTACGGCCAAGCAAGGCCATAGCCGACAGCCGTATCCGCCGTTCGAGCGGCGCCTGTGAGCGGTCAGTCTTCTTTGCCCAGAAGTAGAAGCTCGATATAACGGCGATGAAGAGCCACCAGCTAACAATAGCCCAAAAGACTGTCCCCATGATTGCCTCCCGTTGACCGTCGCCTGGACTCAATGGACCCTGAACTAGGCATACCACCGTTACGTTCCCTTTTCAGGCCATTGGTCAGTGACACGGACAAAGTGGTGATATAAGGCTTCAATCTGCACGGGTCAGGCGTCCGGGGTGCCTGCGGATGGCGGGCAGCGCCTGGGCGGAACGATGGAGGTTCTCACGCTCACGATCGTCTGGTCAGCCGGGGCCTGGATGGCTGGGCGGCAGGTCCCAGCGATGCCCGCAACGTACGCCGCCCGCCGGAAACGCGCTACACCACGATCCGTAACCAATCGACGGCCTCCACCGTGATCACGGCGCGCCCCAGACCTGCCGATTATCTGGAGTCCTCCGCGGTGCCGACAGTGCGAATATCAGAGCGCCGATTGTCCAGATTTGCACGCGGGACCGCTGGGCAGACTTCCTCATTCGCTAACAGGCGGACGCGATGCCTGGTCTGCCCGATCCCTGCCTCCGGTTACCGGAACATGGAGGGCCGGATGATGTTCTTGAGCGGCTCGGTGCCCGGCGCCATGGAGCACGTGCCCCCGGTCCGCTCGCGTAGCCGTTGGTCGATCGCCGTCTTCGGCGAGCCCGTGGCGTGATACGGGTTGAGGACGAGGGGCGTCCCGTAGAAGGCGAGGTGCACCGCAGCCGCTCGCTCCGCCGCCTGGCCAGGCGCGCGCTTGTCGATGCCCGCCTGCTTGAGGAGCGACCTGTAGTCCGCCGCTGCCTCGCTTTCTTCTATCGGGTAGTCCCGGTCGAGGTACGGCGGCAGGTCACCCAGGCCCTCGATGACCGGCGCGTACAGGCACCAGTAGAAGCTATTGGGATCGGGCCCGCGAAGCCACGCGCAGCGCATCGGCACCGCCCACTCGACGTGCAGGTTGAATACGCCCGCGTACGCGGGGCTGTAATCCACCCCGGAGTCGGTCAGGCGCAGCGCGGGCAGCGGCCTGTTCCGCCACCGGAGCCGGGCCGCCGGCCGGGCCCTCGCGGTCCCGACGGTCAGGACCAGGTCTCTGGCCGTGCTGGCGTCGTCCGCGGTCATGATTGCCATGATTTCAGCGGGTGCCTGCCGTGTCGATGTCGCTCAACCAGGATCTGCATCTCGCGGGCTGCAAAAAATACGCCAGCCACCCGGCCACCGCCCAGAACAACCTGTTCAGCCTGGCGAGAGGAGTCCCTTCTGCCCAAGCTCGCCGACGCGCATAGCGGATATCGCGTCGGCGCCCAGAGTTGGCGGCGACGCAATGCAGTCAGGCGGCGTGGCGGCGCTTGCGGTGGCCCTCTCGTGCCCATGCTGGAGGTCTCCTATGCGCGCGCCTTGGCGCAGGTCTCCGGCTGGAAGGCTGGCGGGTGGGGAACAGGAGCGCGGCGGTGTGCTCGGCGGCGGTGCGGGCGGTTTCCGGCAGCACGCTGGTGTAGGTGTCGGCGGTCAGGGTGATGGTGGAGTGGCCGAGCTGGTCCTGAACGACCTTGAGGTCGGCTCCCGCGGCCAGGGCGATGGTGGCGGCGCCGTGCCGCAGTCCGTGCAGCGTGACCGGCGGTAGCCCGGAGGCGGCGACCAGCTTCGCGAACTGGCGGGTCATCCGGTCCGGCCGGAACGGGGTTCCGGTCACGGTGGTGAACACGTACCCAGTCTCAGCCCACCGGGTCCCGGCGGCGGTCCGCTCAGCCTGCTGACGGGTCCTGTGCTCTCGCAGCGCGGTGATGGTGGTCTTGTCCAGGGCGATGACCCGGCGTCCGGCGTCGCTTTTCGGCGGCCCGGCGACCAGCCGGCCGCCGAGCTGCTGCAGCTGCCCTGCCACGGTCAGGGTCCCGGCGTCGAGGTCGAGGTCGCTCCACCGCAGGCCGGCGGCCTCGCCGCGGCGCAGCCCGCGCAGCGCGACGAGGTGGAACAGCGCGTACAGCCGGTGACCGCGCACCTGGGCCAGGAACTGCGCGGTCTGGGCGGCGGTCCATACGCCGACGGCCGGCCGCCAGCCGTCTTGCTGCCAGCGCCCGGTCAGCGCCGGCGTCCAGACCTGCGGCCGGGGCCGGGCGGCCTTGGGCAGCTCCGGGTAGCGGCCCGGGTTCACGCTGATCAGCCCGGCCCGGACCGCGCCGTTGAGCGCGGCGCGCAGCGTGGCGTGGACCCGGTGCAGGGTCGCCGCGCTCACCGGCCGCCCCAGCGCCCCCTCGTCCCGGATGACCGCGGTGAACATGGCCTGCACGTCCCCCGCCGTCAGGGCCGCGAGCGGGATGCCGCCCAGGTACGGGACCAGATACGACCGCATGTGCGCCGCGTAACCGCGACTGGTCGAGGCGCGCAGCGACACCCGCGATGCCAGCCACCGGCTGAGCCATTCCCTAGTTGACAGCCCTGGCTCCGGTCCTCCTGCCGGGGACGCGAGCGCCTCCAGCGCTGCCGCCGCCGCATCCTGGGTTGCGAACCCGCCGCGCCGCGCCCGGTGCCGGTCTCCCGTCGCCGACGGCAGGTCGGCACTGAAGTACCACGAGCCGTGCTCCCGCGAGCGCAGGCCCGGGCAGCGTGCCCCGAGCAGCCTCCCCGTTGCCTTGTCCCGGCATCCACACCGTCGGTACACCGAACCGCGATCCATGATCTTCTCCCCGTGACACCGATCCCGGCCCGGCAGCATCATTCTGCGCAGACGAATCAGGATGCCGCCAGGTTCAGCACCGTAGATGCGCAGGCGGCGAAGCCGATCGCGTTGCGCCCGTCCCCGTGCGCCGTCCCGCCGATGGCCCCGGCGACGATGATCCACCGGGTTGCAGTCCGACTCGCTTCGGATGGCCCGTCCGGCAAAGGGGAATCGCATCAGCGGTCCGGGCGTGATCGGCACGGCCTACCATAGCCGGAGGGAAGCGGAACTCCGCCGGGCCGCATTCCGCGCAGCGCTAATCATGAGGATCGACCATTGGACTATGCGAACGAAGAATGGCAGCGCAAGGGCGCAACGCTGAGCGACAAGACCGCCCGCCAGGAGTTCGGGCTGACCCAGGACGAGATCCACGACGCGATAAACGCGGGCACGTTGCAGTACCGCCAGGCCGCGATGCACGGGAACCCGTGGCTGCGACTGCTCCGCCGCGAAGTCGAGGCACTCGCCCGGGCCAGCCACGGCGACCGATACGTCAGCGAACAGCAGGCCAGGGCAGAGCTGAAGCACGTCAACCGCGAGATCCGGCGCCTGCGGGCAGAACTGGCCGAGCTCGAGGAGCGGCGAGCCAAGCTCGGCTCCGACCTCGGAACCTGAACGGCCTGGCACCGCCCTGCGTGCCGCCGACTTGCGGCAGACGCCCCGGTCCGTTCGGGAGATTATTCGAATCTTTTGGTCTGAAAGAGCCAGCACAGCTGTGACGGTCTTAATCGTCGCAGTCACTTGCGGGCGCCGATCCGTGTTCAATGCGTGGTCGTTTGTGGATAGCGTGTCATCGTGGGTGAGATTCCGGTGGCGGTTGAGGCTGAGCTAACGCGGTTGCGGGCGGAGAATGCCCGGCTGCTGAAGCTGCTGAGGCTCACCCCGCAGCAGGCTGCCGCGCCCGGCCCCGCGCAGGGCGCGTTCTTCGAGGCCGCTCCGGGGATTGTGCATCACCGGTCGCCGCAGGACGCGAAGGTGGCGTTCTTCGGGGCGCTGTTCGCGGCGCGGACGGACGTGTACGCGGTCCGGTACGACAACGCGCGCACTGGGAAAGACGGCTGGATCCCGGCGGTGCGCGGCGGCTGGCAGAAGGGCGCCCGGCACGAGGATCGGAACTACCTGCCGCTGACCGCTGCCGTGCTGGCGGCGCACTTGAAGGGCGAGGCCCATATCGGCTTGTACCCGCTGCTTGACGGCGACAGGTGCTGGTGGCTGGCGGCTGACTTCGACGGCCCGGAGGCGATCTTCGACGCCCTCATGTACGTCAAGGCCGGCCGCGCCCTGCAGGTCCCCGTCGCCCTGGAGGTATCCCGGTCCGGCGTCGGCGCCCACGCGTGGGTGTTCTTCACCGCCCCGGCCCCGGCCGAACTGGCCCGCCGCCTGGGCACCGGGCTGCTGCGCGAGGCGATGGCGCTGCGCGGCCGGATGACCCTGGCCAGCTATGACCGGCTGTTCCCGTCCCAGGACCTGCTCCCCGGAGGCGGGATCGGGAACCTGATCGCCGCCCCGCTGTTCAAGCCCGCCCGGGACAACGGCGCCACGGTGTTCCTGGACCTGGAGACCCTGGAACGGCACGAGGACCAGTGGGCCTACCTGTCCGCCCTCGGCCGGATGACCCCGGCCGAGCTCAAACGCGCCGCCGACCGCGCCGGGAAGGTCGCGGTCGCCGCCGAGGTCACCCGGCTGAACTCGGCGTCCTCGACTAAGACCCGGCCGCCTGTCCCGTCGGTCCTTAGCGTGAGGCTCGACGCGGGCATCCGGCTCGAGCAGGCCCAGCTGACGCCAGGGCTGGCGGCGACGCTGCGGCACGCGGCCTCGATGCACAACCCGGAGTTCCACGAGCGGCAGCGGATGCGAGCCTCCACCTGGAACATCCCCAGGTTCCTGCACTGCTACCAGGAGACCATCGACGGCGGTCTCATCCTGCCGCGCGGCATGCTCGACACCGTCACCTCGCTCGCCGCGCAATCCGGCAGCCGCCTGAACATCTCCGACCAGCGTTCCCCCGGCACCGGCCAGGACTTCACCTGTACCGCGACCCTGACATCAGTCCAGCGGGACGCCGTCACGGAACTGGCCCGGCATGACCTCGGCGTGCTCGTCGCCCCGCCCGGAGCCGGGAAGACCGTCATGGCCTGCGCGGTCATCGCCGCCCACCAGGTCTCCACGCTCGTCCTGGTCGACCGCAAGGCCCTGGCCGACCAGTGGCGGGCGCGGGTCAGCGAGTTTCTCGGCGTGAAAGCAGGGCAGCTCGGCGGCGGCCGTACCAAGCTGCGCGGAACTATCGACATCGTCACCCTGCAGACCCTGGCCCGCCGCGACGACATCGCTCAGCTGACCGCCGGGTACGGGCTGGTCGTCGCCGATGAGTGCCACCACGTCCCGGCCGCCGCGTTCGAGGACGCCGTCCGGAAGGTCGCCGCCCGGCGGTGGCTCGGGCTGACCGCCACCCCCTACCGGCGCGACAAGCTCGACGACCTCATCGGCATGCAGGTCGGCCCGGTCCGCCACACCATCACCACGCCCCGGCACGCCGCCGAAAGCATGCACATGCTGCCCGGCAGCGCACCCGGCGGACGGCCCACGCCAGTGCTCCATCTCCACCCGACCGCCTACCGCTACACCGGCGCCGCCAGCCCGGCCACGCCCGGCGGGATGGCCATCATCTATAAGGACCTGATCGCCAGCGACGAGCGCACCCGCCAGATCATCGCCGACGTCACGGTGGCTCTGGCCCAGGGCAGGAACTGCCTTGTCCTCACCAACTGGACCGGCCACCTGGAGAAAATGGCCAGCGCCCTTCGCGAGCTCGGGCACGATCCCGTGATCCTGCCGGGGCGGCATGGGCGCGAAGATTCGGACGGCAGCCATCGCCCGGCTCACGCGGCAGCCCGGCGGGCCGCCGCTGCTCGCCGTGGCGACCGGCCCGTACGCCGGGGAAGGGTTCGACTGCCCGCCACTGGACACTCTGTTCCTCGCCGCGCCCGTCGCCAACAAGGGCAGCCTCCTGCAGTACGCCGGAAGGATCCTTCGCCCCTACGACGGCAAGGCCACCGCCGAGGTCCACGACTACCACGACGAGCTCACCGGCGTTCTCGCCTCATCACTGGCCAAGCGGGCACCCGGCTACACCAGCCTGGGCTTCCCAGACCCCCGCAAGCTCCCCTACACCCCCAGCGCCAGCACCGCGCGCCCAGCCCAGGCCGAAGGACCAGCAGCATGAAGCGAATCGTAGTCAAGCTCACCGGCATGCCATTCGACCCGACCTACGAGATTGACGACGACACGATCTCCATAGGTGACCTCGTGCTTGTACCCGGCAGCGGCTCAGACTTCATCAAGGACGGCGAGACCGGAACGGTCATCGCCCTGAGCAGCCCCTACACCGGGCCCTGCAAGCGCGCCACCAGGGCCACCTGAGAACGTTCGGGCCGGAGGCGAGGCCCGAACACCACACTCCCGGCCCGCTGCCGATTTTCGTTTCTTTCGAATTACGCTATGCTGGATGGCGAGGAGGGAATGCGATGACACCGACAGCCCCGGCGGGAGTGGTCTTCCCGCCCAGAGACCTTGCCGCCCTGCTTGACCTGGGCCGGTTCCTGGAGCATCACACCGAGCCAGCGCTGCTGCTCGGCCCCGACGGCGAGCAAGTGCCGCTGCCCGAGGAGGTGTACCGGGTCGTGGTCGAGGTGGTGGAGGCCATGCGCGAGGGCAAGATCATCACCCTCGTCCCGCGCACCCAGCGGCTGACCACCCAGGAGGCCGCCGACTTCCTCGGCATCAGCCGCCCGACCCTGGTCAAGCTCCTCGAAGACGGCAAGATCCCCTACGACCAGCCAGGACGGCACCGCAGGATCGGCTTCACGGACCTGCTCGCCTTCGCCGAACGCCGGCACGAGGGCCGTCGCGCCGCCCTGGACCAGATGACCGAGGACGCCAGCGAGGCAGGCATCTACGGCGGCGCTCCCGAAGACTACGCGGCAGCCCTGAAGAAAGCCCGCAGGCGAGCCGCCCGCCCGGAGGGCGCCTCGTAGTCATGCCGCGCTACACCGCAGTGCTCGACGCCTGCGTGCTCGTGCCCATCGCACTGGCCGACACGCTGCTGCGCGTCGCGGAGAAGGGCCTGTACCGCCCGCTGTGGTCCGGCCGCATCCTCGCCGAGGCCCAAGCGGCCACCGAGGAGATCCACCCCGGAATCGACGCAGCCAAGCGCTTCGCGCAGATGCGCGAAGCCTTCGACGACGCGCTGGTCTCCGGCTGGGAAGAACTCGAAGGCGGCCTGTCCCTGCCCGACCAGGACGACCGGCACGTGCTCGCGGCGGCGATCCGGGGCGGCGCGCAGGCCATCATCACCGCCAACGCGAAGGACTTCCCCGCCGCCGCACTCGCACCGCTCGGGCTGGAGGCAGTCCACCCCGACGACTTCCTCCTCGACCAGCTCGACCTCAGCCCGCCCACCATCCTGCAGGTTATCCGCGAGCAGGCCGCCCGCACCCGGAGACCACCGCTCACCCCGCG
>JBEKEK010000238.1:0-9763 GCA_050013875.1 Trebonia sp. | reverse complement strand
GATCGCGCCCGGCCGGCGGTACCGCCTGGAGTACGAGGGCGACCACGGCGGACAGGCCGACGGATCTGACGGCGAGCAGGCCTGGACGCTCCGGCCGCCGGACCCGCCGCCGCTCCCGCCGCCCGGCTTCGAGAACGGCCCGGGGCTGCCGGTTCCGGCCCTGTTCCGCCCGGCCGGCCTGCTCGCCGGGTTCACCCTGGACGTGGGCGGCCCGGTCACCGCCTGCGGCCGCGAGGCGATCGCCGTGACGGCCGTGCCCCGGCACGGCGCCGTGGGGTCCGGGACGAGCCTGCGCCCTCCCGCCTGCGACCGCGTCGAGCTGATCGTGGACGCCGAGACCGGCATCCTGCTCCGCCGCGAGGAAACTTTCCAGGGCCAGGTGCTCGCCCTCTTCGAGCTGACGACCGTGACGATGAGCCCGCCGGAAGCCGATGACCCGGCCCGGTTCGCGCCGCCCGCGGGCAGCCGCCCCGTCCGGGATCCGGAGGATGACCCCGGGCGGAGCGGGCTCGGCTGGCAGGTGTACGCGAACGCGGCCGGCCTGGCGGCGGGCGGCCTCGGGGCCTGGCTCCGGCTGGCACCGCACCTGCCCGGCCACCGCCCGGCCGCCGAGGCCGGCTCCCTGGCCGCGATGCCGTCTCCCGAACCGGGCCCGCTCGATCCCGGAGACGGGCCACTGCCCTCCGACGACCTGCTCGGCCTGCTCTACCGCAGCGGTCAGTATGACGGCGACGGCCCTCAGGTCCGCGGCGCCGCGGTGCGGCGGTGGAGCGACGCGAAGGCGGTTCTGGGCCAGGCGGCCGGCACGCTCCGCGCGGCGGGGCACGGCGGCAGCGCCGGCTATCTCCTCGACACGCTAGCCCGGAACGGAACGGTGACCCTGTCGACCGGCCAGCTGCGTATCGGGGGCCCCGAGCTGTACTACCTCGGTTACTCGTCCTGGCACGGCGGGCCCGGACCGCTCGTGAGGGCCTGCGACGGAGAGCAGTACTGGGGGATCTACGAAAACAGGGCCCGGGTGGGGCCGGCGCGGCCGATGGCGGACGAAATCGCGAGCTTGGTCGGCTCGTCCTGGCTGCTCGGCGAGCGGCTGTCCGGCGGCGTGGAGATCACCTACCACGGCCGCCGCGGCTACCACCTGCGGGTGACCCGCGGCGACGGTGCGATGCCCGCGGGACCGACGATGCTCTACCCGGCCGACGCGATCGTGGACGCGGAGACCGGCAGCCTGCTCCGGCTGATCGCGTACGCCGGCGACGCCCCCGCGGAATGGTGGGAACTGGACGGCGTCACCACGGATCCCGGCGAGACCGCTGACCCGGCCGGATTCCGCCCGCACATCCCGCCCGGCACCCGCGTCGTCGAGGAAACCGGCAACCCGCTGATCGACGTCACCATGGGCGTACCCGGCCTGACCGGGACCGTCGGCCGCACCGCCGCGGAAGCCTACCGCCGCGGCACCGACGCCGTCTCCGCCGCCCGCAGCTTCCTGGACGACCTGCGCGGCCATCGCTAATGCGCTGGCCACGAACGTGCACCGGCTCGGTTATGCAGCTTTAGGTTTCTGGCGGCCCCAGCGTTGCTGGCGTTCGCTGCGGATGCGGGCGCGTTCGCGCGCTGGGCGGCCACCACGTCGGGGTGGCGGGCGTGGGCATTACGCCAGCGCGGGCAGGCCTGCAGCTTGCGGGCCAGCGCGGGGTGATTGCGGTGGTCCGAGCCGCCCATGACAAAGGTGCGTACCGGACCGAACCGCGCCTCGATCGGATTGGCCCAGGATGCGTTCGTGGGCGTGAAGCACAGCTCGACGTTCTCGCGCCTGGCCCAGCGCCGGAACCCGGTGAACGTATGTGGCCAGCGCACTAGCCACCGGCACCCGCAATGACCAAGCCTTGCCGCCCGGCACGTTCGCCGGCCGTTTTCGCTGACGGTCAGGCCTTGGTCAGGGCGAAGGCGGAGATGAGCTCGTAGCCGACGTGGGCGGCGGCTATGCCGGTGATCTGGGCGTGGTCGTAGGCGGGGGCCACCTCCACGATGTCCGCCCCGACCAGGTTAAGCGCGGCGAAGGAGCGAAGCACGGCGAGGAGCTCCCGGCTGGTCAGGCCGCCCGCCTCGGGGGTGCCGGTGCCGGGGGCGAAGGCGGGGTCGAGCACGTCGATGTCGACGCTCACGTAGACCGGGCGGTCCCCGACGCGGGCCGCGATCCGTTCGGTCACGCCGAGGGTGCCCAGGTGCTCAAGCTCGGTCGCGGGCACCAGCTGGAACCCGGCCGCGGCGTCCGCGGTCAGGTCGTCCGCGCCGTACAGCGGCCCGCGGATGCCGACGTGGAGGCAGCCTTCCGGGTCGAGCAGGCCTTCCTCGAACGCGCGCCGGAACGGGGTGCCGTGCGTGTACGGGGCGCCGAAATAGGTGTCCCAGGTGTCCAGGTGCGCGTCGAAGTGGACGACGGCGACCGGGCCGTGCGCCGCCCGTACCGCCCGCAGCAGCGGCAGGGCGATCGTGTGGTCGCCGCCCAGGGTGAGCAGGCGGGGCGCCCGCTCGAGCAGGTCGCGGGCACCGTGCTCGATGGCGGTGATGGCCAGCGGGATATCGAACGGGTTGACGCCGATATCGCCGGCGTCGGCTACCTGGAGCGCGGCGAACGGTGAGACGCTGGCCGCCGGGTTGTACGGGCGCAGCAGCCGCGAGGACTCCCTGATGTGCCCGGGTCCGAAGCGGGCCCCCGGCCGGTAGCTGACCCCGGAGTCGAACGGCACACCGAGGATCGCGACGTCGGCTCTTGGCACGTCGCAGAGCCGGGGCAGCCGGGCGAACGTCGGCTCGCCGCCGTACCGCGGCACCACCGTGGCATCGACCTGGCCGATAATCCCGTCGACGGTGACACGCGGCTCGGTCAAGGGCGACAACAAGCGCTCGGGGCGGTTCTCCGGCTTGCTTTCAGTCACTCGTGGGGCTCCCGCTGATCGATGGACTGCAGTTCGCGTTCGCTGGCCTCGATAGCGGCGCGTTCCGGCGCCAGATCGAGCGACCGGGAGACTACCAGGTACACGAGACCGGAGACCACCAGGCCGACCAGCCACGAGTAGTCGACCCCATTGGCCAGATGCGCGGGGACGTACCCGGTGTAGGACAGGCCGAACATCGGCGGCAGCACCATGAACGGGATCATGGCGGCGAACCCGACGCCGTAGGCGGTCAGCCCGCGCCAGCCCCATTTGCCGTAGACGCCGTCGGGCCGGAAGATGTCGGTGATCGCGTAGTGACCGCGCCGGACGAAGAAGAAGTCCACCAGGTTGAGCGCCGTCCACGGCACCAGCAGGTAGAGCATCAAGGTGAGCGAGTCGAGCACCGTGTTGGCCGCGGTGGCCGAGCCGCTGCTGGAGATGGCCGCACCCACCCCGTACCAGATGAGGGCGGCCGCGATGACGGTCACGGTCCGCCAGGCGCGGCTGGTGCGGATCGTGCGGAAAGAGTCAATGCCGGTCAGCACCGTCAGCATCGCGCCGTAGGCGTTCATGCCCATGGTGGCGAGCAGTGCGGTGGCGGACAGGAACGCGGTGATCGAGCCGAGCGGCGCGGCCACGTTGTCGCCCACCTGCACCAGCCCGGACAGGCCATCGGTGACGCCGAGGCGGGTTGCGAGCCACGCGCCCAGCGCGATCAGCCAGACCGCGGAGCCGGACGCGCCGAAGAACACCGCGGCGATGATGCCGCGGGGCGATGTATCGCGCGGCATGTAGCGGGTGTAGTCGGACACGTAGGGGGCGTAGGTGATGTTGTACGCGGCAGCGGTGGCGAACTGGGCCATGAACGCGGCGAAGACGAAGCCACCGGGGTGCTGCGGCGGGTGGCCGCCGGCCTGACCGAGGAGGATCGCGATCGAGATGATCACGTAGCAGGGCAGCGAGATGACGAGCAGGAACCGGAACACCCGGTGCACCCAGTCGTGGCCGAAGATCGCGAGCAGCGCCGCGATCACCGCCGTGGCCGCCGCCACCACGCCCGACGACCAGCCGAAGGCGCCGTTCAGGCCGCTTGACATCAGGAGCTGGTCGGCGACGTTGAACGCCAGGTAGGTGAAGAGCGCGGCAATGATGGCCACGATCACGCCCCGGTAGCCGAGCTGGGCGCGGGACTGAATGATCTGCGGCAGGCCGAAGACCGGCCCCTGGGTGGCGTGGAAGGCCATGAACAGCGTGCCGAACGCGATGCCGGCCACCCCGGCCAGGATCGACCAGCCAAGCGACAGCCCGAGCGCGGGGCCGACGAAGCCGATCGGGATCGTGAAGTACTGGAAGTTGCCGAGGAACCAGAGCATCGCCTGCAGCCACGGCCTGCCGTGCCGTTCGGTGTCGGGGATCCAGTCGATCGAGTGCACCTCGATCTGGCCGATCAGGCCGTTCCCGCTGCCCGCCTCGTCGGCCCGCGTATCGCTGGCTGTCGTCATCTGGCCTCTCCCGCCTCGCGCCTGCTCTGCCCGCTATAGTGGAGGAAGCGTTTCCTGTCAGTCAACCCTTGTTTCCTAATTTAACTCGGAAGTTTCATGGATGACGCACGAGTCGGCGCGCAGCTGCGCGCGGCCCGGCTAGCAGCACGCAAGTCGATGGCCGAGGTCGCCGAGGAAGCCGGGCTGACCAAGGGATTCCTGTCCAAGCTGGAGCGGGACCTGGCCAATGTCTCGGTCGCCTCGCTGATCCGGCTCTGCGACGCCCTCGGCGTCTCGGTCGGCTCGCTGTTCCAGCCGTCAAAGGGCGAGGTGGTCCGGGCCGGCGAACGGCCGTCGATCAACTTTGGCGGCTCCGGGATCAAGGAGTACCTGCTGACCCCGGCCCACGAGCGGCGGGTGCAGGCAATCCTGTCCGACCTCGAGCCCGGCGGCGGCAGCGGCGACGAGCCGTACGCGCTGCCAGCCGATGTTGAGTTCGTCTTCATCCTGGCCGGCCGGCTTGAACTCACCATCGAAGGGGAGCTGATCACCCTCGAAGAGGGGGACGCGTTCACCTTCACCGCCGACGCCAGGCATTACTGGCGGGCCGCCAGGGACTGCGGGCCGACCCGCGTGCTCTGGGTCGTCTCCCCCGCCCTGCCCGACACGGCGCGGTACCCGGGATGATTGGCCCGATGCCGAGCGTGCTGCTGATCCACGGCGGGCTCTGGGAGAACACCGGAGCGGACTGGTTCTGGCGGCGGACCGGGGTCGTCGACCGCCGCCGAGTTGCGCACGCTGGCCGCGACCGCGCTGGCCGCGCTTGGTGCGGGATAGCCGCGGCGCGGTGATTGAATCAGGTTCATGGTCGAACGCGTCGTGGTGGCACCGGACAAGTTCAAGGGCAGCCTGTCGGCCACAGACGTAGCCACCCGGGTCGCGGCCGGGCTGGCCAGGGCGGGCTTCGACGGCGAGACCGTGCCGGTGCCGGTGGCCGACGGCGGCGACGGCACGGTCGCGGCGGCGGTCGCGGCGGGCTACCGGCGGGTCGATGTGGAGGTACCCGGGCCGGTCGGTAACGCCGTCAGCGCCTCGTTCGCGGTGCTCGACGGGACCGCGGTCATCGAGGCGGCGCAGGCATGCGGGCTGACGCTGCTCCCGTCCGGCGAGTTCGCCCCGCTGACCGCGACCAGCCGCGGTGTCGGCGAGCTGATCCTGGCGGCCCGCCGGCTGGGGGCCAAGCGGATCGTGCTCGGCGTGGGTGGCGTGGCCACCACCGACGGCGGGGCGGGACTCGTGGAGGCACTCGGGGCCCGGCTGCTCGATGACAATGGGCGGGAACTGCCAGGCGGCGGCGCGGCGCTCAACCGGCTGGCTGAGCTCGGCCTGTCGGGGCTGCGCGACCTGTCAGGCGTGGAGTTCTGGCTCGCCTCCGACGTGGACAACCCGCTGCTCGGCCGGCACGGGGCGGCCTCGGTCTACGGGCCGCAGAAGGGCGCGTCCGACGACGACGTGCGGCTGCTCGAGGCCGGGCTCGCACGCTGGGCGGACATGGCCGAGGCAGCCGTCGACGCACGGCGGGGAGGCGTCGGCCCGCAGCACGGCTCGGGCCAGCAGGGTGGTGATTCCCCCCGGCGATACGGCCCGAACTGGCAGGGTGGTTCAGACTGGCACGATGGCCTGCCCAAGCGGTTCCGGATAGCGGACGAGCCGGGAGCGGGAGCGGCCGGCGGCCTCGGGTTCGCGGCCCTGCTCTTCCTCGGCGCGCGGATGCGGCCGGGCATCGAGCTGGTGCTTGAGCTGGCCTCGTTCAGCGAACGGCTGGACGGGGCGCGGCTGGTGATCACCGGCGAGGGATCGCTCGACGCGCAGACGCTGCACGGCAAGACCCCGGTCGGGGTGGCCCGCGCCGCCGCCGCGCACCAGCCACCGGTTCCGGTGGTCGCGGTGGCGGGCCGGTGCACGCTCTCCCCGGACGAACTCCGCGCCGCCGGCATCTCCGCCGCCTACGCCATCACCGACATAGAATCTGACGTCGCCAGGTGCATGGCCGAGGCCGGCCCGCTGGTGGAGCGGCTAACGGAGCGGATCGCGGCCGAGTGGCTCGGCTGACCGGAAGCTCAGTCAGGAAAGCGAAGCGACGGCGGCCTCGGCGACGGTCGCGCAATCGGCGGCGTAGCTGAAGGTGGCGCGCAGCCGCTCGCCGGCCAGGACACGCGGGACCCAGAGCCTGCCGTCGTCCCACATGCGGTCGAAGGGCAGGTCAGCGACGGGATACCAGTGCGGCCTTATCTCCTCGGTCTCGGCCGCCTCACCGCGCCAGGTAGCGGTGGTGAAGACCTCGACCGTCATGTCCCAGGCCGGGCAGGTGGGGAAGAGGAACGTGATGTGCGCGGCCGCGCGCAGCGAATCCGCGGCCACCTGGAGGCCGGACTCCTCGGTGACCTCCCTGGCCGCCGCCTGCGCAGGGGTTTCGCACTCCTCGACGTGCCCGCCAAGCGCCACGATCTTCCCGGTACCGAGCCCGGTCTTCTTGTGCCCGAGCAGGACCTGCCGTTCGCCATCGCCAACGACCCGGGTCAACAGGCAGAGGCAGGTCTGGGTCAGCGCCACCGGACCATTCTCTCAGACGCCCGGCTCCCCCTGACCGCGAACGCGCCAAGCTCACGCCTGACCTCCCGACGCGCTCGCGCCCGCCCCTCCGACACGCTCGCACCCGACCTCCCCGACGCTTCTTGCTGTTATCTAACTCAACGCGCCCAGAGAGCGCGGCTGACCCTGCTTGGGGCCAAAGTTGTACGGTCGAAATCACCGCAAATCGGTTGTTTTTGGACAAATAAGCGTACAACTTTGGCCCCAAGCTAAACCGATCGCCGCGGCCGGGCCTGCCGCCGGGGAGATTTCTTGCTGTTATCAGAGATGGGTGACCTGGGTGGGGCCGATGGCCGGAGCACCGCGCGGAGACGGCTGCCGCCAGCGCTCTTCTGCGGCGCAGTCGTCCCGCTGCGAGGACTACTGGACGTCCAATAATCGTGGCCGCCGGCAGCGGACAGGCTGCTGGCGGCCACGGTTGGCCAGCTGCGCCCAGAAAGGGCGCGGCGAGCGAGTCTAGAAGGCCGGGTAGGCCACCAGGCCGTCGGTGTTGCCGGCCGAGTCGGTGTAGAACCCAACGATGTCGTTCTCGTTGTTAATGCCGTTGAGGAGGGTGGTGCCGGCGCCGTTGGGGTCATCGATGCCGGTGATGAGGCGCCCGCCGGCAATGTAGATGAAGCCGTGCGTGGCGCCGCTCTTCTCGGTGTAGGTGCCGACCACCCAGTCGTTGTCGTTCACGCCGAACGCCTGCGTCATCGTCGCGCCCGGTACCGCGAACCTGTACTCCTTCCCGCTGTGCAGCTTCAGGAAGCCGTCGACGGCGCCCCCCGAGCCGGTGAAGAAGCCGGCCACGGCACCGTGGTTGTTGACCGCGGTGGCGGTCAGCGACGTCGCGCCAGCCAGGCCCACCAGCTTGAACTTCCCCGTCTTGATGTTGTAGGCGTAGCCGTGGGAGTTGCCGGCGCTGTCGTTGTAGAACCCGACGGCGGTGCCGGTGTCGTTGATGCCGAGCAGCTGGTTCACCGGCGGCGCGGAGTGGTTCTTAGTCGGGTAATTGACCTCGTGGTACTTCCCGTTGGACCGCCAGAAGCCGAAGTTGTTGTCGCTCAGGTTCGCCTTGTTCTGCGTCGAGAAGAACCCGACCTCGACGCCGTCGTCGTTGAGGCCGGTGATCTGGGTCTGGGCGGAGCGAGGGAAGTTCTCCGACTGGAAGTCGTTCTGCGCGTACGGCGCGCTGATCTCATAGCCCTTGTTCGGGTGGCCCGCCGCGCCGCTGCCGAAGTACCCGGCGATCTGGCCCTTGTTGTTGATGCCGAGGAGCTGGTTGAACGTGCGGTCCTTGTGGCTACCGATCTCAACGAACTGGTAGCCGCCGGCCGCCGCGGCGGCCGGCGCCGCCGCCGGCGCCGGCGCCTTCGTGGCGGCGTGCGCCAATCCGGCCCCCGTCAGCGCCGTCACCGCGAGCGCGCCCACCGCCGCCGTGGCGATGGTTCCGCGCAGTGAAATGCCCATGGTCGTGTATTCCTTCCTGAAACTGACCCCGTGATTCGTGGCTTTCTCACCGCGCCCTGACCCACTTGTCAGACCGCGGTGGCGTTACGCGGATCAGCTTCGCCCGCGGTTCTGGGGGAACCTGAGGGGGCTATAGGTGATTCTCGGCAAGCCGCCAGGCGTCCACCGCGATCCGCCAGCTCCCGTCATCCTGCGGCCGTACCACCGTGCAGCCCACGCCCTGCAGCCGGGCTTGCACCGGCAGGCGCAGCCCGAGGAGCGCGGACATGGACTCCCGCGGCGTGCGGCCGTCGGGGCGGTCATCGGCCCACAGCCGAAGCGGCGCGACCGGCTCATACTGCGCAACCGCGGCGCCTAGGCCGCCGTCGCTCACCGCGAGCGAGACCAGCTCGATGGCCGCGCTGGGGGAAGTCGCCGACACAGGGGAAATCACCGGGGGGCGGGTACGTTCCGGTGCTTTTCTACGCGCCTTGTGCTGGCGGCAAGGGCAGTGAGGTAAGCGGGTTGGCCGGCGGTCACGGTGCGCCGAACCGCTTCTTGCTGTTATTGCGCGATGAGGTCGGCGAGGTGCGGTCAGGTCGGCTCGACGACCCGGGCATAGGCGGCCAACGCCGCCGCGACGGCGTCGTCGGCGGTCGGCAGCGCGGCACCCCGTCTCGATGCGGCTACCCGCAGCCGGCTCGCGAGGGCGACGTCAGTCAGCACTGCGCGGACGGCGGCGGCCAGCGCTGGTGCGTCATCCGCCGGAACCAGCAGCGCGGCGTCATCGCCCACCAGGTCAGGGACGCCGCCGACCCGGGTCGCCACAATGGGCGCGCCCGCGCGCAGCGCCTCCTGCAAGACCAGGGGCTGGCCCTCCCACCGGCTCGGCAGGACGAACACCGCCGCGGCAGCCAGCAGGCCGGCCACGTCGTCACGGTGCCCGAGGAACGCGGCATCCACGCCGAGCGACGCGGCCCGCGCCCGCAGTTCCCCGGCCAGCGGCCCGTCGCCCGCGATCGCCAGCAGTGGCACGGGGGCGAGATCCCGCCAGCGGACGGCCGCGTCAAGGAGCACGGCGAACCCCTTCTGCGCGGCCAGGCGCCCCACCACAAGGACCAACGGACGATCCGCGGCGGCAGCTTCACCAGGGGCGAGATGGCTGGGAGGGGCGGTATAGGTCGCAGGGGCGGAAGAGACGGGGCTGGTGGAAGAGACGGGGCTGGTGGAAGAGACGGGGCGGGTGGAAGAGACGGG
>JBEKEK010000237.1:0-9806 GCA_050013875.1 Trebonia sp. | reverse complement strand
CGCGCGCGCTGCTGTATCTAGCCGTCGGCCTGGCCGTGTACGCGGTCATCGAGTTGGTTGAAGCCGTCGGGCTGTGGCTGGGCCAGCGCTGGGGCGAGTATTTCGCCATGGTCGCGACTTCGGTTTTCCTTCCATATGAAATTTACGATCTCACGGTGAAGATTACGTGGCTGCGGGTTGCGGCGTTCGCGGTAAACTTGTTGCTCGTTCTCTACCTGGTCTGGACGAAGCGGCTTTTCGGTGCGCGCGGCGGCAAGCGGGCATTTGATGCTCGGCTCCGCGCCGACTCAGTCATTGAAGTGGAGCAGGCCGCGGTGCTGGCCGCGCAGCCCGCGAACGGCTAGGGTCACGGCATGATTACCGGAATGCAGGCGGTCGTGTTCTCTCCGGCCTAAGAGAAAGTCCGTGCGTTCTCCGTGCACGTTCCTGGCATGCCCGGCTGAACTATACAGATCAGGGATGGCGGACTAGCGTTCCGAGGCGGACGCGATCGGCGCTCAACGGCGGGCGGCGGCTGCCAGAAGGAAGGAGGTGCCGTGCAATGAGCATGAATATGCCCAACTGGACACCGGTACCCACCGCTCCGGTCGTCAAAGAACACGTACCACGATGTGAACGATGCCACCATCGTGCCGGCGCACACCACGATGCCACCAGCTGTTCCGCTCGAGGACGCTGGCTACGACGATGTAAGTGCAGCGGCTACACCAGGTCCGACTCGACCGCTCCCTGAGGCCCGGGCCGCGCTCGCGAGCTGACCGCTGGCAAGCGGATAACGCGGACAGCCCGGGACAGTTCTCGCCAACGGCTGGGAACAAGACAGCCCCCGCCGGTTCAGCGGCGTGTTCTGACGATCCAGCAGCATGTCGGGTCGGCCGTACGCGATTAGGCGATTGCTGGAGCGCGAGTACCCGCCGCCATGCGCGTTGGCGGGTCTTCGCCCTTGGGCGTCACGGCCGCGCCAGAGTGGTTGACCTACGCCGAGTCAGGCTGCTTGATCCTCCTGACAGCTAGCCGCTTGTACTTGGCGGGCGGATGGCGTGTGTCCGGCACGGGTCTGCTTCCCCGGTTTCGGGGTGTTCCGGGCGCAGTGCCGGGCCTGGGTCCCGGTTTCATCCCCGAGTCGGCTGACGCGGCCGTTGTCCTGCGGATCGATCTGCCGGCCGGGCCTGGGCTTTGCGGCGCCTGCCGGCTCTGCCGGTCTGATCTGCCCGTCCCGTGCGCGATGGGGCACTGCTGGGCGTGGTCGTGGGGGATAGTGTGGCCAGCATGCGAGCGGCGCGACTTTACGGGGCCGCGGACCTGCGGGTCGGGGAGGAGCCGCCGCCCGAGGCGGCGGCGGGTCAGAGCCTCGTGCGGGTCACTGCGGTTGGCATCTGCGGCTCTGACCTGCACTGGTACTCCGAAGGCGCCATCGGCGACGCCAAGATCGCCCGGCCGCTGGTGCCGGGGCACGAGGGGGCGGGCGAGATCGCGGACGGCCCGCGGCGCGGGGAACGGGTCGCGATCGATCCGGCGATACCCTGCGAGCGGTGCCGGGCCTGCCGTGACGGCTACCGGAACCTGTGCTACAACATCGTCTTCTCCGGGCACGGCGAGACCGACGGGATGATGCGCGAACTCATGCCGTGGCCGTCGCACCTGCTGCATCCGCTGCCGGACTCGGTGTCCGACGCGGGCGGCGCGATGCTCGAGCCGCTTGGCGTGGCGCTGTGGGCGCTGGATCTGGGGCACGTGCCGTTCGGCGGTTCGGTCGCTGTGGTCGGGGCCGGGCCGATCGGGCTGCTGCTGATCCAGTTGCTGCGGGCCGCTGGCGTGTCGCGGGTCGTCACGGCAGAGCCACTGGCGCACCGGCGCGAGGCGGCGGTCAAGTGGGGTGCGGATGAGGTGGCCACGCCGCGCGATGACATCTCGGGTTACCGGGCGGACGTCGCATTCGAGCTGGCCGGGAACGACGACGCGGTGCGGATCGCGTTCGAGTCCGTGCGACCGGGCGGGCGGGTTGTCCTCGGCGGGATCCCGGACTCGGACGCGACCACGTTCCGGGCGTCGCTCGCGCGGCGCAAGGGCCTGACGATCGCGATGGTGCGGCGGATGAACGAGGTCTACCCGCGCGCGATCGACTTGGCCGCGCGCGGTGTAGTGGTGCTGGACCCGCTCGTATCGTCACGCACCCCGCTCACGGACGCTGCGCAGGCGTTCGCCGCTGCCGAGGCGCGCGCCGGGCTGAAGGCCATCATCGCTCCTTAGCTCTTCCGGCACGGCTGCTCAGAATCTTTTTACCCTGCGCGCCCCGCCGGGCCCCGGTACGTGAACCGCTGCCCCCGGGATCCCTGATCCGGATGGCAGCCGCGGTCGCGCTGAGCTGGCTGGCCGCGCGGCTGGCGATCTGCCGGCTACTGCACCCGGACGGCCGCTTCGTGGTGACAGACCTGCTCGTCCCAACGGCTGAGCGCCGCCCGGGCGGCGTCCTCGACCACGGCCTGCTCGTAATCGTGCCCGGCGAAGTCGCGGACCGCCTCCAGATCCGTGAACCAGGGTGATCGAGGTGAACATGACTTCCGCACCCTCATCCCGGCGCAGCAGATCGGCGCCGCGGAATCCGCTGACGGCCCGCAGGTGCCCGCTGACCTCTGATTCGTAGTGTCGCTGATAGTCCCCAGCCTGTACCTGCGGCGCCCATCCGCGCCAGATCCGCGCGATCACGGCTCAATTCCCGCACCCAAGTGGCCTCACATATACCCGGCGTCGGCGCGGCCACAGAAAACGACGCGCTCGCATAGCCGCCTTATTGGCGGGGATCTGATCGAAGCCCGCCAATCCGGAGACCGCTTCTGTAGTGGGCGTTCTGGACGTGCCCGAATATGCACCCAGATTGATTGCTCCCACTGCGCTGAACCAGGTTAGGGCGAGGCAGAGCCTCTCACTGTTAGTGAAACGCGCGCCTTTGTTCCCCGGGCTGTATCTAGTCCCACCGCTTGGTGCTGTCGGCAGCTGGCCTGGCGTCAGAGCCGGGCTCTGCCGTTGACCGGCCTGCTTGGCGTATGCCGGGCCACACGCCCCAGTACCGTCGCAGACTGACACGGTTCCTCGGCGGGCGCCCCGCTCCAAGCTGCAAGCCGCCCACGATCGGCCGGCCAGCTGGAGTGCCTGGCTCGTGCGGGAGCTTTACCCGCTTTCAATCGGGCCTTCAGGCGGCGTGGCGGCCAGCCTGGCCCCCGGAAGGGGCCGGGCTGGCTCGTTTGCGGCTGACGCGGCTGCCTTGAGTGATGCGGAGGCGTCGTGGACCCACTGCAAGCTGGCTCGGTGAACGGCCAGGCCGTGTGAGAGTGCCAAGGCGCCATGACCGGCGCTTGGGGAGGTGCCTCGCGCGAATGTCTCCATGGTGGTGATGAACGCGTCGAGGGCGTCGCCGAGAGCCCGCAGGAAGGCCAGCGTCTCATCGGTGGTGAATTCCCGTTCGGCCATCACGAACCGCATCAGATGCATGCCGAGGTCTCTGCCGACCGTGGCTGGGTCCACAGGCTGGTGAAGCCAGCGGCTGTGGGCTTGACGGCCGTCCTCGGTGGCGAAGTAGCGGCGGTGCGCGCGGTTGCCGGATGACACCGCCAGTTCCGAGCGCAGCAGCCCGCGGTTCTCCATACGCCGCAAGGCGGGATACAAAGCACCAGAACTGGGCTCATAGACAATGGCGGGAGTGGTTGCGAAGTACCGCTTGAGGTCATACCCCGACCGCGGCGAGCCCACTAGCAAGCCGATGAGAATGTGCTCGAAGTCAGTCAGCCTGCGAAACTCGGCCAAGCAACCCTCCCAATAGGTCGAAACGACTGATATGGTAGCGCCGAATAGAGACCCACGGCGATAAGCGACACGCGGGCCTCCTGGTCAGCCAATGCCACGTGAGGCAGGTTAAGCCTCAGAAGAGGAGCGACCGGAGTGAATGCTCTTGACTACATCCTCGATGCGGTCCTGCTGGCGACGATCTTCCTGCAGTTCAGGGGCCGGCGGCTCACCGTCCGCTACCTGGCCCTGCCTGTCGCGATCGTCGTATATTTCCTGTTCGCGTACCTCAAAGGCGTCCCGACGGCCGGCAACGACTTGTACCTCATCGCTGGTGGCGTGGGGCTCGGCCTCATCTTCGGGGTGGGCGCCGGAGCGTTCACCCGCGTCTATCCCGGCGAGAAAGGCATCTACGCGAAAGCTGGTCTGCTGGCCGCGACGTTCTGGGCCACCGGGGTTGTGCTGCGCACTGCGTTCAGCCTGTACGCCAGCGACGGCGGAGCATCCGCCGACCGGGTCATCGGCCGGGTGATGCACTCATGGAATATCACCAGTTCCAGCGCCATCGTGGCCTGCCTACTGCTCATGGTCCTGGTGGAGGTCGGGTCACGGCAGCTCATTGTCGGCGCCCGTTACTTCGGCCTGCGCAGCGGCGCCACCTCGCCGACGGCTTCCGGGCCGTTCACGTCAGTCGACGGCGCTGTGGCACCGGAGCTCAACCCGGAGTAGGCGAGTGGGCCGAGGCCGCTGACCAGAGGCTCAAGCGCCCGCGCGTGTTCACCGCGCTACGCCGCGACGGTGGCTCGACCATCGGCGCGGCCGAGGCGGCGACGGCGACGGCCAGCACGGCGGGCGGCGGCGCGTCGCGGAACGGGGTCAGCGATGCCTTCAACGGGCTGAGTGACCTCGACTCCGATAACCTGAACGGATTCCCGATCACCCCGCCCGACCAGGGCCTGTGCGTCGGCTCCGACCGCACTCTCGCGGGCAGCCCGAAGGCGGTCTTCGAGCCGATCAACCTGGCGGAGCGGGAAACCTCCACCAACGGCACCCTGCTGCGGCCCGACGTGAGCCTGGCGACCTTGTTCCAGGACCCGTACTCCGAGGGTGACGTGCGCTGCCTGTATGACCGGCAGACGCAGAGCTTCTATTTCACCGAGATCGGCTTCCCCGTGGCCACCGGCCCGGCCGCCGATGACAACAACACCACCGTCGACGTGGTCGTCGTCAACGCCCGCGGCGTGGCCGCCTACCAGTTCGATACCTCACTGGGCGGCCCAAGCGCCGGGGATTGCCTCGGCGACCAGCCGAAGACCGGCTTCGACAACAACGCGCTGGTCATCTCCACCGATGAGTACCGCGGGCCGACCGAATCGAATTACGAGGGCGCGATCGCCGTCGTCATCTCCAAGTCGCAGCTCGTCACCGAGGCCGCCACGGTCAACGACTCGGTCATCGGGCCTGTTTCCCTGGCGGGCAACCCGGTGGTCGGGATGGACCGCGCGATCGGCACCGGCACCGGCACCGCCTATTTCGTGAACTCGGTCCCGTTCCTGGCCAACGGCAACAACAATCCGGTCGGCAACACCCTGGGCCTGTGGACCCTCACCGACAGCGCCGCGGTGACGACCGGCCACGGCACGGTCAGCCTCACCGGCACCGTCCTGCCCAGCGAACCTTACGCCTTCCCGGTGCCCGCCACGAGCACGGGCAACGGCTCGACCACCACCGTCGACGGCGCAGTCATCACCTCAGAGGCGGCCCTCAACCCCGACGACAGCCGGCTCTCCGGACCGGTCGAAGTGACACGCGGCTTGGGCGGGATCCAGCTGTGGACCGCACTGGACGCCGCGGTGACCCCCGGCGGGGACGGCACCCCCCGCGACGCCGCCGCCTGGTTCAAGATCGACGCTGGCGGGCAGCGGGTCACCCAGCAGGGATACGTGACCGCCAGGAAGGCCAACCTCCTCTACCCGGCGATCGGGGCGCCGCAGTCCGGGAGCCCGGAGATGGTGTTCACGATCACCAGCTCTACGATCAATCCGAGCGCGGCTTACACCACCCTGGGCTCCGCCCGGATCACCACGGTAGCCGCCGGGGCAGGCCCGCACCTGAGCTTCTCTGACGCTCCTCCCTACGACACGGCCCGCTGGGGTGACTACTCCTTCGCCCAGCCTGACCCCGACGGCAACGGTGTCTGGCTGGCTACCGAGTACATCCCGCCGGCGGCCGACCAGGATCCCCTGGACAACTGGGGAACCTACGTGTTCAAGGTGAACGGCTTCTGAGGCCCGGCCTTAGCTAGCTCTCGGTTCTCCTTCATCGGGGCAGGTCCAGACACCTGCCCCGATAAGGGCAGCCCCGTAAACTGCGGTTACCACGTAGAAACATGCGATTAGGTCTAGACCTATGAGCATCGATATTTGCTCCGTGTTTGCTCGGACGCCCCTGGGTAGCGCGTTGGGGAGTCCGGCAAGGGGAAGAACCAAGCGCATGACCCAGTACTTCGGTTACGCCATTGACCGCCGATACCTCCCCTTGCTGCTTCCCTTCCGGTTCAAGCGGGACCGGGACGGCGTGACGTTGACCGACGACTCGTTCGAGGCCACCTTCGGCTTCTTCCGGGTGATCACCAGCCGGGACAACATCACCGGGGCGCACATCACCCGCAACTACCGCTGGTGGACGGCGTTCGGCGTCCGGGCCTCGATGGCCGACGACGGCCTCAGCTTCGGCACCAACCACGAGGCCGGTGTCTGCATCCACTTCGCCCAGAAGGTCCCGTCGCGGCTGCGCCGGAGCGGCCACTCGGCGCTCACCGTGACCGTCGAGGACCTCGAGGGGCTGACCCAGGCTCTCGGCGGCGACCCGGACGGAGCTGCCTGACCGCGCGATGCCCAGGCTCACGGTCTGGCTCCAGGAGAGCGGCAGCGCGTTGGTTTCGACGCCGTTTTTCCTCTCCGTACCGGGGCCCTTATCCCTGTCAGTACACGTTCATCGAGCCGAACTACGGCGACATCACCAGCACCTACCGGGGCGGTTCCTCCCAGCACCCGATGGACGACGTCTACGGTGGCGAAGGTCTTATCAAGGCGATGTACGAGGCCATCCGCAACTCCCCGGTGTGGGACACCAGCCTGCTCATCATCACCTACGACGAGCATGGCGGCTTCTACGACTCGGTACCGCCGCCGCCGCCGCCGGCGGCGACGCCGCCTGACGACGGCAGCCCCAGTACCTAGCCAGGCGCAGCGCACACCCACCGCAACCGAGCCCGCCGTCACCTGACCGAATGTAATGGCGCAGAAGGAGGGCCTGGGCAAGCGTCGCCGACGTGGCGGCAGTTCCTGAAAGCCCAGCCGTCCGGCATTCTTGCGTGCGATTGCAGGCCTGCCGGATGAGGGCCTTTCCGGAAATGCCTATTCAAAGTCGCTTGATGGCTATTATGCGGGGATGGGCAACCAGGAAATGGACTGGGCGAAGGCGGACCCTGACTACGTGCCGCCGGAGATCGACGTCACCAGGCCGAGCGTAGCCCGGGTGTACGACGCGATCCTCGGCGGCAAGGACAACTTCGCGGTCGACCGGGCGGTCGCGGCAGAGGCGTTCAAGGCGCTGCCTGACGACGGCCAGGGGGCGCGGTATAACCGGGCGGTCCTCGGCCGGGCGGTCCGGTTCATGGCCAGTCAGGGGATTGACCAGTTCCTGGACCTCGGATCGGGGCTGCCGACCGTGCGGAACACGCACGAGCTCGCGCAGGCACTGAATCCGGCGGCACGTGTCGTGTACGTGGACAACGACGCCAGCGTGCGCGTGCACGCCCATGCCCTGCTCGCCGACGACGCCTCGACGATCGTGGTCATGGCCGATCTGCGGGAGCCCGCGTCGATCTTGGAGAGTCCGGAGATCACCTCGTTCCTGGACTTCTCCAGGCCGATAGGGCTGATCCTGAACGCCGTGATCCATCACATCACCGACGACGAGGACCCGCACAGCCTGGTCGCGCGATACGTTTCCGCGATCGCCCCCGGCAGCTACGTGCAGATCACGCACTTCTCGAGCGCTTCCGAGGAGGCTCGCGCGATGGAGAAGGTGCTGCAGCAGGCACTCGGGCGCGGCAAAGTGCGCGCTAAGGAGGAGATCATCTCCTTCTTCAACGGGCTGGAGATCCTGCCGCCGGGCGTGGTGTTCAACCCCGAGTGGCGTCCGGACGAGCCGGTGGAGTACCCCCTCGACCTAGGCGGCCTGCTCATCATGGGCGGAGTAGGCCGCAAACCGTTATGCCCGGCCGCGGGCGAGCGTCAGGCGGAGCCACGCAGGATTAGTTGGGTGTCGAGCACGACGCGGGATGGCTCCCGGCCGGGGTCGGCGATCAGCGCCAGGATCTCGCTCACCATGCGGGTTCCCATGGCGTCGACAGGCTGGCGCACCGTTGTGAGCCTCGGGTCGGTCTGCTGCGCGGCGGGCAGGTCGTCGAACCCGATGACGGCCACGTCGCGCGGGACGCGCCGGCCCAGCCGGCGCAGCGCGTGCAGCGCGCCCGCGGCCATCAGGTCAGAGGCGGCGAACACCGCGTCGATGCCGGGACGGTGGTCGATCAGCCGGAGCAGCGCGTGCTGCCCTGACATCGTGCTGAAATCGCCGTAGGCGATCATGCCGGGGTCAAGGTCCCCGACCGCGCCAAGCGGCTGGCGGTACCCGAGCAGCCGGTCGATGCCGGCCGCCATGTCGGGCGGCCCCGCGATCGTGGCGACGGCCTTGCGCCCGTTGTCGAGCAGGTAGCGTACCGCGGCGCTGGCGCCGCCGATGTTGTCGGCGTCGACGTACGACAGCGCGGCGCCGCCAGCGACCGGCCGGCCGCACAGCACGACCGGTATGCCGAGGCTCTCGTAGTCGAAGTCCAGCCTGTCGTGCATGGAGACGAACAGCGCACCGTCCACGTGGCCGCTGCGCAGGTACCTGGACACCGTGTGGTGGTCGCGGGGCGAGTGCAGCGTGAGCAGGACGAGCTGGGAATCGACCGAGGACAGTTCCCTGCTGACCGACCCGAGCACGCGGGCGAAGAACGGGTCGGCGAAAACCTTGACCGTCTCCTCACCCATGACCAGCGCGACGGACCCTGCTCGCCGGCTCGATGGGGAACGGGCGGCCCGGTTGCGCACGTAGCCGAGCCGCGTCATCGCCTGCTCGACCCTGTCCTTTGTCTGCGGCCGTACCCTGGCCGATCCGGTCAGTACGCGTGATGCCGTGGCCGACGAAACGCCGGCGAGATGAGCGACATCGGCGAGCGTCGGGGGCCCGGGCGGATGCGTCATTGGATCTGTGACCGTCACCGTGCCCACTCCTCAGCAGGTGTTCAGCGGCCCCCTGGTGATCTCCGATTAAGTTGTGGGATTCATTTTGAAACTTTCCTGAAACGCGCGCAATAGGCATGTCGTTCGAAAATTTACGGCTACACCTTTCGAAGCGTCCGAATGCTGTGCCGGCGGGCTGCGGAAATGTAGATTTCATGTTCGTCACGTAGGCGGCTTATTGTGCCGCGGACGACGGCGGCAGCGCCGAGACGACGTCGATGGCGAACACCACCGTGCCGTTGCTGTCGGACGCGGGAAGGACCGCCGCCGCGCCCGGTAACGGGCCCGCCGCCTGCCACCAGGATTTGACGATGAGCTGGCGCGACGGGCTCACGTTGTGAAAGTTCCATTTCCCGATAGCGCCGCTGCCTTCGCTTTTACGGCCTGCCGCACTGCGTTTACTTGACCGTTATAGTCGCCGGACTTAGCTTCCGGAAGGCGCCTTCGCACCCGTCGCTGAGCGTCGCTTGCCTGCAAAGGCGCTGGCCGATGCGCTATCTCGACTTCATGGAGGTGCTTGCTGATGAGACTCTTGCTGAGAGGATCCCGGAGGACGATCACGGTGGTGGTGGCGGCTTTGCTGGCCGCGTTCGGCCTGGCCGTGGCGAGCGGTGCGGGGGCCGTCCCGGCGGTGGCGGCTACCTCGTCGTGCGCCGCCGCCTACAGCGTGGC
>JBEKEK010000236.1:0-9856 GCA_050013875.1 Trebonia sp. | reverse complement strand
GCGCCAGCGGTCCCGCGAAGTCGACGGCATCGGCCAGCACCGAACGCAGCCGGGCAAAGTCCCGCGCCTTCCAGGCATCGAAATAGGTAGCGGCGGTAGTCCTGGCGTCCGTCATGACGCCCCCTTTCCTGTCGTTTCGCTTCCCGTCCAGCCTGCCGCGCCACCTACTAGAGGTCCAAGAGATAGTCTTTATAAGGCTCGGAATCGTTCGTTATACCTGCTGTTCAAGGACGCGACGGTAGCGAACCTCGATGATGCCGCCGAGTCCGTTGAGCACGTTGGTGGCGCCGTCGGGCAGGAATCCCGCTCGCTCGTAGAACCGGCGGGCACGCTGGTTGTCCCGCAGCACCCACAGCGTGATGGCCTGGTAGCCGGCGGCCACGGACCGGGTCAGGACCCGCTCCATCAGCGCCCGCCCGGTGCCGGTCGACCACCAGGCGGGGCGGACGTAGAGCGCGTAGAGCTCGGCGACACGGCCCTGTTCACCGTCCGGCGTGAGCGGATGCGGCCACGGCGCGTTCAGCACGTCCGTCTCCGGGCCGAACGACGCGTAGCCGGTGATTCCGTCGCCGTCGGGATCGGCGGCGACGAGCATACGCTGCCAGGGGCGGGTCCGGAACGACTGCCGGACCCGGGCGCCGTCGTCGGGGGTGGTGACACGGTCGATGATCTCGGCGGCGATGATGCCCTCGTAGGCGGCGAACCAGCTCTCCCGCTGCACCGCCGCGATCTGCGCCGCGTACGCCGCCGAGCCGGCCCTGATCACCGCCACCCGGACAAGCTAGCGAATCTGCGGGGCGAGGTAAAAGTCCACCTGGTCGTCCAGGCAGGACAGGTCCCGGCCGGTCAGCTCCTCGATCCGCCTGATCCGGTAGCGCACCGTGTTGACGTGCACGGACATCTTCGCCGCGCACGCGTTCCACGACCCGGAGCAGGCCAGGAATGCCCGCAGCGTCGGCAGCAGCTCGGCCCGGTGCCGGTCGTCGTAGGCCAGCAGCGGGCCGAGCAGGCGAGTCCGGAAAGAACGCAGCACGCCGGGCGGCACGGTAGCCAGCAGGAGCTCGTGCGAGGCGACCTCGCCGAGCAGCGTGTAGGTTCCGCCGCCCGCCCCCGGCTCGGTCAGCTCGGCGACGGCGGGCAGCCGGGCGGCCCGGAGGTACTCGCTCGCCAGCCGCAGCGCCAGCGGCCCCGGCGCGGCCCAGGGCTGACACGAAGCGGTCGGCGTCGCCGGGCGCCCGGCACCAGATCAGCCCGGTCAGCACCAGGTCACCCGACGTCAGGTAGCGGCTGGGGTCGGGCAGGTCGGTAGTGTAGACGTGCCTGATCGCCCGGTCCAGGCCGGTGACGTCGGTGAGCAGCCGGAGCCCCAGGCCAGGCACGTCGAACAGGTCCCTGATCCGCACGGAATCACCTCCCGCGGTGAAGCGTTCCCGCGCACCCTAGCTGGCCATTGTTTAGCGAAAGCTACAAATGGGCCTGCGTCAGGTTACCGGGCGGGCCGCCGGGCCTGGTTGGATGGGCGTATGGCGAATCCGGGCCCGCAGGCGTCCGCGGCGCTGGGCTCGTTCAACGCCGCTCCGGCGGCGGACGCCGAACGCGACGTCCTCGCCTGGTGCGCGTCGACGGCCTTCGCGAAAGCCGTCGCCAGCGGTCGCCCGTACCCGGACCCGGCCGCGCTGATAGCCGCCGTCGATACCGCGTTCGCCTCGTTGACCTGGGACGACATCGCCGAGAGCATGAACGGGCATCCGCGCATCGGCGACCGTACCGCCCCGGGCGAGATGTCCGCGGCGGAGCAGTCCGGCGCCGCCGCTGCCGCCGATGAGGTCAAGCAAGGTCTCGCCGACGGCAACCTGGCCTACGAGCGGCGGTTCGGCCATATCTTCTTGATCTGCGCCAGCGGCCTGTCCGGTCCGGAGATGCTGGCCCGGCTCCGGGCCAGGCTAGACAACAATCAAGATGCCGAACGGGGCGTCGTGCGTGCCGAACTGCTGAAGATCACCAAGCTCCGGCTGACGAAGCTGCTGAGCCTGTGACACTGTCCACGCACGTCCTCGACGCGACGACCGGGCGCCCCGCGGCGGGCGTCCAGATCCGGCTGGAGCGCGGCGAGGACGGCGGGTGGGTGCTGGCCGACCAGGGGCAGACCGACAGCGACGGGCGGCTGCGGCTCGCCGACGACGGGGGCAGCGCGGACTTCGAGCCCGGCGTCTACCGCATCACGTTCGCCACCGGGGCATACTTCGGCGCCCGCGGTGCCGACACGTTTTACCCGGAGGTGACCATCACCTTCGTGATCACCGACCGGGACGAGCACTACCACGTGCCGCTGCTGCTCAGCCCGTACTCTTACTCGACCTACCGGGGCAGCTGATCAGCTGGCTGCGAAGATCATGCCCTGCGGCTCGAGGCGCGGTCCGCGGAGCTTCACCGCCGTGATCTGGCCGGTGTACATGTTGAGCTGACCCACGTAGTTCGCCGGGAAACCAGGTGCCGGGCAGGTGGCGGGCGCGCCGTTCGCGTCGCACGGGGTCACCGCGACCAGGGCGGTACCCGGCCAGAACGATCCGGTGACGGCGTCGACGGTGTCGCCGTCGTGATCGGCGGCGTAGAAGGCGCCGTGCCACGCGGTGGCCCAGGCGGTGTCGTCGACTGACCGCGGCAGGGTGAGAACCGAGAGATGCTCGGAGGAAGTGCCGGCGCCGTGGACGTAGATCTGCTCGCGGTCACCCTGGCTGGTCAGCATGAAGTCGCCGGCGAACCTGGGCGCTGCCGCGGGCACCACCTCGTTGGAATCCGGGTCGGTGAGGCCCAGCCTGACCGTCCGGGTGAAGTGCGGGCCGTTGGCGGCAGTCGCGTGGGACTCGTCGTAGAACAGGGCCTGGGTGAAGGCCAGGCGGTGGCCGGGGTCCAGGGTCACCGAGTACACCGCGGGGTAGGCCGGGTTCGGCGCGGCCGCTCCGGTGGTGCCGGGCGCCGACGCGCTGATCAGCATCATGCCGCGGTAGAAGGAGATGGCGTCGGTGCCGCCATGATGCGGCAGCGGCCTGCTGTACCGGTAGTGGACAACGTGGCCGCTTCCGGGGTCTATGGCGTACAGGCTCGAGTTGAGGTCCTCGTTGACGGTGGCGATGACCTGGTCCGTGTACGGATCGGCGGTCAGTCCGTCGCACTTGCCGCGGATGTCCCACTGCCTGATCACGGCACCGGCGCGGGTGAACTCGACCACGGTGCTGTCGCGATTCCCGTCGGTACTGGCCTGGCCCTGCGGTCCCACCCCGTTCTGGAACGCGGTGAACAGGTTCCCGCCGGCCATCGTGATGTCATCCGGCTGGGCCAGCGCCTCCCGGTGCTGCCGTGACGAGCTGGCCTTGGTGTACCAGTGGTGCAGCTTCGCGCCGTCTAGGATCTGCCGGACCTGGTATACCGGCTCGGTGCGGGCGCTGGCCGGAAGCGCTAGACCCAGCACGACCGCGACCGCCGCGCCGGCCCCCAGTGTCTTCATCGCGCGCCTCGCGACCGCGCTTTTACCCGCTTTGCGCATTTCCAGGCCCCTTCATGTGCGGTTTTGTCATCTTCTAGCGAATTTACTGACCTCGGAACCTGCCTGGGCATGACACGGACATGAACAGCCAGCCAAATAATCAGCGTGAGAGACTGGCGGCTGTGCGTACTGGCGGCAGGAGGTGACCCGTGGCGTATGACCTGGTGATCCGGTCCCGGCGGGCGGTGCTGCCCGGCGGGACGCGAGCGGCGGCGGTCGCGGTCAGCGGACCGGCGATCGCGGCAATCGAGGACTACGGCACGCGGCTGGACGCCGACCGCGAGATCGACCTCGGCGACCTGGCTTTGCTACCTGGCCTGGTCGACACGCACGTGCACGTCAACGAACCCGGCCGGACCGAGTGGGAGGGGTTCGCCACCGCCACCCGGGCCGCCGCGGCCGGCGGGGTGACCACCATCTGCGACATGCCGCTCAACTCGCTGCCGCCCACCACGTCGGTGGCGGCGCTGGAGGAAAAGCGCGCCGCGGCGGCCGGCCAGTGCTGGGTCGACGTGGCGTTCTGGGGCGGGGCGGTGCCGGGCAACGAGGCTTCGCTGCGCCCGCTGCACGAGGCCGGCGTGGTCGGGTTCAAGTGCTTCCTGCTCGACTCCGGGGCACCCGAGTTCCCGCCGCTCGACGCGGCCGGGCTGCGGACCGCGCTCGGCACGCTGGCCGAGGTGGACGCGCTGCTGATCGTGCACGCCGAGGACACCGCGGAGATCAAGCCGCTGGAACCGACGCGCGACTTCGGCTCGTTCGTAAAGTCCCGGCCGCCGGTTTCCGAGCGCCGGGCGATCGAGAAGGTGATCTCGGCCGCGGCGGGCACCGGGGGGCGGGCGCACATCGTCCACCTGTCCGCGGCCGAGTGCGTGGCCATGATCGCCGGCGCGAAGGCGGCGGGCATCAGGCTGACCGTCGAGACCTGCCCGCACTACCTGTACTTCGCGGCGGAGCAGGTCCCGGACGGCGCCACCGAGTTCAAGTCGTGCCCGCCGATCAGGGACGCGATCAACCGGGAGGCGCTGTGGCGCGGCCTGGAGGGCGGTGTGATCGACTGCGTGGTGTCCGACCACTCCCCCTGCCTGCCCGAGCTCAAGCTGGCCGAGGCCGGGGATTTCAGCGCCGCCTGGGGCGGCATCGCGTCGCTGCAGCTCGGGCTGTCGGCGGTGTGGACGGTGGCGCGCCGCCGCGGCCGGACGCTGGACGAGGTGGCCCGCTGGATGTCGTCGGCCCCGGCCGACCTGGCCGGCCTGACGGCCAAGGGGCGGCTGGCCGTCGGCGCGGACGCCGACATGACGGCCTTCGATACCGACGAGACCTACGTGGTAGACCCGGCCCGGCTGTACCACCGGCACCCGGTGACCCCGTACGCCGGCCGGAAACTGACCGGGCGGGTGAGGCAGACGTGGCTGCGCGGGACCGCGCTGCTTGAAGGTGAAGGAGCAACTCCCGTTGGCCGGCTGCTAAAACGGGGATGAACCCGGTATGGATGAGCAGCTTCTGCCGGATTTGCTCCGGTTGCGCGGGTCCGTCGTGGCGGCCAGCGACGAGTTCTTCGCCGCGAAGGAGAACCTGGTCAAGGCGACGGCGCCGGTCTTCGTGCCGGAGACCTACGACGCCAAGGGCCAGGTATACGACGGCTGGGAGACCAGGCGGCGGCGCGGGCCCGGTGGCGCGCTGCCGGACCGTTCGGCTCATGACTGGGTGATCGTCCGGCTGGGTGCGCCCGGGGTGGTGCGCTCCATCGTGGTCGACACCGCGTTCTTCACCGGGAACTACCCGCAGGCCTGCTCGGCGGACGCGTGCTCGGCCAGCGGGTATCCCGCGTTCGAGGAGATCACCGAGGATCCCGAGGCGGTGGCCTGGCAGGAGATCGTACCGCGCGTCCTGGTGACCGGTGACGCCCGGCACGCCTTCAAGGTCAGCTCCGGGCGCAGGTTCACCCACGTGCGGCTGAACATCTTCCCGGACGGCGGCGTAGCCCGGCTGCACGTCCACGGCGAGGTGGTGCCGGATCCGGCGCTGCTCGAGGGCCTGACCATCGACCTCGCCGCGCTGGAGAACGGCGCCGACGTCGCGGCGCGCAGCGACCGGAACTACTACTCGGCGCCACGCAACATCATCTCGCCCGGCCTGTCGCGGACGATGGGCGAGGGCTGGGAAACCCGCAGGCGCCGTAAGGCGGGGCACGAATGGCTGGTCATCCGGCTGGCCGGCCGGGGCGTCATCGACCTCGCGGAGATCGACACCTCCTGGTACCGCGGCAATCAGCCGGACACGGCCTCGCTGCAGACGATGGACGCCTCCACCGGCGCCTCGATCACCGACACGTCGGCGTGGCGTGACCTGCTGCCGCCGGTCCGGCTGCTGCCGGACACCCCGCACCGGTTCCGGGTCGACGGGCAGCCGGCCACCCACGTGCGGCTGAACATCTTCCCTGACGGCGGCGTGGCCCGGCTCCGCCTGTACGGATCGCTGACCGACGACGCCCTCGCGGCGATCCGGCGCCACTGGGAGGCAACAGCTTGATCTTGCACAGGATCGCCTCGTATGCGGCCTAGTTGCATGTATCGATCGAGTGCGCAGTTCAGGCGCACGCCCGCGGAACGTGCCGACCAGCTGTTGTCGTGGAACCGCGACGACGTGCGGTTCTTCGCCGCCGGGGCGTGCCACATCCTGGCGTTCGCGTTCCTGGAGGTGTACCCGGAGGCGGGATTCGGCATCGTCGGAGTCTGGGCGCGCGGGGAGGCGCATCCGATGCACGTGTATGTCACCGATGGGGAGTGGGCCTTTGACTTCGAGGGCTGGGCCCCGGTAGACGAGCTCCTCGCCGTTACGCGCGCGGCCGAGCCGGATGCCGGCTACGAGCAGCGGCCGATCGAAGCGGGCCTCTCGGCTTTCTGCCGCGTGTATAACCACCGGGACCGGCCCTATTACGCTTTCGACCCCTGGCAACGCGCCCTGCGGTACATCGCGCAGTTCCCGGCACTGGACGAGCACCGCGCGACTCTGACGTCCCAGAGACGATACACGCCTATCGCAGGTGGTCATAGACATGGCGAGGGTCTCGATGATCGGTGCGTGAAGACAGACCTCGGGACCTCATCACGGCACTGTACGTGAAATCGACGAGGCGATCACCGATCGCTGGTGCAGGCGCCCACCGCTGATCAGCGACTCCGAACTCGTCTGCCTGGCCGTCGCCTAACGCACCTGCGAAGGTGCTCGAACAGTGCCGTGAATTGAGATTAAGACTCCTGCTGGACTACGAACGTGCCTCTACCGTGGAGGACCACCAACCGACCCTCGCTCACAAGCTCTTGGATCGCTCGCCTGATGGTATCTCGGCTGACGCCGTACGGGTCGGGCCAACTCAAGCCTGCCCAGTAGCCATGCATTCAATCCAGGTCCCCACGGCCGCTGCCCGCCATGCCGCCCCGTGTACACCCAAAGAGGACGCCCTAGATACGAGAGCGTCCCCTACAGCGTCGGCCGGACTCCTGGGGGGCTAATTTGTTACGAGTGCTTTACTCGATCGGCGAACCTGCGCCATGCGGCGGGAGTGAATCGCAGCATGCGGCCGGTGCGGTCCTTGGTGTCACGGACCAGCACGCGGTCATGGGCGGCCACCTCGACACAGTTGCCCTGCGACGAGTAGCTCGACTTGACCCACGTCAGCTCTGGGTTATTCATCGTATTCACCTCGAATAGCGGTGATCATTATTTGAGAATCGGCTGGCGACAACGCTAGCGCGCGCAAGTGATCGAACATCAGAACTAGGCTAGCCACTTCTGAGGGCGCTTCGATCGTCCGGCCAGCCCGGTAGCCTTCCGCGTACCCCACGGACGGCTCGCCTTTGAAGTCGAAGATCGTGACGGCACCATCTACGCCGGGGCAGTTGGGAACACCTGACGGGAACACCTGGACTACGACTCGAGGTGACCGGGCGGCGTCAAGGAGCCCTCCCATCTGGTCACGCATTACGGCCTTGCCGCCGAACACGGTCCGCAGCGCCGCCTCGTGGATGACATACCAGCAGTATGGCGGCAACTCGCGGCGCATGATCTGCTGGCGCTCCATGCGGGCGGCGACGTCGCGCTCGATCTCGTCATCGGACATGTCGGGGTTGCCTGCCCCGATGATCGACCGGGCATAGTCCTCGGTTTGCAGCAGGCCAGTCACGTTCCTGTTGTCCCAGCAGTGGATACGCACCGCTTTCGACTCGAAGTGCACGAACGGGCTGAACCACGGCGGGTATGCCGCCTTGGTGATGTCCTCGTGAAGACGCTCGAACGAGCCTGGTGTGCCGAATACATTGTCGCAAGCCCTGGCAAAGTCGGCCGTTGGGGGCCTGGTCATGGTCTGCACGCTCGACACATGGCTACCGGAGTAGCCCAATTTGTCGCCTAGCTCGGCCTGCGACCAGCCGTGCCGTTGTCGCCATGCCCGCAGTTCATCGGCGAACCTGGCAACGGGCGTGCCGGGTGATTCCCCATTCTTCACGGTGTTCTCCACGCTCCCGCGCTGGATTCCTCATAGCGCGCGCCAGATCACCCAATCCTGGCGGGCACGCTGAGCTACTTCCCACGCTAGTGCCGAGCTGGCACGTTCGGTAGCGAGATAACAACGCCAAGATGCCGTTAGGAACAGCGACCGATGCCAACTACCGCCACCAAACCGGCCACAACAGCGGAGCAAGCGCCGACAGAAGAACAGCCGACAGCGGAATCGGTAACGGGATATCAGCGGATCTACCCCGGCCGGGCTGAGCAGGTGCGCCAGGTCCGCCGTGACGTAGCCAGACACCTGGGGGACAGCCCGGTCGCTGCTGACGCCGTACTCGTCGCGTCCGAGATCGCAGCCAACGCGATTTTGCACAGCCGCTCGCGAGGAGAGTCCTTCACGATTCGGCTGGAACTGCATCGCGATCACTGCCGGGTGGAATGCCAGGACTCGGGCGGGGCGTGGCGGCGCAGATGGCAAGGGGACCGGTCCCACGGGCTGGGCATCGTAGAGGCGCTCACGGGCGCAGACGGCTGGGGCATCGAGAGGGTTAGCGGAGGGGATCGCGTGGTCTGGGCACGGCTGGGATGGTGACCGTTGGCTTCGGCAGGGACGATCCGCGGCAGTGGGTGAAGGCGGCATACGTGATCCTGGATGCGATGGAGAGCGGTAGTAGGGGTCGTCATGATCCTGTCCCGTCCGCGGCAGAGCTGGCCGCCATGCTCGGTGTCTCGCCGAGTACCCCGAACCGGGCATTCCGGGAACTGACCGAGATGGGCATCTTGTACCGGGTCCAAGGGCTGGGTTATTTTCCCGACATCAAGGGCCTACGGTGAGCGGAAGTTATGAGCTTGGCGCATGGTTGCGCCGACAGCGCGAGGAGCGCTTCTGGAGCCGCGCCGAGATGGCGCGGCGGTTGATCAAGGCGGCTGACAGCCAAGGCGACACCACGATGCCCAGCGTCGATGATGTCGCGCACAACGTGTACCGCTGGGAACGCGGCAAAGCCGGGCCGTCTGAGCGCTACAGGCTCTATTACTGTGAAACGCTCGGTATCACGCCTGACCGCTTCGGCATCCCCGCAGAGGAGACAGCCCAAGTGGGAGAGGCAGGCCAAGGAGACAAGGTCATCGTCATCATGATCGGTCTTCCCGAGGGATTGGATGCCAGGGTGAGGATCACGAGCCTTAAGGACTCGGTAGTGGAGTCGAAAGGGTAGGTACGCCGCCGCGCGCAATGCTGCGACGTCAGGCCGTCTCTGATTCCGCCTCCATCACGTCGGCGTCGGTCTACTCGCGGACGGCGTCTGCCCCAGCGCTTGTCGCCCTGCTGTAGTCGAATACGCGTCTTGCCCGGGCCGTCCTTCCTGGCCATGATCCTGATGCGCATCGACGAAGCAGCGGCCCACGGTCGTGGTCACTGGACAGAGACAGCCACCGTCATGAGTTCCGTCGTGAGCCGCACCTCGCGCCGAGCTTCGGTCCTCACACCAGCATCGATCAGGACCCGACGCTTGGCCGTGTGCCGTGGCCCGGTTCCGCCTGAACCCCAGACCGACGCCCTTGCGGCGATCCGGCGCTACTGGGAGGCAACAGGTTGATTGCTCCGGATGACGCGAGCGCCCGCGCGTGATCTCATGGCGGCATGAGCCACGTGGTGGTCGCCCCGGATAAGTTCAAGGGAACGCTTACCGCTACTCAGGTGGCCGCGCACGTGGCCGCCGGGCTCGCCCGGGTCCGCCCGGACGTGGACGTCGTCCAGGTCCCGGTGGCGGACGGCGGCGACGGCACCGTCGACGCGGCCGAGGC
>JBEKEK010000235.1:0-10024 GCA_050013875.1 Trebonia sp. | reverse complement strand
GCCGAGCCCCACAGCGTCAGGCCGCCGGCGATCAGCAACACCGCCGCCAGGGCGGCGCTCGCCGCGGCGAGCAGGGTACGGGGTGAGAAGCGGCGCATCGTAATGCCTCCTTGTGAGGCGGGTCGCTTTCTGACGGCCCGCTCCGGTTGAACTGTCAGACATCAGTCTTCCGCCGCACTGGCAGCGGGCGTCACGGCCGGACGTCACCGCAAAGCGGGCCCTTTGGCCCTAATGTCCGCGCTCCCGCCGGCGCACGCTGAGAGGAAGCAAGAGGAAGATCGCTGCGTTCCCTCGCATGGAAAAGCCGCCCCCCTCCGAGGGGGCGGCTTTACCGCGCTCTTCTTATTACCTCTTACGGCGACCTTCTTACTGCGACCTGATGCGGCGGCCCGTGAACTGGGTCGGGACGATCCTGATGAACAGGTCGTGTTCTCCGCTTGGCCATGGCCGGAGGTCGCACTCTTCCTGCAGGTGCCGGAGCTCGCCTGGCTGCAGCACCCGGTGCGCGTCGCCGCGGACCAGCACGCTCCACCCCTGGCCGAGCTCCAGGTCGAAATGGTCGGCCTCGAATGAGACCGGGCCGTCGGCATTCCCGGCGATCAGTGAGCCATCGCCAGTCCGGATCACGATCGTGCCGCCCGAGACCGCGTAATTCACCGGCAGCACCATCAGCCCGGAAGCGGTGGTGAAGGCGATCCGGCCGATCCCCCGCGGCGCGAGCAGCTGGTGGCACTCGGCTAGATTGAGCCGCTCAAGGTGCCCGGCCGAGCTCCAGCACGCCGCCCCGGGCTCACGGCCGGGCGAAGCTTCCTGCCCGGCGCCGAGCAGGGCGGCCGGGGTGGTGCACAGCGCCCCGGCCAGATGGCGCAGGGTGGCGGCGTCTGGGTGGCCAGGGAAGTTCTCCAGGTAAGCCAGGTAGCGGCGGTCCACCCGCGCCCGCGTGGCCACCTGGCTGAGGGTGAGCCGCAGTTCTGTTCGCCGTGCGACCAGCCGCCTGCTAAGGTCGCCCGGATCTGGCGGCGCCGTCCAGTGCCATGGACCCGGGTCTGCTGCCGCGGCCGCGTCGTGCACCTGATTCACGGTCATCACGCTTACCTCGATTTCCTCGTCTGATGCCCTCCAGCCTGTCCGGCTGGGACGGCCGGGGAGAAGGGGCTTTAGGTCCTGTTACGAGGGACCTGGTGCCCTTCGACGCGATCGCGGCGGTTATGGCCGTCTTCCCCGGACGGGTCAGTCATGTTCCTGGCCGCGGATCACGACAACGGGACAGTGCGCGTGATGCACGCAGTGCTGGCTGACCGATCCGAGCAGCGCCTCGGTAAACCCGCCATGTCCGCGGCTGCCCACCACCAGCAGCTCCGCGCCGGCGGAGGCATCGAGCAGCGCCCGTACGGGATCGCCCTCGACGACGCGGGCGCGCACGGGGACGCCTTCGCCGGGATCGGCGGCACTGATCGCGGCGGCGAGGATCTTCTCAGCGCTTTCCCTGAAGCCGCCGCCGCCCGCCATGCCCGCCGCCATGCCCGTCAGCGCCCAGCCATAGCCGCCGGTGGCGACCGGGTAGTGCCAGGCGATCACGGCGTCCACGGCCGCGCCGGTGAGCCCGGCCTGCCCGATGGCCCAGCGCAGAGCGCTCACGGACGATGGCGAGCCGTCGACCCCGGCCACGATGCGGGACCCGGTGCGGTGTTCTTGCGCTGGCATCTGCTGCTCCTCTGTCCCCATTGCCTTGAAGTCAGGATCGCGGCGCGGCCGCTGATTGGTCAGAGGCGAAAGTCCGCGCCTCAGCTCAGGACCACTTGCTGGAGGCGAAGGCCGCGCGGGCCGCCTCGCCGACCTGCGCGCCCCACGAGCAGGCCCGCACGGCCTCGCCGTCGAGTAGCGTGTTCTGCCCGCTGACGAGGAAGCTCTCCGGCGCCAGCAGCACGCGGCAACCGCGGCGGGTCAGCAGCCGCGCGATTGGCCGGCTGGCGCGGCCGGTCAGCGCGGGCAACGCGCTGAGCCGGGTGTCGAAGGCCGCCGCGAGCACGCCTTCGGCGTTAAGCGCCTCAAGCCAGGCGCGCAGGCCCGGGCCGTCGGCGTCGGGGTCCATGGTCACCCCGCTGCCCGGCTCGCGGGCCGTGTCGACCGCCATCCGCCGGGAGCCGATGGTCGGCATCCCGTGCCGATGGGTCGGGGCACCGGCCACTATCAGGTCGGCCGAGGCGACGAGCTCCCGGCTCGCGCGGGTCACCGGCACCAGGGTCACGTCGTGCGCGACGCTCAGCCCGGACGCGATGTCGGTGGCGACCGCATGCGTGTTTCCGTACATCGACTCGTAGACCACGAGCACTCGCACGAGGACCACATCCTTCCGGCGGCTGGCAGGTAACGAGATCTCCCGTCCCTGCTCCTAGCCTTGCCATCCACCGAAGCGCACGGGCAGGGACGAAGCTCTCCTTATCCGGTGACGATGGTCCCGGACCAACGGCCCTGATGCCGTCCGGAAGCTCACGGTTTGCTAGCTGTCAGTGCGATATCAGGAGGACATGATGGTGGCAGCGGCAACAGGACCGACGACCGGGGAAGGTATGCGGGCCGACGCCGCGCACCGCCTGGCGCCCGAGCCACCGGAGGGCTTCTGGTACCCGCTCAAGTGCCGGCTCCTCGGGCCGCCGCTGGTCACCGGGCAGTTGGCCGGCGAACGGCTGTCCCGGCCGCTCGCGCTTGGCGTGCTGTCCTGCGACGGGCTGTCCTCGGCGGCCTACGGTACCGAGGAGATCCTCTACGCCCTGCTGCCGTTCTTCGGCCTGGCCGCCTTCACCTTGGTGCTCCCGCTGACGCTGCTGGTCCTGTTCGGCGTGCTGCTTGTCGTGCTGTCCTACCGCGAGGTGGTGTCGGTCTACACCAGGGCGGGCGGATCGTACGTGGTGGCCAGGGAGAACTTCGGCCCGCGGGTCGCCCAGGTGGCCGCGGTCGCGTTGCTGATCGACTACGTGGTCACGGTGGCGGTCCAGACCGCGGCCGGCAGCGCCGCCATCGTCTCCGCGTTCCCCGCGCTGTCCCACCTCCCGGTTATCGGCCCGAAGATCCTGCTGGTCACCTCGGTCGCCGCGATCGGGCTCATGTGCCTGGGCAACCTGCGGGGCCTGCGCGAGGCAGGCCGGGTCTTCGCCCTGCCGACCTACCTGTTCGCCGGCTCGCTGCTGGTGATGATCGTCACCGGCCTGGTCCGCGAACTGGTGGGCGGCGGTCTGCCGCACGTCGTCCCGGGAGCGGGCACGGTTGGCATCGGCACGCACTCGGGGCTGATCGCGATCGGCGCCGTGTACATCATGGCGAAGGCCTTCGCCAACGGCGGGTCATCGCTGACCGGAATCGAGGCGGTGTCCAACGCGGTCAGCGCGCTGCGCCCGCCGGAAGGACGGCACGCCCGGCAGCTCCTCACCACGCAGGGCGCGCTGGTGGCGGTGCTGATCGCCGGGATCTCCTGGCTGGCGCACGTGACCCACGCGATCCCCTATACGGCCGGCTTCCCCACCGTGCTCGCCCAGGAGGCGTCGGTGGTCTTCGGCCACACCCTCGCCGGGCAGGTGATGTTCTTCGCCCTGCAGGCCGCGACCGCGGCCATCTTGTTCACCGGCGGGAACACCAGCTTCACCGGGTTCCCGTTCCTGGCCAGCTTCGTGGCCGAGGATTCGTTCCTGCCCCGCTGGCTGGGCAGGCGCGGGCACCGGCTGGTGTTCTCCAACGGCATCTTGCTGCTCGCCGTGCTGTCGGTGGCGCTGATGCTGGCAGCGGGGGCCACGGTGGACGCCCTCATCCCGTTCTACGCGATCGGCGTGTTCACCGGGTTCGCGATGGCCGGGTTCGGCATGGCCAGGTACCACCGCCGGACCCGGGAGCCGGGCTGGCGGCGGAAGCTGGCTGTCAATATGGCGGGCGGGATCTATACCGCGCTGGTCGTGCTGCTGTTCGCGGTGGTCAAGTTCACCGAGGGCGCCTGGCTGATCGTGATCATCTTCCCGGTGCTGGTGTTCATCCTGATCCGGCTTAACCGGGAATACCAGGCCGAGGCCGCGTGCCTGGCCGACACCAGCCTTGGCGCCCCGCGGGCGCAGCCACCGAACTACTCCCGTCGCGTCGTGCTGCTGCTTGTCGACAGCTACGACCCGGCCACCATCGCGGCACTGAAATACGCCAGGAGCCTGCGGCCCACCGTGCTCCGCGCGGTGCACTTCAGCCTGGACAGCGCACGCGCGGACCAGCTCTGCCGGCAGTGGGTGGACGCCGGAACCGGAATCCCGCTCGAGCTGGCCGACTGCCCGGACCGTCGCCTGGCGCACGCCGCGGCCCGGCTGGCGACCTCGCTCGCCGCCGCGCCGGGCACGCACGTCACGGTCGTGCTTCCGCGCCGTTGCTACCCGCCGCTGGCCGGGCGGCTGCTGCATGACCACACCGCGGACCGGATCGCCCGCGTGGTCAGCCGCGTCCCCGATGCGGCCGCCACGATCGTCCCCTTCGACGTCACCCACCGGGTCGGAGCGGCGCAGGCGAAGCGGTCCACGCTCGCCGCCGCGCTGAGGCCGGGACGCCTCGAAGACTACGAATGGCCCGCACCGCCGGCCGAGACGGATCCGATCGGCTCGCTGTACCAGCCCAGCCGGGCCACAGTCGAGGGGCGTGTGCGCACCGCCGAGATCCGGTCCGGGCAATCGTCGGGAACGAGCGTGCTGGCCTGCACGGTCTCCGACTCGACGGGGGAGCTCACGGCGGTCTTCCTCGGCCGCGCCCATATCGCCGGCATGGAACCGGGTCGCCGGATCCGGCTGCACGGCAAGGTCGGTATCGGTACCGGCGGCCGGCCGACGATGACCAACCCCGCCTACGAGCTGCTGGCTTAACCGGGACACGTCCCGGCTGGCGGCGGAGATTACCTTCGCCTTCGCCCCTGCGGGACCAACGCCCCTCCCATCCCGCGCCGCTGACGACGTGGGATGGGAGGACCAGCCCGATCGAGCGCGACGCAGCCTGAGGCGCGCGGCAAAACGAGTGGAGGATGCCATGGACCTGCACGGGCGCAGCCTGCTTACCGTCACCGACCTCAGCGCCCAGGAGTTCAACTATCTCGTTGCCCTCGCCCGTGACCTGCGAGCCGAGAAACGCTTCGGCTTCGGCTATGGCGAGCATCGGCTGGCGGGTCGGAACATCGCGCTGATCTTCGACAAGACCTCCGCCAGGACCCGCGCGGCATTCGAGGTCGCGGCGCACGACGAGGGAGCGCACGTCAGCTACCTCGGGCCCGGCGAGACCCAGCTCGGCCGCGAAGGGTCCGTCGAGGACACCGCCCGGGTGCTTGGCCGGATGTTCGACGGCATCGAGTACGGCGGTTTCGATCAGGAGGCGGTCGAGACGCTCGGGGCCTACGCCGGGGTGCCGGTGTGGAACGGGCTGACCAATACGTGGCATCCCACCCAGATGCTGGCCGACATCCTCACGGTCACCGACCACTGCGAGAAGCCGCTTTCCGAGGTGTCGCTCTGCTACCTCGGCGACGGCCGGAACAACACGGCGAACTCGCTGCTGGTCACCGGCGGGCTGCTCGGCATGGATGTACGGGTATGCACGCCGCCGACGCTACGCCCGGGGCAGGACGTGCAGCTGGCCGCCGGGCGGCTGGCGCCCAGGTCGGGTGCCCGGCTGACCATCACGAGCGACGTGCGGTGCGCCGTCGCGGGCGCGGACTTCCTGTACACCGACGTATGGCTGTCCGGGGGCGAGCCCACGGAGGACTGGGACAAGCGGATCGACCAGCTGCTCCCCTACCAGGTGAACTCGGCTGTGCTCGCGGCCACCGGCAACCCCGAGGTCAAGTTCCTGCACTGCCTCCCGGCCCCGGACAACCGGGACGCAGGCACCGGCCGGCAGCGCTACGGGGGGCGCCACCTGCAGTCCCTTGAGGTGACGGACGAGGTCTTCGAATCTGCGGCCTCGGTCGTCTTCGACCAGGCGGAGAACCGGATGCACACGATCAAGGCCCTCATGGTCGCGACGCTCGGGCGCAAGGACTGACGGACGGGTTCTCGGCGCGGGAGAAACGCCGTTAGCCGCGGGACGAACGGCCCGTGCCAGCGGAGCCAGAGCTCGCCACACTGGTGGTATGACGAACGTGATCGAGGCCGCGGGGCTGCGCAAGCACTTCGGCGCGGCGCAGGCGCTTGACGGCCTCGACCTGACGGTGCGCGAGGGCGAGGTGCACGCCTTCCTCGGTCCCAACGGCGCCGGGAAGACCACCACCATCCGCATCCTGCTCGGCCTGCTGCGCAAGGACGGCGGGAACGTCACCCTGCTGGGCGGCGACCCCTGGCGGGATGCGACCAGGCTGCACTCCAGAATCGCCTACGTTCCGGGCGACGTCACACTGTGGCCGTCGCTGACCGGCGGTGAGATCATCGACCTGCTCGCCCGGCTGCGCGGCGACGGCGGCGACCAGAAACGGCGCCGCGAGCTCATCGAGGCATTCGACCTGGACCCGGCCAAGAAGACACGCGCCTACTCCAAGGGCAACCGGCAGAAGGTGGCACTGATCGCCGCCCTGGCCAGCGACGCGGAACTGCTGCTGCTTGACGAGCCGACCGCTGGCCTGGACCCGTTGATGGAGGCGGTCTTCCGCCAGCGGATCGAGGCCGAACGGCGCGATGGCCGCAGCGTGCTGCTGTCCAGCCACATCCTGGCCGAGGCGGAGGCACTCGCCGACCGGGTGACGATCATCCGCGCCGGGCGCACCGTGGAGACCGGGACGCTGACGGAGCTCCGCCACCTGACCCGCACGACCGTGCAGGCGCAACTCGACGGCCCGGTCAGCCTCGAGGGGCTGCCCGGCGTGCACGACGTGGTAGTGAACGGCAGCAGTCTGCGCTGCGCGGTCGACAACGCGTCGCTCAACGAGGTGCTTCGCCGGCTGACCACGGCGGGGGTGAGCGCGCTGACCTGCCGGCCGCCGACCCTCGAAGAGCTGTTCCTCCGGCAGTACGCGGGGCAGCCCGCGGAGCAGGCGCGAATATGAGCGGGCAGCTCGCCGGGAGCGCTGCCCTGGCCAGGTTCGCGCTGCGACGCGACCGGGTCATGGTGCCAGCCTGGATCTACCTGGTCCTGATCGGGGTCAGCGAGACCGCGTACGTGTTTGCCCGGCTCTATAAGACGTCGTCCGCGCGGGCGGGGCTGGCGGCGAGCGGCGAAAGCAACCCGGCGCTGCTGTTTCTCTACGGCCGGCTGAACGGCACGTCGGTCGGTGCGCTGACCGCGTGGCGGTACGGGGTGTGGGCGGCCCTGTTCGCGGTGCTGATGACGATCTTCATCGTGACCCGGCACACCCGGGCGGACGAGGAGACGGGCCGCCTGGAGCTGATCGGCTCGGCCCGCGTCGGGCGGCAGGCGCCGCTGGCGGCCGCGGTCGCCGTCGCGGTGACCGCCAACCTGGTGCTCACCGCCCTGCTGTGCGTGGCCCTGCGGCTGATCGGGTTGCCGGTGGCGGGCTCGGCCGCGTTCGCGCTGGCGATCGGCACCTGTGGCCTGGCCTTCACCGGGATCAGCGCGGTGACCGCACAGCTCGCGTCCGGGGCGCGGGGAGCCCGTGGCCTCGCGATCGGCCTGCTCGGCCTGTCGTTTTTGCTGCGCGCCATCGGCGACTCGGCCGGCGCCAGCGGGCCCGCCTGGCTGACCTGGGCACTGCCGCTGGGCTGGACGGAGATGCTGCGGCCGTTCGGCGCGCCGCGCTGGTGGGTGCTGGCGCTGCCGCTCGGGCTGTTCGCGCTGGGGGTCTGGGCGGCGTTCTCGCTCAACGGACGGCGGGATCTCGGGGCCGGGCTGCTGCCAGGCAGGCCGGGCCGGGCGTCGGCCACCGCCGCGCTGCGCGGTCCGCTGTCGCTGTCCTGGCGGCTGGAGCGGACGACGCTCGCGGGCTGGGCCGCCGGGTACGTGTGCATCTTCGCCGTCTGCGGGGCGGCGGCCAAGGGCATCGGGCAGCTTTTCGGTACCAGTGGAGCGTTGCGCGCGGAGTTCGCGAGGATCGGCGGGCAGGCGGCCATCGTGAACGCGTACCTGGCCGCGCTGATGCTGCTGGCCGGGCTGGTCGCATCCGCCTACGGGGTCTCCGCCGTGCTCCGCCTGAGCGCTCAGGAGACCGGGCAGGGCGCCGATCTGATCCTCTCGGGGCCGGTCGGCCGGATTCGCTGGGCCCTCGGTCAGCTGCTTGTCGCGATAACCGGCATGGCGCTCCTTCTCGCGGTCGCGGGTATCGCCAGTGGCCTGGGCTACGGCCTGCGGGTGGGCGGGGCCGGCCAGGAGGCGGTCCGCATGCTCGGCGCGGCGGAGGCGCAGCTTCCCGCGGCGTTGGTGATCGCGGGGGTGGCGGCCGCGGCGTTCGGCCTGGCCCCGGACGCTTGCGCCGCGGTGGGCTGGACCGCGCTGGGCCTGGTGGTGGCCCTGAGCATCTTCGGCCCGACGCTCCGGCTATCGCACTGGGCGCTGGATCTATCTCCGTTCACGCACGCCCCGCGCCTTCCCGGCGGCGTCGCCGCCGTAGCGCCGCTGGTCTGGCTGGCGGCACTGGCGGTCGCCCTGGCCGCGATCGGCCTCGCCGCCCTCCGCGGCCGTGACATCTCCTTACGCACTACGGCTCCACTGCTTCCCGCAGGACCCGCGCGAGCCGGTGACCCGGCGATCAGGACCTTCTTCGTGACCTTCGGCCCTAAAACCCATCATGCGGCCGATTTAGCGTGGAATTGAGCTTTCAAAGCCGCCGCAAATAAATACTCCGACAGATGCGAGGTACAACATGTATTCGACATCAGCAAAGACGAAAATGGAAGCAGTCGCTACTGCCGCCGCGGCCGTGCTTATCGCTGCCGGACCTCCAGCAGTTCTAGCGGCAGTCCAGCATCACCTGGCAGACCCTTCGCGGCGATCGCGTCGAACTGCGGCTCAGCCAGCGCGTCGACCTCAATCAGCGACCTGAACCACACCTGCGGCCGCGATCGCCGTATGGCGAGCTAATGAGGACTTAAGTCCATTACCGGCCTGCACCAGCAGCCTAAAATTAGTTAGTAGCAGGGCTAAATGCCAGTCTATTCAGGGAGCTTGCCGTGCCGAAGTTTGTGTATGACTTCACCGAAGGCAACAAGGACCTCAAGGATCTGCTTGGCGGCAAGGGGGCCAACCTCGCCGAGATGACGAACCTTGGCCTGCCGGTGCCGCCCGGCTTCACCATCACGACGGACGCCTGCCGGCATTACCTGCGATGCGGCAGCACTCCGGACGGTCTCGATGCCGAGATCGCCAGTCACCTCGCCGTCATCGAGGAAGCGATGGACCGCACGCTTGGCGACTCGGTCGATCCGTTGCTGGTCAGCGTCCGGTCCGGGGCGAAGTTCTCGATGCCCGGCATGATGGACACCGTCTTGAACATCGGCCTGTCTGACGTTTCGGTGCTTGGGCTGGCCAAGCAGGCGGGCAACGACCGGTTCGCCTGGGACTCCTACCGGCGGCTCATTCAGATGTTCGGCAAGACGGTCCTTGGAGTCGACGGCGAGCGGTTCGAGCACGCGCTCGACAACGCGAAGAAGGCCCGTGGCGCCACGTTGGACACCGACCTGGACGCCGAGGACCTGCGGAACCTGACGCACTCCTACAAGGAGATCGTGCGCGAGCAGGCGGGCCGCGACTTCCCGCAGGACCCGCGCGAACAGCTGGACTTGGCGATCCGGGCCGTTTTCAGCTCCTGGAACGCCGACCGGGCGGTGCTGTACCGGCGGCAGGAGCGCATCCCCACCGACCTCGGCACGGCCGTGAACGTGGTCGCGATGGTCTTCGGCAATCTGGGCGACGACTCCGGCACCGGGGTCGGCTTCACCCGCGACCCGGCGACCGGCGCGCAGGGTGTCTACGGCGACTACCTGCAGAACGCGCAGGGCGAGGACGTCGTGGCCGGCATCCGCAACACCGTACCCCTGCAGGACCTGGAGCGGATCGACAAGGCCTCCTTCGA
>JBEKEK010000234.1:0-10026 GCA_050013875.1 Trebonia sp. | reverse complement strand
ATCAAGTCCTACCGCCAGCTCGACGACCGCAAGGGCGTGCCGCTGCGCGAGGACCTGCTGGCCTCCTTCCGCGGCGAGCCGCTGGAGTCGGCCCCGGGCGCGATCGAGGTCGACGCGCACGGCCCCGCGGCGCGCTACCCGGGGCTGTTCATCGCGTTCGAGGGCGGCGAGGGCGCGGGCAAGACCACGCAGGCGCGGACGATCGCGATCTGGCTCCGCGAGCAGGGCTACGACGTGGTGACCACGAACGAGCCGGGCGCCACCAAGATCGGCATGCGGCTGCGCGCGCTGCTGCTCGACACCTCCCACACCGGCATGTCGTCGCAGGCCGAGGCGCTGCTGTACGCGGCCGACCGGGCCGAGCACGTGGCCACGGTGATCGACCCGGCCCTGATGCGGGGCGCGATCGTGATCACCGACCGGTACATCGACTCCTCGCTCGCCTACCAGGGGGCCGGGCGCGGCATCCCGACGGCGGACATCGCCCGGCTCAACAGCTGGGCCACCGACGGGCGGATGCCCGACCTGACCATCCTGCTCGACATGGACCCGGTGGCGGGGCTGAGCCGGCACGTCCGCTCGGCCGACCGGCTCGAGGCCGAGCCCGCCGAGTTCCACCGCCGGGTGCGGCACGGGTTCATCATGCTTGCGCACAGCGACCCCGAGCGGTACCTGGTGCTTGACGCGTCGGCGCCGCCGAACCAGGTCACCGAGCTGATCAAGGACCGGATCAGGGAGCTGCTGCCCGACCCGGTGCCGCGTGCGGCCGAGGCGAATACCGGCTCCTTCCCTGTCGTCCGTGATGTGCCCGGTTTTCCCGACGCCGCCGACGTGGCGGACCGCCGATGAGCGTGTTCGACGAGCTCGCCGGGCAGGACGCGGTGGTCGGGCAGCTGCAGGCGGCGATCAGCCACTCGATGACGCACGCCTGGCTGTTCACCGGCCCGCCCGGCTCCGGGCGGTCGGTCGCGGCCCGCGCCTTCGCCGCCGCGCTGCTGTGCCAGTACGGCGGCTGCGGCGAGTGCTCATCGTGCCGCCAGGTCCGGGCCGGCACCCACGCCGACCTGCTGCTGGTCAAGCCGGAGGGGCTCTCCTACGGCGTCAAGCAGACGCGGGACCTGGTGCTGCGGGCGGCCGGGGCGCCGTCCGGCGGGCGCTGGCACGTGGTGCTGTTCGAGGACGCCGACCGGTGCACCGAGGCGGCCGCCAACGCGCTGCTCAAGGCGATCGAGGAGCCCGCACCGCGGACGGTGTGGCTGCTCTGCGCGCCGAGCGCCGAGGACCTGGTGACCACGATCAGGTCCCGCTGCCGGGTGATGACGCTGCGGGTGCCGCCGACCGAGGCGGTGGCCGGCATCCTGGTCTCCCGCGACGGGATCGACCGGCAGACCGCGCTGGCCGCCGCCCGGGCGGCCCAGGGGCACGTCGGCCGGGCCCGCCGGCTGGCGCTCGACCCGGCCGCGGCGGCCCGGCGCGAGGCGGTGCTCAAAGTGGCGTCGCAGTCGACCTCGCTCGGCCCGGCCCTCGCGGCGGCGGCCGCGCTCGTGAAGACGGCCGAGGACGAGGCCAAGACGGTGACCGAGCAGCTCGACGAGCCGGAACGCGAGGCCATGCGGCAGGCGTTCGGCGAGGGCGCGACCGGCAAGGGCGTGGCCAAGGCGATGCGCGGCATGGCCGGCGCCATGAAGGACCTGGAGGACCGGCAGAAGTCGCGCGCTACCCGGGTCAAGCGCGACACCCTGGACGGCGCGCTGCTCGAGCTGGCGGCGTACTACCGCGACGTGCTGATGGTGCAAATGGGCGTGGACATCGACCTGGCCAACGCCGACCACCTGGCCGACCTGCGGCGGCTGGCGGCGGCGAGCACGCCCGAGGGGACGCTGCGGCGGATCCAGGCGGTTATGCGGTGCCGGGAGCGGCTGACGGTTAACGTGGCGGCGTTGCTGGCCGTGGAGGAGCTGACGATCTCGCTCGCCCGGGGATGAGCCTTACAACGGGGGCAGGGCGGAAGTCAAAACCTGTGCCGGGGGGTATGTGGCCTTGGGGAGATTTCCGCTGACACTCCTTCGGAAGGTCAGCGGAGAATCTCCCGGCGGCCACTTGCCTTTGGCTTCGTTCGGGTGGACCCGTTGGTAGGTGGGCTGCGGAGTACGTTTTTGGGCTTACGCGGGCGTTCTGCGGTCCGGGGGTCCTTTTCAGTGCTGACGCGGGGCGTTCTGCGGTGCGGGGTTCCTCTTTTGGGCTGACGCGGGCGTTGCCTGGTGCGGGGTTCCTCTTTTGGGCTGGCGCGGGCGTTGCCTGGTCCGGGGTTCCTTTTCTGGGCTGACGCGGGCGTTTGCTGGTTCGGGTTTCCTTTTCTGTTAGGGGGCAACTGGACCGGGGCAGGTTATCCGTGTCGGCTCCGCAGACTGCCGGCACGGAGGGACGTTATGAGCCAGACCACGGCAAGGCATGACCCGCATGCCAACGCCGGAGACGAACAAGACGAGCAAGTCGCCTACCCGCGGGCGAGCCAGCCGGAACACAAGCGAGGCGACGGGTCACGCCGTCCCGTCGGCCAGCCGCCCGGCGATGGCGGCGTGACCCCAGACGAGCCAGACGAGCCCGAGTTCGACCTAATCGGCGACGACGACCTAAGCCCGGCCGACCTGGGCCCGGCCGCCCCCAACATCACCGACCCAGACCAGGATTCCGGCCGTCTGAGAAAAATAACCACCTAAACCGCAAACTGCCGCGTCACCCCAAGCGCGCCGCCCGGGACTTGCGCTGCCGCACCGTGACGGAAGGCCGTGCGCGGAAGGGCCTTCGCCCCTACCGCGCGGCCGCCCGGCGGGGTGTTCTGGGACCATGATGACTGGCGCGGAGATCATGCTCGAAACAGGGATGCAGGCCGCCCGTGACGGGCTGGCCGACCTGGCCGGGTCCACCTGGATCATGAGCCTGCCGCAGCGGCAGGCCGCCTACCACGGGCATCCCGCCGGGCGAGGCCGGCCAGGCCTGCCCGCCGACGAAGGAACCGGGCTGGTCGCGGTGACGTTCGGGAACAGGGCGGTCCTGGCCCAAGAGTGCGTCATCCTCTCGGTCCGCTGGGAACCGATGGAGCCGGGCGATGAGTTCACCGTCCTGCTGGACGGCAGTGTCACCCTGGCTCCTGCCGCGGCCCCGGAGCAGAGCGTGATGACCCTGACCGGAACCTGCGAGACGCGGGCGGGAGCAATGACACCGGATGCCTGCGAGCAGCTCAGCCGGGAGCTCAGCGAGGCATCCAGGGAATTCATCACCAACGTCGCCGATGACGTGACCCACGCGGCTGGTTCTGGCCCGGAGCGCGGTCAGCTGAGGTGATGCACCTCCTGCAGGCGGTAGACCGGGGTGGGGATGCCGGCCTGACGGGCCTTGAGCTGGAGCCCGAGGTAGAGCGAGTAGTGCCGGGACTGGTGCAGGTTACCGCCGGTGAACCACAGTCCTTCCTGCTGGGTCGGCTTCCACATGTTGCGCTCCTCACCCTCCCACGGACCGGGGTCCTTGGCGGTGTCGGAGCCCAGCCCCCAGCACTTGCCGACCTTGTCCGCGACTTCCCGGGAAATCAGGTCGGCCGCCCACCCGTTCATCGAGGTGTAGCCGGTGGCGTAGACGACGAGGTCGGCGGGCAGTTCGGTGCCGTCCGCCAGGACCACGGCGTCCTCAGTCAGGTGGTCGACCTGGCCCCGGACGAGCTTCACATCGCCGTTGGCCACCAGGTCGGCGGCGCCGACGTCGATGTAGTAGCCAGAGCCGCGGCGCAGGTACTTCATGAACAGCCCGGAGCCGTCCTCGCCCCAGTCGTGGTCGAAGCCCGCCCTTTCCAGCCGCCCGTAGAAGTCCTTGTCCCGTTCCCGCATCTGGTCGTAGAGCGGGATCTGGAACAGGTGCATGATCCGGTACGGGATTGAGGCGAAGATGAGGTCGGCCTTGTCGGTGGTGATACCTGAGTCCACCGCTTGCTCGGAATAAAGGGCGCTCAGACCGATGTCCATCAGCGTCGCGGACCGGACAATGTGGGTGGATGACCGCTGCACCATCGTCACATCCGCGCTGTTCTCCCACAGTGCGCCGCAGATGTCGAACGCTGAGTTGTTAGACCCGATGACCACGCACCGCTTGCCCTTGTAGGCGTCCGGGCCCGGGTGGGCGGAGGAGTGATGCTGGTCGCCGCGGAATTTGTCCATGCCGGGGAAGGCCGGGATGTTGGGCTTGCCGGACATCCCGGTGGCAAGGACGAGCTGTTTCGGGCGCAGCACGACCGCTTGGCCGTCCCGCTCGACGTTGACGGTCCATTCCTTGCCGGCCTCGTTGTAGCTGGCGCTCTTGGCCTCAGTGCGCGGCCAGTAGTTGAGCTCCATGATCTTGGTGTATGACTCAAGCCAGTCGGCGATCTTGTCCTTGGGCGAGAACACCGGCCAGTTATCAGGGAACTTCAGGTACGGCAGGTGGTCGTACCAGACGGGGTCGTGCAGGCAGAGCGACTTGTACCGGCTCCGCCACTGATCACCAGGACGGGCGCGCTTGTCGATGACGATCGTGGGCACCCTGAGCTGCCGCAGCCTCGCCGCGAGCCCGATGCCGGCCTGTCCGCCGCCGACGATCAGCACGTACGGCTGCTCGGTGACCCCGAGCTGCCGGGCCTCGGCCGCGCGGTCCTCCAGCCAGCTGGTCCGGTCGCGGCTCACGCCGTGCTCGGCGCCCATCGGGCGGCGCCGGCCTTTCGGCTCCTCATGGCCCCTGAGCTCATAGAGGGTGGTGAGCAGGGTCCAGCACTGGCCGCCGCGCAGCCGCAGGTGACCGTGTCCCCGGCCGGCCGAGGTCTCGAAGTTGATCCAGGCCTCGGTGATGCCGTCGGTCTCGGCCGGTGCCTCGCCCTCGGTCACCGTCCAGCCGGCGGGGAGGACCTGTGGCAGCGTGTCTTCCAGCATCCGGGTGATCTCGGCGCGGCCCTCGAAGGTCGTGATGTTCCAGGTGAAGGAGATGAGGTCGCGCCAGAAACAGTCCTCGGTGAACAGAGCGGCGGCTCCGGCCGGATCGTTCGCGGCCAGGGCGGCACTGAACTCGGCGAGCCAGCTGGTCACCGCGGTCGCGGCGTCAGTCGGCTGGGCGGTCGTCGTCATCGGCGGACTCCCTTCCTGCTTGCCCCTAGCTTCGCCCCGGGAAGGCACGGCGGTCCAGCCTGGCGCCGATGAATGACGTCCAACCTTGGAGGCGGGCGGCGGACCTTCCCGATGGAAGGGGGCCTAAGCGCGGGAAACCGGTCAATCTGCGGCTTGGGGGCAAGACGGGCGCGGCTGCGCTCGCTAGCCTGGGGCTATGGACTACCGGATGCTGGGGGGCAGTGGCTGCGCGGTATCGAGCCTGTGCCTGGGGACGATGACGTTCGGCGCCGAGACGGATGAGACCGGCGCGCATGCCCAGCTCGACCGCTTCCTTGAGGCCGGCGGCACCATGGTGGATACGGCCGACGTGTACGCCGACGGGAGATCTGAGGAGATCATCGGCCGCTGGTTCGCCAGTCGCCCGGCCGACCTCACCGACCCGGTGGTGCTGGCCACCAAGGGCCGCTTCGCGTCCCTGCGGTCGGACGGGCCGAACGGCGCGGGACTGTCGGCACGCCACCTAACCAGGGCGCTTGACGCTTCGCTGCGCAGGCTGGGGCGTGACGCGGTGGACCTGTACCAGGTCCATGCCTACGATCCGCTGACGCCGCTTGAGGAGACGCTGCGTACCCTCGACGGGTTCGTCAGGGCGGGCAAGATCCGCTACTGGGGGCTGTCGAACTTCACTGGCTGGCAGCTGACCAAGGCCGTGCACCTGGCCCGCGCCCTGGGCGCGGCCGCGCCGGTGACGATCCAGCCGCAGTACAGCCTGCTGGCCCGCGAGACCGAATGGGAGATCGTGCCCGCCGCGCTTGATGCCGGCCTGGGCCTGCTGCCCTGGAGCCCGCTCGGCGGCGGCTGGCTGTCCGGTAAGTACCGGCGGGACCAGCGCCCGGCCGGCGCCACCCGGCTCGGCGAGGACCCGAATCGCGGCATGGAAGCCTATGACCGGCGCGGCACCGACCGTACCTGGCGCGTCATCGACGCCGTCCAGAAGGTCGCCGAGGACCGCGGGGTATCGATGTCCGAGGTGGCCATCGCGTGGGTGACCGCCCGGCCCGCTGTCAGCTCGACCATCCTCGGCGCCCGCACCACGATCCAGCTCGAGACCAATCTGCGCGCCGCCGGGCTGCGGCTGTCGCCGTCCGAGACGGCCGTGCTCGATACCGCAGGCGACCCGCGGCCCGCCGACTACCCGTACGGCGAGCTCGGCGTGGACCAGCGCGCCCGGACCCTGCCAAGCGGCCGGTGAGCAAGTGATCCAGTCCCCGTCCCTGGTTGCTGGAGGAAGATCGCGGCTGGCAGCGGGGCTATGCACGGCCGCATCCGGGGACGATGCTTGACACCATGGAGTTCGAGAACATCCTCGTCCAGCGTGCTGGTGATTTCGCCACCGTCACGATGAACCGGCCGCAGCGGCGGAACGCCCTGTCCCTGGCGCACATGCGCGAGCTGATCACCGCCTTTCATGACCTTGCGGACAGTGACGCCCTCGGCATCGTCTTGGCCGGCAACGGCCCGGTATTCAGCGCCGGGCATGATTTCGCCGATGTAGCCGGCGCCGACCTGCGGTCGGTCCGCTCGCTATTGCGGACCTGTACCGAGTTGATGACCGTGCTGCAGCAGGTACCGCAGCCGGTGGTGGCCCGGGTGCACGGGCTCGCGACCGCGGCCGGCTGCCAGCTCGTCGCCACCGCTGACCTGGCGGTTGCGAGTGAAGACGCCGGCTTCGCGGCACCGGGCGGCAAGGGCGGCTGGTTCTGCCACACCCCCATGGTGGCGGTGGCACGTAACGTGGGCCGCAAGCGCGCGATGGAGCTGGCACTGTCGGGAGACGTCATCGACGCGGGCACGGCGCTCGACTGGGGCCTGGTCAACCGGGTGGTGCCCGCCGCCCGCCTCGATGAAGCGGTCTTCGATCTCCTCGAGCACACCACGCGCGGCTCGGCCGAGAGCAAGGGGATCGGCAAGCAGGCGCTCTACGCCCAGATCGACCTCGATCAGCCGAAAGCGTACGCCTACGCGGTCGAGGTCATGGCCGCGACCAGTCAGCTCCCCGATGCCCAGGAAGGAATCAGGGCGTTCCTTGAAAAGCGCAAGCCGCGCTGGCGCCATGGCCGCTAGGCGCGGCCGCACCTAGCGGCTCAGTGCCAGGGCCTGGCCGCCCGCCGCGCCCAGTAGGTGCCGGGGGCTTCGGCGAGGCGCAGCGCCGGAAGCTGGCCGACGGTGAGCGCGGCCAGGTTCTCATCCAGTTGCGCGCGGGTGACGGCGCCGGACAGCACAACCGACGCCCACGGCTGGGCCAGCGCGGCGGCCAGCGCGATCGCGTCTTCGGTGACACCGTGCGCCGCCGCCAGCGCGGTCAACGGCGCCGGCGGCCCGCCCGCCGGGGTCAGCCGCCCGTTGGCGACCGCCTCCTTGACCAGGACCGCCCACCCGGCCGCGGCGGCTTCGGCCGCGGCGGGGCCCGCGGATGGCTCGAGGAGGTTCCAAGTCACCTCCGTCGCGGTGAATAGCTGCTGCCCGTCAACGGTCACCGACAGTGCCCGGCGGATCGCTTCCGCCTGCCGCGGGCCGCTCGCGCTCAGCCCGATGATCACGCCCTCGGCCCGCAGCCGGGACAGCGCGGCCAGCAGCGGGGCGTCGGCAAACAATCCGGAATCAAGGGTCAGCGAATGCACCTGGTACAGGGTGAGCCGGTCACCGAGCAGGGCCCGGCTCTGCGCCAGCTGGGTCGTGAACATGGCCAGCGAATGCTCCTTGACCTCTTGCTGAGGAGCATCGAGGTGCCACCCACCGGTATAGCGGTACCCCCACTTCGAACCGATGATCACGTCCGCGTGGCCGCGGTCGGCCAGCCAGCCTGCCAGGAACTCCTCCGCCTGGCCGTAGGAACGGGCCGCGTCCACGTACCTGACCCCGGCCGCGTAGGCGGCGTCCAGCATCGAGAAGGTCCGGGTCCGCAGGCCGGCCACGCTGCGGTCGGGCAGGTCCTCCGCCCGGCCGCTGGTGATATACGCCGGGCGGCCCAAGGCGGCCAGCCCCAGCCCAATCCGGGAGACTGCCGGCCCCCCTGCCCCGAGTGCGGCCGTGGGCATGGGGATCCGGCTCCCGTAGTCGCTCGCCATGGCCACTACCGTACCGGCGGCCCGGGCGGCCGCTGGCTGGTCAGGAAGACTCTCCGCGGCTTGCCGGACCGCGCACCGTTGCGGTACGTTACCCGCCAGCTGCAACAGCTGAGCGGAGTAGAGGCATGCGTGACGTGCTCGGCCCGTGGGCGAACCCGGTGACGTACGGCGTCCCGTTCTTCCTGCTGGCCATCGCCCTCGAGATCATCACACTGAAGCGGCTCGGCCGCGACGGTGACGTCACGGGATACCAGCGTAAGGACGCGGCGACGTCCCTGTTGATGGGGGCAGGCTCGCTGGTCACGATCTCCGCCGTGAAGGTCGCTGGCTTCGTCGCCTACACCGTCGTCTACGCGCAGGTCGCGTTGTGGCACCTGCCGATGCGCGCCTGGTGGTCGTGGGCCCTTGCCATCGTCGGCGTCGACCTGGCGTACTACTGGTACCACCGCTTCACCCACCGCGTCCGGGTCGGCTGGGCCGCTCACCAGGCGCACCATTCATCCGAGTACATGAACTTCGGCACCGCACTGCGGCAGAAGTGGAATCCATGGTTCGACTTCTTCTTCTGGCTGCCGCTGCCGCTGCTCGGCCTGCCGCCGTGGGCCCTGTACGTCGCTTACGGGTTCAACCTCGTGTACCAGTTCTTCATCCATACCGAGCTGGTCAGGAAGCTGCCCCGGCCGGTGGAGTTCATCTTCAACACGCCGTCCCACCACCGGGTGCATCACGGGTCGGACCCGGTCTACCTGGACCGCAACTTCGGCGGCATCCTGATCGTGTGGGACCGGGCCTTCCGCACGTTCCAGCCCGAACTGCATCGCCCGGCCTACGGACTGACCCGCCCGGCGGGCACGCACAACCTGATCACCCTGCAGTACGGCGAGTATGCCGCATTGTGGCGTGATATCCGGTCAGCCCGCTCATGGCAGGACCGGCTCGGCTATGCCTTCATGCCCCCGGAATGGCAGCCCGCAGCGCATCGGTGAGCAACGCGGCCAGCGCGTCGAGCTGCACGTCGGCCGACGAGGAGACCTCCTCGTCTGACCCGTCCAGTGCCCGGGCGGCAAGCCCCGCCTTGCTGTCGATCAGCTCGGCGATCCGGGTGTCGATGGTCTGCGCGGCGATGATGCGCCACGCCGTGACCGGTTCGGCTTGCCCGATGCGGTGGCTGCGATCGATAGCCTGGGTCTGCTCCGCGGCGGTCCAGGACAGCTCGGCCAGCACAATGTTCGATGCGACCTGCAGATTCAGGCCCACCCCAGCCACGGTAAGCGAGCACACCGCGACCGTGACGTCCGGGTCGTTCACGAAGGCATCGATGTTCGCCTGCCGCGCAGTGGGCGTCTGGTCGCCGCGGATCGACGAGAACCGCACACCCTGCCGGGCCAGGGTCTCCTGGGCGGCGTCCATCACGTCGACGTGCTTGGCGAAGAAGACGACCTTGCCGGTGCTGCGGGCCAGCTGCGCCGCGTAGTCCGCGGCCAGTTCGGCCTTCGCCTGGCCGATGCGCCGCATCATGGTGAACACGTTCTCGCCGGACTGCGCGGTCGTCGCGTCCTTCAGCTCCCACCGGGCCACCCGGCGGACCAGATCGTGGTCGATGCCTTCGGCACCGATGTCGGATGACCGGTTCGCGAGCGCTGCCTCGTACCGTGCCACCATTCGGCTGGCCAGGTCCCGCTCCGCCGCCCGGATCGACCGGCCTGCCCGTCCGTCCAGCTCGACCGGGATGTCGGCGATGCGGCGGGCGGGGATGTCGGCGGCCACGTCGA
>JBEKEK010000233.1:0-10091 GCA_050013875.1 Trebonia sp. | reverse complement strand
CCAGCCAGCAACTGCGACTTCGAACACAACATCCCCTACGAGGCAGACGGCCGGACCTGTATGTGCAACGGCGCGCCTACCTGCCGCCACGACCACCGCCTCAAGCAGCACCCCGGCTGGAAGGTCGAGCAGATCACCCCGGGAACCTTCCGCCGGACCGCCCCGTCCGGCCGCCAGTACACCACCGAACCCACCCGGTACCCCACCTGACCAGGACGCAGACCGGCACCAGCCCGGTTCCTGACGGTCGTGGGCTAGCGCCACCAGGGGAGACGGCGGTGCCCGGCCATGTGCAGCCGTGCTACCCGCTAGCGCGGGCAGGCCCGGAGCTTGCGGGCCAGTACGGTGTGGCCGGGATGATCCGGGCCGCCCATGACAGATGATCCGGGCCGCCCATGACAAAAGTGCGGAGTGGCCCGGATTGCGCCTCGGGCTGGCCCAGGACGCGTTCGCCGGCGCGAAGTACAGCTCCACGTTCTCCCGCACGGCCCGGCAGCGGATCGCCGGGGTCTGTTCGCCGGCAGGGTGCCGCAGATGACGAACAGCCGGCAGTCGCCGGGCCAGGCGGCGCGGACCGGCCTGAGCGCGGCCAGGGTGTGATCGGCGCCCCTGGTGCTCGCGGACCACGCCCTGCGCCTGTCAGCAGACCCGGTCAACGTTGTGGTCAGCGCACTAGCCGGGCCAGCCCGCCGGTGAGGAGTGCCCGCTGCGGCAGTGGTGCCGCTGTCCGTGGACCGCAGCCGATTCGGATGCTGGGAACTGCCGATTCGAATGCTGGGAACTTCAGTATGCCGACACCGACCAGGGCTACCAGGACTCGGTGAACGAGCACTGGAGACGCCTGCAGAAGGTCGTCGCCGAAGACGTCGAGATCTGGGACGAAGTCGCCGCCACCCGCGGCTCGTCAGCGTACCGCCGCAACATCCTCAACAACCGGGAGTGCAAGATCACTGCCTTTCACCGCAGCGTCGAGGAGATGCTCCAGGGCTGACAGACCGGGCTGATCACTCGCGATCGGTGCAGTCACCCGGCGTCATGTGCAACACTTGATGTACATCGTCTGTTTTATCCCAGTGGTAGGGTGATGTCAATGCCTGCGCGAGGAGACCATGAGCAGCGCCGCCAGCAGGTGGCGCGAATCGCCGCGGACCTGGTCGCAGCCGGCGGGCTGGCCGCTGCCACGCACCGGCGCATCGCCGAGGCGGCCGGCTGCAGTACGACCGTCGTCAGCCACTACTTCACCGACAAGCGGGATCTGGTGACCGCGACCTATCGGGAAGTGGGCGACCGGGTGGCCGCCCGCGTCGAGGCTGCCCGCAGCTCGCAGGACGTCCTGGTCGCCATCCTGGAGGCTTTGCTGCCGCTCGACGAAGACCGGACCCGGGACTGGCGGCTGCTGTTCACGTTCCTCGGGCTCGCGGCTACCGACGCCGAGCTCACCGCCGAGCAGCGCGACCGCGCCGCCGCAGCCCGGGCGCAGATCGAGACCGCGCTCGCCGACGACAAGCAAGCCGGCCGCATCCCGCCGGACGTCGACGTGCCGGCGTCGGCGCGATCTCTGCTGTCATTCGTGCTCGGCATGGGCATGCAAGCGCTGTTCGATCCTGCGGAGTGGCCGGTGGAGCGGATGCGTACGGCGCTCGCTGACGCGGTAGCGCAGATCAGGGCGCGCGGCGGTGCTCTTCCGGTGTTCTAGCTTGTTGCCTGCTCGGCCAGCCGCTGCCGACCTCGTTCGGCACCCAGCGTCAGGACGTGACGGTTGCCCCGATTCCATGTCACGACGAGCTTCTTGCGGGTGATTTTCCATTCACCTTGCTGGCGAACGAGACGGTCGCTGTAGTAGCCGCCTAGCGTGAACCAGTTATCGCCATCTGGGTTGGCGAGGAAGTGCTCGGCTTGGACGTAGATGACGACGTCGGCCACGTCGCCACCTATCGTGACGAGAGGGTTGTACAGACAATGCTGAGTCGCATCCAGGCCGGTGAAGAGAGCTCTCCCTCGCGCTACCCAGTCGTCGGCTTGGAACCGCCCGGTTGAGCCCGGGCGGTATGAGCTGTAGTCGAGATCGATTTCGTCTGTGAAGACGGCGCGGTACGTCGTCCAGTCGCGCGTGTCGATGGCGGCGGCGAACCGGTACAGGGTTCGACAGACTGCCCATTCGTCCGCCGGATCACATCGTGTAGCCGTCATGACACCGGACCTCCTGGCCGCCTCGTTATCGTATCGGTCCGCGGCATTGACATCACTCTACCACTAAGATACAACAGTTGGTGTATATCGAGTGTTTTACATCTAGCGCGGCGACCGCACTGGGGAGGGAGAGGAGCACCTACCGTGGACCTGGGGCTGGCGGGCAAGAAGGCACTGCTGACGGGCGGTAGCCGTGGCGTCGGCCGGGCCGTGGTCGAGCGGCTGGTGGCCGAGGGCATGCGGGTAGCGATCTGCGCGCGGAACGCGGAGGGCGTCGAGCTCGCCGTCAAGGAGTTGGGCCCGAACGGTGAGGTCATCGGCGCGGCGGTTGATGCCAGCGACCATCCGGCGCTCGCCGCATGGGTGGCGGAGGCGGCCGAGCAGCTCGGCGGTGCCGACGTGGTCGTGTCGAATGCCAGCGCGCTCGGGGGCATCCCGCACACACCGGAAGGGTGGCGGCGCAACTTCGAGGTCGACGTGATGTCGGCGGTCACGCTGGTCGACGCGGCCGTACCGTACTTGCGGCGCAGCGACGCAGGCAGCATCGTGCAGATCGGGACGATCACCGCCGTCGAGAACCACTACTACCCGGGCGGCGGGCTCAGCTACGGGCCGATGAAGGCGGCGCTGATCAACTACATCAGCCAGCTCGCGAAGGAGCTCGGCCCGGAGGGGATTCGCGCGAACGCGGTGTCACCGGGCCCGATCTACATCGACGGCGGCTCGTGGGACCGGATCCGGCAGAAGAAGCCGGACTACTACGAGGCCAACAAGGCCCGGCACCCGTCCGGCCGGTTCGGCCGCGCCGACGAGGTAGCCAACGTGGTCGCCTTCTTGGCCAGCCCGATGGCGTCCTGGGTCACCGGGCAGAACCTCGTGGTGGACGGATCGTTCACCCACCGCATCGGCTACTGACAATGCGGCCAGATTACGCACCGGGCCTGCCTGACGGCCTTGACCTGCTCGGCCCCGACTTCCAGGCCAACCCCGCGGCCATCTACGAGCAGCTGCGCCGCTCCGGAGCGGTCCACTATCTGCCGCGGCACGGCTGGTATCTCGTTACCAATGCGGAGACCGCCCGCGAGGTGCTGCGCGACGCCGAACGCTTCTCCTCCCGGGTGCACAAGCACACCCAGCCGCCCGCCGAGGTGGCGAATGAGGTCGCGGGGATCCGGGCGCAAGGCTGGCCCTACACTCCCGCCCTCGGCACCAACGACCCCCCCGACCACACCCGGATGCGCCGGCTCGTCCAACGCGCCTTCACCCCCCGGTCACTAGCCTGGATGGAGCCGCTGGTCCGCCAGACCGCGACCGAACTCGCCGCGGCGCTACCTGACGGTGCCGAGCTGGACTTCCTGGCGGCCTTCGCCGAGCCCTTGCCGGTCTGGGCGATCTCGCGGGTTCTCGGGCTTCCCGAATCGCGCCGTGGCGACATCCGCCGATGGTCGGTGGCCGCGGCTGCCTCGATCGGCGGAATGCCGGAGGCAACGGCATGGATCGAGAACGAGCGCACCTTGCTGCACTACCAGCAGACGATGGCCGCCGAAATCGAGCAGGTCCGTCAGGAGCCCAGGGAAGGGCTGCTGTCCACGCTGGTGCAGGCGGCCGACAACCCGGAACCCGGCGAGGATCCGATTCCGATGGCGCAGCTGCTGACCCTGCTGCGCGAGCTCGTGATCGCGGGCAATGAAACCAGCGGGAAGCTGATCACCGAGATCGTCCGGCTCCTGGACACCACACCCGGCGAATGGGACCGCATCCGCGGCGAACCCGAACGAGCGCGGCCGGTGGTAGAGGAGGCACTGCGCTGGGCGAGTCCATCCCAGACCGCGTTCCGGCGGGCCACCTGCGACACGCAGCTCGCCGGTGTCGACATTCCCGCCGGTTCGGTTCTGGTGGTCTCGTTCGCCTCGGTGAACCGGGACGAGGACGGCTACCCCGAGGCGGACCGCTTCGACCCCGATCGTGACGGACTGCAGGAGCACCTGGCCTTCGGGATGGGCAAGCATGCCTGCATCGGAAACCCGCTGGCCCGGATGGAAGCCGTGATCGCCGTCCAGGTACTCGCACAGCAGATCGACACCCTGGCGGTCATCCACCCTCAGCAGCTGCACTACAACGCCAGCTTCATGGTCCGCGGTCTCCTCGAGCTTCCCGTCCGAGTGCACCGCCGTGCGGGCGCGTAGGCTTCGCTCGTGCCGCAGACACCGCTGATCCTCGTCACCAACGACGACGGGCTGCTCTCACCCGGGCTGCACGCCGCCGCGGAGGCCGTGGCGGACCTGGGCGACCTGCTCCTCGCCGCGCCCGCGACGCAGCAGACCGCCATGAGCCGCGCCTTCGTGCGGGACGCGGACGCCGGCGTCGTCGAGCGGGTCGAGCTGCACGTCGCCGGGCGCACCGTGCCCGGGTACGCGATCAGCGGCTCACCGGTGATGGCCGTGACACACGCGGTTCTCGAGCTTGCCGACAGGCCGATCGGACTGTGCGTCAGCGGGATCAACTACGGCGAGAACATCGGCGGCACCATCGGTGTCAGCGGCACCATCGGCGCCGCGCTTGAGGCGGAGGCCTACGGCATCCCGAGCATCGCCGCGGCGATCACCGCGCAAGTCAGCGAGTGGCGCACCTTCGGCACCGTCGACTGGACCGCCGCCAGGCACTTCACCCGCCTGCTGGCCGAGCAGGTGCTCGCCGAAGGCATGCCGGACGGGGTGTCGGTGCTGAACCTCAACGTGCCCAGAAGCGCGACGACCCGGACGGAGCTGCGCAAGACGGTGCAGAGCCGCCAGCCCTACTACGTCCGCAGCCGGCCGGGCTCGGACCGCCGGCTCGACGAGCCGTATCAGTTCGCCGTCGAGGTCGTCGTCCACCTGGATCACCTGGAGCCCGGGACGGACATTGAAGCGGTGGTCCGCGACCAGGTGGTATCGGTCACCCCGCTGACGTGGCGGATGACCGCGGACACCGACTGGGAGCCACGAAGAGCAGCTGGTGGCTAACCACGACGCCGAGGTGACCTGGCGGAGCGCCGACCAACTCGGCGAGGGGCCGGTCTGGGACGACAGGCGGCGGTTGCTGTACCGCGTCGACCCGGTCGCCGGGGCCGTCTTTTCCCTCGATCCAGGCGCCGGTACCGAACGTCGCTACGAGATCGGCTGTCCCGTCGGCTGCGTCGCGCTGCGCGACGACGGCGACGGTCTGCTCCTAGGCCTGCAGGCCGGGTTCGGGCGCCTCGATCTCGACGACGGGACCGTCAGCCTGCTGGCCGCCGTAGCGCACGAAACGGCACTGATGCAGCTGAACGACGGCGGCTGCGATCCCGCCGGACGCTTCTACGCCGGCAGCATCTCCCGCGACGCGTCGCCGGGACTGGGCGCGCTCTACCGCTACCAGCCACCCGGCGCGGTGTCCGCCCTCGTGACCGGTATCGGCGTCAGCAACGGTATGGCGTGGGACTCAGCCGGCACGACGTTTTTCTTCGTCGACAGCCTCGAGCGGCGCGTCGACCGGTTCCGCTACGACCCGGCGGGCGGCGCACTGGCGGATCGTCAGCCCGCCTTCGACGTTTCGGAGTTCGAGGGGATTCCCGACGGGATCGAGATCGATGCCGAGGACTGCCTGTGGGTGGCGTTCTGGCGGGGCGGGGCGGTTCGGCGGTTCACCGCCGGCGGCCGCATGCTCGAGGAAGTGCGTCTGCCCGTGCGACGCGCCACCAGTTGCTGCCTCGGCGGCCCCCACCTCTCCACCCTGTTCATCACGACCGCGCGCCGCAGCCTCCGTGCCGCCGGCGACCCCGAGCCGCTCGGTGGTGCGATTTTCTCGCTTACCGTCGGCACGCCGGGTATAGCCGCGCGCCGGTGGCGCGCCGATGTACCTAGCTGAAAGCACCCGTCCCGGTCCGCTCCGGCGGACTACGTGCGGGTTTCCGCGCCGAAGGCGGCGCGGTAGCGGCCCTCGGCGTCACGTACCGGCTCGGTCCGGTCGACCCGGTACTTGGCGACGTGCGACGCACCCGACCCGTTCTCGTGCAGCGCGCGTTTGGTGGCGGCCATGTTCGGGTGGATGAAGTGCGCGGCGAGCGACTCCTCGTCCGCCCACCGCTCGAGGACCACGATCCGGTCGTCGTCAACGGTGTCGGCCGTGAACGCGTAGTCGAGGCAGCCCGGTTCTTCGGCCCGGGTTGCCGCCACGTAGGGGCGGACAGCCTCGAGCAGTGCCCCGCGCCGCTGCGGCTCGACCTCGATGGTGCCGACGATGAGAATCTGCATGGTCATCCTGTTCAAGTCGTTACTCGAGGTTGCTTGCGAAGCCCGCCTGGTGGGGGGTCGCCGCGATCTCCAGGGCCTTCTTCACATAGACGCGGTAGCCAAGATCGGGCCGGTAGCCGTGAATCTCGGGCGTGTCCAGGCTGCGCATAAAGGACAGGATCTCCTTGCTGAACACCTGCCCGGGCACCAGCACGGGATAGCCGGGCGGATAGGGCGTGACGTAGGTGGTGGACACGACGCTGTCGCCATTCTCCACGCACTGCTCGACTTCTTCTTGCGTGAGGTACTCGCAGTAGTTGTCGATATAAGACAGGTAGAAGGCCCGCCGGACGTCGCCCTCCGGAGTGATGGGCAGCCCATCGCCGCCGGTGAAGCTGGGGTGGAAGCCGCTGAAGTCGGGCAGCGGGGCGGACGGAGCGGTCAACCGCAGCACCGCGCGTTCGTGGGCAGCGCGCTCGGCCGGGCTCATGTCGGCCACCTTGGCGTCAAGGTCGCGGGCGATGGCGACAAGCACCTCGATCAGGTAGGCCACCGAGCTGCGGGTAGTGCCGATGGTCGTCATGAACAGCACGGTGTTTCGTGAGGTCTTGTTGATCTGGACGCCGTAGCGATCCATCAGGTGGTTACGCTTGAACGCGTCCCCGTTGATACCGGTGGCCCCGATGTAGATGGTGATCCGGGACGGGTCCAGCACGAACTCATCGTTCTCCCAGGCCTTGACCCAGTTCGCCAGGCCGGCCCGCAGCGGCTGGTCGATGCCCGTGGGCCGGTACCTGGCCGGGATCAGGTCGGCGGTGGTCAGGCAGCGCATGTACCGGCTCAGCAGCGGGTGGCTGTTAACGGCGTCGCGCAGCCGCATCGCGCTCTCGATCTGCTTTACTACCAGCTCGAAACCCTCTAGCGCGGCCTGGCGGCGGCCCAGGTCCAGGGAAGCGAGGATCTGGTAATTCGGCGAGGTTGAGGTGTGCGTCATGTAGGCCTCGTGGAAAGTCTCCTCCACATGCTGGCTGAAGTCCTGGTCGAAGACGTGGATCATGGCGCCCTGCCGCAGCGAGGTCAGCGTCTTGTGGGTTGACTGAGTCGAGTAGACCCGGACCCGGGCCCGGGCCGGATCGGGCAGCAGTCGCCGCTCCAGCAGCACCTCGTCGTCCGCGGCATCGACCGCGCCAACCTCGTTCAGAAACTCCTGATGTCGCTCGCGGTACTCGGGTAGCCGCAGCTTCTCCGCTAGCGTGCGGGCGGCCCGCATGGCGGTGCGCGGCCGGTAGACCGGGTGGAACCTGGCGAAGGCGAACCAGGCCTCGTCCCACAAGAACACCAGGTCAGGCTTGATCGCCAGGCACTCCTCCATCACCCGCCTGACGTCGTAGACGATCCCGTCGAAGGTGCAGTTGGTCAGCAGCAGCATCTTGACCCGGTCCAGCTTGCCGGCCCGCCGCAGCGCCAGCAACTGGCGCTTGATCTCGGTCAGCGGGACCGCGCCGTACATCGAGTACTCATGCAGCGGGTAGGCCTCCAGGTAGCTCACCATGGCGCCGGCCAACATCAGCCCGTAGTGGTGCGACTGGTGGCAGTTCCGGTCGACCAGGACGATGTCGCCGGGCTTGACCAGCGCCTGCACCACGATCTTGTTGGCCGTGGAGGTCCCGTTGGTGACGAAGAAAGTCTGCCGGGAGCCGAACGTCTCGGCCGCGAGCTGCTGGGCCTCACGGAGCGGCCCGGTGGGTTCGAGCAGCGAGTCGAGCCCGCCGCAGGTCGCCGACGTCTCGGCCAGGAAGATGTTCAGGCCGTAAAAGTCCAGCATGTCCTGGATCCAGTGCGAGTTGACGATCGATTTGGCGTGCGAGATCGGCAGCGCGTGGAATACCCCGGTGGGCTTGTTGCTGTAGTTCCGCAGCGCGCTGAAAAACGGCGCGCGATACCGGGCCGCGACGCCATCCATGATGGACAGGTGCAGCTCGAGCGACCCTTCCCGGGCATGGAAGATACGCCGGAAATGATGACTGAGGCGGCCGGCCAGGTCCTCGACGGAGATCTCCGTCATCAGGTACAGGTCGAGCTCGGGCCTGATCCTGGCCAGCGATCTGGCCAGGACCTGAGCGCGGTCATCCGGCGAGCGTTCCATCAGGTCAGCAGATCCGCCGCTGTACGCGAACTGGGCGACCGAGGACAAGTCGTGGCGAGACCGGTGGGTGAACCGGCGGCGGACCACGCACGCCTGCAGCCTGAAGTTCAGCCGTGCGGCCAGGAGCGCGTCCTCGAAGCTGGGCACCACGACGATCTCGTAGAGAAACTGGTCGTCCGGGCGACGCCACCGCCACAGCTCTTCGCGCAGCGCGCTTTCCTGCTCCCCGGTCAGGTCCTCGACGACGAGAACCTCGAAGTAAGGCTTGACACTCCCAGGCTGCTTCACCGGGCGGGCGTCGCGATCGCGTGCGTCATCCTCGACGCGCAAATCCCAGGCCTGACCGCGGCGATAGGACTCGGTGACCAATGCCCGGTTGACCTGGCCCACCACGCCGGCGAGCCGGCTGTACTCACCCGCTGAGAAGAGCCGCTGCAGCACGTGGAAGGTCCGTTCGCCGGGAAATCCCCAGAATCGCTCGATCGAGCCGAGAACATCCAGGAACCTGGTTACTGTCCCGGCCAGCTGCTCGATGGAACGCTGCTGAGCGTCGGCGAGGGCCAGCTGAGTGGTGGATTCCTCCAGGCTGGACCAGGTATCGTTCCTGAGCTGCCACAGGCTGTTGTACGCCAACGGCTCCTGACCGACCGGCACGGTAACCACCTCCGCGACTCCACGGGCAGCGCAGGCTCCCTCGCCAGCCGCCTCAAGGCCACGATGCCCCCAGCAGGTACTGGCGAACAAGAGCAAAGGACAAGTTGTTCTGAAGCAGCGGGCTCACCCAGGCCCAGACAGATGGTTATTGTAGTTAGTGACAAGATAGTCCGCCAGCGTGGCGCCGTCGGTAGGGCAGTCGGGCGCCGGGGAGAACCATGACAGGACGGGTTTCGGGCAAGGTCGTCGTCGTCACCGGCGCCGCCAGCGGGCTCGGTGAGGCCACCGCGCGGCTGATGCACGCGGAAGGCGCGGCCGTCCTGCTCACCGACATCCAGGACACCAGGGGCCAGCGGGTCGCCGAAGAGCTAGGCGACCGGTCCCGCTACCTGCACTGCGACGTGACGGCCGAACCGGACGTCGCGAACGCCGTTGAGGTGGCCGTGCGCGAGTTCGGCCGGCTGGACTGCATGTTCAACAACGCCGGGATAGTCGGAACCCACGGTGGTATCGACGAGATACCGATCGAGGAGTACGAGTTCACGATGACGGTGCTGCTGCGGTCGGTGTTTCTCGGCATGAAGCACGCGGCCCGCATCATGAAGCAGCAGCACTCCGGGGTGATCTTGAGCACGACCAGCATCGGCGGGCTGCAGGGGGGTCTCGGCCCGCACATCTACGGTGCGGCCAAGGGCGCGGTCGTCGCGTTGACGAAGAACGTCGCCGCCGAGCTTGGTGCCTGGTCGATCCGGGTGAACGCGATCGCCCCGGGCAAGATCCTCACGCCGATGAACGCGACCAACCTCACCGGCGACCCTGATGCCATGGACGAAGCCCGGGAGGCGTTCGCG
>JBEKEK010000232.1:0-12721 GCA_050013875.1 Trebonia sp. | reverse complement strand
GCGCCTCGGCGTCGGTGAGCACATCCAGGGTGAGCGGTGACGCCCCCTCGGCCGCGACCAGGCTGGTGAGCTGGCTGCGGCTGGTGACGATAACCAGGCAGCCGGGGCTGGCAGGCAGCAGCGGCCGGACCTGATCGACGTCACGTGCGTTATCAAGCAGCACCAGCATCCGCTTGCCGACCAGCAGGCTGCGGTACAAGCCCGCCTGCGCGTCCAGGCCAGCCGGAATCCTGGCGGCCGGCACGGCCAGGGCGTCAAGGAAGAGCCTGATGGCCTCAACCGAGGTCATCTGCGGCCCGGCCGGATCGAAACCGCGCAGGTTCACATACAGCTGCCCGTCAGGGAACTGCCCGGCCACCTGGTGCGCGAAATGCAGGGCCAGGGTGGTCTTGCCGATCCCGGCCGTCCCGTCGATAACCGAGATCACCGTCGCCTGGCTCGCCCCGGCCGCCTCAGCCGCCAGCGCCCCGAGCGCCTCGAGCGCCTCGGCCCGGCCGGTGAAATGCCGCGTCGCGGTGGGCAGCTGCCGGGGCACGAGCGTCGGCGAGGCGATGCCAGCTGGCTCGGTGGCCGCCGGCAGCAGGAGCTCGCTGTCGGCCGCCAGGATCCGCCGGTGCAGGCTGGTCCCACCCTCCAGGTCCTCGGGCAGGTGACGGGCGTCCAACCCAGTGGCGGTCAGCAATCCCGTCAGCGCCGCCTCCGGCGTCACCGGCTCCTGTGGGGTGTGCCCGTGCAAGTTGACGAATAGCTGGCGGTCACGGAACCGGTCTCGCAGCAGGTGGGCGACATGGATGGCCAGCGCGGTCTTGCTCACCCGAGGCGTCCCGCCGATCGCATGGATCGCCACCACCCCGCCTGTCCCGGCGGCTTCGGTTACCCCAGCTGTGATCCGGCCCCGTTCGTCCTCCTTGCCAGCGAACGCCGCTGCGTCCGAAGGCAGTGGGTGCCGTACCGTCAGCGTTGGCGGTGCCGTCCCCTGGACGGCCGACAGCATGCTGCCGGCCACCTCCCTCAGCGCATGGAACACCTCAAGCTCCAGAGAGGCAGCCGAGGTGAAAACCCGCACGATCAGCCCGGCGCCGCGCAGCCGCTGGCGGAACCCCTCCACCGCGCCACGATCCGCATCAATCAGCGCGGACGGCAGGCCGACGGGCTCATCAAGCAAGAACACCAGCCGGGGCAGGCCAGCGACGCTAGCCTCGTCGAATTCGAGCTCGGTGTAAGACACCGCCTCACCCGGCACCATCGAACCGTACCGGAATCCGATCACCGCCACGTAGACCTCGCATTCGCGGACCCGCTCCCGACAGTAGTCGGCTGGCCCGCCGTCGCGCGCGGCGAAGTAGCGCATATCGACCGACGCCATGCCTGCGCGGCTCACGGCGTCAAGAGCAGCCTGCACAAATGACCGATCCTCGGGAAACTCGCCCATATCAGAGGTATGAGAAACAAACACCTGGCATGTCCGCATTACGCCCACCCGCTGCGTCTGGGGATTCACCCGCCTCAGCCCCTGCGACCGACGTGATGGCCTGCCGGACCATCCGGGGTCGCTACAGTTCACCCAGCCACCTACCCGGGAACTGCCACCTCACAAGCTAGCAGCCCAATGTGCGAGCGACACTAAATAACGCGACAACCGATTCTTTGTCGAAGAAACGTCCTGGCAGAGAGGGTCCCAGGGGGCCCGGGACATTGCGACGTTGCGACGTTGCGACGTTGCGACGTTGATACCCGGTGGAGCACTATCGCAGGACATCTGCCAGGGGTGGCGTTCGTCGTCGCTCAGGGGCGGCGTTTGTCCTCGTTGCTGCTCAGAAGTTCAGCCCTCAGGGCTGCAACGGTAAGTTGATCACGCCTCTACCAGGGCGATCCGCAAATAAATCCGATTTGCGCCGACCCTAACTCCTGGGCAATACCGCCATGTACGGTGAGCGTGTTAGGGGGCGGGCGCCTTCAACATTAGGGAACTATTTTCCAACATTGGCCGACAGGCTAGCCCGGATTCCTGCAGGAACCTTAAGAAGTGTCGAATGGCGCGCTAGGCAATTGACAGTCGGACGGCAAGCGTCTCATTCTTTCTGAGTGACCTTCGCCGGGGGTTTCTACCTGCCTGTATCCGGAGCAGTCGGTGGCTATTTTGTCGGCATCGAATTCCCTTGTGGGAGGGTTTCGCGTTTGAAGCGTGACGCCGACCACCAGCTGGCAGCATGACGACTACATGACCGAGCGTTCCCGAAGCGCACCAAACGATTCCTCTTTGTGCAAGCAGGGCTGCTGACCTTCCTGTGAGCTTCTGACGCGTCGTTATTGTCTTGACCGGGCGACCCGTCGACATCAGCCGCTCCCGTTCCAGGTTGGTGACTTTTACCCAGTATCGGCAGCATGACATTAGTGGGGCGCGGATCATGAGAGCCAGATCCGACCAATGAGGCGGATATCGAGTGGCGCATCCCAGCCCCTCGACACCGTCCGCAACGTGAGCCCGGGCAACGCACTGTGCCAGCCGGGACGCCGCGACGAGCACGGCGGAACCACCGACCGAGTGTCCTGAGTCCTTAATTCGGGGGCCGGATGAGCTGGTCAGCGCATGAGGTGCTGCAGGCGTCTGCGGCTTGGGTCTCTCGCTGGTTCCCGCCGGATTCTGTTCACGTGGACCTGGGGTGGCTGGAATTCTACGTCGCCGGCGGGGCGGCGACGGTAATGCGGGTCGCGCCCGGGGGGATGACCGCGGCGGAGCTGGCCGGCCGGGTGCTGGGCGAGCTGCGGGGCCGGCATGTGGCTGAGGCCTTCTGGAAGGTGGGCCCCGGGTACTCGCCGGAAGGCGCCGGCCAGGCGCTGCTGGACCTGGGGGCGAGCGTGGACCGCACGATCGACATCTGCGCGTACCCCCTTGACGGTCCTGTCCCGGACTGGCCGCTGCCCGGGGACGTCACCGCGCGGCCGGTCCGCACCAGGGAAGACGTCGCCCGCTATGAGCGGGCCAGCTGTGCCGCCTGGGGGTATCGGCCGCCGTCTGACGCTGATGTCGACCGGGCTTTCGCCGGCCTGGCGCCGGGCTGTTTCGTGGGGTACTGGAACCAGACGCCGGCAGGCGCCGGCGGTTATACGCTCGCGGGCCCGGTTGCCCGGCTGTGGGGAGCCGCCGTGGTGCCCGCGTTCCGGGGCCGGGGGATCTACCGGGCCCTGGTCCGTGCCCGGCTGGCTCATGCGGCGGCCGGGGGAGCGACCCTCGCGCTGGTCCATGCCGAGCCGGCGTCCTCGCCGGTCCTGCAGCGGCTCGGCTTCGGGGTCTACGGGCAGCAGCGGGTACTCGCGTTCCGGCCGGACTCCGCCGGCGGCCCGCCTAGCGTTCCTGGCTGCTGACCCTGCGGCCGTAGGCGGCGAGGGTCTCCAGGATCTCATCGGCGGTCTTGGTCCAGACGAACGGCTTGGGGTTCTTGTTCCACTCGCCTTTCCGGCGAGCTGACCTTACCGCGCGGCGCGGGGCCGCGGGCGGCGCGGACGTCCTGGGCGGCGATGTAATCGGCCTCACCCACCAGAGCCTGGTGCGCGGGCTGGTTGGAGATGACCAAGCCGTCGGGCAGGTTCCACCGCTGCACGCTTTTATGTCCAGGCTGACATCGGCCGGGTCGGCCAGGTCCTTGTCGGTCCGCTGCCGGTTCCACACCTGGTGCCCGGTATAGCGGGGGTTCTGCAAGATCGTGGTCACCGTGCCAAGCGCCCACCCGGTGCCCGCGCGGTGCGGGTTCCGCTGCGGGTCGGCCGCCGACGGGCACGGGACGCCCGCCTCGTTCAAAGCGCGGGCGATCCGGGCCACCGAGTGCCCGGCGAGGCGCTTGGCGAAGATCCACCGCACCACATGGGCGGTTTCGGGGTCGGGTTCGAGGCGGTGGGCGCGGCGGCCCCAGGTGGCGTGAGCCTTGCTCCGAGGCGAAATCGACCCGCCCGCCGGCCTCCGGCATCCACAGCTGCACGCCGTAGTGCTCGAACAGCGGCGCCATCAGCGCGTACTGGCTGCCGTAGAACGCCCGCTCGTACTCCCCGCGTCCCAGACCCGGCACGCATCCGCGAGCAGGCGACCAGCGCCGCCGCCTGCGGGCGGCGGCCCCACGCCACCGACCGGTTCTCCCCCTCGTCGAAGAACTCCGCCACAATATGGCCGTGCCCCCGGACCAGCGCCTAGGCCTGCTCCCGCTGCCGCGCCCGCGACGTCACCGGGTCCTGCCGGTCTTCGGTCGACACCCGCCCGTAAAACGCGAACCGCAACCCGCCGCCCGCGCGTCCACTGGTCCGCCGCTGACCCGATGCCTCCGCCCAGGCCACCAGCCCACCCTCCCTGAATGTCGCCACCATTGCGGTCTCCCATGAGAGGAAAGAGCATCCTTTCCAGGATCGAGAAAGCCGTGTGCCGTGTCAGGCGAATAGCTGAAATATCGGTAATTGGAGGCCGGTTTTCGACTCCAGTCCTGCAGATAACGAGAAATTTGGCAACATCTCATAATTATAACCAAATTGCCTCGGATGAGAGAGAGCGCACCATGAGATGTCCACGCCGACCACAGCGCGTACCGGAGCACACAAGCGCGCAAAGTGGTAGTAATTGCACGTGAACACTCCTCCTGGCATGCGCCCTCGGGAGAGCACCGAGACCCGCGGGGCCGCGTTCGAGCAGTTCGTCCTGCGGATACTGGAGCACGACCCGCAGATCGAGCTGGCTGCAGGGAAGTCTTGCGGTCCTCACGGCTTCGATTTCGCGGCAAGGCGCAACGGCAAGCCACTGCTGGTCGATGCAAAGCAGACGACCTCGCAGACAGCCCGGCGCATAAAGCAACTCGGCGACCAGCTGAAATCCGCGGCTGCCCGGTACGCGAAGCTACACCAGGAAGCGGTGCCCGAGCTGGCCCTCGCCTGCGCAGGGGTGCTCTCCGAACCGATCAGAGACCGTGCCGCACGGTCGGGGCTGCACCTGTGGGACGGACCCGCGGATCCAGGCTAAGAAGGGATTAGCGGGGCGAATCCCTGCTGCCGTGCGTACCCGCCAGCCCTCGCCGGTGACCCGCGTTGGGCGCGGCGGGACGCCAACGCTGTCCTGATCCTGCGTGTCCTAATGCTGCAGTGCAGGAGGGTGACAGGCGAATCCCTTGAACGGCCTGGCTCCTTCCTTGCATGATTAGTGCTACTGGATACGAAATGGGTAAGCCCGTCCCCCCCCGGGCGAAATCCACGAATATCCGAGGTAGTTGACCGAGCGACCGCCACTAGACCGCGAGGTCAGCAAGATGGTGCCGGGGGCCGTCCTGGATCTGGACGGGTCCCGGCACCACAGGTGGAATGCCTCGACGCACCGAATTTGTCGTTAAGAAATCATGAATTTTCGGCTTCGCACGCTGGCGTGGCCTAGCCGCCGCTCGACAGGTCAATGCCGGGGTCGAGCCAGCCGCGTTCAGACGCGCGTACCCCCGCCTGGAACCGACTCCGCGCCCCGAGTTCGGCCATGAGTTCGGACGCCATCCGCCGTACGGTGCGCACCGATACTCCCAGCTTGCGCGCGACCACCTCGTCGGTGTCACCCTGGGACAGCAGCCTCAGGAGGGCCGCGTCCTGGCGCGTCAGGTTCTGCCTGACGCGGGGTTGCGCTACGCCAAGCGGGGTGGCGTTCTCCCACACCTGCTCGAACAGCGCGTGCATGGCCGCCACGGCCCCTGGACTGCGCAGCAGGGTAATGCCAGCGCTGGTGACGTTGGGGTCAAGCGGAACGACGGCGACGGACCTGTCGACGACGATCAGGCGCAGCGGAAGCACGGGGACGGTGCGGACCTGGCCGCCCAGGACGGTGAGCCACCGCGCGTAGCTGACGGTCGGCGGGTCATTGCGGACGCTGTCGAGGTAGATGGTCCGTATGTTGACGGCCCGGCCGAGCATCTGCTCGTCCAGCGGCTTGCTGGCCTGCAGCGCCTGCGCGGACTGGGCACCGCCGGGCGCGAACGTGAGAACCTCGTATTGCGTCTTATGAGCGAGCTGCTCCAACTGATCACGGATGGCGTCGATGCCGAGGAACTCCTCGGCGTCCGTCTTCGGCCCGGCTGGGCGTCGGCTCGCCTGCTCGGCGATGACCACGGCCAGTCCGGCGCGGCTCTCCTCAAGTTGAGCCTGCCTGTGCACCAGTTCTGCCTGCTGACGCGCGAGGAGCGCCTCAAGGCCGATCTCCGGGGCAACCGGCCGGAGGACACCGGGATCCTCTGCGCTTGGCTTCAGCAGGGAGATCATGGCCAGCTCGTCCAGGGACTCCTTGACCACCGTCTCGGAGACGCCGACCTTTTCGGCCAGCGCCGATACCCCGTTGGCCGGATGCTCAAGCATGGCGAGATACACCATCTCTGCCACCGGACTAACTCCAAATGCCTCAAGCACGCGAAGCTGCGCCACCACAGTACCCCGAATCCCACGTCCCCGGTGAAGGTGGATGGAGCTATCGTCCGCGACTCGTTCTCCAACAAAACGGCATAAATAACAACATGTCGCGACATCAAGTAGCATTTAGGACACAGCATAGCAGCGGACATCGCCGATGCCACGTGCTAGGGATGAGTCATCCTGGGAGCTAGTGCAGTTGCACGAGGGGATCGTCGGCACGGCACGGTGTCACTGGACATTGCTGTGACTGAGGGCTGGGCTGTGACTGAGGGCTGGCTAGGATGTGACTGAGGGCTGGCTAGGAGGCGATGCGATGTCCCACACCATCGAGTCGGGGGTCAGCGACACCGAGGCAACTCCCGTGTCGGCAACGCTGTGCGTTGACCCGGCCGCGCCGGGGGCCAAGACGACCATTGCCGCGACGCCGACTAGTGCCAACCCGGCAAGAAAAAGCTGGATGATGCGCACGGGATCCCCTCTCACGGAACTCCTCGGTCAATTGACCCTGGATGTTCATGGATGCCGTTGAAGCACCCAATCCGTTGCCTATCCGCTGGATTTAATCATGCCCGGAGCCGCCCCGTCGCTCAAGAGATTCGCGCGTCACTCTCATGCAGTGCAGCATCAGGACGGCGCCACCGCGACGAGGGCGGTTCGCGCGATGACCCTCATGGCTCTGGTTCGCGAACTATCGCCATGTCGAGCTGTGGAACCCAGGGCAGCGGGCGCGCGGCTTTGGAGAGCTGACCTGACACGGCACGGCGACCACGGCTACGACATCGAGCTATCCAGCGTGCACGAATGAGTCGTCATCGCTATGCAGCGATGTTCTCCTTACGACTCTTGACCTGCGGCGAGATAGTCTCGCAGCCGCTCTGCCCGGGGCTGGCCGACGTGGAGCTGAGCGCGGATCGTACGAATTGAGGGAACCCGGTCCGCCGCAAGCTGCTCGGCGAACACCTGAGCCGCTTGCTCCTGCAGGGATCCGCAGTGGTCCTGCTGTCAGACGTGTCATCGAATGCGGCCTGAGAACTTCGGGTGACCATCATGAGGAGTTCGTCGGAGCCGACGAGCGCGACCGCCGGCCGCGCGGCCACCGCCGCGCCGATAGGCCCATGTCCCAGGCCATGGGCAATGTTGGCCGCGAGCGTCGCTGCGATGCCCAGGCCGACGAGCCAGCGCGCCAGCGCGGGAACCGGCGTCTTGCGACGCGCCGAGTCCAGCATGACCATCGAACTCGCGTAAATCAGCCCGTCCACCGTGAGCGGGATCAGACGCCTCGTCCAACCCGCCTCGCCGTGCACCCGCACGAGAGCGTAAGCACGCTCGTACGACGCCACCGCAGCGATTGCCGCAACGCCAACGATGGCGCACGCGGTAGACCATTTGATGACGTGTTGCGTGGTGTTCATCGCGCACCACCGGGGACGTCTGGAGAAAACTCGCAGTTCAGAAGGCATGGGTTTTTTGGTGCAGTCGGCCCTCGGGCACCCAAAACGGTGAAATCTCCCCAAAACGGATGGCGCTTGAACACGCCGTGGTGGTTCTCCCTCGTCTGGGGAGAACTCACCGGCCGGAGTGGTCAAGTCCCGCCTCGGACGCTCGAACTGGCGGGTAATCCCCCACACGCGAACCACCTGAACATGCCTGCGAGCAGGTCCGTCGTCTGTATCGCAGCCGCTCCAGCCCTCCTCCCTGCGGGGAGGCAGCCGTGACCGCACAGCCTCTGGCTCCTGTTATCCCTTCGTCCGCCGTCCCGTCGGCCCGCCAGGTCCGCCGCAGGCCGGCCGTTGCCGCTGGCCCTCCCGGCGCCCGTGCCGTCAGTTCCCGAGGACGTGGTCTACGGGATCGGCCGCATCGACGCCTCCGGCCGGATCGCCGACCGCGCCGTCATCAGCGCGCTGGGCTGGTCCGGCGGTGACCGGCTGACCCCGACCGCGGACGCGGGCGTGGTAACCGCCCGCCGCGACACCGGCGGCATGGTCACCCTGCCCGGCCGGGCGTATATCGCGATTCCCGCCGCGCTGCGCCGCCGCTGCGGCCTGCGCCCCGGCGACCAGGTGCTGCCCGGCCACAGCCGCGGGATGAAGTCCGTGGCGGTTGGTGAGCGGCACGGGCGGCCCGTCATCATCTCCGGCGGCGGCAAGACCGTTCAGGTATGGGACCTCCAGGCAGAGCGCGAGGCCATCTTGCAGATCGAGCTCCCGCATCGGGCGCTCTCAGTTGCTTCCAGTGCTGACCAGCTAGTGACCGGCACCACGACCGAGCTCCTACGGATCGATCTCCTGTAGCAGCCAGACAGTCTGCTCGGCGCCCGCGGGAGCCAGCCCCAGGTCCCGTTGTCGGTCCGGTACGACCCGCACGAGAAACAGCACGGCCAGCCGCTGCCGCACCTGTTCGACCGCCGCGTCGGCGCCCGCCACGAGGTCCTGTGCCAGCACTACGTCCGCACCATCCTCAATGCAGCTGCGGACGCTGCCGGGATCGCTGACGCGGGCAAGCCCGTCACCTTCACCCCGCACGACGTCCGCCGCCTGTTCACCACCGAGATGGTCGGCTCGGGCCTCCGCTGCCCATCGCCGCCGCGATTCTCGGCCACATCGACCTGGAAACCACCCGCGGCTACACCGCTGTGTTCCCCGAAGAGGTCATCCGCCGCCACCAGGAATTCGTCACCCGCCGCCGCGCTCAGCGCGACTCCGCCGAGTACCGCGACGTCGCCCAGACGAATGGGCTGACTTCGAGAAGCACTTCGAGCTCCGCCGCGTCGAACTAGGCGACTGCTTCCGCCCCTACGGAACCCCGTGCGTGCATGAGCACGCCTGCATCAAGTGCCGGTTCCCGCGGATCGACCCCGCGCAGCTGCCTCGCCTGGACCAAATCGAGGCCAGCACCGTCAGCCGGCTCACCGAGGCGCGGGAACGGCAGTGGCTCGGCGAAGTCAGCGGCCTGGAAGACAAGCTGCGGCACATCCGTTCCCGGAAAACGCGGGCCAGCGTCTCATCCTGACAAGCGGCAGACCGTTAGCGGATCAGTGCCGCTGGTCAGCAGTGGACGGCCGAAGGCTGTGACCCCCATGTATTGAGGCGACTGCAAAGCGGTTCATCAGGTGCTCTCGGGAAATCCTCGGGTTTGGTTGGCAGCAGTGCTGGTCGCCGCCGTTCCGGCCGACTGGCAGCGACAAAGGCGCAAATGCCCGAGGTCTGGGACCCCGGGACGTTCGTTCGTGCAGGCTGGGACTGGTCCGTGACGCGGCTACCGGTCGCCGCAGGCTGCCTCAGGTTGCGGGCGCATGGTGTCAGGCGCCGGACCGCCGGGTGCGGCCGGCTGTTCCGCCGGCGGCGTGAGCCGGGCCCGCAGCAGGGGCACGAGCGCCAGCTGCGCCGGCGCCATGAGCACCGGCAGGCAGGCGCTCAGCGGGATCCGTCCGATGAGTTGCCCGGACACTGCCGTCCCGGCCGAGGAGCTGCAGCAAGCCCGAGGCCGGCGGCTTGACTAGCGTTCGTGCCTTGCTCATCTCAGTTAGCTGGCTAACTTGACCCGCCGCTGTTGATGTGACAAGTTAGTCGAGTAACTAACCGAAGTGACCTGGAGGCCTCTCCCATGGCAGCTATACAGGCAACATCAGCTCCGCCGTCATTTCTCGGGACGCGTCGCGGCAAGCTCAGCCTTGTCCTGCTGTGCGCGGTCGGGTTCATCGATCTTCTCGATGCGTCCATCGTGAATATCGCGCTACCGGAGATCCGGGCTCATCTGGGCTTCTCGGTCCAGAGCCTGCAGTGGGTCGCGAGCGCGTACCTGCTCACCTACGGCGGGTTCTTGCTGCTCGGCGGCCGCGCGGCTGATCTGCTCGGCCGGCGGCGCCTGCTTGTCGCGGGGACGTCGCTGTTCGGGATCTCGTCGCTCGTGTGCGGTCTGGCCGGAAGCGAAGGGGTGCTGATCGGGGGCCGGCTGGTTCAGGGTGTTGGTGCGGCGATGATGACGCCCGCGGCGCTTTCCATCCTGACGACGTCCTTTCACACCCGCGGCGATCGGGTCAAAGCGCTTGGCGCCTGGGGTGGTGTTGGCGCCCTGTCGGGCGCCGCCGGAGTGGTCTTCGGCGGTGTGCTCACGTCCGAGGTGAGCTGGCGGTGGGTTTTCTTCGTCAACCTCCCGGTCGTGGCGGTCATCCTTGCCGCGTCGTTCCGGCTCGTCGATGCCGAACGGCCTAAGGCGCCGCCATTGCGGGACTTCGACACGGTCGGCGCCAGTCTCATCACGAGCGGCATGCTTCTGCTGGTCTACGTCCTGGTGAACGCCCCCAGCGTCGGCTGGGGCACTGCCCGGACCCTCGGGGAGCTCGCAGGCGCCCTTGCGCTTGTCGTCCTGTTCGTGTTCAACGAGCAGCGCCATAGCAACCCGCTCGCGCCTCTGTCGCTGTTCAAGATCAAGGGCCTCGGGGCGGCCGATGTCACCCAGATTCTTGCGATGGCCGGCTTCTACACGATGTTCTTCCTCGTCACGCTCTATATGGAGGAAGTGCTCCACTACTCGGCGATCCGCACTGGCCTGTGTTACCTGCCGGTGACGGTGGGCGCCGCCGCCGGGGCGGGCGCGGCGACGAAAGCGATCCCGAAGATCGGCACCCGGCCGCTTATCGCCACGGGGGCACTGCTGGGCGCCGCGGGAGTGTTCTGGCTTTCCCGGCTACCGGCGCACGGCTTCACCTATCTGCCAGATCTCCTCCCGGGAATCGTAATCATGGGGGCCGGCGTGGGCCTCGTGCTGGTGGGCGTTCAGAATGCCGCCAACGGGGGTGTGCCGGCCGACAAGGCTGGGCTCGCCGCGTCGCTGATCACCGCGTCCTTCCAGCTCGGGGGCGCGCTGGGGCTTGCCATCTTCGTCTCGCTCGCCACGGGCCGCACCAACCAGCTGCTCGCGACGCACGCCCAGCCGTCCGAGGCGCTCACGCTTGGCTTCCAGCGAGGGCTGCTCGGCGCCAGCATCGCACTCGTGATCGCCGCGCTGATCGCATTGCGGTCGACCAACGTGCGGGTCGTCGACATGGCCCCGGGCGCGGACGACAACCGGGCCTCACCCGTCTCCGTGGCTGGCGGATCGACACCAGAAGCACTTCATGTCCCAGCTGGCCAAGCAGAACGCCGCGGGTTATCGAGCCGCGCCGCAGAGGGCACGGCTGTTCCGGCGCATCGCAAAAGCACGCGCTCGAGACCCTCGTCCCAGCAAGCCAGCCGACGGAACGCGCCGTCGGCTGGCTGCACCTGCAACCAGGAGCGATCCAAACCGCTGGCACATGCGGTGCCGCCGCGGTGCTAGGCTAGTTAGCTGACTAACCCTCCAGTGTCTTGGAAATGAGCCGTGGGTCAGCTGGGCGGTTCCATCGGTCACCGTCCAGCACAGGAAAGGACGAGCTATGGCTGCCTCTGTGACAAGCGAGAGGCCCGGAAAACGAGACCGCCTGATAGCCGGCGCGCGCGAAACGATTTACCGCCAAGGATTCGAGGCCACGACCATCGCGGATATCGCGGAGGCCTCCGACGTGCCGGTCGGCAACGTCTACTACTACTTCAAGTCCAAAGACGAACTCGTCGCCGCTGCAATCGACTCCTACGCCCAAGACAGCCGTGAGCGGCTGTCGTGGCTCGAGCAGCAGCACCGTACCCCTAGGGCCCGCCTGAAGACGCTTGTCCGGCTGCTCGTGTCGCAGTCCGATCAGGTGGTGCTGTACGGCTGCCCGAGAGGCAGCTTGTGCTCAGAACTCGACAAGCAAGATAACGACCTTGCTCAAGCCAGTAAAGAGCTCATGCATATGCCGATCGTCTGGATCGAGCAGCAGTTCAAAGCGATGGGCAGGCGCGATGCTCGCGACCTGGCGTTCGCCCTGCTGGCGTCGTACGAGGGGATCGCGCTCCTCACGAACACGTTTCGTGATCCCGAACTGATGATCCGCGAGGGGCGCCGCCTCGAGCGCTGGATTGACTCCCTCGCTCGCGACTCCAAGGTCGCGCCCACCAGCTAGAGCAGCCGGAAGGCGGCGGGTCTGGCTGTGATCACGACGCACCCACATCAACTCCAAGGGCTAGACGGTGGCGATCGGTACGTCCGGATGAGACGGGGGCGGCGCGCAGCCGGAGAGGCGCGCGAGTTGAGCGTCGGAGCTAGCAGGTGGAAGCCGCGCTCCGGCTGCATGCCCGTCGCAGAATCGCCAGTCCCAGCGCCTGTAGACGCCCTTCAGGGCGTCCTCCTGAAATCATCTGGATACGACCTCGCCCTCTTCGGGGAGTCGGGCCGATAGGGCCGTAAG
>JBEKEK010000231.1:0-10192 GCA_050013875.1 Trebonia sp. | reverse complement strand
CGGACGCGTCGCACGAGCTGCGCACGCCGCTGACCACCATCAAGGGTTACGCCGAGCTGTACCGGCAGGGCGCGCTGGGTCCGGACCGGCTGCCGAACGCCATGCGCCGGATCGAGCAGGAGGCCGAGCGGATGTCCAGCCTGGTCGCCGAGCTGCTCGAGCTGGCCCGGCTGGACCGCAACTCCTCCCTGGACCTGACCGAGACCGACCTGTCAGCCCTGGTCGCCGACGCCGTCGCCGACGCCCAGGCGGTGGAGCCGGACCGGCCGGTCAACGCCAGGACACCGAACAGCCTGGTGGTCGTGGCCGACGAGCCGCGGATCAGGCAGGTGCTGGCCAACCTGCTCGGCAACGTCCGCGAGCACACAAGTCCGGATACCCCGGTGGCCGTCCGGCTGTCCCAGGTCGGCCTGGGCGCGCTGCTCGAGGTGACCGACGCGGGCCAGGGCATGGACGACGAGTCGGCGGCCCGCGCGTTCGACCGGTTCTACCGGGGTGGGTACAACGGTAACGACGGCCACGGCAGCGGTCTCGGCCTGTCCATCGTGCAGGCGATCGCCGCTGCTCACGGTGGTCACGCGATGCTCAAGTCAGCGCTCGGGGCCGGGACAAGCGTGCAGGTGTGGATCCCGTTTCATCCTCCGGCCCAAGATGATCCCAGGCGGATGCAGCCTCCGGACGCGAGCTACAACTGACCGTAAGCGCGTTGCCCGTGATGGCGTTGTTACCCTTTTTCGGCTATCTGGTTATTCGTTCCGGCTGAGCTAGGTGCCAGACAACATTAGCGTTATGCGCATGCAGGACCAAGAGTTGGTCGCGGCCATCGTCGCAGGTGACCCGGACGGGCTCGTCGAAACGTACGACCGGTACGCCGCGCCGCTCTACGCGTACTGCAGCTTCATGTTGCCCGGCCCTGACGCCGCCGCCGACGTCGTGCGGGATACCTTCCTCATCGCCACCTCCAGGCTCGACGGGCTGCGCGACCCCGGCAAGCTTGGCTCCTGGCTGCACGCGGTGGCGCGGAGCGAATGCCTGCGGCGGCGCAGCGCGGCGGGCGTCACGTCACCGCCTCCGAAGATGTCCCGGGCGGCCAGCGGCGATGACGCCTGGCCCGCGGTCGAGCTTCCGGTCGGGCTGCGCAGGCAGGTACTAAACGGCTGCACCGACAGCACGCCGACCGGGCGCGCGGATCGCGTGAGCACGGCGCATCGCGCGGGGGCGTTCGGCCCGACGGGATTCCCGAAGGTACCCGGCTCACCGGGACCGCCGTGGCGGCGGCGACCGCGGCATCCCCGCGCGGCGGCGGTCGTGGCGACGGTGGCGGCGGTGGGCGCGACGGCCGGGATCATCGTGATGCTGACGGTCGGCGGTTCGCACCGCGCTCAGGCCTCTACCCTCGCGAACAGCGGCGGGGTCTCCGGGGGCTCGCCCGGCGCTGCAGGCCCCGCGAGCGCGTCGCCATCGCCGGGACATCAGGCTTCGCCCGCGACGGGCCAGCCGACGCCTTCGGAAACCGCGCTGGAGGGCGCGATCAGCCCAGGTTCCGCCACCGGGCACAGAACGCCGCAGGCCTCGGCGTCCGCATCGGGGACATCCTCATCCCCGACGTCCGCGTCGCCGACCGCGTCGCCGTCGCCGACCCCGACCCCGTCGCCATCCCCGACCCGCACCGCGTCGCCGTCCCCGTCGCCGTCCCCGACCCGGACCGCGTCGCCGTCCCCGTCGCCGACACCCAAGCAGGGCGTCCTCAAGGTGGCGCCGGACGCCCTGGCGCTCACGTCGACCAGCGGCAAGGCGGCGAGCGGGAAATTCGTTCTCTCCGCCGTGGACGGGCCGGTCAGTGACTACGTGATCAAGGTCCCGGCTGGCCTGAGCGGCGAGATGACGGTGACGCCAGCCACGGGCTCCCTGGCGGACGGCGGCTCAGTAACTGTGACCGTCACCGTGACCAGCAAGACCGCGCTTAAAACCTATGTCACCGTGGACCCCGGCGGCATCACCGTCACGGTCGTGCTCGACATCAAGGCCTGACGACCGGGCCCGCCGTCGCAGGGGGCAGGTTAGGGCGCGAGCCGGAGGCGGCTAGGAACTGGTCTAGTTCGGCGCGGGAGGGGGACACGGCCGCTCCGGAACGGGTGACGGCCAGGGCGGCGGCGGCGTTGGCGCGACGGGCGGCGTCGCTCGCGGTCAAGCCGGCGGCCAGGCCGGCCAGGAATACCCCGGAATGGGCGTCTCCCGCGCCCGTCGTGTCGACCGCCGTGACCGCGGGAGCCGGAATGCGGCTGAGCGACAGGCCGTGGTCCATCGGGCCGGACCCGCCGCCCGCGCGCAGGGCCAGCACAGCGCCATCCGGGCCAGCCCGGACGATGACGTCGGCGTGGCCGGTTCGCCTGACCAGGCGGCGGGCCGCCTCGGCCGGGTCGGTGGTGCCGGTGAGCAGGACGGCTTCGCGCTGGTTGCAGCTCCACCAGTCGCAGCGGGCCAGCACCGGGTCCAGCACCGCCGCGGGGATGTCCGCGACCAGCGGGCCAGGGTCGACGAACAGCACGACGTCGGGCGGCAGGGCGGCGGCCCAGGCGCCGAGGATCGCACCCGAGGCGGGCGAAACCAGGCCGTAGCCCGACACGTAGACCGCATCGCCTGGCCCGACCCGGACCAGGTTCCAGGCGTCCGGCTCGCGCAGCGACTCGGCACCCAGGTGAGTGATGAACGTCCGTTCCCCGTCCGCCTCGACCAGGGCCACGTCAAAACCCGTGTCTAGGTCCGGGTCCGGCTCGCGGAGCAACCCGATATCCTCGGCGGCCAGGGCCGCACGCACCTTCTCGCCCCACGGGCCGGTGCCGTGACCGCCGCAATAGAGGACGGGCAGGCCTTGCCTGACGGCGGCGGCCATGATGTTGAACCCGCCGCCGACTTCGATGGCGGCGGACTCCGAGAGCATGTCTCCGCCGCGCTCGGGCAGCGCAGGGACCCGCATCAGCAGGTCGACAATCGCCTCGCCGGCGAACAGAAGGCGCTGTAGCGGCGGACGGTTCAGGGGCTGGCTCACCTGAGTTGTCTCACCACGGGCCGCGAGCGCAACGCGTACAGGTCGTCGGCCAGCGCTGCGAGCCCGAGACCCTGGGCGTCGACGACGGCGATCGCCTCGGGCGGGAAGGCGGTGACGCCGTGGCAGGCCCCGGCGATCGCGCCGGCCATCGCCGCGATCGTGTCGCAGTCGCCGCCGAGCGACGCCGCCAGCAGGCAGGCCTGCCACGGATCGCCCGGCACCGCGGCCAGCACGGCGAAGGCGGCCGGCACGGATTCCTGGGTGGCCAGGCTGGTGCCGACCAGAGTGTAGATGAGCTCGGCGGCCTGCGCCTCGGCCCGGCCCGCGACCAGGCCGGCGGCCCATTCGATCCGGGCCGCGACGTCCGCGCCGGCCACCCAGTGGCCGCGATCCGCCGCGATCCGCGCCGCATCGATCGCCAGCGCCGTCGCCCCGGCGATCCCGGCGCCGGAGATGCCCGCGCTCACCGCGGCGGCCACGGCGGCGGCGCCGGCCAGCGCGATGCCGGTGTTGTGCGTGACACGGCTTGCCGCTATCACATGGTCGACCAGTGTCGACATGTCAACGCGAGCCGCCGGGTCCGGGGAGGGCGCAGGGTCCGGGGAGGGCGGCTGGTTCAGGGCGAAAGCAATACCCACCGGGGCGATGCGCATCGCCGCGCCGTTGGTGTCGCCGGAGGCGCCCGCCTCTTCCGGGGACGTGCCCGTCAGGACGGCGGCGACCGCGCGCTTGGTGGACGGGCCGAGGAGGTCGAGCGAGCCGCGCTCGGCCATGTCGTGCTCCCAGCTGACCAGGGCGGCCGCCAGTTCGCGGGGCTCCACCGCGCCGCCGCCCCGCACCAGCAGGCGGCCGAGCAGGACGGCCTGCTCGGTGTCGTCGGTGACCGCGCCGGCGGGCATCCCGGCGGCGATCGGGTGCCCGGGCGGAGCGGGCTCGAAGCCGCGCAGCAGCCCTCCCCAGCGCTCGGTGATCTCGCGGCGGGACAGCATCTGCGTCGGCATCCCGAGCGCATCCCCAATCGCCAGCCCGTACAAAGCACCCCGGGCGCGCATTTTCATGATCGGGAAGGCTTGTACCCCGCGGACCCCGCGGACCCCGCGGGCGGGCTAAAAGTCTTCGTGATCATGGGAGGCGCTAGAGGACGTGGCTGCCGTACATCTCGCCGAGGGGGTCGGCGAGGAGCTCGAGGCGGGCGCCGTCGGGGTCGCGAAAATAAAGGGAGGTGCCGCTCTCTTCTACGTAGTCGATGCCGGCCGCGTCCAGGTTGGCGCGCAGCGCGGCCCACTTCTCCGGCGTCACCGAGATCGCCAGGTGGTGCAGGCCGCCGAGGACTTCGGCGTACGGGCCGAGATCAAGCCCGGGGAAGTCGAAGAAGGCCAGCAGGTTGCCGTGGCCGACGTCGAAGAAAAAATGAGTGGACCCGGCATAGTCTCGGTTCTCGATGATCTCGGTCAGCGGGAACTCGAGTATCCCGGTGTAGAAGCGGATCGTCTGCTCCACGTCGGAGCTGAGCAGCGCGGTGTGATGAATCCCGCGGGCGCTGCTTTCCGGCCGGGCGGCCTTGACGTATTCCGCGTGCAGACGCGCACGCTCCGCCTCGATAGCGGCGAGATCAATGGACACGACGCTCCTTTAGGGCACGCGCAGTTCGACGCTGATGTTACCGCGGGTGGCCCGGGAGTACGGGCACACCTGGTGCGCCGCCTCCGCGAGTTCCCTGGTCTGCTCCCGGTCCAGGTCAGGGATGTGGATTACCAGCGTGGCGACCAGCCCGTAGACTTCGCCCTCCGGCCCGATACCTATCTCCGCGGTCACGGTCGACTGGCCGGGATCGACGCCGGCCCGGCGGGCCACGAGCCGCAGCGCGCTGTGAAAACAGGCCGCGTACCCGGCCGCGAACAGCTGCTCGGGGTTGGTGCCGTTGCCGGTGCCGCCCATCTCGACGGGTGGCGCGAGGTCGAGGTCGAGGCGATGGTCCGACGAAACGACGTGGCCGCTGCGGCCGTCCCCCGTCGACGTCGCCGCTGCGGTGTACAGGACCGTGTCGGGCATGGGGAAACCATATCGAGCGCGGGCGAGCGATGCGACCGGGTCTTAGTCGCGGGTCACCTGGCAGATGCCGTAGATCAGGCCCGGGATGTGCGCGCCCGCCACGGGCGCAGGGCGATGATCACGGCCAGGGCGGTCGCCGACACGGTGACCGCCCTGGAGAGAACGATGGACCGGCGGATGTCGCCGGGCACCGGGCTACGGCCCTCCCCCAGCTCCGGCCGCGTCTCGGCGACGCCGCCGTACACGTTCGTCCCGCCCAGACGGATCCCGAGGGCAGCTGCGAAGGCGGCCTCGCACCGGCCCGCGTTCGGGCTGGGGTGGCGGCCGCCGTCACGCCGCACTACGCGCAGTACCGCGGCGGGCGTGCCGCCGGGCAGCAGCGGGGCGTAAGCTGCCGTCAGCGCGGCGGTGACCCGGGCCGGAACCCAGTTGGCCACGTCATCCAGGCGGGCCGAGGCCCAGCCGAACCTCAGGTACCGGTTCGAGCGATATCCCACCATCGCGTCGAGCGTATTCACGGCGCGGTAGGCCACCAGGCCGGGTAGGCCAGCCACCGCACCCCAAAGCAGCGGCGCCACCACCGCGTCCGAGGTGTTCTCGGCGACCGATTCCACCACGGCCCGGGTGATCTCCGCGGCGTCCAGGGCGGATGGGTCACGGCCGCACAAGCTGGGCAGGATCTCGCGGGCTGAGCGAAGATCGTGGCCGGACAGTGCGGCCAGTGCCCGTTCAGCTTCATGGTGAAGAGAACGGGCACCGGTGACCGCCCACACCATGGATGCGACCGCGGCGACCGCGGCCGGCGGCCGGGTTCGCGCGCGGCGCTGCAGCAGCGCGGCGGGCGCGGCCACGGCCAGGATGCAGGCGGCCGCGTGCGCGGCGCCGCGGGGGCGGCTGTCGGCGTAGTCGCGGGCCTCGAGCGCGGCGGCGGCGCGGCCGAAGGCGGCCACGGGATGACCGCGGCGCGGGTCGCCGAGCAGCGCGTCAAGCGCCACTCCTGCCACCAGGCCGACCGCGAGCGGCCAGCGGGCGGGTGGGGCGGACCGGCGGGGCCTGGCTGCTCTGGGCATCAGGCCATTGTGCCCGGTGTGCCGGTTCCCGGTCCTGGCGATACCGGGGGGCCCGGGCCCCGTCTAGCGGGCCCCGCGTGCGGAGATCACGTTCCAAGGGTGGTCTGCCGCCGACGTCCCATTCGGCTGCGCTTCCCCGTGAATCATCCTCCGGGGGTGAGGACCTTTCCCGGCGTTCGTCGGAGACTTGTGGTTATGGCGCTCCGCAGATGCTGGGGCCAGAAGGGACAAGCCATGGACATCGGCCCGGTGGAATATTTGATTCTCGGCTTCCCCGGCAACACGTTCACCGGTCAGATCGTGCCGGAGCTCGCCAAGCTGATAGACAGCGGACTGGTCAGGATCATCGACCTTACTTTCATCACGAAAGATGCCGCCGGCCAGGTGGAGGTGGTCGAGTACGACGCTGTCGAGGAATTGGCAGCGTTCGCCGGCCTCGACGCCGAGGTGGGCGGGATTCTCACCGACGAAGATGTCGCCCACGCCGCTCTGAGTCTCGAGCCGAATACCTCGGCAGCGCTGCTCGTCTGGGAGGACACGTGGGCGGCGCCGTTCGCAGCCGCAGTGCGCAATGCCAACGGAGTAATCCTCGAGGGCGCACGAATCCCGCGCGAGTTCATCGAGCAGGCCATCAGCGCCCTGGACGACGCCCTCGCCTGAGAGCGGCAAGCCCACACCATTCGCGCCGAACGGCCTCGGCGGCGCCAAGACAACTAGGAGACGATTGACATGCCGTTTCGACGACGTCGACCCATTGCACGAATAGCGACAACCGCGGTCGTGGCCGGGACCGCAGCCAGCATGGGTGCTAGGTCCGCGCAGAGGAGCGCCGCGGCTAACCAGGCCCAGTCAGACCCGCCTGCCCCCGCTCCAGAGGATGGACCCGCCGCTCCCGAAGCCGCCGCTCCCGAAGCCGCCGCTCCCGAAGCGGACGTGAGCGTGCAGCTCGAACAGGTCAAGCAGCTGGCCGCCCTCAAGGATCAGGGCATCCTCACCGAGGAGGAGTTCTCCGCCAAGAAGGCGCAGATCCTGGGGCTCTGACCGCGCAACTGGAAGGGTGATGCGTCCTGACAGTGGCTACCGGTACCCCGTCTTAGAAGGCAGGCACGCGGCGGGCCGGGTCAGACGGGGACGAGATCAGCTCGGGGTTGACTCTGGCCAGGTCGCCGTCGTCTGACTGGACGGCGTGCCCTCGCTCGGCGGCGGCCAGGGCGACGTGCACGTCAATCATGTCCGGGCGGGAGGTCGCGCGGATCGTGACCGCGATCTGCCTGGAGCGGCCGGCGGTCAGTTCACCGATGATCACCGGACTGCCTCCGGCGCGGCCTGCGCTGATCAGCCGCCCGACGGGCGCCTGGACCGGGCTGCCGCGCCGTGCCTGGGCGATGACCGTGCGGACTCGGCACGCGCTACGGGCTGACGGCAGGTTAAGGTACTCTCGGGCAGCCAGGGGTTTCGCAGCAGGAGGCTTGCTCCCGGGCGAAGATCGCATAGGTTCCAGGGACGACACTGCGACCTCCGTGTATCCGTCGTGTGACATTCGCCAGGCAAACTTGTTTCCGGGCGCCCGTAGCTCAGCCGGACAGAGCAGCTGCCTTCTAAGCAGCGGGTCGCGGGTTCGAATCCTGCCGGGCGCGCTGAACTGCGAAAATGGCTAAGTGGAGCCTGTAGGCCCCACTACAGCGCTGCTGCGGCGGCGGTATCCCAACGCTTCGGACGACGCCAAGCCAGGTGTCGGCAACGGGAGAGACTATGCTCGCTCCATCCGGCTTCCCCCAGATTTTCGAGAACTTGGTGACTCGTGTGGCCGGGGAGGACGACTGGATTGGCCGAGCCGCAGACCTGATCATGGGCGTCCCGTGACCGGAGGAGGCTGCGTGGCTGCAGGGCTGGTCAGCGTCAATGGCACTGGGCTATTTGTGGATGACCGTGGCGATGCCACTGCCCGGGGCGATACTCGGACACTCAGACGGTGGGGGCTATGCGCTGCAGTACGTCACCAGCCACCCTGAGGCCGTGCAGGCGGTGATCTTCGACTGCCCATGCTGGGACGCTGACCTGACCGACAGGAACCGGCTGCCTCAGGTTGCCCGCAGGCTGGATGTACTGGGGCAGCGTGCCGATGCCGACCGGTGCCGCGAGCTCGCGGCCAAGCCAGGCCGACTGACTGCAGCGGATGAGACCTACGTGGCGGCCCAGGCACTGGGTCCGCATTACATGGAGCTGTTCTTCCACGATCCCGGTCGCGCTGCTGACTGCAGCCAGATCCTGGAGGACTCGGGTTTCGCCGAGGAGCAGTGGGAGCGCGGCCTCTCACATCTTGCGCTGCTCCCCGGCATGTACGAGACGAGGCTGTCTCTGCTGCCTGACATCACGCGGCCGTCCCTGCTGCTGCTCGGCGAGGATGATATGGTCACCGCGCCGCAGATGCTGGCCCAGTTCAGCAAGTCTGTGCCAGGCGGCACCGTCCGCACTCTTGACAGATCCGGTCACTTCGCCTATTTCGAGGAGGCAGCGGAGTACTGCAAGGTCGTTACCGATTTCGTTGTACAGAACGCTGGCTGATCGACGCCCCGGTTTTGACATCGAAAGCCTACGGCTTGCTGGCGAACCGGTGTGCCAGCCACAGGCCTTGGGGCGCTGTCAGGGATCGATGGCGCCTACGCCGGGGAGTTCGCCGAAGCGCGCCTTGGCATCGCGGCTCAGGATGATCCGGCCAGTCTCCGCCGCGTGCGCGGCGATGATCAGGTCGTGTGCGCCGCGCGGGGAGCCGGACCGGCGTACATGGGCGAGCAGGCGCCCATGGTGAGCCGCTGTCGCCTGCGTGTAGTCAAGGACATCGACAGTTGATGTTATTGCCGCGAGCGCCCGGGCGCGCTCGGCCGCCCGGCTGGCCGTATCCGCCATCTCGATCTCGACGCGGTATTCGGCGACCGATACCGAGGCGATGGCCAGCTCGTCGTCATCGAGCGACGAGCGGTCGATGGTTCCGCGTTCGTAGGCGATCAGGACGTTGGTATCGAGAATCAGGCGTCGGCCCACGGATCGTGCACCTCCGAGTTAATGAGGGCGACGGCTTCTGCTATGTTCCGTCCGAATTCATCGTCTGGCGGAGGCACGTCCGCGAGCGCCGCGCGCAGGTCGGCGCCGGTGCGGCGATGGGCGGGGCCGATCTCCGCCACCGGATGACTGCCGCGGATGATGGTGATCGTCTCACCGCGCTCGACGGCATCGAGCAGATCCGAGAAGTGCCGGGATGCCTCGGTTGCGGTCATGGTTTTCATGAGGCCATTTTATCTGATAATCAGATTCGCGACTACGGCCTGCAGCGCATGACGTTGCGCGCGGGCAGGTGCCGACTATCGGTGGAGCTTGGCTCGGGAAGCTTGCCTGACATTGTTCTCGTCTCACGATGTGGGAGCAGATAATTAGCGCTTCGCGCCGGGTGCCTGCCGATCGGCCTTGGTCTCGGGTCTTGCGGAGCGCGGTGTTATCTGGTTATGTCACCGGGCCGTCTTAGACCGGTGTCGTAGGCGAGGACTACGGCCTGGACGCGATCACGCAAGCCGAGCTTGGTCATCGTGTGGGCGAGGTGAGTCTTGACGGTGGCCTCGCTGATGAAGAGGGTCGCGGCGATCTCGGCGTTCGATAGGCCGCGGGCGACGTGCCGTAGCACGTCAAGTTCGCGCTCGGTCAGTCCGGCCAGTGCCGCCGGTGGCTCCGGTCCGGGCGGCGGCCGGTGGCAGAAATCTTCGATGAGCCGCCGCACCAGGTTCGGCGCGAGCAGCGCGTCGCCTGCTGCGGTCACGCGGATGGCGTGGATCAGCTGGTCTCTGCGGGCGTCCTTGACGATGAAACCGGCCGCGCCGGCGCGCATCGCCTCGTACAGGTACTTGTCGTGATCGAACGTCGTCAGGATGAGGACGCGGGTGGGGCCGCCGAGCCGGACGATCTCGCGGGTGGCCTCGATGCCGTCGAGCACCGGCATCCGGATGTCCATGAGCAGGACATCCGGCCGACG
>JBEKEK010000230.1:0-10811 GCA_050013875.1 Trebonia sp. | reverse complement strand
TGGTAGCCGCGGGCGATGAAATCAAGCCCGTAGCCGGTGGACAAGGCCGGGTCGGGCAGCAGCACCGCGTAGCCGCGGGCGGCCGCCAGCCACGGGTTCCACCGCCACTGCCAGCCGTTCCAACTGGACATGGGCCCGCCGTGGACCCAGAGCAGCAGCGGAGCGGGGCGCTCCGCGCTGGCCTCGTCCGGCAGTACCAGCCAGCCGCGCAACGGGTGGCCGTCGTCGGCCACCGCGGTCACCTCGGTGACCCGCCCGGGCAGCTTGGGCGCGTCGGCCGGGGCCTGCAGCCGGATGACTTCCCCGCTCGCCCGGTCGATGCGGACCGGAGCGGGGGGCTCACCGATGGTGTCCCGCAGCGCGTACAGGGCGGTGCCGTCTGGCGCGACTTGCACGGTCGTGTAGTGCGCGTCGTCGGCCGTCACTCGGCTGACGTCACCGCTGGCGACGTCGACCGCGAACACCGGCCTGCGGCCGTTGTCGTCGGCGGTGAAGTAGATGCGGGTGCCCGCCGGGTCCCAGGACGGATCCGATGGCCAGCGGTCGAACCCAGGCAGCAGGTCGGTCCCTCGTGCTCCGAGCGCACGCAGGCGATCCGCGCACCGTCGGGGGCGAACACCGGGTCGCCGTAGTCGAACTGGCCGTCGGCGCAGATCACGGTCCGGCTGCCACTGGCCACGTCGATGGTGATCAGTTCCGAGTACGCCTGCACCCCGTCCCGCCACTGCCACCAGCCGGATGCCACCGTCTTGCCGTCCGGGCTGAGCGCGGCCGCCTGCTCGGACAGGGCCCGGCCGGCGTCTGGGGCAAGGTCGCGCGGCGCGGATTTCCCGGCGACTCCGGTGGAAAACAGACGCGGGTCGTCGGGGCCGAGGTCGTGATCCCAGTAGCGCACCGGCAGCGTCTCGTGCAAGATCGCGGAGACCCCGGCGTCCTTACGCGCCTGCCGCCGCTTCTCGTCCTCGGCCGCGTCGCCCGGCAGGGCCTGGCCGGACAGCAGGACCGCGGGCGCGTCGGTTGCCGTTTCCACCCCCGCGACGCCGCCCGGCAGGCTGGCGACCAGGGTAGCCTCGCCGCCGTGAGCGGGCAGCCGCCACAGCGCCGGCTTCTCCGCGCTCTCCTCGCCGTCGACCGCGTCGGGGTCGGTTCGCTTGGACACGAACAGCAGCGTGCCGTCGGGCAGGAACCGCGGGCTGGCCTCGCCGTCGGCCGACCGGGTGAGCCGGGCCGGCGGCCCGCCGGCCGTGTCAATCCGCCAGATGCTGGTGACGTACTTCTTCTTGTCCGGGCTGAGCGACTGGACCGTCGCCGCCAGCCAGCTGCCGTCGGGCGACAGCCGCAGACCGCTCATCCGCGGGATGGCTACGTAGTCGTTCAGGTCATGGAACGGGGAGTGCGCGTCCGCCATCAGGGAACCCATCCTTCTTGCTGGCCGCTAGCGGGCCTCGGTGATCATGACCGTGCCGACGGTGGTGTTGCTAGCCTCGTCGATCAGGATCATGCCGCCGGTCAGCCGGTTGCGCGAGTACGGGTCGGCGAACACTGGCTGGGTCAGCCGCATCCGGACCCGGCCGATCTCGTTCAGCCCGAGCTGGGTGGCGTTCTCGTCGCGGTGCAGGGTGTTCACGTCGATCCGGTAGTGCAGGTCGGTGACGATGCCCTTGACCGTCCGGGTGGTGTGCTTGACGATCAGCCGCGACCGGGGAGCCAGCGGCCGGTCGGCTGACATCCAGCAGACCATGCCCTCGATGTCCTGGGCGGCGGCCGGCCGGTTGTTCGGGCGGCAGATCAGGTCACCGCGGGAGATGTCCACGTCGTCGTCGAGCAGCAGCGTCACCGACATTGGCGGGAACGCCTCCTCGACCTCCTGGCCGGCCAGCTCGATCCTCTTGATCCTGGTGCTGAAGCCGGACGGCATGTGCAGCACCTCGTCGCCCGGCTTGAGCACGCCGCCGGCCACCTGGCCCGCGTAGCCCCGGTAGTCGTGCAACTCGGGGTCGCTGGACGCGTGCGGGCGGATCACATACTGCACCGGGAACCGGACGTCGATCAGGTTCCGGTCAGAGGCGATGTGCAGGTGTTCCAGGTGGTGCAGCAGCGACGGCCCGTCGTACCACGGCATGTTGGCGCTGCGGTCCACCACGTTGTCGCCGTTGAGCGCGGAGATCGGGATGAACGTGAGGTCCTGGACCTCGAGCTTGGTCGCGAACTTGCTGAACTCTCCGCAGATCTTCTCGAAGACCTGCTGGTCGTAGCCGACCAGGTCCATCTTGTTGACCGCGAGGACGAGGTGCGGCACCCGGAGCAGGGTGGTGAGGAAGGCGTGCCTTCTCGACTGCTCGGTGAGGCCGTTGCGCGCGTCCACCAAGATGATGGCGAGGTCCGCCGTGGAGGCACCCGTCACCATGTTGCGCGTGTACTGGATGTGGCCGGGGGTGTCGGCGATGATGAACTTCCGGCGCGGCGTCGCGAAGTAACGGTAGGCGACGTCGATCGTGATGCCCTGCTCGCGTTCGGCGCGCAGGCCGTCGGTGAGCAGGGCGAGGTTGGTGCCCTCCTCGCCGCGGTCCCTTGAGGTGCGCTCGACCGAGGCGAGCTGGTCCTCGAAGATGGCCTTGGAGTCGAACAGCAGCCGCCCGATCAGGGTGGACTTGCCGTCATCGACCGAGCCGGCGGTGGCGAACCGCAAGATGTCCATGTCAGAAGTAACCTTCCCGCTTGCGGTCTTCCATCGCGGCCTCGCTGGTCCGGTCGTCCGCCCGGGTCGCGCCGCGCTCGGTGATCCGGGTGGCCGCGACCTCAGTGATCACTTCGGCGACGGTGCTAGCGCTCGACACGACCGCGCCGGTGATCGTCATATCGCCGACCGTCCGGTACCGCACGGTCGCCATGAACGGCTGCTCGTCTTCCGTCCGCGCCAGGTACTCGTTGTCGGCCAGCAGGATTCCGTCCCGCTCGAACACCAGCCGCTCGTGCGCGTAGTAGATGGACGGGATCTCCAGGTTCTCCCGCTCGATGTAGTCCCAGATGTCAAGCTCGGTCCAGTTGGAGAGCGGGAACACCCGGATGTGCTCGCCCCGCTTGATGCGGGCGTTGTAGAGGTTCCACAGCTCGGGGCGCTGGTTCTTCGGGTCCCACTGGCCGAATTCGTCGCGGAAGGAGAAGACCCGCTCCTTGGCCCGCGCCTTCTCCTCATCGCGGCGGGCACCGCCGAACAGCGCGTCGAAGCGCTGCTCCTCGATGGCGTCGAGCAAGGTCACCGTCTGCAGCCGGTTCCTGCTCACCCAGCGGCCGGTCTCCTCAATCGCGCGGCCCGCGTCGATGGAGTCCTGCACGCTGGCGACAACCAGCCTGACGCCGAGCTCGGCCGCCCGCCGGTCGCGGAAGTCGAGGACCTCGGGGAAGTTGTGCCCGGTGTCGATGTGCATCACCGGGAACGGGATGTTCGCGGGCCGGAACGCCTTCTCCGCGAGCGCGAGCATGACGATCGAGTCCTTGCCGCCAGAGAAAAGCAGCGCGGGCCGTTCGAACTCGGCGGCCACCTCGCGCATGATGTGGATGGACTCGGACTCGAGCACGTCCAGCTGGGACAAGAGGTAATCAGATCGCATGGGTCGCTTCCCTGATGGCATTGAGCAGCAGGCCAGCAATTGCGGGCCGGCAAACTAGGATATCCGGCAGTAGCGGGTTCTCCTGGTTGTAGACGACGTCGCTGCCGTCGATGCGGGAGACGTGCAGGCCCGCGGCGCGGGCTACCGCGACGGGGGCGGCGGTGTCCCACTCGTAGAAACCGCCGCTGTGCAGGTAGACATCGTTCTGGCCTTGGATCACGGTGGCTGCCTTCGCTCCTGCGCTTCCGCAGGGCACCAACTCTGCGTTGAGCAGTTGTGCAACGTCTTTAACCAGCTGTGATGCCCTAGTGCGGCTGACGACCAGCTTGAGCGGGCGCTCTGCGCCCGGGCCGGTAGGGAAGATTTCGGCCGACACTCCTTCGGAAGGTCGGCCGGAATCTCCCTCTCGGCCCATGCGCTCCGCGACGCTCAGGGTGGAGAGGACGGCGCCCTGAGCTGGGAGGGCCACTGCACCTGCGGTTAGCTGCCCGGATGACGGTGGCTCGCCGGCTTCGCCGGCATTGCGCTGGGGCGTGGGCTCGCCGGCTGCGCCGGCATTGGCGGGGGCGGTGTTGCGCTCCCAGAGGGCTACGTGGACGGCCCAGTCGGTGCGGGGGGGTTCGCCGAACTCGCGGGTGCCGTCCAGGGGGTCGACGATCCAGACTCGGTTGGCGGTCAGGCGGGTCTTGTTGTCGATGCCTTCTTCGGAGAGGACGGCGTCATCGGGGCGGGCCTGCGCAAGCTCGGCCATCAGGAACTCGTGGGACTGGCGGTCGCCGGCGTTCTTAAGGGCTTGCGGGTCTCCGCCCTGGGCGCGCAGGTCAAGCAGCAGGCGGCCTGCTCGCTCGGCCAGGTCATGCGCTAGCGCGTGGTCATCGGCCTCTGTCAAGCTGCCCTCCTCCTGGTTTACGAGGATGGTGGATCGTTGTGTACATGCTGGTGTACACAACGATCCATCATCTTCGGTTCGGTCACGATACTGTGCCTCAAAATCATGGGGCCGGATCGGTGTGGTAGAGGTTCTGGGCCTCGGTCAGGCCCTTGGCGATCAGGGTTTCCGTGGCGTCGGCGCAGCGGTCGAGGGCGAAGGGGAGTTCCTTGCGCTCGGCGGCGGAGAAGTCCCTGAGCACGAAGTTCGCCGGGTCCATGCGGCCCGGGGGGCGGCCGATGCCGAACCGGACCCGGTAATAGTCACGGGTGCCGAGGGCCGCGGTGATCGAGCGCAGGCCATTGTGGCCATTATCGCCCCCGCCCAGCTTCAGGCGGACCGCGCCGAACGGAACATCGAGCTCGTCATGCAGAACCACGGTACGTTCAGGGGAAAGCTTGTAAAACCCCAGCAGAGCCGCGACGGGACCACCCGACAGGTTCATGTAGGACCGCGGTCGGGCGAGGGTCACCGGCTGGCCCGCCAGGCGGCCCTCGGCGATGTCGTTACGGGTGCGGTGCGCCTTGAAGCGGGCGCCCATCCGCTCGGCGAGCAGCGACAGGACCATCTGCCCGGCGTTGTGCCGGTTGCCCGCGTACTCGGGACCCGGGTTGCCAAGGCCGACGATGATCCACCGGTCATCAGGCATGTGAGGGTGCTCCAGCTCGCCGCCGGGACGCGCGGCGCGGCCTGCGCGCTCGCGCGTCCCGTCAGATCACGTGTGTTACTCGGCGTCCTCAGCGGCGCCCGGCGCCGGCGGAACCTCAGCCGGGGCCTCGGTCTCCTCGACGGTCTCGCCGATCTCCTCGTCGAACGAGGCCTGGGTCTGCTGGGCGACCACGTGCAGGACCAGCGCTTCCGGGTCGGTCACAAGCGTGGCGCCCTCAGGCAGCGCGAGGTCCCTGGCGAAGATCTGGGTGCCGACCTCCGCGCCCTCGACGTTCACGTCCACGCCGTCGGGGAGGTGCGTCGCCTCGGCCTCGACCGAGATCTGCACCATTTGCTGGTCGAGCATGCCGCCGGAGAACACGTCGCCGCTTACCCGGACCGGGATTTCAACGGTGACCTTCTCACCCTGGCGGACCTCGATCAGGTCCACATGCTCGATAATCCCCTTGATCGCGTGCCGCTGCACCGCCTTCGGCAGCGCGAGCGCGGGACGCCCGCCAGCGCCCTCCAGGCGGAACAGCGCGTTCGGCGTCTTCAGCGCGAGCATGAGCTCGTGCTCGGGCAGCGTGAAGTGGCGGTTCTCCGCGCCGTGCCCGTACATAACGGCGGGCACACGACCTTCACGGCGGATGGCGCGAGCCGCCCCCTTGCCGAACTCGGTACGCGGCTCGGCTTCGATACGGACCTCAGGCACGGTCAGTCACTCCTCATACGGATACATGGGATGCGCACCGGAGTCTAGCCGGCAAAAATTGTGCGCGCGGTTGCGGGCATTCGCAACCGCGCGCACGCAGAACCTCCGACTACTCCGACTCGGTGTCGCTCTCGTCCACTTCGGGCGTCATGGTGGTCTCCGGAGTCATGGTGGTCTCCGGGGTCATGGTCGTCTCCGGGGTCATCGTGGTCTCGGGAGTCATGGTCGTCTCAGGAGTCATGGTCGTCTCGGGAGTCATCGTGGTTTCAGGGTTCTCGCTCATTTCCCATCCCTCTTTCCTCTTGCCCCGGCTAGGCCGGGGCATGTGGTCAAGCCCGCGGACCGGGGATAGCGGGCAGAAATGCGTTCGTCTGCGATCGTAGCGACCGCGTGAACATTAGTTACGCTGATTTCGGTGGCCGAGATGAAATGTTTGCCTAACTCCGGATTCTCACAATCTGAATCCCCGGGCGGCAGTGACGATAGCGCCGCCGCAACCTCTGCCGCCTCAGCTTTTTCACCGATCTGCTCGAAAATCGATTGCGCGGCGGCCCATGAGGTCCGTGCCTGGGCGAGGTCGCCGGTCTTCTCATGCGCCTGCCCGAGATGCTTGAGTGCCGTCGCCTCTCCTACAAGATCCCCGTACGAGCGGTGCTGTGGGATGGCGTCAAGCAAACAGGCAATCGCCTCGTCAACACGGCCAAGATGCAGGTAGACGCGAGCGAGATTGTGCAGCGCGTGCCCTTCGGTTTGTCCGCCAATCTCATGAAATATCTCGCGCGCTTGGGAGTAGCACTCTGCTGCCGCTTCCGGGTTGCCGAGTTCCCAGTAGACCTCGCCCAGGTTATTCAGCGCGATTCCCCGCAGCGATGACGCGCCCGTGGGCTTCAGCAGATCAACCGCGAGCTGCATGTACCGCAGCGCGTCAGCACCGACACCGCGGATCTTGAGGTAGCCCTCGCCAAGCCCGATCGCCGCCTGCGCCTCCCCTATCGTGTCGCCGAGTCCGGTCCGGATGGCCAGCGCCCGCTCGAGGTGGCCGAAGGCGGTTTCGTCCCGCAGCCGGGCGAGCGCCCAGCCAAGCTGGTAGAGCACCAGCGCCTCACCGAGTCCGTTGCCGGAGTCTCGTCCGCTCTCCGCGGCGATTCGGAGGGTGATCACGCAGTCCGCCCAGTGGCTCCGCCGGTTGAACAGGGGGAACAGTGCGGCAGGCAGCCGCCAGGCGATCTCATGCAGACCGGACGCAGCCGCTTGGCGGGTCGCGGCGGCGACGTTCATACGTTCGTCGTCGTACCAGGCCAGAGCCTCGTCGACGCCGCCGAAGGCGGCCGCGGAGGTACTTTCAGCCTCCCGTTCCCGCGTCACCTGGTAGCGGTGCGGCGCGACCGTGTCGGCGGCGCCCTCCGCCGTCTCCAGGTACCACCACAGCAGGCGCCGCATCGCCTCCTCCCGCGCGGCCTCCGACTCCTCGGCCTCGGCGCGCTCGGTCGCGTAGACCCGCAGCAGATCATGGAGGCGGTACCAGTCCTCAGCAGAAGACTCAAGCAGGTTGGCGTCGACCAGCGTCTCAAGCGCATCGGCGGCATCTTCTTCCGGCGCCCCGAGGAGAGCCGCCGCGGCCGCCAGGCTGATCCGCGGCCCCTGCCACAGGCCAAGCAGCCGGAACACCCGGGCCGGGTCCGCACCCCGGGCATTCGACCGGAGGCTGTCGTAGCTGACCTGGAACGACGCCCGAACGGCGAGGTCGCCGATGCTGAGCTCGTCCAGCCGACGGTGCTCGCTGCGCAGCCGGCCCGCCAGCGTCGCGATCCGCCACTGTCTGCGGGCCGCGAGCCGCGCCGCGCAGATCCTGATCGCCAGCGGCAGCCCCGCGCAGGCCACCAGCACCTCCGCGGTGGCATCCGGCTCAGCCGCCGCCCTGTCCTCTCCGACAACCCGCGAGAACAACTCGAGCGCCTCGGTGTCCTCAAGCACGTTGAGATCGACAAACCGCGTGCTGGCCAGGTCCGACGTGCGGTTGCGGGCCGTCACCAGAACCGCGCAGGACGAGCTGCCCGGCAGCAGCGGACGGACCTGGGCCGCGTCCCTGGCGTTGTCGAGCAGGATGAGCACCCGCCGCCCGACAAGCGTCGTCCGGAACAGCGCCGCGCGCTCGTCGTCGCGTGCGGGCACCTTCTCGCCCGCGATCCCCAGCTCACGCAGGAACCGGGCAAGCACCTCGCCCGGTTCAGCCGGCTGCGCGCTCGCTCCCAGCAGGTCCACGTAGAGCTGACCGTCGGGGAACCGATCCCTGACCTGGTGCGCCGCGTGAACGGCGAGCGTGGTCTTGCCAAGGCCTCCCGCGCCGCTCACGACCGCGATGGGAACCGCGCCGGGAGTGCTCGCCGGATTGCCGGCCAGCAGCAGGTTGCACAGCTGCCCGACGTGCGTCTCGCGACCGGTGAAGTCCCCGATGTCGGTGGGAAGCTGTGCGGGGCACGCCATGGGCGCCGCGGGCACGGCGATCGCCTCGGCCGGCCGCCCGGCCGCTGCCGAGGCTGCGGCGGGGGCGGCGGTGGACGCGGGTTCCGCGATCGTGCCGATCGCGATGGTTCCCGGCGAGTCGGCGTGCGGACGCCCGGCGGCGGCATCGTCGCCGGTTTCATCGGCCTGCGCCGGAGGGGCCCCCGGAAAAGGCCCGGCCCCCGTATCGGCCGTCACATTCGTCCCGGCTTCACGCGCACCCGGCCCCGTACCGGGTCCGGTCGGTGCCCGCCGCGTCCGTGGCCGCGGCATTGTGCTCGACGCGTCCGCGGCAAGCAGCTCCGCGTGCAGCCGCTGAAGCTCGCTGCCCGGGTCGGTGCCGAGCTCGTCGGCGATGGTCTGCCGCGCCCGGGCGTACGCCTCAAGCGCCTCCGCCTGACGGCCGGCCTCGCTAAGGGCGCGGACGAGCCGCAGCCAGAGCCCTTCCCTGAGCGGATGCTCGCTCACCAGACCGCGCAGCTCCGCGACCACCTCGGCCGACCGGCCGCAGGCGACGTCCGCGTCAATCCGCAGCTCGGTCGCGGCCAGCCGCGACTCCGCCGCCCGGTCCGCGTGCTGGGCGAGCAGCGCGGACTCCGGAACGTCGGCCAGCAGCGGCCCGCGCCACAACGCGAGCGCCTCGGCCAGCAGTCTGGCGGCGCGGTCGGGGTCGGCGGCGGCCAGCGCGTCCCGGCCGCTCGCGACAAGCCCGTTGAACTCGTGGATATCCAGGTCTCCGGGCGCAACCCGGAGCAGGTAGCCGGGCGCCCGGCGGACCAGCAGCGAGCCATCGGCGTCGCCGATGACCTCCTTGCGCAGCCGGTGCACATAGATGCTGACCAGGTTGTTCGCGGTGGGAGGGGGGGTCTCACCCCACAGCTCGTCGATGAGCCTCTCGGTCGGGACCAGCTCGCCGGGACGAACCAGCAGACAGGCGAGCAGCGACCGCCACTTGGCCGCGCCAATAGCCGACCAGCCGTTTGGCGAGAGCACCTCAAGCGGCCCGAGGATGCGAAAGCGCATCAGGCCGCCCCCTCCGAAAGCACGCTCGCCTCCGCTTTCCTGATAACCGCGAGGTCCGGCAGCGCGGAAGCCGCCCGCCAGATGTGTCCCGTGTGCAGACCCGCAGATAAATCTCCGGACTTGTCGATCCCCACTCAATCATGACTCAAGCTAACGGTAAATCGGATACGGCAGGATGTAGCGGACTTGCGTCTTGTTTAACGCGGAGTGACATGCGGGCCGCGCCTGCGCGACAGCGGGCATCAGCCACCGAGCTGAGCATCAAGTCAGCACATAACGGGACTTAACCCGATTAAGCCGACCGTCGCCGTCCGCCCTTCTCGACTCAATCGCCGCTTAAGCGGCCTCTGAAATGCTCAGCTCAGCGCCAGAAAGCAGCGGGGAACGCGCGGACCGCGTTCCGCGTCGCAGCGGACGGTTACCGGGGCGCCGTCCAGTGCGACGCGGAACGCGGCCGACGGTGCCGGGCGGCGCGCGAGCTGGTGGTCGGGACGGAGGGGTGGCCGGTCCCGACCACCTGTAAGTCCCCGTCCCGCCACTCCGGGGAATGGCGGGACGGGGTTTTTAGCTGTGCCGGGGCGCGGGTTTAGCTTTGGCCGTCGAAGAGGCTGGTCACCGAGCCGTCGTTGAAGACCTCGGTGATCGCCCGGGCGAGCAGCGGGGCGATTGACAGCACGGTCAGCTTGTCGAATTTCTTCTCCTGCGCCACCGGCAGCGTGTTGGTGATAACCACCTCGCTGATACGCGAGTTCTTCAGGATGTCGATGGCCGGGCCCGACAGCACGCCGTGCGTCGCCGCCACGATCACCCGCTCCGCACCCTGGTCGAACAGCGCGTCCGCCGCCTTCGCGATCGTCCCGCCGGTGTCGATCATGTCGTCAACCAGGATGCAGGTGCGGCCCTTGACGTGGCCGACGACCTCAAACACCTTGACCTGGTTGGCCACCTCGGGGTCACGCCGCTTGTGGATGATGGCCAGCGGCGTGCCCAGCCGGTCGGTCCACCGCTCGCAGACCCGGACCCGCCCCGCGTCCGGCGCGACCACGGTCACATTCCGGACGTTCAGCTTGCTCTCCAGATAGCCCGCCAGGATCGGCAGCGCGAATAGGTGGTCAACCGGCCCGTCAAAGAACCCCTGGATCTGCGCGGTGTGCAGGTCAACCGCCATCAGCCGGTCGGCGCCCGCGGTGGCGAACAGGTCGGCGATGAGCCGGGCCGAGATCGGCTCCCGGCCGGCGCTCTTCTTGTCCTGCCGGGCGTAGCCGAAGAACGGCATCACCACCGTGATCCGCTTGGCCGACGCCCGCTTGAGCGCGTCGACCATGATCAGCTGCTCCATGATCCACTGGTTGATGGGGGCGGTGTGACTCTGCAGCACGAAGGC
>JBEKEK010000229.1:0-10403 GCA_050013875.1 Trebonia sp. | reverse complement strand
GCCAGCTGACGTCGCTTGGCTGGGCTCATCCGCCTCAGCTCAGCCTCATCTATCACGACTTCATTGTTACCCCGCGATTCGCCTCTAATCTGGGGGTTACCTGTACACTTCCTGCGCCCTAGGTGCACGCCGGGGTGACAGCGTGCCGGGCGGGCCTGCGTAAGCTGGGGAAAGTGAGCGAGCTTGCCTATCTTGACTTCGGCGCTGCCCCGGTCGGCTATCTCGAGGGCTGGGATCTGCAGCGGCGCATTCATTCCAGGCGCGTAGCCGACGAGGTTCCCGACAGCTGCCTGCTGCTCGAGCATGCGCCCGTGTACACCGCGGGTAAGCGGACGGCCGCCACCGACCGGCCGTTCGGCGACCCGGGCGCACCGGTGATCGACGTGGACCGCGGCGGCAAGATCACCTGGCACGGGCCCGGCCAGCTGACCGGGTACCCGATCATCAAGCTCCGCGAGCCGATCGACGTTGTCGCCTACGTGCGCGCGCTCGAGGAGGCCATGATCCGTAGCTGCGCGGAGTTCGGGGTTATCGCGGTGCGGGTGGCGGGGCGCAGCGGCGCGTGGCTGCTCGGTGACGACCACGCTCCTGATCGCAAGGTAGGGGCGATCGGCGCGCGGGTGGCCCGGGGTGTCACCATGCACGGGTTCGCGTTGAATGCCGACTGCGACCTGTCATGGTTCGACCGCATCGTCCCGTGCGGCATCCGCGACGCCGGGGTGAGCACGCTGTCCGCCGAGACGGGGCGCCACATCACGGTCGCCGAGGTGACGCCGGTGATGGAGCGCCACCTGGCCGAGGTTCTCGGCTACCGCAGCTGGCGTCATGTATCCGACCCCGACGTCCTGGCCGGCCCTCGCGCGCAGGCAGCCGCTCCCGTGCCCGCTTAGTATCCGCGGCGGCGGCCCGGTGCCGGTGCGGCGGCAGGCTCAGGTATCGGCGCGACGGATCTTGACGGCGGTGCCGTAGGCGCAGATCTCCTGGCCGATGTTCTCCAGTTCGCTCACGTCGAACCGCATCGCCAAGATCGCGTCCGCCCCCTTCGCCTGACCGGCCTCGGTCAGCCGGTCCTGCGCCTCCCCCCGGCTGGCGACCAGGAGCTTGGTATACCCTTGCAGCTCGCCGCCCGCCAGCGACTTGAACGCCGCACCAAGCCGTGATCCGACATTCCTTGACCTGACCGTGATGCCGAACACCTCGCCGATCACCTCGGTGACCTCGTATCCGGGCAGATCGTTCATCGTGCTCAAGATCATGCTGTTCCCCTGACGTGATGCGCCACGGAGCAACATACCCTGGAGGGGTGGTACTCGCACCCGAAGGACGGCGGATGCTCCGCCTGGAGGCCCGCAACAGCGAGGTCCCGATCGAGCGCAAGCCGCCGTGGATCAAGACCCGGCTGCGGACCGGGCCGGCCTACACCGAGCTGAAGGCCCTGGTCCGCGCCGAGGGCCTGCACACGGTCTGCGAGGAAGCTGGCTGCCCGAATATCTTCGAATGCTGGGAAGACCGCGAGGCTACCTTCCTGATCGGCGGTGACCAGTGCACCCGCCGGTGCGACTTCTGCCAGATCGACACGGGCAAGCCGCAGCAGCTTGATGCGGGCGAGCCCCGGCGGGTGGCCGAGTCGGTCACCGCGATGGGCCTGAAGTACGCGACCGTGACCGGTGTCGCGCGCGATGACCTAGCGGACGGCGGCGCCTGGCTGTACGCGCAGACCTGCCGCGAGATCCACGCCGCCATCGAAGGCTGCGGCGTGGAGCTGCTCATTCCCGACTTCAACGCCGACCCTGGCCGGCTCGCGCAGGTCTTCGGCGCTGCGCCGGAGGTCCTGGCCCACAATATCGAGACCGTGCCGCGGATCTTCCGGCGGATCAGGCCGGGCTTCCGGTACCTGCGGTCGCTGGACGTCCTGCGCGCCGCCCGCGACGCCGGGCTGGTCACCAAGTCCAACCTGATCCTGGGACTTGGCGAGGAGCGCGCCGAGATCACCGAGGCCCTGGGCGACCTGCGGTCGGCCGGCTGTGAGCTGCTGACCATCACCCAGTACCTGAGGCCCACGCCGCGGCACCATCCGGTGGAACGCTGGGTCAAGCCCGAGGAGTTCACCGAGCTACGCGAAGAGGCAACGGAACTCGGATTCGCGGGCGTGATGTCCGGGCCCCTCGTGCGCTCCTCCTACCGGGCGGGCCGGCTATACACGCAGGCCATCGAGCAACGGGCTGCCGGGACGGCGCTGGCTTCCGGGTAACGGGGCATTCGGGTAGGCCGGGCAGTTTCTGTCCGGGGCGCTGAAACCGTATGCTGCGGAGCATGGCACGCATGTCGAGAAAATCTGAGGCCGTCGGCCCGGCCACCAATGTGGGTACCGCCGAGGACCTAGCCAAGGCCGGGCGGCTGAAGCAGATGCGCATGGTGGCCGGGCTGGTACACAAGTCCAATCCGAAGGCGATGCCCATCGTCATCGGCAGCGGCCTCGGCACGCTGGTGGTCTTGGTGATCGTCGGCCTAGTCACCGGCCTGCCTGCGCTCCTTATCCCGTTGGGCGTGCTGCTTGGCGTGCTGGTCGCGGTCATCTTGTTCGGCCGGTTCGCGCAGTCGGCCCAGTACTCGGCCATTGAGGGACAGCCAGGCGCCGCGGCCGCCGTGCTTGAGAACATGCGCGGCAGCTGGACGGTGACTCCCGCGGTCGCCGCCAACAGGAACATGGACGTGGTCCACCGGGCGGTGGGCAAACCCGGCGTCATCCTGGTCGGCGAGGGCTCCCCCAGCCGGCTGGGCAGCCTGCTCGCCGCGGAGAAAAAGCGGGTCGCCCGGGTGGCTTACGAGGTACCGATCATCGAGTTCCAGGTGGGAAACGATGAGGGCCAGGTCCCGATCAGCAAGCTGCAGCGGAAGATCATGCGGCTTCCGCGTAAGCTCAAGCCGGATGCGATCAGCGACATCAACCATCGCTTGAAGGCGCTGCAGCCGTCTTTGCAGGCCCCAAAGGGACCGCTCCCGAGGAACGCCAGGCAGCCCAAGATGCCCCGGCCGAAGGCCCGCTAGCTCCGGCCGAAGGCCCGCTAGCTCCGGCCGAAGGCCCGCTAGCTCCGGCCGAAGGCCCGCTAGCTCCGGCCGGAGGCTGGCCGGCTCTGGCGGCGGGGGCCCGGCAACTTCGGGGCCTGCTAGAGCCGGACGACGACGGTGTCGGCGGCGCGGTCATGCAGGCCGCGCAGGTCACGGTCGGTCAGCAGCGGCGGAACCACAGTGAGCAAGATCGCGGTCCGGACCAGGGACCAGCGGAAACCGACCAGCCCGCCGTTGGTCCGGATCACCCGGATGCCGAGCAGCCGCTTGCCCACGGTGCACCCGGTCAGCGCGGTGAGCATGTAGACCTCCACCGCGAAGACAACGATGGTCCAGAACTGCGAATGGGTCAGCCAGTACGCGACGAGCATGCTGAGCAGCCAGTCAATGAGCAGGGCGAGCACGCGTCGGCCCATGCTGGCGACGGACCCGGGGCCCCGTTCGGGCAGCCCGAACCGCTTGCCCGGGTAGGCCGCGGTTTCGTCGGTGACCGGCGGGGCCGTCAACTGCGCGGTAGCGCCCGGCCCGGTACTGCCCGGCCCCGTACTGGCGGGGCCAGCGGGGGCGGTCCGCGCCGGGCCGACGCCGCGGTTGCGGGATTTCTTGGCCACGACACAACGGTATCCGTTCCGTGCCACAGGCCGCGCGGGGGGCCATAATATAGTCCTGACCTTGGATGTCGAGCCGTAACATTTGGGAAACATACCAGACACGGCGCGGAAATTGCCGACGTCTAACGTCCGAATCGCGTGCCTTGAGACCGAAAATGCGTGCCCTGTACCGGGAGGGTTGATGTTCAGTAGTGCCGAGGAAGTACTCAGCTTCATCGCTGAGGAAAATGTAGAGTTCATCGACGTCAGGTTCTGTGACCTGCCGGGAACGATGCAGCACTTCACCGTGCCCACGTCGGCGTTCAGTGAGGATGTCTTCACCGACGGTCTCATGTTCGACGGCTCGTCGATCCGCGGGTTCCAGGCGATCCACGAGTCCGACATGCAGCTGCTGCCCGACCCGAGCACCGCGGGGCTCGACCCGTTCCGTACGCACAAGACGCTCAACCTCACGTTCTTCGTGCACGACCCGCTGACCGGTACCCCTTACAGCAGGGACCCGCGCAACGTCGCCAGGAAGGCGGAGGATTACCTGCGCGGCACCGGCATCGGCGACACGGCGTTCTTCGGCCCCGAGGCGGAGTTCTACATCTTCGACTCGGCGCGGTTCTCGACCTCCGCGAACGAGGGCTTCTACCACATCGACTCGGTGGAAGGCGCGTGGAACAGCGGCAAGGACGAGGACGGCGGCAACCTCGCCTACAAGCCCAGGTACAAGGGCGGCTATTTCCCCGTGCCGCCGACGGACCACTTCGCGGATCTGCGCGCGGAGATGACGACTAACCTGCTCGCGGCCGGCATCCAGGTCGAGATGCAGCACCACGAGGTCGGCACGGCCGGCCAGTCAGAGATCAACATGCGGTTCGGCTCCCTGCTACAAGAAGCCGACAAGCTCATGCTGTTCAAGTACATCATCAAGTCCACCGCCACGGCGGCGGGCAAGACGGTGACGTTCATGCCCAAGCCGCTGTTCGGCGACAACGGTAATGGGATGCACTGCCACCAGTCGATCTGGAAAGACGGCTCGCCGCTGTTCTACGACGAGGTCGGCTACGCGGGCCTGTCCGACCTCGGCCGGTACTACATCGGCGGCCTGCTCAAGCACGCGCCCTCGCTGCTGGCGTTCACCAACCCGACCGCCAACTCCTACCACCGGCTCGTACCCGGCTTCGAGGCCCCGGTCAACCTGGTCTATTCTCAGCGCAACCGCTCGGCCTGCATCCGGATTCCGATCACCGGCACGAACCCGAAGGCCAAGCGCGTCGAGTTCCGCGTTCCCGACCCGTCCTGCAACCCCTACCTCGCATTCTCCGCGATGCTGATGGCAGGCCTGGACGGGATCAAGAACAAGATCGAGCCGGCCGAGCCGGTGGACAAGGACCTGTACGAGCTGCCCCCGGACGAGGCCGCCTCCATCGCGCAGGTCCCCGGCTCGCTTGAGGCGGTGCTCGCTACTCTGGAGGCCGACCACGCCTACCTCACCGAGGGCGGCGTGTTCACCCCCGACCTCATCGAGACCTGGCTGGACTACAAGCGGACCGCCGAGCTCGACGAGCTCCGGCTCCGCCCGCACCCGCACGAGTTTGAGCTCTACTACGACTGCTGACCGTCCCAGCGTCTGAGCAGGTGGGCTGAGGGGGCCGCGTTTCCACGCGGCCCCCTCACCCGCGTGTACGGGGTACCCGCTAAGCGCCAAATCCAGCTATCGGTCTGCGCAGCGCTCTCATTCCAGTCGTGCTGGATCGAGTCAATGGCCGCGAGCCGCTGTTCCGCGAAGTCCGGGTCAAGGGTGACCGCGTCTCCGCCGGGCCGCGACGGGGGCAAAACGCCAGGATCACCAGTCCGGGAAGGCTGAGGACAGCGGTCAGCCGCACGCCGGTCGCCGTCCGGCCCCTTCCGTCAGCCCAAAGGGTATCCGGCCACGACGGGGCCGCCCTGCGCGACCAGAACCATCAATACCTGTCCAGACGTCAGCCAGGGCGTCATTACCGCCCCACTTCCCATTGCTCATAAGACGCGAGAAGAGAAATAGGTGCACCAAGTGAAATTGTGATTTCTGGTTCGCCAAATCACCGTATGGAGACGTCGCCTTGACCGCACCACTGCCTGTTGTCCGCCCGGCGATACCCGCCGACGCCGAGCAGGTCGCCGCGATCTTCGCGCACTACGTCGCGACCAGCGTCGCCACGTTCGAAGAGGTCCCGCCGACCGCCGCGGACTGGCGGCGACGGCTCGGCGAACTGAGCCGGCAGAACCTGCCCTTCCTGGTGGCCGAGGTGGGCCAGGGAGCTCAAGGGGTCGAGGCTGCCGGGGATACCGGGACCGTCTGCGGGTACGCCTACGCCAGCCCGTGGCGGCCCAAGCCTGCCTACCGCTACACCGTCGAGGACACGGTGTACATCTCCCCCGGGCACACCGGCCGCGGGCTCGGCAGCGTACTGCTCGGCGGGCTGCTGGCCGGCTGCGCCGACGCGGGCGCGCGTCAGGTCATTGCGGTCATCGCCGATACCGGGAGCGACGTCTCGGCCGCGCTGCACCGCCGGTTCGGTTTCGCCGAGGCGGGCCGGCTGTGCAGGGTCGGCCGCAAGCACGGCCGGTGGATCGATACTGTCCTTATGCAGCGAGCGCTAGGACCTGGCCGGTGAGCCCGGCGGAGCTGTGTACCGCGTTCACCGCCGCGGGCCAGGGTGCGGGTCGAGCGCGGCCTTATCGAGCATTGGGCAGAACGGGCCGTGGTGTCACCCCCCGAGAACTTCAGCGAGGTGAAAACATGGTTGGACCAGAGCGGCCGGGACCTTAAGGTAAGTACTGTTGTGAGAGATTACAAGGCCATTGAGCGGATTGACGCCTTCTGCGACGCGGCCCCGCGGCGCCGGGCCAGAGCCGACGAGTACGGGCCGCTCGTGCTGTTCGTTCCCACCGGTCCCGGATGGCCCTACTACGCACGGCCCAGACTGGGCTCCCGGCCGCCGGTCACCGCGACCGCCATCCGTGTGGTCCGCGCCCGTCAGCGCGAGCTGATCATTCCAGAATCCTTCGAATGGATCGAGCAGATCGCCCCCGAGATGGCGGCCGCCGCCGCCGATGCGGGCCTTGAGGTGCAACCGCATCCCCTCATGGTGCTCGCCGAGCCGTCCCAGGCGCCACCGGTTCCGGCTGCCATCAGCGTACGCGTTGTCGCTCCCGAGGACTCCGAACTCGATCGGATCTGGGCGGTACCCACCGTCGCCTTTTCTCACCCGGGCACCGAGGTCGGCGAGGCTGGCATGGCCGAGCGCGACAAGATAGCCGCGAACTACGATGGCGGCACGATCGCGATCCTGCGCGAACGGCTGCGATCGGGGCAATCGGTGCTCGCCGCCGCCTTCGGCCCGGACGGCCCGGTCGCAGCGGGCAGCTGCCAGGCGGTGGACGGCGTGGCCGAGATCACCGGCGTGGGTGTCCTGCCCGCCGACCGTCGGCAGGGCCTCGGAGCAGCCGTGACCGCGCTGCTGGCCAGGGACGCACTGGAGCGCGGGGTGCGGACCGTTTTCCTGTCCGCCAGCGACGACGCCGTGGCTCGCGTCTACGCCAGGATCGGCTTCCGCCGGATCGGCACCGCGATGATCGCCGAGCCCGCCGCCGGCTGACCACCGCGATGGTCGCCCCAGTCGGCGGCCACCGGCGCTCGGCGCTCCGCTATGGTCATGTGGTGCTGTCGCGTTGGCAAGGCTGGTTCGCCGCGATCGTCGTTACCCTGGCGGCCGGCACGCTGATGTTCCTCGACGTGACCGATGGCGCGTTGCGGCGCTGGTGGTCAGGTCACGCGCTGACCACGGACATGGTGTCCGGGCTGCTCGTGCTGCTCATCACGGTCCTGGTGATCGACCAGGTGGTCCGGTTGCGCCAGATCAAGGACCGGGCCCGTGCCGTCGCGGCCCAGGCGGCCATCATGGTGAGCCAGGCTCGCCGCTCGTCGCAGGCCGTGTCCCAGGCCCTGACGGGCTCGGGTGACCGGGACGCGGCAAGCGATGAGTTCCGTACCTACATGTTGATGCTGCTGGTCAGCGCGCCAGTGCTGATCGACGCCAACGCATCGCGGAGTTTCCTCGAGCAGGCCCAGTCTCTGGGCGGCGAGATGGCCCTCGTGCTCGGGGTCACCGGCGGGACGCCAGGGCAGGCCGGTGTCTCGACGACCCGGATGGATCATGCGGTGCAGGGGCTCAAGGACGCCTCGGCGCCTCTGCTCCAGGTCCTGGATCCCGAGACGCGGGCCGCTGTCCGCGGAGAAGATCCGGGATGAGAGGCAGGCACTCGGCGGGAGTCCCCTCGACGCGCACCAGGAAGGTGGCCCCGGTTGTCGCCGGCGGCCTCGCTGTCGCCGCGATCGTCTCTGCCGTCGTCGCCTGGTTCGTGGCCGTCCCCGGGTCACGCGCACCGACCTCGCGGAGCGCGGCCGGGGCAGTGGGGGCCGGGGCACTGGGGGCCAGCGCGTCGGAGGGCCAGCCGGACACGGCCTCTTCCGCGCCGGTAGTCCAGGTGTCCCGGGGGCCTACCCGGTCCCCGCAGACCGCGACCGCCCCAGGGCACCGGGATCCGTTCGGAACGGCGGCGGCCTCTCACCTGTCCACCCGGACCGGCACTGTGCTAGCCGCGGTCTACGACGTCAGGACGGGCCAGACCTGGCGCCTGGGGCAGGGGCGGCCGCAAGCCGAGGCGAGCGTGGTCAAGCTCGACGTGCTGGAGACGCTGCTGGCCGAGCGAGGTCACGGCGGGTTGTCCGCCGGCGACCAGTCGCTGGCAAGCCAGATGATCGAGGAGAGCGACAATACCGCCGCGACCAGCCTGTGGTACGAGGTCGGCGGCGCGGCGCGGATCCGCTTGTTCAACGCCGAAGCCGGGCTGACCCAGACCACTCCGTCCTCCTGCGTCGTCTGCGCCGGTTTCCCCTGGCCGGGGTGGGGACTGAGCACCACGACCCCCGCCGATCAGATTGCCCTGCTCAGGAAGCTGATCACACCGGGCTTGCTGCTCACAGACGCCGAACGTGACTACGCCTTGTCACTGCTGGAGAACGTGACCCCGTCTCAGCGATGGGGGGTCTCCGGCGGTGTTCCGGCGCAGGCCACCGTGGCCCTGAAGAATGGCTGGCTGCCGCTGGCAGGCGCAGACAGCGACATGAACTAGGCACGCCGCCCGAATGCTCCGGGAGCGGCTGGATCCCCCGCCACCGATTCTCCGGACCAATACGGTCATGACAGAAACTAATCCATTTGGGGGTGAAATAGGCGCCATAGCGCGACTATTTGTGCGCCACACGTTTTCTCCTGCGGCGACATACCTCGGCTGCGGATAATGGTGACCCGAAGCCGCAGTAATCGCTCATCGCAGTTAATTAATCCATCCATATTGTCAACTGCCGCCTGTATCGCTTGCCCCGCTGTAGGCTACTGCGTAGCAGTTGACACCGTCGGCAAGGCAATTTTCTATCAGCAAGACGCCAGGCAAAAAGGTGCCCATATCGACAGTGATAGCTCTTTTGCGCTATTGGTGGGGTCAGCGCTTAAACCATACCGCAGCTGAGCTACGGGAGGTGGAGCAGGTGATTTGCCACCAGTGTCAGGCCTCGAATGAACACGGCTCTACGTGCTGCGGCAAGTGCGGCACATCGCTTGACCTGTGCGCGCCGAGCCCATCGGCTAGCCAGTACCCCAGGACGCCCGACGAGCAGTACCTTCCTGACAACCGGGCCGGTCGGTACATCCCAGGCTCGAACACCCCGTCCAGTCAATTCCGACCGGACTTGCGGCGGCTGAGCCGGGCGGAGCAGACGGCAGGCGGTGCGACCCTGATCCTTCTCATCTCGCTGTTCCTGTCCTGGTTCGGGTCCAGCGCTGCGGGCGAGAGCGTCAACGGGACGGGCGCGCACGGATACCTGGTCATCGTCGTTCTGCTCGCGGTGCTGACGGCTGTTTACCTGCTGCATCGATCCGGTTGGGAAGAGTTGCCTTTCCGGCTGCCCGCCCGGCACGAGACAGTGCTGCTCGCCGTCGCGTGCCTGCAGTTCCTCCTGGTCGCCATCGCCTTTTTCGACCTGCCGGTTTCCGGGCTCAGCCGGGAATTCGGGGCTTATCTGAGCCTGATCGCGTCGGCCGCCGTCGTCGCCGCGGCGGTCACAACCGCGATTCGGCCACGGCAGGTGAGCCGCTGACCAAGACCCAGCCGTGTCTTCTCCTATGACATTCGCTGCCTGGCGAGGGCGGCCGGGGTCAGGCCGGCCAGCGCTCAGCCGTAGAACAGAGGTTCCATGACCGTGCGGGCGCGGCGGGCGGCGCGGCGGTAGTCCTCCTCGAGCGCCTGCCCGGCGTCACCGGGCGGGTAGCCGAGCAGGCGGGCGACGGCCGTCAGCTCGCGGTGCTTGGCCGGCAGCATATCGCTCGGCCTGCCCCCGACCAGGACGACCGCGTTCCTGATCCGCGCGGCCAGCTCCCAGGCGGCCATCAGCGCGGCCGCGTCACGGGCGGGCAGCAAGGCCGCCTGCACGGCGACCGCCATCGCCGCGCTGGTCCGGGTGGTGCGCAACCCGGGCAGCGCATGAGCGTGCCGCAGCTGCAGCAACTGTACCGTCCACTCCACGTCGGACAGGCCGCCCGGCCCGAGCTTGACGTGCAGCGCCCGGTCCGCGCCGCGTGGTATCCGCTCGGCCTCCATCCGCGCCTTGATCCGGCGGATCTCGCGGACGGC
>JBEKEK010000228.1:0-10432 GCA_050013875.1 Trebonia sp. | reverse complement strand
CCACCACCTGGGTAGGGTGCGACACGTCCCAGACCTCGCCCTCGGCGTGGTAGTCGCCTCGGTAGACGCCCTGGCCGAGGCCGTCGTCGAAGCCGCCGAAGTAGCCGCCACCCTGGCAGTACACCCAGCCGAGGTCTTCGAGGAGGTAGCTGCGCTCGATCCCGTCGGCATCGGTGAGCCGGAAGGAGCCTGCCCGCAGTCGCCGGCCGCCTTCGTAGAATTGCAGGTCGCTCTCCACGCTGGTCACGGGCACGCTCCGGTCGGCGAGCATGATCGCGCCTTTTCCGGATGCGGCGCGGCCGCTGGGATCGACGAAATAGAACCCGCCATGGTCCGGCATGTCGAACAGGACCCACTGGCGTACACCGGGCAGGCGGCGCTTGGCCCCTAGCGTGGGGGCCGTGTACAGGCGAGGCCCGCCGCGGCCGGCCTGGTAGCCCCAGGAGTGATTGCGGAAGAACGAGCTGTTCGACTCGCTCAGCTCGTACCGGGCGTCCCCGACCCGCACCCAGCCCTCGCACTTCCCGGTGAGCTCGTAGGTCATCCGCTCACCGATCAGCCGGCCGTCCACGCGGGTCACCTCCGCCGGATCCTCATACGGCACGGTCGCACTGCGGCAGGTCACGTCGAGCGCGATATTGAAGTCGTTGTCCTCGAGCACGAGACGCAGCGCCCGCATCGGCTCGACCAGGTCGATCCGCAGGGGCCCGACCGAGAGGGTGTCCATGTTGGGACGCAACCGGCGCGACACGCGAATGTTGTGCTGCTTGCCCTGGTGCCGGATGCATACGAAACCATCGAGCACATCGTTGTTCGAGTACAGCCGCAACGTCGATGTGAGGGATACGTTGCCCGCCTGATCGGACAGGCACACGTAGTGCCCGTCGTTCCACTGCGGATCGCTGCCAGCGACGCCGGCGAACGACGCCGTGACTTGATGGTACGGGTACTCGTCGAAGCTGAGCAGCACCGGCACCGGCCCCCTCCGCCTTATTAGGACACTTGTTGTACTACGCTTGTTTTACCGGATTGCTAGTCTCGATGTCAATGCCTCGATATGTCGATCCAATGGTCCGCTGCTGAGCAGCGCCGGGTTCTGAGTCATGAGCTCGGCGCGCCGCTCAGGGCGACGGGTTGACCGTCTGCCCCCGGTATTGTACAACTGGTGTTTTATAATGCCGGGGGCCAGAGACGGAATGGAGGCCAGGAGATAATGACGGGTAGGCTTGACGGCAAGGTCGCCGTGGTGACCGGCGGCGCTAGCGGAATCGGCGCGGGAACCGTGCGCCGGTTCCTCGAAGAGGGCGCGCGATGCGTGCTTGCCGACGTGCAGGATGAGCACGGCGAGGAGCTCGCCAAGGAACTCGGCGCCGACGCCTTCTTCGTTTACGCCGACGTCTCCGACGAGGCGCAGGTTGCCAACCTCGTAGCGCAGGCCGTGGCCCGTTTCGGACGCCTGGACTGCATGTTCAACAATGCGGGCATCCTCGGCGTCGTCGGCCCCATCGCGCAGACGGCGGCTGGTGCCTGGCAACGCACGATGGATGTGCTGCTCAACAGCGTGTTCTACGGGATCAAGCACGCCGCCCGGGTCATGATGCCGCAGCGGTCGGGCACCATCATCAACACGACGAGTACCGCCGGGCTGAGGGCAGGCCTGGGTCCGCACGCGTACACGACAGCCAAGCACGCCGTCGTCGGCCTGACCCAGTCGGTGGCCACCGAGCTGGGCAGGCACCAGATCCGCGTGAACGCGATCGCGCCGGGTGCGACCGTGAGCAGGATAACGGCCTACGTCAGCACCGGGGACGCGTCGGCGCTTGACGAGGCCAGTCGCCGCATCGCGCGCAAGGTCCCGCTCGGTCGCCCGGGCTACCCGCTGGACATCGCCAACGCCGCGCTCTATCTGGCGTCGGACGAGTCGAGCTGGACCAACGGCGCGGTGCTGGTGGTCGACGCCGGCGGCGAGGTCATCGGCGACCGCAACCATCGCTTCTTCGAGATGGATTCCGAAATCGTCCAGGAAGCGGGACGGAAGACCCACTGACGCCTCAGCGCGCCACGACGGCGCGGTTGCCGTCCCGCCGAACGTAGGTCTGGACCCGCTCGGTGATCTTCCAGCCGTCAGCAGCGCGGCTGAGTGTGTCGGCGTAGTGGCCGGCAATGATGTACGTCTCGCCCCCGGGGGTGCCGGTGCGGACGTGCTGCGCTTGGAAGTAGCACATCGACCGGGCGGTGTCGCCGTCGAGGCGGGCCACGATGTTGCCCAGCAGATGCTGGGTGGCGGTCAGCGGTGTCAGCGCGGCTTTCGTCCGCCCGAGGATCGCGGCGAAGCCCTCCAGCCGTCCGCCGGGATGCACGAATACAGGCGACGGCGCGAAGCAGCTCTCCAGCAGCTCCCAGTCCTTCGTGTCGAGCGCGGTGGTGTAGCGGACGCACAGGTCGGCGATCTCCTGCCGGTCGGTCAGGCGCCGGACCGCCTCCGCGTCGGTGCTCGCGGTATTGGGGTCCATGTCGATGTTCCTTCCTCTTCCCGGGCATACTTACCGAAACGACTGAATAGAAACTAAGCTAAACGGCACGGCGGGCAGCGCGGACCTAGGCCCCTTCTCCGAGTTCTCGGAGCGTGTCGGCGATCCAGCCGGAAAGCTGCGACTTGAACGACGTATGGACCAGTTCGATCCACAGGCCGCCCGCGAACGGATGGTAGCTGTACCGGGCCGCCTGCCCGTCCGGGCCGACGTCGTGCACCCTGGCCACGAGGCCTGACTCGTCAAGCGCGCGCTTGCCGGCGGCCAGATCGGTCGCCCAGAAGCCGACGTGCGAAAGCGCGAACCCGTCCGCGCCCCAGATGGAGCCGCTGCGCTCCTGCACCAGCTCCAGATAGGGCGGCCCCTGAACCGAATACGTGACCGCAATCTCCGCGCGCCGCCGCGCGCCGTCCGCGATCACCTCGGGCGCGCTCTCGCGGATCCGCGCCCAGGTGAACCCGAACGCCGCGGAGTACTGGTCCATGGCCGCGCGGATGTCCGGGACCGCCAGGCCGATGTGGTAGAGGTCCAGCCCTTTTCCGGGAACACCGAAAAGCGTCATGGCAGTAGTCTTCACCAAGATCACCAGGGAGACCAGCCGACAACGGGTCGAAACTATTGACCCGATACAGTTTCTTCGATGTGATGGGAGCACATTTCCCCGCACCCGCCGGAGGTTCGCGGTGTCGGAACCGTCGCTGCTGAGACAGCTGCTGGACCGCCAGGAGATCATGGCCATGATGGCCGCCTACACCCGCTGCGCCGACCTGAACCGGCCCGAGCAGCAGGCGGAGGTGTTCGTCCAGGATTGCCGGGTCAAGTACCACCCCACCGGCTGGATCGTCGGGCGCGGGGCCCTGGTCGAGGCGCTGCGCACGGCGCTGGCGAGGTACTCGAACACCAGCCACCACCTGGGAAACATCGAGATCGACTTCGAAGGTCCCGACTCTGCCACCGCCCAGAGTACGGTCATCGCCTGGCATCGCCGCACCGACGGGTCCGAGTGGACCCTGTACGGCCGCTACGTCGATCGCTGGATCCGAACCGAGCAGGGCTGGCGGCTCGCCGAGCGTGAGCTCCGGGCAGCGGGCGCCGTCGGCCGCGACGCCGGCCAGCTACCACCGCTCGGCCGCGCCTTCGTGGCGCTGACGTGAGCCGGCCAGCACGTGTCACCCTGCCCTGAACGTTGCCACTAGCTGTCCCGAACATCGGAGGACCCATGCGCTCGCTCGTCCTCGGCGGCTCGACGTTCGTCGGCCGTCGCCTGGTGCTGCAGCTGGCCGGGCAAGGCCACGAGGTCAGCGTGCTGAACCGCGGCCGGACCCCCAGCTCGATGCCACCCGGCGTCGGCCGGTTCGTCGCCGATCGCACGGACGTCGGTTCGGTGCGATCGGCGCTGGAGGGCACCGAGTGGGACGCCATCTTCGACGTCTCCGGCTTCGTCATGGTGGCGGGCGGCTCTTCCCTTGCCGAGCTGCTCGAGCTGTTCGACGGACGCACCGCCGCCTACGTTTTCGTCTCCTCGATCATGGCGTACCAGCCCAGCCCGCTGATGCCATGGACCGAGGATCAGCCGACCTCGACCGATCCGGTCAGCGCCTACAGCGGCTTCAAGGCGTACGCCGAAGCGGAGGTCCTGAAGCGGCACGAGCGCACCGGCTTCCCGGGGAGCATCGCCCGCCCGGCTGCGATTTACGGCCCGGACAACAACATCCTGGACATGGAAGCCGCCATGTTCTGCCGGCTCCGCCGGCAGCTGCCCGTGCTCCTGCCGCACGGCGGGCTGGTCACCGGGAATTACGGCCACGTCGATGATCTGTGCGCGCAGCTGATCGCCATGGCGCGGTCCCCGGAGACGGTCTCGGGGGAGGTGGTCAACGCGACCGGGCAGGCGATCACCACATCGGGGTACGTTCACGCGCTGGCCGAGATCGCCGGGCTGGACGCGGAGATCCATCTGCTTCCCGACGAGATTCTGGGGAAGGTGCCCGGTCCGCTGTTCGGTCATCTGTTCGGCGTCCGGCACCACGGCGTCCTGTCGACGGACAAGGCGCGACGGCTCGGCCTGCCCGCCGAGCGCGGCCTCGTCGAGGGGCACCGGCAGACGTACGAGTGGTTCTTGTCCTCGCCGCTGACCGATGCGCCGGACGCGATGTCCGACCCGGTCTGGGGAGCCGGATACGACTTTGCCGCTGAGGCGAAGGCGGTGGCGCTGCTATGACCGTATTCGTCGACGACACGACGCTGCGCGACGCGCGGGACCGCGCCGCCCGGCTCCCGCTCGGCCCGGCGGAGCAGCAACGCTGGCGGGACATAGCCGCGTATGGCGCGGCGCGTCGGCCTGACCCTAACGCCGAACGCTCGGCGGTGCTGCGGGAACTGCTGAGCCTGCCCGCCGCGGACGACCGTGCGGTACTCGACGCGGGCGGCCGGCTGCTCGGTGCCGCGGTGACCGGTGACGCCGGGCCGACGGCGCTGGCCACGCAGGTGCACGCGCTGTGCCTGCGGTGGTTCGATGAGGACGTCAAGGAAGCGGCGCCGCTGCTTGAGCTGTTCACCGGCCACCACCGGGCCCCTGAGGGCGGGCCACCGCAGGCCGACCCGGAGCTGGTGAGCAAGCTCGCGCGGTGGCTCGCGCGGCGGGCCGGCGCCGGTGCCCGGATAGAGAACGTAGCCGTCATCTCCGGCGGGTTCAGCCGGCTCATGCTCGACGTGCGCTGGACGGGCGGGCACGGTGTGGTGCGGATCGAGCAGGACGGCATGTTCGCTACCGAGGGCCGCCGCGAGGCGGCCGTCATGCGGATCCTGCGGGCGCGCGGCTACCCCGTCCCCGCCGTCTCGTGGGAGGAGACCGACCCGGGCGTTCTTGGCCATCCGTTTTTCGTCATGGAGTATGTGGCCGGCCGGGCCCGGACCGACGATCAGGGGCTCGACGACATGGTGCGGTCGCTCGCACAGCTCCACGGCCTCGGTAAGGAGGCGGTGGATGAGGTCGCGGCCCTAGACGGCCTTCCGGCTGGCAGCGAGCCGGACCAGGCGATCGACGCGCAGCTGCGCCACTGGCACGACGTCTACCGCTCGGCCGTCGATTATCCCATCCCGCTCCTTGAGCGGAGCTTCGCGTGGCTGCGCACCAACCTGCGCGCTACCGCGCCATCAGTCATCGTGCACGGCGACCCGGGGCCGGGGAACGCGCTGCAGAACGAGGACGGGGTGGCCGCGGTCATCGACTGGGAGCTGGCCCACGCCGGCGACGCGGCCGAGGACTGGGCTTACCTCGCCCTCATCCGCGGTCGCCGGCTGGCCTCACCGCAGAGCTGGAAGGCGCGGCTCGCCGCTACGGTGGGCGTCGAGTACGACGAGCAGACCTGGCAGGCCTGGGAGGCCTTCAACTCGGTGAAGGGCGCCTGCGTTAACCTGACGGCACTGGATGTCTTCCGCCGCACCGCGCGCCCGACACCGGACCTGCTGGCCATCGGGGTGGCCGTGCACCTGCGCTTCCTCAGCCGGGCCGTTGAGCTGACCCCCTGACCGAGCCCCCCCTGACCGAGCCCCCCCTGACCGAGCCGGAGACACTTCGCAGCGAGCGCTCCCGCGAGCCGGCGTCGTGGTAGTCCGCCTCGCGGATCACAGTCAGGTCATCGAAGGTCAGGTACGACATCCCCTCCACGGTCCAGCGTCGTCCGACCAGTTCTGGCCCCAGGTCGTCACGGGTCTGGGTGGCGCTCATCGTCCACAGCATGGCCAGCCCGTCCGGCCGGGACCAGAAGTCTCCGGTCGGCTCAAGGACGAGATCGGGGTACCGCTGCCGGCCGTGCCCGAAGTAGGCGCGGATGGCGGGCCAGCCGCGGTACTCGCCGCCGATGATGTCATAGAGCACACCGTCTTCGGCGAAGTAGCGCCGCGGCCCGTCCAGGTCGCCGTCCGACCACGCGCCGAACAGCGCGGTGGCTACCTCGATACGCCGTCCCGCCAGGGCAACGCCGGTGTCCGCGGCCACTGGCGGCTACGTCCTGCGGCGGGTGGCGCGGGCCGCCAGCGCCACCGCGATGATCAGCGCGGCGCCGTTGAACAGGCTGCTGATGTAGGAGGGGGCGCCAGCGAGCTGGAGGCCCTTCACGCCCGTGGCGAGCAGGAAGATCGCGATGAGGGTGCCTGGCACGTTCACCCGGCCCGGGAAGACCTGGGTGGCGCCGAGGAAGACGGCGGAGAACGCGGGCAGCAGGTAGGGCACCCCGATATCCGGGCTCGCCGACCCGAGTTCGGCCGCGAGTATGATCCCCGCGAAAGCCGATACCACGCCGGACAGGACGAAGGCGCCGGTCGTGATGCGACCGACCCGGATACCCGCGAGCTTGGCGGCCTGCGGGTTGCCGCCGATGCTGTAGAGGTAGCGGCCGACCGGCGTGTACTCCAGCAGCCACCACAGCAAGATGCCGAGAGCCACCATGTAAAAGACCGGCAGCGGCAGGCCCCAGAGCAGGTTCTGGCCTATCGCCGTGAAATGCGGGGAGACCCCGTTGGAGATCGTGCTGCCGTTGGTGATCCAGTAGGTACCAGCGGACAGGATGCTGCTCATGCCGAGCGTGGCGATGAACGAGTTGACGTTCAGCTTGACGACGATGAACGAGTTGAGCAGTCCGACCGCCAGCCCGGCTAGGAGGGCGACGATGATGCCGAGGACGAAGCCATGGCCGTTGGCCTGGAACCAGATCACGACGCAGACCGCCACGCCCACCGTGCCGCCGATGGACAGGTCGAACGCGCCGCAGGCCACCGGCACGATCAGGCCCATGGCCACCATGGCCGTGATGGCCTGCGACCCGGCGATGATCCGCCCGTTGGTGGCGGTGTCGAACAGGCTCGGAACCCACAGCGAGAAGATCAGGATCAGCGCGGCCCACACGTAAACGCCGCTGAACCGGTCCAGGCCCAGGGTGGCGGCGATGTTCCGGCGCCGCGCCGCCGCCGCGCCGCCAGCCTCGGGTTCGACGGCCGGTTCTGTGGTCGTCTTGTTAACGGTCATGCTGGTCTCCTATTTGTCCCGACCGCGTCCTGCGGGCTCGTCGGCGAGCGGACGCAACTCGCTGGCGGCTGGTCAGGTGGCATCGGGCTGGTCTGCGCCGGTAGTGGCATCGGCTTGGTCTCGGCCGATGGTGGCAGCGGTAATCAGGTCATGGTCCATGCGGCCGCCGGAGACCTCGTCCGCGATGCGGCCGCGCCGCAAGATCAGTACCCGGTGGCACAGCCGGACGAGCTCTTCGTGGTCGGTGGAGGCGACGAGCACGGCGGTGCCCTGCGCGGCGGCCTCGTCGACGAGCTTGTGGATGTCGGACTTGGCACCGACGTCCACCCCCTGGGTGGGCTCGTCGAGGACGAGCACCTTGGGCTCCAGGCGCAGCCAGCGGGCCAGCACCACCTTCTGCTGGTTCCCGCCGGACAGGTCGGACATCGCGAACTCGCACTTCCTCGGCCGCACGTCGAGACGCTCCAGCCACCTATCGACGTCCGCACGCTCGGCGCCCTTGCGCAGGATCAGACCGCGCCAGTGGATGCCCGGGCGGACCACCGTGATGTTCTCGCGCAGGGTGGACGTCATGAACGCGGCGTTGGCATGCCGTTCGGCCGGAACCAGCCCCATGCCCATGGCCATGGCCTTGTCCGGGCGGTTCTTCGGCACGACCGCCCCGTTGATCTTGGCTTCACCCACCCGGTCGCGGCCGCCGAACAGGGCCGCAGCCACCTCGTCCCGGCCGGATCCGGTGATGCCGGCCACGCCGACGATCTCGCCGGCGTGCACGGCGAAGCCGACGTCGTACAGCACCCCGCTGCCCAGTCCGCTGACCTCCAGCACGACCGATTTGCGCTCGGCGGCCTTGGCGTCGTGTTCGACCTGCTCGAGCTTGCGGCCGATGACGAGTTCGATGAGCCCGTCCTCGGTCAGGCCCGCTACCGGCCGGGTAATGACCTGCTTGCCGTCGCGGAGCACCGTGACGCTCTTCGCCAGCTCGAACACCTCATCGAAGTGGTGCGATACGAAGACGACCGCGATGCCGGAATCCGCGACCCGCCGGGCCAGCTGGTACAGCCGCTGGGCTTCGGCGGCCGGCAGGTTGGCCGTCGGCTCATCCAGGATGAGCACCTTAGCCGGGGTGTCCCGGGGAGCCATTGCGCGGGCCACCGCCAGCGCGGTGCGCTCGCTCATGGCCAGCGTGCCGACCGGGCGACGGACGTCGAAGTCGTAGCCGAGCTCGGTCAGCAGCGCCCGCGCGCGTTTACGCTCCTGCCGCCAGCGGATACCGCCGCGGAAACTGGGGTATCCGGCGCCGAGGGCCAGGTTGTCCACGGCGTCCAGGGTGTCGACCAGGCCGAGGTCCTGGTGCACGAACCGCAATCCGAGCGCCTCGCTCGACGTACCGTCGCCGAGGTGCAGCGACTGCCCCGCCACCTCGGCCGACCCCTCGTCAGGCACGTGGAACCCGGCCAGGATCTTGATCAGAGTCGACTTGCCTGACCCGTTCTCGCCGACCAGCGCGCGTATCTCACCCGGCTCGATCGACAGGGTCACGCTGTCCAGGACCCGCGGTCCGGCGAAGCTCTTCGACATGTTCGTCACGGTCAGGGCGGGCGTCATGCTGCCTCCTGGAACCCGGAGCGCCGAGGTACGGTCGGACCCTTGCACGGCCGGTAGTGGATTACCGGAGCCTATACAAAGTAACTGCCGGCGCACCAGTGGGTCAACGGGTCTGGGTTCCGGCCCGTAAGGCAGGCAGGCTGTGTCGCTCGTCGAGTTACCGGCCGGTTAAACGCCAGTTGGGCAGGCCCGGAAGGGCAGTGCGCTGCCGCCGGGAACCGTGCATAACATCTTCGCTTCGGTGCGCGTAGCTTCTAGACAGCCGGTCCGGTTGAATCCTAGGTTGAGAACCAGCTCAGTAACCGGACTGAGACTTGACTAAGTGCAAGAGTCCGCTGCTCGGTACGCCGGGCACCTGCCAGAATGAAGGCGCGCATGAGGAAAATCGCGGCTGCTGTCATCGCAGTTGCCTCAGCGCTGGCTATCGCCGCGTGCAGCAGCAGCGGCAGTACCAGCAGCAGTAGTAGTGGCAGTACAAGCAGCAGCAGCGCTAGCTCCACGGCAGGTAGTGGCAGCGGCGGTGCCAACATCGCGGCGGCGAAGGCATACGAAGCCCAGTTCCTGAACTCGCCGACCTCCATCGGCATCAGCACGCCGCTCAACTCCAAGCCCGCAACCGGCAAGCTGATAGTCGGCCTGGACTCCGGCCTCGGCAGCGCGGTGGTTCTCGCGAAGTACTGGGCGCAGGCCGCCGCCGCGCTCGGCTGGAAATACAAGGACCTGAACTCTGGGGGTACGCCGGCGGCCCAGCAGGCGGCCATGGAGTCGGCCATCCAGCTGAACCCGGCCGGCATCGTCACCAGCGGTATCCCGAACTCCACGCTGACGACGCAGCTCGCCCTCGCCGCTTCCAAGGGCATCTGGGTCAACAGCAGCGCGGACACGTCTTCGCCGAGCGGCGCCATGTTCGACACCTCGATCGCGAACCCCGCTCAGCTCGCCCAGTGGGGCAAGATGGTCGCTGCTTATGTGGTCGTGCAGTCGAACGGCAAGGCTGTCATCCAGGACTTCTCGTTGCCGGTCTTCCCGATCCTCCTGGATTTCGATACGGCATTCATCGCCGCGATCAAGGTGTGGTGCCCGGCCTGCAAGGTCACCCAGGTCCCGCAGACGGCCGCCGCCATCGGCACGACCACTCCGCAGGCCGTGGTCTCCGCGGTCACTCGGAACCCGAGCACCAACTGGCTGATCTTCGACCTCGGTGACCTGGCCACCGGCGTCCCGGCCGCGCTGTCGGCGGCCGGCCTGCATGGCCTGAGCATTGGCG
>JBEKEK010000227.1:0-10470 GCA_050013875.1 Trebonia sp. | reverse complement strand
CCGAGCCGCAGCAGGCCCTCCTGCCGCAGCAGGTCGTACCCCTTGTTCACGGTGTGGAAGTTGACGCCCAGGTCGACCGCCAGCTGCCGGATGGGCGGCAGCGCGGAGCCGGCCGGCTGCCGGCCGCGGGCGATCGCCTCCACGATCCGGTCCCTGATCTGCTGGTAGATGGGCACCGGGCCATCCGGTTCGATGCTGAGCAGCATCACGCCTCCAGGGTCTTACGGACCGCCGCCGCGCTCATCGCAGGATCTCCTCCCGGCAGGGGCCGCCCCGCCGCTGGATATGTGACAGCAGTTATAGAACAAATCACGCTCCGCCGTCAAACGCTCTGCCGTCCAACCCGGGCGCTCATGCCGGCCGGCCGGCGCCCGCTCGCCCGAGGTAAGGCCGCAGCTTGACTAGTACTCTGTCTGTTCTATATGTGATAGAACTAATGAAAGTAGCGACCGCCGCACTGCCGTTCCCGGCAGGCAGGAAGGCGTCAATGACGGCCAGCATGACCGGCAGACCCAGATGACCGTCGCCGGCACATGGCGTCCGTCACTGGGCACTCAGAGAAACGCCATCCAAAACCAGAGGAGACCGGCAAATGTCCGCAACGCTGAAGCTGACGCACAAAACCATTGGAGTGGAAGTCCGCCGCGGCACGTACGACCTCGTGTTCGACGGTAAGCCTTTCGGATCAGTCGAAATGAACGACACGTTCGAGGCGTCAGTCGAACCTGGACGTCACACCTTGCAAGTGCGCAACGGTCGGAACTCCAGCCGAACCAAGACGTTCGACGCCGCCGAGGGCGAGATCGTCGCCTTCCGATGTGGCGGAAAGAGCATCTTGCCGGTCTTTCTCCTGTCCTTCGTCGTTCCCAGCCTGGCACTCTCGCTCCGTCGCGAGTAACCCACCACGCGAGCCCACCGCTCGCTCCGAGCCTGGCCCGCGCCCCTCGCGCCCGGAACGGAACCCGAAGAAGGTGAACTCCGTGTGCTCGTGAAAGCCGCGTCGCTTGCCGTCCTTGCAGTACGTGATCCGGTCTGCCCGGACGCCGACCTGCTCTATCCGCTTCCGCAGCGCATCCAGCACCGCCTCGGGCCGGGGCCTCGGACGGGCAGTGCACGAGGCGTCAGGCCGTGTGTGAGGCACTCGGCGGGCGGCTTTCGGCGGCGCGGAGCTGGCGCAGCAGCTCGGAAGGCGGCCTGGTTGGAGATGCCGAGGCGGGTGCGCAGCGCGTCGCGGATGATCGGCTGCCCGTGCCGTTCCTGGTACTCGGCGGGGGTGGCGGGCGGCGCGGCGCTCGATCATGGAGACCGCGACGAGGAACGCGGCGGCGGGACGGCAGCTGCCTTGGCCCACCGCGTCGTGCTCGCGGGCGGGGTGCTGAGCCTGGCCGCCAACCTCTCCCAGGCACAGCCGATCGCCTGGGCCGGATCGTGGGCCACTGCGGTCTGCATCGACCTGACCTGCGTCATGGCCACCCGCGAAGGACAACGCGAAGCAGCACGGCACCGTCCCCCGTATTTTTAGGCCCCAAAATTCGGTGCCCACGGACACATAGCGGACGACGGGAACCCGGAAACAAGCCTCTAAGCCCATAATCGCAGGTCAGCGGGGGGTGACTCGGGCGGAACGAGCGGGCTGTAAAACCGTCGGCTCAGCCTACGTTGGTTCGAACCCAACACCTGCCACACCCTGCGAAAACGCCCCGCTAGCTGCGAATTCTCGTGCTAGCGGGGCGTTTCTTCTCTGTCCCGTCACGTGTCACCTTGTCGCGCTGTAGGGCGTTGTGTTGCGGTGTCCACGGACGTGGCGGACGGGAATCGGGGCCAGGGAGCGGTGTGGATAGCCGCTTGACGGGGGTTCCGGTGCCCGTTCCGGGGGCTGCCTGGCCTTGACGTTTGCCGCCGAGTCGAGCGTGCATCCGCATGTGTCCGCCCGTCGGCCCGCGCGATTTCCCGGGGACGGGGCGGCCGGGAAGGCGGGTGCGCTGATGGCTGGGCGGGCGGTCCGGGAGACCGTGACGCTTGCGGGACGGGCGGACCGGGCGCGTGCCGCCCGCGCGTTCGTCTCTGCGATACTCCGCCCCGGGCATCCGTGCGGGGATGTGGCCGTCTTGCTGGTCAGCGAGATCTTCAGCAATTCTGTCCGGCACGGTGGCTCGGCCGCTCCCGGGGAGACGGTCACGGTCGCGGTCATCTCAGGGGACGGCATCGTCCGGGTCGAGGTGACCGACCGCGCCGGGGCGCGGACGCCGGAGCTGCGTCCTGCGGGCCGTGATGCAGAAGGCGGCCGGGGGCTGCAGCTTGTCGCCGACCTGTCGGCGCGGTGGGGCTGGCGGCGGCGCGGCGGGTGGATTGTGGTTTGGTTCGAGCTGTCGCTCGGCTGAACCTTCCGTCGCCTGGCTCGACGGTGTTGGCCGGGCTATGCGGGCCGGTAGTGTCGCGTACGTGACTGACCCGCACAAGTGGCTGATCCACGGCGAGCGGCTGGTGGACGACACCCCTCACATCCGCGTGAGCCTGGCCGATGTCGAGCTTCCGAATCACGTGCGGTTCACGCAGTACGTCTTCCGGATGCGGCGCTGCGCGATGACCGTGGTGCTGGACGACGCGGATGAGCGAGTGCTGATGATGCGCAGGCACCGGTTCATCGTGGACCGCTGGGTCTGGGAGCTGCCGGGCGGCTACGTGGACGACGGCGAGGACCCTGCGCTCGCAGCTGCCCGGGAGGTAGAGGAAGAGACCGGCTGGCGACCGCGCGGCATTGAGTTCGTCATGTCCAGCCAGCCGGTCATCGGGAACGCCGACTACCCGCAGGACTTGTACCTGGCGCACGGGGCCGAGCTTGTCGGGGAGCCGGAGGTGGACGAGACGGCCGAGGTCGCCTGGGTGCCGGTTGACGAGACGCCCGCGATGATCGCCCGGGGCGAGATCCTGGGCGCGATCACCATCATCGGGGTGCAGCATGCCCTGCTGCGGCGGGCAGCCGCTCGCGTACCTCCGCCGTGAAGTCCCGGACGGCCGGGACGTCGGCTCGCGGGCGGAGTGTCCGCACGAGGTCGCGGACGTAGCGGACGCTGCGGGCTGATGTGAGGCGGACCGTCAGGTCCAGTGCCTGCCGCCCGACAACCGACGCTTGCACGGGCTCGCCCTGGACGGCGTAGGCGGTGGCGAGCAGGGAGAGGTTGAAGGCGCGGCCTCGGACGTAGCGGCCGTCCATGTCTAGGGAGCGGCGCGCGTAGCGGGCGGCGTGGCCTGCCTCGCCGAGGTCGCGGAAGCACTGTGCCATCCGGGCGGCCAGGTACGCCTCGTCGAAGTAGGACAGCCAGGCCGGGTCGTCCTCGCGGGCGGCGCGGTCGAAGGTCTGCTCCGCCCTGGCGAGGGTGGCACCGCAGGCGCTGGCGTCGTTGCGGGCGGCGTGGCCGTGTGCTTCCATGACCAGGCACTCGGTGAGCAAGGTCGCCGACCCGTGGCGGACAGCTGCGGCCTGGGCGGCCCTGGCGAGGTCGACCGCCTCATCCGGCCGGGCCAGGTAGAGCGCCTGGTGCGCTTGGGCGGCGAGGATCTCCGCCGCGAGTGCGTGGTCGTCGGCGTGCCGCGCGTAGGCCAGGGCCTGGGTGAGGTACCGCTGGGCCAGGCCGTGCTCGTCGCTGTCGTAAGCGACCCAGCCGGCGAGCTGCGACAGCTCCCCGCGCGCGGCGGCGAGCTGCCGTCCGGTCTCTTCCCGGTAACTGCCGCCGGTGAGCAGGTGCGAGACGTGATCGTCGAGGTAGGACACGACCGAACTGCGGAGCTTGCCGCCGCCGAGCCGGTTGTCCATTTCCCGGTAAGAGTGCGTCAGCTCGCGGATCGCGTCGATGTCGGCGCGGCCGACCTTGCGCGGGCCGGAGGCAGCAGGGGCGGTGGCTGGCGGGCTGGTGAGCCAGCGCAGCGCGGAGGCGGGCAGCGCGGCGGAGGTGAAGACCGCGTTGACCAGGAATCGCCTTCGCTGCACGTCGGCCCTCCAAAGGGCGGTTGAGGTGGCTATGGTTTCCATCCAGCCGGTAGGGAGCTGCAGGCCGAGGTCGCCGGGCAGGTTGCTGGGCGTCATGCCCAGCTCGGTTTCGGAGAGCTTCCGGCCGAGAGCATTGCTGAGGACTTCGGCGGCCAGTTCGGGGACCGGCGGGCGCGGCTGCTCGCCCGCCAGCCAGCGCAGGACTGACGTGTGGTCGCACCGCACGCCGGCCAGCCCCCGGGTCGCGGCGAGGTCAACGACCCTGCGCGCCAGGCCCTTGTTGGACATTGCAGCCTCGTCCAGCAGGGACCGCAGCCGCAGGTTCTCCTCCTTCAGCACTCGCGGCACGTGCCTGCCCCTTCTACCTGTGCGGACACGATCAGTTTGACAGTGCCACGCTCTGCTTGCGCGGTCCAGGCTGATTCACACACCCTGCGCGCACATCCGTCCCCCTTGCAGGCCCTCCCGTGCGCGCCTGGGCTGAGATTCCCTGTTGGTCATGGCAAGCACGCAGGTAACCCGTGCAGCGGCGCAGCTTCATGAAGCTGCCTTGGATGTGGCTCGTGTCGCCGCCTTCCGCGGCGCTCAGCCCGAGAAGTCGGCGACCTGCTCGCAGATCCTGCTCCAACTCGGGCTCGTGGAAGGGGAGGACGGCACGGTCCCGGCGGATGCCGGTACGACCGGCCCTGAGAAGGACCTAGATGTTGGTGACTCGGGCGATGTCCCTATTGCACCCGATCGAGGCAAGGGAGTGGGGCATGGCTGAGCGGCTGCTGATCGCGGCCCGCGGCAAGGTTCCTCACCACGGGCCGGTCACCCCGGAATGCTCGGTCGAGTGCCTGCTGACGGTGCTGTCGCTGAATAGTTTCAACCCGCTGACCCGCGCCTACGACGCGCCGTTCGATGAGCCGCGCACGGTCGCTGACGTGATGGGCCTGTGCACCCGTCGTGAGCTTCGCAAGATCCGGGGCGTCGGCCCTCGCCGGGTCTCCGAGATCGAGGCCGCCCTTGTCCTTGCCGGGCTGAACCTCGCCGACCACCAGGAACGGCCCCGGGCCGGGCGGACTGCCGCCCGGCCCGGGGCGCCGCTAGGACACGCCCCGGAGGACCCGTGCCCGCAACGACTGCAGCCGTGACAGCAGCGCCGCGATCCCGCCAGGGGGCGCCCGGCTGGGCGTCGGCCCGGCCGCCCCGCGCGTGCCTCGACCTGGGCGCGATCCCGACAGCGCCGCGCTGCGCCCGCGCCTGGACCCGCGAGATCCTGTGGGAGTGGGGTGCGGCCGGACTGGCCGAGGCGGCCGAGCTCGTCGCCAGCGAGCTGGTGACCAACTCCGTGAACGCCTGCGCCGTCTTGGACCAGGCCGCTATCAGGCTGGTCCTCACCTTCGACCGGGGTGAGCTGGCCATCCTCGTCCGCGATGACCACCCCGACGTTCCTATGGCCGCGCGGCCCGGTGCGGACGACGAGAGCGGACGCGGCCTGCTGATCGTCCAGCACCTCAGCGACCGCTGCGGCTGGTACCCGCTTGAGGACGCAAAGCCCGCCAAGGTCACCTGGGCGGTGATCTCGAGAGCCGGCCAGGCAGCAGGCGATCTGTCCGCCGAACCGCATCCGGGTGCCGGCCGCGCAGCCGCGGCGAGGGCCGTCCCGGTGCTGCCGGTCAGGCATCGCCGTCCGCCGCTTGTCTCGGCCGGGATGAGAGGGCCGAGGACCGTCGACCCGGACATCCTGACCAGGGTCAAGGTGGCGCTGGAGCGCCTGTAGCCGCCGACGGCAGGGGAAGCGCCCGTGGCGCCCAGGCCCGCGATGCCAGCAGGCTCATCTCCTGGATCCTGCTTAGCCCGAGCACCGAAGCCAGCCAAGGAGGCATATCCGATGAACTGCCAACTTATCGCCAGCCCTTACCCGGAAGGGCACCTAGTCGTAAGCCCCGGCCGTGAGGGAGGAATCCGGATCGGGGCCAGCCGGTACGCCGAGTTGCGTGACGCGCCGCCGGGCGCGCCCGTCCCGGCGTGGCTCGCCGGCGCTGCCCGCGCCGCGTGGAACCTGGACGTTGACGGCCAGCCCGCCGGCGCCACGGTCTTGGTCCGCCCCGAGACCGCCTACGGGTACGCCCGCGCCTCCTATGAGGTCAACCTGGGGTGCAATTACGATTGCGAGCACTGCTATCTGGGTGACAAGCAGTTCGCGGGCCTGGACTGGCCCGGCCGGGAGCGCCTGCTGGAGGTGATGGCGCAGGCCGGGGTGCTGTGGCTCCAGCTCACCGGGGGCGAGCCCCTGATCGACCCGCTGTTCGCGGAGACCCACGCCCGCGCCCACGACATGGGCATGATGATCCAGGTCTCCTCCAACGGGTCGCGGCTGGACCAGCCTCGCACCTTGGAACTGCTCACCGCCCGCCGGCCGTATCGGCTGACGCTGAGCATCTACGGGGCGACCGAAGCCTCATACGACGGGATGACCCGCCGCCGGGGATCGTTCAAGCGGTTCATGCGCGGCCTGGCCGCCGCGCACGAGGCCGGGCTGAACATGCGGATGAACATCGTCGTGTCCAACCGCAACGCCCACGAGCTGGACCAGATGAGGGCGATCGCCGACCGCTACGGCATCCGCGCCTACGAGTACTCCAACATCTCCCCGACCATCCACGGCGGGGCCGAGGCGCTGCCCAGCCAGGCCCGCGAGATGCTCCGCAAGCGCCCCGCCTACACCGGGTGCAACGCCGGGATCACCCACTTCCACGCCGACCCCCACGGCCTGGCATCCATCTGCAAAGTCGGCCGCGACCCGCAAGCCGACCTGATCACCGAGGGACCGGAAGGACTCCGCCGCCTGGCGGCCGCCGCCGACTCGCTCCTGACCCGCCACGGCGGGTGCTCCGGCTGCACCCTCAGCAAGACATGCGGGACCTGCATGCCGCTGGCTGTCATCTACCGGCAGGCAAGGGCCCCGCTCGAGAGCTACTGCCAGCACGGAGGGAGGTTGTGAACCCCGCGTCCCTGCCAGCCCCCGGAAGGAGGTGCACATGACCGCTGTCGCCGTCGAACTGCTCCCGCCCCCGCCAGCGCCGGACACGCCCGACCCCGACACCATCGAGATCATCGCCGACACCGATAAGTTGATGACGATGTGCTCGTGCAGCGCATCCAGCGACGTCCCCTACTGACACGCCCCGCCCCGCGCGGGCGGCCTGGCGATCCGCCGGGCCGCCCGCGTCATGCCGTGAGGAACCCCGACCGTGGAAAAGCGCATCCCGTGGGACGACCTGCCCAGCCCCCTCAAAGCTGCCATCGCCGAGCGCACCGGACCGGTCACCGCCGGGCGGGCCGTCACCGACGGGCAGAATTCCCCGCTCGCCGCCGTCATCGACACCCCCGCCGGCAAGGTGTTCGTCAAAGGGCTGCCGTCCGGCCACCGGCTGGTGATCACCCAGGCCCGCGAGGCAGCAGCCGCCCCGCTCGTCAAAGGGATCTCACCGGAGCTGCTGTGGCACTTCGACGAAGCCGGGTGGAACGTCCTCGGCTTCGAGCATGTCCACGGGCGAGCCGCCGACTACAGCCCCGGCTCTCCCGATATCGACCTGGTGACCGGGCTCATGCGCGCGCTCGCCGCCATCGAGATCCCTCCCCGCCCTGGCCCGTGGAAACCCATCGAGACCCGCCTGCGGACCTACGTGGACACCCCCGCCGACGCCCTCGCCTTCGCCGGGCGGGCACTGACCCACACCGACTGGATGCCCGACAACATCCTGATCTCCCGCGGACGCGCCTGGCTGGTCGACTGGGCCTGGGCCACCCCCGGAGCCGGCTGGACCGACCCCGCGTTCTGGCTGCTAAGGCTCATGGCCCGCGGCCACACCGCCGAGAAGGCCGAAGCCCTCGCCGCCCGGCTCCCCGCCTACGCCGCCGCCGACCCCGCCCACATCGACGCGTTCGCCCGCGCCAACGTCCGCATGTGGAACGAGATCGAGCAAAGCAACAAGAGCACCTGGGCCAAGACGATGGCGCGCACCGCCCGCACCTGGGCGCGCCACCGGCAGGCCACCTCATAGCCCGCCCTTTCAAGGGCAGACAGCGCGACAAGCAGGCCGACATCGCCGCCGGCAGTCTGTCGCGGCGGCCGACGGTGGTGCTCGCGGGCGGGGTGCCGCTGAGGCTGACGGCCAACCTCGCCCAGGCCCAGCCGACCGACTGGGGCCGGATCGTGGCCGCCGTTCGCGCCGGGACGGCCGTCCCCGCTGCCGGATGCCGGGGACGAGGCGCAGGACGGCGGAGACCAGGCGGTCCTTATCGCCGAGAAGCGGGCCGCCGCCGGGCACCTGGAGGAGCGCAGACAGCCGATCACCCGCAGCCGATCATCCGCGCCCGCCTCGGGGTCTCCACCCGGGCCATCTGTGAACTGCTGCGTCAACTCCGCGTCGTCCAGACAGCCGCCGGGAACGCGCGCCGCTTGACGTCGGCCGCTCCGCGCCGGCCGGCGCCCCCGGCCGCGCAGGGGACAGCTCGACAGGCACCGCGAAGACGTGGCAACCTACCGGGACGAGCTGGCAGGCCGCGCGTCGGCTCGCGGCCAGCGCCCCGCCCGGTCCCCAGCCGGCTGCCCGCTGTCGGCCCGGAGTGCCCCCGGCCGGGTGCCCGGGACGAGGGCCTGGGACGGTCAGCGGAAATGTCAGACCGCTCGTCCGGGTTCGCGAACCCGCCGCCCTGCCACACCACCAGCTAATCCTTACTCGTTTCTGGGTACCTGCCAACAGCGGAGCGCCCTTTCAGGGGCGGACGCGCAGGACGCGGCGGCAATAAACCTTCCTGCGGACTCCCAGACTGTATAAGCGCACAGCTCTTAAAACAATCGTAAATGGCGGGCCGCAGATGCGTGACGTACGTCAATTCCTGGCCTCCTGTCCGTGGCATTGTATCCGTGCAGTATCAGGTACTCGCCCCCTGGTCCGTGCCCGCAGGCCCGCGCCTGCCCGGCCTCGCGAGGGCGTGCGTCCAGGTGAGGGCAGGCGCGCGAGGAGACTGGCGGGCGGCGAGGGCGGCGTGGAAAGGCGGCCGCCGACCACAGAAAGGCGCGATGGCGGACGATACAAGGCGAGGTACGCGAAAAGTAGCGGCATCAAATTCTGAGAGTAGGAATACGGTCGGGATGCCTCCCGGGAAACTGCCGACCGAGTCGCGGTCGCGAGTCGTCATGCCAGGTTAGGGCAGAGAGTCGACTCATTTCCTCGTTCCGTCGGCCGACGTAAAAAATACGACATCTGGAATTATTGCGGAGCCGCTTGACTTCACGCCGGGACCAGAGCAATTGTCGTCCAGAAAACACCGCGCAGTCAAATCGAAACGGGAATAGCGCCGGAGAACAGAAACGGAGTCACCATCATGGCACGCACCAGCACCCCCGCCCCGCACGTGGCCCGCAGCGCCGCTGACGCCGCGACGACCCCGGCCCCAGCGCCCGTTGCCCGGCGGCGGGCGACGGCCCGGCAGTGGCCGTCCTGGCCGCGCTGTCGGCCGAACCCGGCGGGGGGACCGTCGCGGTCATCGCCGCCCGCGCCGGGATCAGCACCGCCGCCGCCCGGCAGGCCCTGCTCGCGCACGAGAAGAACGGCACCGCCACCCGGGTCAAGAGCAGTCGGCCCGGCATCGCCGACACCTGGACGCCCGCCACCCCGGCAGCCCCGGTCGGCGAGGCCCCCGGCGACGAGCAGTCAGCCGCCGGGCCGGCCGACGCCGGCACCGAGCCAAGGCCGGACCCGGCCGTCACGGCCGAGGCCGCCGGGACCGTCGCGGCCATCGCCCAGGCCGCCGACGAGGCCGGCAAGGCCCTCGCCGCCGGGAACCTCGACGACGCCGTGGCCACCCTGGACACCGCCCGCGACCTGGCCGCCCAGGGGCGGCGGGTCCTGAAGGCCGCCGCTAGCGGCCGGCGCGCCCCCGCGACCCGGCCCGGCGCGCTGCGCGATCTGGTCGAGGAGCACCTGCGCAAGTTCCCCGACGCGGCCTTCACCCCGCACCAGGTCGGCAAGGTGCTCACCCGGTCGGCCGGAGCGGTCGCCAACGCCCTGGACAAGCTGGTCAGCCTCGGCACCGCGCAGATGGTCACCGACAAGCCCCGTACCTACCAGCTCGCCACCGCTGCCCCCGCCCCGGAGGCCGCCCCCGCCCCGGACGCGGTCGGCGACTCCGGCACCAGCGCGGAGGCCACGGCCAGCGCCGCGTAGCGCGCGGCCCGCGCGAACGGCGCGGCCGGGACGGCAGCCGATGCCGCCCCGGCCGCGCCGTCTGCGCGTGTACCTGCCCTGCCCTAAGCCCGGCCGGCCTGCGGTGCCGCCGGGTGTAACCCCTTCCCGCCGCGCCGGCCGCCGGCCGCCCCCGCCCAGGTACATCAAGGCGCTCCTGGCCGGGCGGGTGCCGGCCCGTATCGACCCGTGGCTCGGGGCCGGGTGTCAAGCCCGGCGCGGCGCGCGGCTGGGCGGACTTGA
>JBEKEK010000226.1:0-10626 GCA_050013875.1 Trebonia sp. | reverse complement strand
GCGACGACCATCACGAAGAAGGCCACGACCTGGCCGTCCAGATTGCCGTGCAGCCGGGCGAACGACACGAACGCGAGGTTGCACGCGTTCAGCATCAGCTCGACGGACATGAAGACCAGGATCGCGTTGCGCCTCACCAGCACACCTACCGCACCGATCACGAACAGGATGACGGCGAGGAACACGTAGCCTGCCGGGCTCATGCGCCACTCTCCTTCGTGCCGCGGTCGCCCGCTTCAATCTCCCGCTCGGTGTCGATCCGCTCGCCGGTGGCGAGGTCGACAGTGATGACCCCCTGCGGGTCGCGGTTGAGCTCGAGGTCGCGCTGGGTAATCGCCCTGGACACCGAACGGTCGGTGGTCGTGCCGTCAGGCAGCATGGCCGGCAGATCGACGGCATTGTGCAGGGCGTAGACACCAGGCGGCGGCTCGGGCTGGACCTGGCCGCTGGCGATCTTGCGGCGGGCCGTCTCGCGCTGGGACAGCTTGGGCTCGGCCCGCTCGCGGTGCGCCAGCACCATCGCGCCGAGCGCGGCCGTCATCAGCAGGGCGCTGGTCACTTCAAACGGGAACACATAGGTGGTGAAGATCAGCCGTGCCAGCCCGGTCAGGTTGCCGGAACTGTTGGCGCTGGTCTGCGGGGCGGCGGTGCCGATCGCGCCGTGCCCGATGCCGATGATGAGCAGGCAGGCCAGGCCGATGGCGGCCAGCGCCGCCCAGAGCCGCTGGCCCTTGATCGTCTCAACCAGCGATTCCGCCGAGTTGGTGCCGACCAGCATGATCACGAAGAGGAAGAGCATCAGGACGGCGCCGGTGTAGACGATCACCTGCACGAAGGCCAGGAACGGCGCGCCCTGCATGGCGTACATGACCGCGAGGCAGAGCATCACCACCGCGAGCATGAGCGCGCAGTGCACCGCGTGCCGCACGACGATCATGGCGATGGCGGCGGAGACCGCCATGACGGCGAGGATCCAGAACAGGACCTTGTCGTAGAGCGGGTCAAGGTTGGTCCCGCTCCCGCCGCTCGCCAGGAAGAGGTGGCTCATTTCTCGCTCCCCAGACCCACGACCCCGGCGCCGCCGAGGCGGTAGTAGTCCTTCTCGTCCTTGCCAAGCCGCATCGGGTGCGGCGGGGCCTCCATGTTGGGGAGCAGCGGAAGCAGCAGCTGCTCCTTGGTCCAGATGAGGCTCTCCCGGTTGTCGTCCGCGATCTCGTACTCGTTGGTCATCGTGAGCGCCCGCGTCGGGCACGCCTCGATGCACAGACCGCAGAGAATGCAGCGCAGGTAGTTGATCTGGTAGACGTGCCCGTAGCGCTCGCCCGGCGAGTAGCGCTCGTCCGGCGTGTTGTCGCGGCCCTCCACGTAGATCGCGTCGGCCGGGCAGGCCCAGGCGCACAACTCGCAGCCGATGCACTTCTCGAGCCCGTCCGGCCAGCGGTTGAGCTGGTGGTGGCCGTGGAACCGGGGGGCAGTGGGCCGCTTGTCCTCCGGGTACATCACGGTGTCGACCTTCCGGAACATCTCGCGGAAGGTGACCCCGAACCCCTTAATCGGGCCAAGGTAGTCAAGCACCGGTGACCTCCTTAGTTACGCCGTCGGCGTCGCCGTAGGCCGAACCGGTCAACGCCGTTTCGCCGAGCTCAAGGCCGTGGTAGTGCGGCAGGTCAAGCGGCGGCACCGGGTAGCGCGGTTCCGGCGCGGCCGTCTTGGCCACCTTGACCAGTTCGCCCTCGTCGTCGTAGTCCCACTCGTCTTCTCCGGCGGCGTCGACCGACGGCTCGTCCGGCGCGAGCCGGGCGAGGTGCCGCTGGTAGCCGTTGTCCCAGAATGTGATCAGCAGGACGAAGAGCACCAGGACCACGCCGGCCACTATGTAGACCACGGTCGAGTGGTTGTCGGCGCGGAGCGCGCGGACCGTCGCCACCAGGAGCAGCCAGACGATGGAGAACGGGATGAGAATTTTCCAGCCGAGCGCCATCAGCTGGTCGTAGCGGGTCCGCGGCAGCGTGCCGCGCAGCCACACGTAGCAGAACAGCAGGATGAAGACCTTGATCAGGAACCACAGCACCGGCCACCAGCCGCTGTTCACCGCGGGCCCGATCAGGGTGAGCGGCCAGGGTGCCCGCCAGCCACCGAGGAACAGCGTCGTGGCGAGCGCGGAGACCGTGGTCATGTTGATGTACTCGGCGAGGAAGAACATGGCGAACTTCATCGAGGAGTATTCGGTCATGTGCCCGGCCACGATCTCGCCCTCGCCCTCGGGCAGGTCGAACGGGATGCGGTTGGTCTCGCCGACCATCGTCACCAGGTAGATGAGGAACGACGGGAGCAGGACCACCCCGTACCAGATGTGGCTCTGGGCGTTGACGATCGCGGTCGTGGAGAGCGACCCGGCGTCGAGGAAGACCGCGACGAACGACAGGCCCATCGCGATCTCGTAGCTGATCACCTGCGCGGCGGAGCGGAGCGCGCCCATGATCGAGTACGGACCGCGGGATGCCCAGCCGGCCAGCACGATGCCGTAGACGCTGATCGAGCTTGTCGCCAGCACCAGCAGCACCGCGACCGGGAGGTCGGCGACCTGCAGCGGCGTCTGATGGTGGAAGATCGACACTTCCGGGCCCCACGGGATGATCGCGAAGGCGATGAACGCCGGCCCGCAGGCGATGATCGGCGCGACGAAGAACACCAGCTTGTCCACCCCGGTGGGGGCGATGTCCTCCTTCAGCGGCAGCTTGAGCGCGTCGGCGATCGGCTGCAGCAGGCCAAAGGGCCCGGCCCGGTTGGGACCTGGCCGGTTCTGCATGTGGCCGATCACGCGCCGCTCGAACCAGATCATGAAGATCGTGGTGAGCAGCAGGAACACGAAGACGATGGCGACCTTGAGCAGCACCATCCACCAGATCAGCTGGTTGAAGTCGCTCAGCGTCGAATCCGTGGCGAGCACGCCGGTCATTCAGCCCTCCTCAGGGAAACCCTGCTGCCGTGGCCGGCGCCCAGCCCGGCCCGGACCGCGCTGCCTAGGCTGTTAGCGGGCAGCCAGACCACGCCGTCGGCCATCTCGGTGACGTCAAACGGAACGGTCACCGAGCCGGCCGTGGTCGTCACCGTCACCTTGTCTCCGTGGCCGAGGCCGACCGCGGCCGCGGTGGCGGCGGAGACCCGCGCCACGACCGGCCGCGCGGTTCCGGCCAGGTACGGCTCACCGTCCTGCATCCGGCCCTCGTCGATCAGCTGGTGCCAGGTCGCGAGCCGCACACCAGAATCGCCACTGGCGCCGGCCGAGCTCGACAGCACAGCGGGCGGCGCCGGATGAGCGCCCCGCCAGGCGCCAAGGGCGACGAGTTCGGCCCGCGCCGCCGCCGCGTCCGGCAGTCCCAGGTGAACGTCCATCTCGTCAGCGATCGCGCCGAGCACGTACAGGTCGGTGCGGACGCCGGGCACGCTGAGGGCGGCGCTGAACGAGGCGCCCCGGCCCTCCCAGTTGACGAATGTGCCCGCCTTCTCCGCGACCGCGGCGACCGGGAACACCACGTCGGCGCGGTCGGTGACCGAGCTCGCCCGCAGCTCGAGCGAGACGATGAACGGCGTCATCTCGAGCGCGCGCAGCGCGGCGGCCGGGTCCGGCAGGTCGGCCACGTCAACGCCGGCGATGACGAGCGCGCCGAGCTCCCCCGCCTCGGCGGCGGCCAGCATGGCGCCGGTCGAGCGGCCGGGCGTCGTCGGCAGGCTGGCCTTGTTCCAGGCCAGCGCCACCTCGGCGCGGGCCTTGGGGTCACCCACCCAGCGGCCGATCGGCAGCAGGCCGGGCAGCGCTCCCGCCTCGATGGCGCCGCGCTCGCCGGCCCGGCGGGGAATCCACGCGAGCTTGGCGCCGCTCGCCTCCGCCAGCCTGACGGCAGCGGCGAGCGCACCGGGAACCTCGGCCAGCCGCTCGCCGACCAGGATCACCGCGCCCGGCCTGGCCAGCAGCCCAGCGGCCGCCGCGATGTCACTGTCGCTGCCGCCACCGGCGGCGAGCGCGGTCAGCGCGGCGGGCTCGGTTCCCGGTACGGTCGGCAGCAGCGTGCCCGCCATCTTCGCCAGGCCGGGCGAGGCGACCGCGGCCACCGAGAACACCCTGATCGCGGCCTTGCGCGACGCCTTGCGCAGGCGCAGGAAGACGATGGGTGATTCGTCTTCCGGCTCGAACCCGGCCAGCAGCACCGCCGGCGCGGCCTCCAGGTCGGCGTAGCTGACCTCGATGTCGCGCCCGGCCACCCGGGCGGCGATGAACTGCTCCTCCTCCACCGAGTGGGCCCTGGCCCGCATGTCGATGTCGTTGGTGTCCAGCGCGATCCGGGTGAACTTGGCGTAGGCGTACGCGTCCTCGAGCGTCAGCCGCCCGCCGGTCAGCACGCCCACACCCGACGGGCTCTTAATTTCGCCCGCCCCAGTCCCACCCGCGGCATCCCGCGCGGCGGCCAGCCCGCGCGCCGCCGCGGCGTACGCGGCCGCCCACGAGGCCGGGCGCAGCACGCCTTCTGCGTCGCGGATCAGCGGGCTGGTGAGCCGGTCGGACTGGCTCGCGTAGGCGAACGCCCAGCGCCCCTTGTCGCAGTTCCACTCCTCGTTGACCAGTGGCTCGTCGCCCGCCAGGCGGCGCAGCACCCGGCCGCGCCGATGGTCGGTGCGCTGATGGCAGCCGGACGCGCAGTGCTCGCACACGCTCGGCGTGGACACCAGGTCGAACGGGCGCGACTTGAACCGGTAGGCCGCGCCGGTGAGCGCGCCGACCGGGCAGACCTGCACCGTGTTGCCGGAGAAGTAGGAGTTGAACGGCTTGCCGGTCGCGGTGCCGATGTACTGGGACGGGCCGCGCTCGAGGAACTCGATGAAGTCGTCCCCCGCGATCTCCTCCGAGGTCCGGACGCACCGGGTGCAGGAGATGCACCGCTCCCGGTCGAGCAGCACCCCGGTCGAGATCGGCACCGGCTTCTCGAACTCGCGCTTGTCCTCAAGGAAACGGGACTCGCCCTGGCCGTTGGCGACCGCCTGGTTCTGCAGCGGGCACTCGCCGCCCTTGTCGCACATCGGGCAGTCGAGCGGGTGGTTGACGAGCAGCAGCTCCATCACGCCACGCTGCGCCTTTTCGGCCACGGCGGAGGTGAGCTGTGTCTTGACCACCATGCCCTCGGTGCACACGGTGGTGCAGGAGGCGAGCGGCTTGCGCTGGCCCTCGATGTCCACCAGGCACTGCCGGCAGGCGCCGATCGGGTCAAGCAGCGGGTGGTCGCAGAACCGCGGGATCGCGATGCCGATCATCTCGGCGGCGCGGATCACCAGGGTGCCCTTGGGCACGGAGATCTCAAAGCCGTCGATGGTGACCGACACTGTTTCTGCCTTAACGCCCGCCGGCTTCTCGGTGGTTGGCTGCACGGTCATCGGTTCACACCGCCCACGCTGTCGATGCGGCCGGGTCGAACGGGCAGCCGCCATCCTTCTGGTGCTGGATGATCTCGTCGCGGAAGTACTGGATGGCCGAGGTGATCGGCACCGGCACCGCGTCGCCGAGCGCGCAGAATGCCCGGCCGATGATGTTGCTGCCCACGTCGAGAATCGTCTCCAGGTCGGCGTCGGTGCCCTTGCCCTGCTCCAGCCGTTGCAGGGTCCGCACCATCCAGTAGGCGCCTTCGCGGCACGGCGTGCACTTGCCACAGGACTCGTGCTGGTAGAACTCGGTCCAGCGGAGCGCCGCGCGCAGCACGCAGGTGGTGGTGTCGAAGATCTGCAGCGCCCGGGTGCCGAGCATCGAGCCGGCGGCGGCCACCCCCTCGAAGTCGAGCGGGATGTCCAGGTGCTCGCGCGTCAGCAGCGGGGTGGATGACCCGCCCGGCGTCCAGAACTTCAGCTCGTGGTTGGGCCGCAGCATGCCGCCGGCCAGGTCGATCAGCTCCCGCAGGGTGATGCCGAGCGGCGCCTCGTACTGCCCGGGGTTCTTCACGTGCCCGGACAGCGAGAAGATGCCGGGTCCTTTGGACTTCTCGGTGCCGAGCTCGGCAAACCAGTCCGCGCCGTTGTTGATGATCGACGGCACGCTGGCGATCGACTCAACGTTGTTGATGACCGTCGGGCTCGCGTAGAGGCCCTCGACCGCGGGGAACGGCGGCCGGTTCCGCGGCAGGCCGCGGTAGCCCTCAAGCGAGGTGAGCAGCGCCGTCTCCTCGCCGCAGATGTACGCGCCCGCGCCCGCGTGGACCACCAGGTCGAGGTTGAAGCCGCTGCCGAGGATGTCCTCGCCCAGGTAGCCCGCCTCGTAGGCCTGGGCCACCGCCAGGTGCAGCCGCCTGACGGCGTGCAGCACCTCGCCGCGCACGTAGATGAACGCGTGGCTGGCCCTGATCGCGAAGCAGGTGATGATGATGCCCTCGATGAGCACGTGCGGGTTGGCCATCATCAGCGGGACGTCCTTGCACGTGCCCGGCTCGGACTCGTCGGCGTTGACCGTCAGGTAGTGCGGCTTGCCGTCGTTCTGCGGGATGAAGGACCACTTCATCCCGGTCGGGAAGCCCGCGCCGCCGCGGCCGCGCAGCGAGCCGCCCTTGACCGCGGCGATGACGTCGTCCGGGTCCATCGCCAGGGCCTTGGGCAGCGCCTCGTACCCGTGGAACCGCCGGTAGCCCTCGAGGGTGAAGGAATCCGGCTGGTCCCAGATGGCGGTGAGGACCGGCGTGAGGGTGTCGGTCATGACGACTTTGCCTCTCTGTTGGGCGAGTCGCTGCGGGGCGAATCGTCGGCATCGTCCGCGCCGGGCGCCCGCCAGCCGCGCTCGTGTGCCAGCTTCAGGCCGACCAGGCTGGCATGCCCGGCCGACGGGCCCTCGGTGGCCTGGCCGTCGCCGAACCCGGCGAGGATCCTGCTTGCCTGCTTCCAGGTGCACAGCCGGTTCGGGCCGCGGGTGGGCGCGACCGGCTGGCCGGCCCGCAGGTCGTCGACGAGCTTTTTGGCCGATTGCGGTGTCTGGTTGTCGAAGAACTCCCAGTTGACCATCACCACCGGGGCGTAGTCGCAGGCCGCGTTGCACTCCAGGCGCTCGACGGCGACCTTGCCGTCCGGCGACTTGATGTCGTGGTGCCCGTCAGCGTGCGCCGCCGCGTCCTCGCCGCCCACATGTGCGGCGAGCTCGGCCCAGATCTGGTCGCCGCCCATGATCGCGCAGGTCGTGTTGGTGCAGACCCCGACCTGGTACTCGGCCGCGGGCTCGTGCTTGTACATGGTGTAGAAGGTCGCCACGCCGCGCACTTCGGTCTGGGTGATGCCGAGCACCTCGGCGCAGAACGCCATCCCCTGGTCGGAGACGTAGCCCTCCTCCGCCTGCACCAGGTAAAGCAGCGGCAGCAGCGCGGATCGCGCGCGGGGGTACCTTCCGGTGATCTCGGCGGCGTCCGCCTTGAGCCGGGTCAGCGTTTCGTCACTGAACGGCATTACCTGTCAACGCCTCCAATCACCGGGTCGATCGACGCGATCGCCGGGATGACGTCCGCGAGGTTGCCGCCTTCGCACAGCATGGAGACGGCCTGCATGTGGTGGAACGAGGGGTCGCGCAGGTGCGCCCGGTACGGCCTGGTGCCGCCGTCACTGACCACGTGGCAGCCGAGCTCGCCCTTGGGTGACTCGACCGCGACGTAGGCCTGGCCGGCCGGCACCCGGAATCCCTCGGTCACCAGCTTGAAGTGGTGGATGAGGGCCTCCATGGACTGGCCCATGATGTGCGCGATGTGCTCGGGCGACGGCCCCATGCCGTCCGGGCCGAGCGAGAGCCGGGCGGGCCAGCCGATCTTGGCGTCCTGGATCAGCCACGGGTCGTTCGCGATGCCCGCGCGGTCGGTGAGCCGGTCCACGCACTGCTCGATGATCCGCAGCGACTGCTCGATCTCGGCCATCCGCAGCTGGTACCGGCCGTAGGTGTCGCAGGTGTCGGTGGTCGGGACGTCGAATTCGTAGGTCTCGTAGCCCAGGTACGGCTGCGACTTGCGCAGGTCCCACGGGAGCCCGGTCGCGCGGAGGATCGGGCCGGTCACGCCGAGGGCCATGCACCCCTCGAGGTCGAGGTAGGCGACGCCCTTGGTCCTGGCGCCGAAGACCGGGTTCGCGTCGATCAGCGCGCGCAGGTCGTGGATCCACGCGGGCGCCTTGCGCAGGAAGTCGCGGATCGCCTCGAGTCCGCCGGCCGGCAGGTCCTGCGCGACGCCGCCAGGACGGATGAACGCGTGGTTCATCCGCAGCCCGGTGATCAGCTCGAACAGGTCGAGGACGTTCTCCCGCATCCGGACGCCCTGCAGGAAGATCGTCGTCGCGCCGAGCTCAAGGCCGAACGGGCCGATCCCGCCCAGGTGGGAGGAGATCCGGTTCAGCTCAAGCATCAGCACGCGGATGATCTGGGCCCGCTCCGGCAGCTTGCCCTCGATGCCGAGCAGCCGCTCGATCCCCAGGCAGTACGTCGCCTCGTTGAACAGCGGGGTCAGGTAGTCGGCACGGGTGATGAACGTGGTGCCCTGCGTCCAGGTCCGGAACTCCATCGACTTCTCGATGCCGGTGTGCAGGTAGCCGACCGACGCGCGGGCGTCGGTCACCGTCTCGCCCTCAAGGGTGAGGACCAGCCGGAGCACGCCGTGCGTGGACGGGTGCTGCGGCCCCATGTTAACGACGATCTGCTCGTTGTAGCCGCGCTCGTTGTCGTCGGTGACGAGCTCGTCCCAGTCGCCGCCGGCGACGTTGTAGACACGGCCCTCGGTGGCATCGGCCTCGGTGTCTGTCGCGCCCGGGGTCGCATGCGTGGTCTCCGCCATTACGAGTACGACCTTCTCTCGTCTGGGGGCGGCACCTTGGTGCCGCGGTACTCGACGGGGATGCCGCCGAGCGGGTAGTCCTTGCGCTGCGGGTGGCCCGGCCAGTCGTCGGGCATCTCGATCCGCGTCAGGGCGGGGTGCCCGTCGAACACGATGCCGAAGAAGTCCCAGGTCTCTCGCTCGTGCCAGTTGGCGGCGGGGTAAACGTCGGTCACCGACGGGATGTGCGGGTCGGCGTCGGGCGCCGACACCTCAAGCCGGACCCGCCGGTTGTGGGTAATCGAGAGCAGGTGGTACACCGCGCGCAGTTCACGCCCCAGGTCTTCTGGGTAGTGGACTCCCGACACCCCGGAGAAGATTTCGAAGCGGAGCGCCGGATCATGCAGCAGCTTGTCCATCACCGCCAGCAGGTGCTCGCGGCGCACGTAGAAGGTGAGCTCACCGTAGTCCGCGGTGACCCGCTCGACCGCGGTAGCGAAGTCAAGGCCGGCCGACTGCAGCGCGCTGCCGAGCCCCTGGGCGATCACGTCGAAGTAGCTGCCGTAGGGCGGCTCGGCGGTCCGCAGCGGCGGCCGGTGCACCTGGAGCCGGCCGTAGCCGGAGGTGTCACCGGTGCTAGTCACACCGAACATGCCCGTCCGCGCGACCGGCTCGGCCAGGCGCTCCTCGCCGCGCCGGGCGGGCACGTTGGCGCTCTCCTCGGCGGGCGGCTCCTCGGCGGGCTTGTCCGCCGCGGGCGGCTCGGCGGCGGGTGTATCCGCGGCGGCTGTGTCCGCGGCGGCCGTCTGCCCGGCTGGCGGCTCCCCGGCCGGCGCCTCATTGCCGGGGAGGTCCATGTCCGACGGCTGCGCCTTCCCGTCGGTGACGCCCCCGGGGGTACCCGCGGGTGCCCCCTCGGGAGGTTCGGTCACAGTTCACTCCCAATGTCGTTGATCCCGGCGTTGACGCGCAGCGGGAGCATGTTCAGGCGGGCCTCTTCCAGCTCGGTGATCTCCTCGTCGCGGTCCGGGCCGAGCTTCATGTTCATGATCTTGTCGTGCAGCTTGAGGATCGAGTCCATCAGCATCTCCGGGCGCGGCGGGCAGCCCGGCAGGTAGATGTCCACCGGCACGATGTGGTCCACGCCCTGCACAATGGCGTAGTTGTTGAACATGCCGCCGCTTGACGCGCAGACGCCCATCGAGATCACCCACTTGGGCTCGGGCATCTGGTCGTAGATCTGTCGCAGCACCGGGGCCATCTTCTGGCTGACCCGCCCGGCGACGATCATCAGGTCGGCCTCGCGGGGGGTGGACCCCGTCTTCTCCATGCCGAAGCGGGCCAGGTCGTGACGCGGGCCGCCGGTCATCATCAGCTCGATCGCGCAGCAGGCGAGGCCGAACGTGGCCGGCCAGACCGACCGGGCCCGCGCCCACCCGGCGATCTTCTCGACCGAGGTCAGCAGGACGCCGCTCGGCAGCTTCTCCTCAATGCCCATAACGCTCTAGTCCCATTCCAGGCCGCCGCGCCGCCAGACGTAGGCGTACGCGATCAGCACCGTAAGTACGAAGGTGACCATCTCGACCAGGCCGAACGCGCCCAGCTTGCCGAAGGTCACCGCCCACGGGTACAGGAAGACGATCTCGATGTCGAAGACGATGAACAGCATCGCGGTCACGTAGAACCTGACCGGGATCTTGACGCCGCCGAACGGGATCGGCGTCGGCTCGATGCCGCACTCGTAGGCCTCCATCTTGGCCTTGTTCCACCGCTTCGGTCCCGCGACGTAGGTCCCCACCGCGACCGAGAACGCGGC
>JBEKEK010000225.1:0-12686 GCA_050013875.1 Trebonia sp. | reverse complement strand
GCCGCCGGGCCGGCTTCGCGGTGGTGCTCAACCCGCCGCCGGCCGAGGGCGGCTTCTCGCCCAACCGCGCCGACGGCCCGCTCGTGCTCACCGAGCACGGCCAGCTCAAGCAGCTGTCCGCCATCGATTTCCCGGTCCCGGCCGAGCCGGTGGAGCACCTGCGCATCCCGGGCAGCTTCAGCGAGCGCTCGCCCAAGCACCGCCGCGATCTGGTCTCCTCGATGCGGTCCAAGATCGCCGGCCGCGATTTCGACTACTCGCCTCGTCGCGGCCGCACCGTCGGTGGTGCGAACGACAATGAGGATGAACGAACGCGTGACTCCGCCTCACCCGCCCGCGATTCCGCCCACGGTGGCGGCGGTTCGCGAGGCCGGTCCGCCTCGAACGGCCGCGGTTACGGCAGCGATGGCGACGGCTCGCGCGATCGCGTAGCCTCGACCGGCCCCGAGTCCGACGGCGGAGACGACTGGCGGGACCGTGCCGCCACCGTCGGCCGCCGCGCCGAAGGCGCTGACGATAGGGACGCCCCCGTCAACGACATCGACGAGCTGCGTCGGCAGCTCCGCCGGCACCCCTGCCACTCCTGCCAGGACCGCGAGCAGCATGCGCGGGTCGCCGAGCGCTACTTCCGGCAGCAGAAGGAGCTCGAGGACCTGGAGCGGCAGATCAACAGCCGCTCGCACGTGATCGCCCGTACCTTCGACCGGGTCTGCGCGGTCCTCGACGAGCTCGGCTACCTTGACGGCGACACCGTCACCCCCGACGGACAGCGGCTGTCGCGGCTCTACTCCGAGCTCGACCTGGTCGCGGCCGAGTGCATCCGCCGTGGACTCTGGGACGGCCTCAACCCGGCCGAGCTCGCGGCCTGCGTCTCGGTGCTGTCGTTCGAGTCGCGCAAGCAGCAGGACGACGCCGAGCCCGTCCGGCTGCCCAAGGGCCCCGTCCGCGACGTGCTGACCGAGATGGGGCGCACCTGGGCGGAGCTCGACCAGCTGGAGCGGCGCAACGGCGTCTCCTTCCTGCGCGAGCCCGACTCCGGCTTCGTCTGGGCCGCCTACCGCTGGGTGCGCGGTGTCAAGCTGGAGGACGTGCTCGACTCGGTGCCCGGCCTGACCCCCGGTGACTTCGTCCGCTCGGTCAAGCAGCTCATCGACCTGCTTGATCAGATCGCCGCGGCCGCCAGCTACGACGCCAAGGGCAATGCGGCGGCCCGCGCGAAGCCACGGTCCGTTACTCAGGAAGGACTTGATCTTCCCCGGCCGCCGGCCGAAGACGCCGAGGAGGGCGCCGGAGAGCCGGCCCCCGCGACGGCCTCGGCCGCGACCGGGACGGGCGTGCCCAGCCGCGAGCCCGCCCCGCGCCAGCGCGATGTCGCCGCGACCGCCCGCGCCGCGATCGACGCGATGCGGCGCGGCGTCATCGCCTACACCAACGTGGCGGTCTGACCGGCTACGGCGCGGTGCCCTGGTAGCCTTCCGGCCGCCCCTCGAGGATCATGAACTTGACCTCGAGGAACGGCGTCAGGCCCTCGTGCACGCCCTCGCGGCCGATGCCGGACTGCTTGAACCCGCCGAAGCTCACGCCGAAGTCGGTCCGCATCGCGTTGTGCCCCACGGTGCCGGAGCGCAGCCGCCCCGCGACCTGGCGGGCGCGGTTGACGTCGTTGGTGAACACCGAGGCGTTGAGCCCGTAGATGGTGTCGTTGGCGATCCGCACCGCGTCGTCCTCGTCGGCGGCCGGGATGACCGACAGCACCGGGCCGAAGATCTCCTCCTGGGCGATGACGGAGTGGTTGTCGACGTTGCCGAACACCGTCGGCTCGATGTACCAGCCCCGGTCGAGGTCCTTGGGGCGGCCGCCGCCGGTGGCGAGGGTCGCGCCGTCGGCGATGCCCCTGGCGATGTAGCCCTCGACCCGGTCCCGCTGCCGCTCGGCCGCCAGCGGCCCCATCTGCGTCTGCTCGCCGAACGGGTCGCCCACCCGTACCTGGCTGAACGTGCCCGCCAGCGCCGCAAGCAGCTCATCGTGCCGGGACCTGGGCACCACGATCCGGGTGAGGGAGGAGCAGACCTGGCCGGACAGGAAGCACTCGGCCTGCGACAGCGTGCGCGCGGCGGTCTCGATGTCCATGTCGTCGAGGATGACCGCGGCCGACTTGCCGCCAAGCTCCAGCGTGCAGCGGGCGATCCGCTCGCCGCAGATGGAGGCGATCCGCCGCCCGGCCGCGGTGGACCCGGTGAAGGTGATCTTGTCCACCCGCGGGTCCCGGACCAGCAGCTCGGAGACCTCGCGGTCGGCGGTGACCACGTTGAGCACGCCGGCCGGCAGGCCCGCCGCCTCGGCCGCCTCGGCGACCAGGTAACCCTCGCCCGGCGCTTCCGGTGAGGACTTGAGCACCACCGTGCAGCCGGCCAGCAGCGCCGGCGCGACCTTGTTGCTGATCAGGCCCATCGGGGCGTTCCAGGGGATGATCGCGCCGACGACGCCGACCGGCTCGCGGACGATCAGGCCGAACTGCCCGGCACTGGGCTTGGCGGGCTCCTCGAACGGGAACGTGGCCGCCAGCCCGGCGAACGCGTTGAAGGTGGTCTGCGCGCCCCGGCCGCCGTAGCGGGCGACCGCGTGCAGCACGCCGGACTCGCGCGGCCAGATCTGTCCGATGTCGCCGGACCGCCGCGCCAGCTCCGCGCCGATCGCGCGCAGGTACTCCGCCCGCTGCTCGTGCGTCAGCAGCGGCCACGGGCCGTTGTCGAACGCGTCGCGCGCCGCCTCGACCGCCCGGGAGATGTCGGCCGCCTGCGCCTCGGCCACGGTGAAGTAGAGCTGCTCGGTGTCGGAGTCGATGACGCTGATCTCGGCGTCCGATGACGGCGTCACCCACTGGCCGCCGATGTAGAAGCGGTCGGCGTGCGCGATCGGCGCGGTTTCCTGGCTTGCGAGGCTCATGCCTGTCCCTCTGATCCCCTCTGATCAAGGCTCCCGCGCCCGGCTGCGGTCGGGGCCCTGGGCCTCCCGGCCCGCGAGTAGTCTCACTGTTACTACCTAGCGCTCCCACCATAGACGCGAACCGGCGGGCTGTCATGAGGCCGCCCGACAGCACCCGTGCAGAAAAGTTGTTGTGTCAAGCACCGCCAGTGCTTAAATGCTAATGTTCGGCCTGTTTCCGGCACCCGGGAGGATTGGTGCGCGAGTACCGGCAGTACATCGGCGGCGAATGGATCGGGTCTGAGCAGCTGTTCGATGACGTTGACCCGTACCGCGGCACGGTCATGGCCCGCATCCCCGCGGGCACCCGCGCGGACGCGGCCCGTGCGGTCGACGCGGCCGCGGCGGCGTTCCCTGCCTGGGCCGAGCTGCCGCCCGCGGCGAAGCAGGCACTGTTCCTGCGCGCCGCCGACGTGGTCGAACGCCGCCGGGATGAGATTGTCGGGCTGCTCGCGGAAGAGACCGGCTGCGCGGGCGGGTTCGCGGGCTTCCAGGTGCTCACCGCCACCCGGCTGCTCCGGCAGGCCGCCAACTGGGGGTACCTGCCAGTTGGCGAGGTGATCAGGTCCGATTCCCCCGGGACGTTCGCGATGGCGCTGCGGCGGCCGCTCGGGGTGGTGGCCGGGATCTCGCCGTGGAACGGCGCGCACGTGCTCGCCTGGCGGACGGTGGTCAACCCGCTGGCCTTCGGCAACACGGTGGTGCTCAAGCCGTCAGAAGAGGCACCGGTCTCGGCCGGGCTGCTGATCGCGGAGATCATGGCGGAGGCCGGGTTCCCGGCCGGGGTGATCAACGTCGTCACCCACGCGCCGGGTGCGGCCGTGCCGATCGCCGACGAGTTCTTCGAGCGGCCCGAGGTCCGCTGCGTCAACTTCACCGGTTCCTCCGCCACCGGCCGCATTCTCGCCGAGCGGGCGGGCCGTGCGCTCAAGCGCTGCGTGCTCGAGCTCGGCGGCTACAACCCGCTGATCGTGCTGGCCGACGCGGACCTGGACTACGCGGTTGAGGCGGCCGCGTTCGCCGCCTTTTTCCACTCCGGGCAGATCTGCATGTCCGCCAGGAAGGTGCTGGTCGAGCGGCCGGTCTACCACGAGTTCATGGACAAGCTGGTCAAGCGGACCGCGGCCCTGCCGGTGGGTGACCCGGCCGACGACGGCACGGTGATCGGGCCGCTGATCAACGCGGCGGCCCTTGACCGGGTGGCCGGCGAGGTCCGTGCGGCGGTCGGCGCGGGCGCGACCCTGCTGGCCGGCGGGGACGCGGACGGGCCCTGCTACCGGCCGACCATCCTGACCGACGTCCCGGCGGGTGCCCGGATCCACTCCGAGGAGACCTTCGGCCCGGTGCTGGTCGCCCAGCCGGTTGACGACGCCGACGAGGCGGTCGCGATCGCGAACTCGACCAGGTACGGGCTCAGCGCCGGCCTGATCACCGGCGACCAGCAGCGCGGCTTCGCGCTGGCCAGGCGGATCGACTCCGGCGTGGTGCACGTCAATGACCAGACCGTGGCCGACGAGCCGCAGCTACCGCTCGGCGGCATGAAGGACAGCGGCTGGGGCCGGTCAGGCCCCGCCTCCATGCACGACTTCACCGAAATCCAGTGGATCACCACCCGCGAAGGCACCGGCCACTTCCCCATCTAACGGCGCTCCGCCGCCCGGTGCTGAGCTTATGACCTGGGCTTGATACTGTTGCGGGAGTGAAGGGGAGTAGCCCCGTAGCTGGGATGTCGACATACCGGCGCAGCCGTTTCCTGGCGGTGCCCGGCACCCAGGGTGCCCGTCTTGGGTGCTGGGCGAGACCTTCGGCCGCAGCTGACCGCTGCCTTGCCGAGGCCTCCCCGCATGAGTCCCCGGTGTGGCCCCACCAGAAGGACGCCCAAACCTCGTGGACCTCGCCGTCATCGCCGCTGTCTTCGGCTTGATCTTCCTCGCTGAGCTGCCCGACAAGACCGCCCTCGCCAGCCTGGTGCTCGGCACCCGCTACCGGCCGCTTTATGTGTTCGCGGGGACGGCGGCGGCGTTTACGGTCCATGTCACGCTGGCCGTCGCTCTCGGCAGTCTGCTGACGTTGCTGCCCCACCGCATCGTGCAGGCCATCGTGGGTGCGCTGTTCCTGCTCGGCGCGGTGCTGTTGCTGCGCGGGCGTGATGGCGGGGAAGACGAGGACCTCGCCATCGCCGAGGGCACCGCCCCGACGTTCCTGCGGGTATCAAGCACGAGCTTCCTGGTGATTCTGGTCGCCGAATTCGGCGACCTGACTCAGATCGTCACCGCGAACCTGGCCGCGAAGTACCACGATCCGCTGAGCGTCGGGCTCGGCGCGGTGCTGGGGCTATGGGCGGTGGCGGCGCTGGCGATCGCCGGGGGCCGCAGTCTGCTCAAGGTGGTGCCGATCACCGTGGTCACCCGGGTCGCCGCCGCCGTCATGGCGGTGCTCGCCGCGATCAGCATCATCAGCGCCATCCGCGGCTGACCGGCTGTGCCGCGGCCGAAACGCGATGCGGATCGCGGCTCAGCTGTTCCCGCGTTACCGGAAATAAATAGAATCGCCTGGATCTAACAATAGACCGGCGTCTAAAGGTCAAATTTCATCGTTTCAGCTAGTACGCAAATTGGACTTTTCGCCGTAATACCCCGTCCCGCGAGCAATCAGCCCCGTCATCAGCGCGCAAGAGCCCGTATACCGTCACCTCTCATCACTTTCGGCCCGGCCGGGGCCGGTTTCCCATTACTCCGGTCGGCTTTCACACCAGTTTGGGCTGATTTGTCATACTCGAACCGATGGAACGCGGGACGTAGCTAGCTAGCCGGGCGGAACGCGGAACGTAGCTCGCCGGGGGGAACGCGGAACGTAGCTCGCCGGGGGGAACGCGGAACGTAGCTCGCCGGGGAGGAACCCGCGGCGCGGCTCGCCGGGGAGGAACCCGCGGCGCGGCTCGCCGGGGAAGGAGCCCGTGGCGCGGCTCGCCGGGGAGTTGCCTGGCTGCCCTCGGCCGCGCCAGGCTCCCGCTATTTCCTAGTAAAACGATAGTCATTATTGACAAGACAGGGCATGGCTGGGAGCCTTCGGGTGTGCTCGTGGTTGTTGCGGGCAGAGGTACCGGTGTGACGTGTGCCGGGTTCATCTATAGATGGGAGCTATCGGTTCGAGGGCAGAGTGGCATTTGTCCTTATGCATGACCGGCCGTTACCGTGGAAGCGGAGTTACCCAGGAGGTGTCATGTCAAGATCAGTGGCCGAATTGGTCAAGGTCAGCGCCGCGTGTCCGGAACTCCTGACCGCGGACATCCGCCGCGCGGTCCGCGGTGGCGGGTCCTGGCAGGACACCTCGGACCGTGTAATCGAGGCGCTCCGCAACCGTCTGCCGGGCCCGGGCCTGCTCTCCGCCAGGCAACTTGCCGGTGATCCGCGCGGCTACCAGTCGCATCTGGTGCACGCGGAGCCGGACGGCTCGTTCTCTATCGTCGCGATGGTCTGGCTGCCCGGTCAGCGGACGTCCGTCCATGATCACCTCAGCTGGTGCTGCACCGCCGTCCTCCAGGGCACCGAGTACGAAGAGGTCTACGCCCTCCGCGGCGACCACCTCGAGATAGTGGGGCGGAACGCCAACCCGGTCGGCTCCGTCAGCGGCTTCGCCCCGCCCGGTGACATTCACCAGGTCACCAACATCGGCGACACGGTGGCCGTCTCCATGCACGTCTACGGCACCGACATCAGCCGCGTGGCCTCAAGCGTCCGCCGCGTCTACGACCTCCCAATCCGCTAACTCGCCCGCCGCCCGCTCGCCCGCCGCCCGCTCGCCCGCCGCCCGCTCGCCCGCCGCCCGCTCGCCCGCCGCCCGCTCGCCCGCCGCCCGCTCGCCCGCCGCCCGCTCGCCCGCCGCGATAGTGGATCGTTGTGTACATCCCGATGTACACAACGATCCAAATTGTTCGTCGAGCGTCTCCCAAGACAGATAACAGCAAGAAGCGCGGAGCGCTGGGATCCGGGCGGAGACGGCGCGCGTTAGCGCGCGGCGTACAGCGTCAGCTCGGTGTCGCCGTCGCGCCAGCGGTGGACCATCCGCATGGCCCCGACCAGGTCGAACTCCTCCTTGTCGAGCGGTGTCGCCTGGGCCGAGGCGAGGTAGGTGGCCTCGGGGACCTCGGAGGAGGAGACCACCCAGACCCGGCTGACGTGCGTATACCGCTGCAGCAGCCCGGCCGGGCTGACGTCGGTGCCGTACAGGGTGTTCGAGCTCACCGGCGAGTTGGCCAGCGCGATGTCCCGCAGCTTCCGCCACGGGCCAGGGAAGGGCAGGCTCACGATCCGGTCGTTGAGCGGGATGAAGAAGACGATATCGCCGGTCTTGGCGTTGGCCGCGATGATCTGCGCCTCGTGCTCCAGGTTGTCGGGCCGGTAGCCGGGCTGCCTGACCACCGCGTCGGCCGGCTGCAACGCCACCGCCAGTGCCACCGCGGCGGCCACGGCAGGCAGGCAGGCTAGCCACCCGACCGCGCCCCGCCCGCCCCCGGTAAGGCGGCCGAGCCCCAGGTCGGCCAGCCGCCAGAGCCAGCTGATGCCCGCGGCCGCGCAGACCGCCAGCCCGGGCAGGCAGAACTCCACGTACCGCTGGTCGTAGACCGGGTGTGTGGCCGAGACGGCGAGCAGGATGGCCGGGGGGGCGACCAGCCACGGCAGCGCGACGGTGGCGGGGCTGAGGGAGCGCGGCGCGGCGATCAGCGACGCCACCACGCCCAGCCCGGCGAGCCCGAAGACCGGCCAGACGAGGCCCGGTGACCCGGCCCAGAAGTGCGCAAGCGCGACCGTGTCCCTGCCAAGCGACGCGGTCGCCGACATCCAGCTCAGCGCGTTCCGCTGCGCGTACGCCATGGCCACCAGGGGCACCAGCAGCAGCACCGCGGCCAGTCCGGCGGTCAGCCAGCCGGCCGGCACCCCGAGCAGCCGCCGGCCGCGCGGCTGCTCGCCCGCGGGGGAGTCATAGTCCGCACCGTAGTACGGCCCGGCTGGCACCCGCCCGCCGGACGGGTGCCAGCCGACGGCGAGCAGCGTCAGCCCGTGGGCCACAGCGACCAGCAGCCCGAAGATGTTGAACAGGCCGGTGAGGAAGACCGCCGCGCCGTAGCCGGCCCACCATCCAGGACGGCCGCGGTCGATGGCGCGCAGCAGCAGGTAGGTGGCGATCGACGCCAGCATGGTCACGATCGCGTACGAGCGCGCCTCCTGGGCGTACCTGATCATGGCGGGCAGCAGCGCGAGCACGACCCCGGCGGTCACCCCGGTCAGCGCGGCCCAGCCTCCGGGCCCGGCCGCCCGCCCGCCGCCCGCCGCCAGCCGCCGCGCCACCAGCGCGGTGAACGCGCAGGCGACCGCCGCCGCGAGAGCCGAGGGGAGCCGGAGCACTGCGTTGGAGCTGCCGAACAGCCCGATGAAGACGTGCACGACCAGGTAGTAGGCGCCGTGCACCACGTCGTCGTGCGGCATCGTCGCCAGAATCTGGCCGGCCGTCCGGCTGGCGATGGCCTTGGTGGCGGCCTCGTCCCGCCACAGCGGCGGAACGCCGAGGCGGTAGATGCCGGTGAAAAGCCCGAGGATGGCAGGTATGACCGGAACAAGCAGGCGTTCGGTCAGCGACCGCCAGGCGGCCGCGCTGGGCTCACCGGCGGCGCCAGCGGGCGCCCCCGGGGTGCCGCCCGTACCCGATGGCCTGCCGCTCCCGGGGAGGGCGAGTTCCCCCGTCCGGGCAGCGGCGGTGCGCGCGTGAGCTCCACGGTGCCCCCCGGCGTCAACGCCCGTCATCGCCCTTCCCTCCAGCATCAGGCCCGGAATGACCGTCACGACAGCATATGTGGCCCTCTGCCGCTTCCTACGGGTTTCTCGGCCACTTACCGTCCCCGATCAGCCCGCGATGCGTTGCCCCGGTCCTTACCCGCACGGTCGCAAACCGACCTCAACCGCGACATGTTAACTGTTCACGACTCAGTTAATAGTTAAAAATTCCTCGCGACGTTTGCGTTGAGAACAACAGCGATATATCGTTGAGCTACCAACGAAGGTTCAAGAGGACAGAAAGAAGGTGACGCGCCATGCATGAGGAACACAGGCGCGGAATGCGAGACGGAGACTGGGGACCGGCGCGGCCGGGTCGCCCAGAGTGGGGACCGGGCACTGGCCGCGGTCCTGGCCGCCGAGGCGGCGACCGTGGCGACCATGGTGAGCGCAGTGAGCGCGGTGAGCGCGGCGACCGTGGTGAGCGCAGTGAGCGCGGTGAGCGTGGCTACCGAGGCCGCGGTGGCTGGGGCCGGTCGGACGGGCCGTTCCCGCCGTTCGGTCCGCCGTTCGGCCGGCTGGGCGGGCCTGGCGGCCATCTCGGCGGGAAGTTCGACCGCTCCTTCGGCCGCGGGCCGAGGGCACGCAAGGGCGATGTCCGCGCTGCCATCCTCGACCTGCTGGCCGAGGGCGGGCAGTGGAACGGCTACCAGCTGATCCAGGAGATCGCCGGGCGCACCAGCGGCGTGTGGCGGCCGAGCGCGGGGTCGGTCTACCCGGCTCTGCAGCAGCTTGAGGACGAGGGCCTGATCGCCCCGGAAGGCGAGGGCCGCCGCCGGATGTACGCACTGACCGATGAGGGACGGACGTATGCCGAAGAGCACGCCGACGAGCTGAACAGCGCGTGGGATGCCGCCGCGGGAATGACCGACGACGAGGCGATGGAGCTTGGCGACCTCATCCGCCAGGTCATGGTGGCCGTGCTGGAGGTCCGGCGGGCCGGATCGCCTGAGCAGCTCGCCCAGGCCCGCGCGGTGCTCGCGCAGACCAGGCGCTCGATGTACCGGATCCTGGCCGAGGATGAGCCGGCCGAGACCGCCACGGGCGCGGGGGCGGCCCCGGCCGAGCCCACTGGGGGCAGCAGCGAGCCGGCTGACACCCCGGACGACGGCGAGTGAGCGAGCCTGTCGTCGGTGTCAACAACCTCGTCAAGCGGTACGGGGAGATTGAGGCGGTCAGGGGCATCAACTTCGAAGTGACGGCCGGGGAGACCTTCGGTTTCCTCGGCCCGAACGGAGCGGGCAAGTCCACCACCATCAAGATCCTCTGCACCCTCGCGAACCCCACCTCGGGGTCCGCGAGGGTGGCCGGTTTTGACGTCGTCAAGAACAGGGACACCGTCAGAAGGAACATCGGCCTTGTCTTCCAGGACACCACCCTGGACAGCTACCTTTCCGGCGAGCAGAACCTGAGGTTCCACGCCGACCTCTACGGCGTGCCCAGGCAGCAGCTGGCGCCGCGCCTCAAGCAGGTCCTGGAGATGGTGAACCTGTGGGACCGGCGCGAATCGATCGTGTCCACCTACTCCGGTGGCATGAAGCGCCGCCTGGAGATCGCCCGCGGCCTGCTGCACGCCCCCCGGGTGCTCTTCCTGGACGAGCCGACCGTGGGCCTCGACCCGCAGACCAGGTCGTCCATCTGGGAGTACATCAACGACCTGAAGCAGCGCGAGGACATCCGCCGGAGGCACTGAAGGCCAGCGTCGGCAAGGACCGCGTGCAGATTTCCACCACCGACGACCAGGCCACCATTAAGGAGCTGCACGAGCGGTTCGACCTTGACGGTGCCATCCACGACGGCCTGGTGACATTCAACGTGGCGTCGGGTGAGCAGTTCGTGCCCCGGCTGTTCGCCGAGCTGACCCAGTCGATCCGCTCGGTCAGCGTGCACCGGCCGACGCTCGATGACGTCTTCATGTCCTACACCGGACGGACGATCAGGGACTCCGAGGCGACCGCGAGCGACAGAAACCGTGCCACCATCATGGCGATGCGGAGAGGGAGATAGCGATGGCCGTTGAACTCACCACGCCGGACGTCGATCCGGTCACCGTGGCGATCCGCGTCTCCGTCCCGGAGCGCGGGCTCCGGCAGGATCTGCGCGCGATCCGCATTGTCTGGTACCGCGAGCTGATCCGGTTCTCCAGTGACCGGCTCCGCTTCGTCACCAGCCTCGTCCAGCCGGTGCTCTTCCTGTTCGTTCTCGGCACCGGCCTGTCCACGCTGGCCGGGCACGGGCTGCCGGCGGGAATCAGCTTCAAGACGTTCGTATATCCCGGCGTGCTTGCCATGTCCGTGCTGTTCACGGCCATTTTCTCGGCCGCCTCGATCGTCTGGGACCGGGAGTTCGGGTTCCTGCGGGAGATGCTCGTCGCCCCGGTAAGCAGGTCCGCGATCGTCATCGGTAAATGCCTTGGCGGTGCGACCGTCGCGACGTTCCAGGGAATCATTATTCTGGCCCTGGCCGGTGCGGCTCGTGTACCCTACGACCCCATTCTGTTTCTCACAGTAATCGGCGAGCTCCTGTTGCTGTCGTTCACGCTGACGGCGTTCGGCGTGATGATGGCGGCGCGGATTAAGCAGATGCAGGCGTTCATGGCGCTGACCCAGATGCTGGTGATGCCGCTGTTCTTCCTGTCAGGTGCGCTCTACCCGTTGAACGGGCTCCCGACCTGGCTGACCGTTCTCACCCGGTTTGACCCGCTTACCTACATCGTCTCCCCGATGCGGCACGCGGTGTTCAGCCACCTGTCGGTGTCGCCGGCGGCGATGTCCTTCCTGGCGCCCAATGTCACCTGGGCCGGCTGGCAGGTCCCGATCGGCCTGTCGCTCGGGATGGTGGCGGTCATGGGGGCGGTCCTGCTCGGCGTCGCGATCGCGGAGTTCCAGAAGACCGAGTGATATCAAGATTCCTAAGAAAAAGTTAAGATGTGTTAGAGAATCGTTAGGATATACGCGAATCGGCATAATGGGCCCGGGTCGCGTTGGTGCGCGATAGGGCTGGAGACAAAAAGGGCGACGCCGGGTGGCTACGGGGGCAAACCACCCGGCGTCGCATTCATCGGCGTTCCGACGGGGGCCCGGAACGCCGGCAGTGGCACCCCGACGGGGGACCAGGGTACCGATATGAATGGTACACGGAGAGCCCCCCCTATGTGTCAAGACCTAATTTCAGCGAACTCTCTCAAAGCTAATCTTTCCACTCTGATACCTATGTTCGCGCCGACGTCGCATCCCATCTGCATACGCAAAGTGAGCAGTCGGAAACTTTAAGTAGTGGAAATGGCGCGGCGGCCGGGTTACTGCTCGGCGATGCCAGCGCCGGTCCCGGAGCCCGCACCGGGCTCGGTGGTACCGCCGGTGCGCGGCGGCGGCTGCCGGCGGGCCAGGGCCGCCTGCGACGCGGTCGGCATCCGCGGCCGGTGCTCGAGGAACCCGCGGGTGTTGTCGGGCTCGCGCCCGCCGTTGGCGAAGATCACCGCGATGTAGGGAATGATGATCGCGCCGACCGCCGGGATCAGGATCAGCCAGCGCAGGTGGGCGACGAACAGCACGATGGCGATGGCGAAGCAGAGCGTCCTGATGCCCATCATGAGCAGGTAACGGTGCTGCCGGTACGTGATGTCCTCGGACAGCGGCCGTCGCGCCTGGGTAACCAGGTGAACCTGCTGTGCGCGCGCTGCGTGACCCATCCTCATCCCCCCACGCTACCCCGCTTGAGACGGCCCGCATACCACCCTAGCGGGCGCCGTGGCAAGCCCCGCATCCGGGATCAACCGGGACCAAACGACATCAACCGGCCGCAAGCAGCCACCACGCCACCAGAGCAACAGCAAGACGGCAGGAACCACGAACCACGAACCACGAACCA
>JBEKEK010000224.1:0-10806 GCA_050013875.1 Trebonia sp. | reverse complement strand
CGACGTACAAAGCTGTCCAGCGCAGCGCTCAGGTGGTGAGCGTCGGCCCGATGCTGCAGGGCCTGGCCAAGCCCGTGAACGACCTCAGCCGCGGTGCCCTGGTGGACGACATCGTCTATACGGTGGCGCTGACCGCGATCCAGTCCCGAGCCTGATAGCCGTTCCGCCAACGGCCCGGGACTGGTCCCGCTGAACCGCTGGCGTGCTGGGCCGGACGAGCCCGCCTTCGCCCGGGACATCCAAGCGATGGCGCGAAAGCCCCGGCCACCTGACCGGCACGACAAGATCATCCAAGTGAGCCGTGCCCGATAAGTCCGCTTTAGACTGTGGTCCATGTGTGCTGCCTGCGGCGTTCCGACCCATATCCCCGTACGGGATCCGGAACCGCCGACCGGGCAGCCAGGCACGCGGTCAGGCACCGGCCAGCCGCCCGCTCGGTCGGTAAAATTCGCCGCGCTGCGCAACGCGTCCTGCCGGCCCTACCTGGGCGGCGCGGCGCTGGCGATGATGGCCGACAACGTCGAGCACGTCATCACCTACTGGGTGATCTGGGAGAAGTTCCACTCGCCGGCGCTGACGGGGTTCGAGGTGATCAGTCACTGGCTGCCGTTCCTGCTGCTGTCGCCGTACTTCGGCGCGCTCGCTGACCGGTATGACTGCCGCAAGCTGATCCAGGCCTCGCAGGCGCTGTTCATGGCCGTCTCGCTCACCTGGGGCATCCTGTTCTTCACCAACACCCTGACGGTGTGGAACGCCTGCATCCTGCTGATCCTGCACGGCATGGCGGGGGCGCTGTGGGCGCCGCCTGAGCAGCTCATGCTCGAGGACTTCGTCGGGGTCAAAGACCTGCCCAGCGCGATCAGGCTCAACTCGACCGCGCGGGCGCTCGGCATCCTGGCCGGCCCGGTCGTCGGCTCCGCGCTGCTGCTCGGGCTCGGCCCGGTGCATGGCATCTGGGTCAACATCGGGTTCTACCTGCCGCTGACCATCCTGATGGCGCGGACCACATTCACCGGCCACACCCGCAACGGCATCGTGGCCAGGGAGCGGGTGAGCGCGCTGGCCGCGGTGCGGGTGTTCCGTGAGGTCAGCCGGGACCGCGTGCTCGCCTCGATGATCATCCTGGCCGGGCTGGGTTCGTTCTTCGTCGGCTCGGCGATGCAGGTGGTGATGCCGGAGATCGCCTCCTCCACCACCGGCATCTCCAGCGGCGCCGCCTACGGCGTGCTGCTGTTCGCCAACGGCCTCGGCGGGGTGCTCGGCGGGCTGATCCTGGAGGGCACCGGCTGGGTCAGGCTCTCGGTCCGCTCGGCGCTGATCTCCACCCTGGTCTACGGGGCGGCGTCGGTGTTCTTCGCGCTCAGCCACGACTACCTCATCGCCGCGCCGCTGCTCATCATCGGCGGCGTCGCCAACCTCGCCGCCCTGTCGATCACCCAGACGGTGGTGCAGCTGCGCGCCCCGCGGGAGCGGAAGGGGCAGGTGATCGGCGTCTACGGGGTCGGCGCGAACGGGATGCGGATCGGCAGCGGTTTCACCGTCGGGTTCCTGGGCGCGGCGGTCGGGCTGCGCACGGCGCTCGGCCTGTCCTCGACCGCGCTGGTCGCCTGCGCGGCGATACTCGCGGTCTACCTGGCCGTCGTCGCCCGGCGCGACCGGAACCCGGCCGAACCGCTGGTGTCCGCGGACTCGGCCCGGCCGCCCGTGGATGACCTGACATCATGACGGAATGCACCTGACCCCACGGGAACAGGAGCGGCTGCTGCTGGCCGCCGCCGCCGACCTCGCGCGCCGCAGGCTGGCCCGCGGCGCGCCGCTGGGCGCGACCGAGGCGGTCGCGCTGGTCTGCGACGAGATCTGCGAACTGGCCTGGGACGGCGTCGCGCTGGCAACGGTCATCGAGCGCGCCCGCGCGGTGATCCCGGCGGCGGCGCTGCTCCCCGGGGTGGCCGGCCTCGTCCCGGTGATCGAGGTCGAGGCGCTCTTTCCCTGGGGCTCGACGCTGGTCCACGTCGACGCCCCCTTCGGCGCCGATCAAAATCTGCAGGGGGAACGTTCGGTTGCTTCGCCTGGCACCGCCGGCTCCCCCAGTTCCGCCGTCGACGCCGCCGCGGCCGCGTCTGGCCCTGGGGCGGTTCGGGCCGCCGCCGGTGACATAGCACTCGCTCCGGGCGCGGCGCGGCGGCCCGTCCGGCTGCGCAACACCGGGCAGCGCGACGTCTGGATCTCCTCGCACTTCCCGCTCGACCAGGTCAACCCGGCCGTTCAGATCCGCTTGGCGGGCGACGCGAAGACACCGTCCGTTCCCTATCCGGATCTTGATCTTGATGACCGGACCGCGCCGGCCGGCTGCCGGCTCGACCTCCCGGCCGGGGAGGCGCTGGTGTTGCGGCCTGGCGAGGAGCGGATGGCGATAGCGGTCGTCGTCGCCGCGGACCGGAGGCCCGGATGAGCACGCTTGGCCGGGGCGAGTACGCGGCGCGGTACGGGCCGACGACCGGGGACCGGGTGCGGCTGGCCGATACCGATCTGTGGGTCGTGGTCGAGGAGGATGACGTCTACCCCGGTGACGAGCTGCTCGGCGGGTGCGGGAAGACGGCGCGGGACGGCGTGCTGGTGACGTCGGCGCCGGCTACCGGGGCCGGCCCGAGCGGGGCGGGGCAAGCGAGCGCGCTCGACCTGATCATCCCCAACGTGCTGGTGCTCGACCCGGTGCTCGGCGTCAGGAAGACCTCGATCGGGATCGCCGGGGGGCGGATCGTCGGCACCGGCCGGGCCGGGAATCCGGATGTGCAGGCGGGGGTCGACCTGGTGGTCGACTCGCACACCGCGATCGTGCCCGGCGAGGGGCTGATCGCCACTGCCGGGCTGATCGACTCGCACGTCCACGCGTCCAGCCCGCAGATCGCCGCGGCGGCCCTGTCCTCGGGGATCACCACGGTGGTGGCGATGGGCGTCGGCGGGGTGTGGGACGTCGGCGCGAACCCGGTCTACAACCTGCGCGCGATGATGGCGGGCTGGGCGGGCATCCCGCTCAACGCGGCGTTCCTCGCCCGGGGGTCGACCCGGTCGGCGGGGCTGCTCGAGGCGGCGGTCGAGGCCGGGGCGGGCGGGTTCAAGGTGCACGAAGACTGGGGCGCGACCCCGGCCCAGGTCGACACCTGCCTGACCGTCGCCGAGGCGGCCGGGCTGCCGGTCGCGCTGCATACCGACACCCTGAACGAGTCCGGGTACCTGGCCGACACGGTCGCCGCCACCGCCGGCCGGACCGTGCACGCCTACCACGTGGAGGGCGGCGGCGGCCATCCCGACGTGCTCGAGATCGTCAACCACGCGCACATCCTCGGCTCCTCCACCACGCCGACGCTGCCGCTCACCCCGGCCACCATCGCCGAGCTGGTGCCGATGACGATGACCGTGCACAAGCTGCACCCACGGCTCGGCAGCGACTCGGCGATCGCGCTCAGCCGGATCAGGGAGCACGGCATCGCCGCCGAGAACCTGCTGCACGACCTGGGCGCGATCCCCATCATCAACTCCGACTCGATGGGCATGGGCCGGATCGCGGAGGTGGCCCGCCGCACCTGGCAGCTCGCGCACGTCCAGGCGACGCTGGCCGGGGAGGCGGGCCCGTCCTTCGCCAACAACGAGCGGGTGCTCCGCTACCTGGCGAAGGTGACCCTGAACCCGGCGATCGCGCACGGCCTGGCGGCGCACGTGGGCTCGCTGACGGCCGGGCGGCTGGCCGACATCGTGCTCTGGGACCCGGCCCGGTTCGGGACGGCGCCCGAGCTGGTGCTCAAGTCCGGGTTCGTCGCCTGGGGCACGTCCGGCTCCGGTTCCGGATCGACCCGCATCACCCAGCCCCGGGTGCTCGGCCCGTTCTTCGGTGGGCTCGGCGACGCGCCGCGCAGCCTGTCGGCCCAGTTCGTCGCGGAAGCGGTGCTGTCCGACGCGGCCCTGCGCGCGGCGCTGCCCGCGGGCATCCACTACCTGCCGATCGCCGGCGCGCGCGGTCTGACCCGCGCCGACATGGCGCGCAACTCCCTGGTCCCGCGCGTGTCGGTCCCGGTCTCCCCCGGCCCGGTAACCGTGGACGGCGTCCCGGTGCCGGTGCACGAGGCGGCTCGCCTGCCGCTCACCCGGCTGCACCACCTCGGCTAGGTACGGCCACCGGGACCCTCCATCGGATCTCCACAACCCCTGCACGGGGACCGCCGCCGTGCGAAGGGCCGGGCTGCCGGTCCTTGGCCGCTCCCGGCCGGGCGCGCCGGGCGCCTGGACGGTCAGCCTCGGCGGCAACGCCGGCCTGACCAGGGCCGTCCAGCACTCCGCGGTCGCCGCCCACGCCAGCCAGTCGGAGCTCCTTCCGACGGTGATCAAGCGCCTTGACCTGCTCGAGGACGAGGAGACGGTGCGCTGGCTGCTGTTCCCCCATGGCACTCCCGCGCAGCGGGGCAGCGAACTCGCCAGCCTGCCTCAAGGGCCGGGCTAGTAGGCCTGGTCGGCGGTGAAGGACCACTGCAGGCCGTAGCCGAGGAGCGGCCGGAGCCGGGTAAAGGAGGCGCGCGCCTCCCCGGTGGCATCGACCGGCACCCGCTCGGCCGGGCCCGGGACCCCCTCGTAGGGGTAGTACACGTGCACGTCCTCATCGGCTACCCGGCGGACCCAGACCGGCAGCCTGCGGCGGTCGAACCGGACGCGGACGTCGAAGCCGTCGCAACTGCGCTCGGGGCGGAAGACGTAGTAATCGCGCATCGGCTCGTCCGGCTCCACCTGGATGCGCATCTCGTACTCGTGCGTCTCCTCGGCCCGCAGCGGGGCCGGCAGCCCAATGGTGTACCGTGTCCGGTTGCGGGAGAGCTCTTCGGCCCGTAGCAGCGTTCCGCCCTTGGTCACTTCCGCCTTCAGGCCGAGCCGCCGCTGGCCCGCTTCCCTGGGCGTGTCGAGGACGGTGGCGATCTCGGTCAGACCGTGCCTGGTGGACACGATGCGCCGCTGCTCGACCGCCTCGGGTGCGTCGCCGTCAAGCAGGTACACCACGCTGAAGTGCCGGGTGTACCAGCCGTCGTCAGAGGCGTCGGCGTGGCCGCGACGGCGCTCAAGCTCGGCCGCGATCTCCTGGGCAAGCAGGCGCTGCGCCTCCTCGATCCGGCGCTCAGCCGTCCGGTCCCCCCGTTCCAGCTTGGTGTCGGCCAGCCACCGCTTGCGCTGGGAGTAGGTCGTCATCTCCCGGGTGTCGGGGTGCAGCGCCAGCGCGGCCAGGATCGCCGTCCGCATCTCCTCGGTCAGCCGGCCGGCCAGCGCGCGGAGCTCCCGGCCGAGCCGGTCGTTGGCGTGCCGGGCGTCGCCGCCTGCCAGCTCAAGCAGCACCGGCCGCAGCTTCCCTGACACGTCGCCACTGAACGCGCGGTTCTTGCGGAGCACCCGTATCTCCGCGACGATCTCTGTCAGGCCGGGCAGAGCGGGCAGGCCGCCCGGCTCGGGGGCGGACGTCACAAAAATGTCACTTTCACGGGACACTGTCCCATTATGGGGCTATTCCGGCGTCCGGCCATGGACCACCATTGACCTGAGCCGGATCTGGCTCGGCTGCGGCCCTGCTTGGGGAGGGGCCGCAGCCCACGCAGCCGTGTCGCCGGCGCTCACCGCAGGTCCCCGCCGCGGCTCCGTCGGCGGCTCAGGGAACGGTGAGGATGGCCGGGCCGTCGGGTGTGATCGCGACGGTGTGCTCAGCGTGCGCGGCGCGGCTGGCGTCCGCGGTGCGGATGGTCCACCCGTCGTCATCGAGCCAGATGCCGTCGCGGCCGCCTTCGATGAACCACGGCTCGATCGCCAGCACCAGGCCGGGCACCAGCCGCATGCCACGGCCCGCCCGGCCACGGTTGGGAATGTGCGGGTCTTCGTGCATGGTCCGGCCCACGCCGTGGCCGCCCAGTTCCGTCGAGATGCCGTACCCGCCGGCCCGGCCGACCTGCCCGATCGCGGCCGAGATGTCGCCCAGCCGGCCGCCCGGCCGGGCCGCCGCGATCCCCGCCGCCAGCGCCGCCTCGGTCGACTCGATCAGCGCCGTGTCCGCGGGCCGCGGCGTGCCGATGGTGAACGAGATGGCCGCGTCCCCCACCCAGCCGTCGAGGGTCGCCCCGGCGTCCACGCTGAGCAGGTCGCCCTCCTCAAGCCGGTAGGCGCCGGGGATGCCGTGCAGCGCCGCGTCGTTCACCGACGTGCAGATGACCGCCGGGTACGGGACCGGTGCGAACTTCGGGTGGTAGTTCAGGAACGGCGAGGTCGCCCCGGCCTTGGCCAGCACGTCCCGCGCGGCCTCATCGAGTTCCTTGAGCGTGACGCCCACCGCGGCGGCGCCGCGGGCGGCCGTGAGCACGTCGGCCACCACCCGCCCGGCCGCACGGATCGCGTCGATCTCACCCGGAGTTTTGATCTCGACCATGGTCAAGACGATAGCGGCTGCCGGCGCCCGGCGGGACGTCCCCCGCCCGCGCGGCCGCGCTGGCCGTACGGGCGGCCGGGATAACCTGGCCGGATGAGTGACGGTGATTCGTTCCCGAGCTGGCGGCAAGTAGTGCTCGACACGACCGATGCCCGCGGGCTGGCGGAGTTCTACCGACGGCTTCTTGGCTTCGCCTACCGGCCGGGCGATGAGCCGCCCGAGCCCGGCCGCGATGACGAGCGTGGCCGCGACTGGCTCGTCATCCGCTCTCCTGCTGGCCGTCCGGGCATCGCGTTCCAGCAGGTCGCATCGGTGCCGGAGACCACCTGGCCAACGGCGGAAATCCCGCAGCAGCTCCATCTTGACCTGTCGGTCGCCGACAAGGCCGAGCTTGACGCGCAGCACGGGCGCGCGATGCGGCTGGGGGCGCGTCTGCGCCTCGACCGTTCGCAGGACGAGGATGAGCCGCTGCGGGTCTACGCCGACCCGTCCGGCCACCTCTTCTGCATCTTCGTCGCGCCGCCCGCCTAGACGGGTCGCGCCAAGGGCGATTCCTTTTCCGCCCTCACCGGGTCTGCCTTGTTGTAGCTGACCGTTGAGGAGAGGATGGCAAGCTGTGGAACAGCCGCTGAACCGGGCCATGCGGAGCACCCTGGCCGTCTTGACGAAGGTCCGGCCGGACGACCTGGACGCGACCACGCCGTGCGCCTCGTGGGATGTCCGCGCCCTGGTCAACCACTTCGTCGGCACGGCCCGGTGGTGGGCCGCCACCATCGAGGGCGGTGGCGAGGTGGCCGACGCGGACTACGCGGCCGGGGATTTTGTGTCCGCGTACTCGGAGAGCATCCGGATCGCGGTTGCGGCGTTCGAAGCCGACGGCGCCCTGGGGAGGACGGTCCGGCTGCCGTTCGGTGAGTTCCCTGGGACCGTACTGCTTGGGCTGGCGGCCATGGAGCAGTTCGCCCATGGTTGGGATCTGGCCAGGGCCATCGGGCAGCCCACCGATCTGGATCCCGCGCTGGCCTCCGGGCTACTCGGCCAGGCCCGGCTCGCGGTCAGCGACGCGTTGCGCGGGCCTGACGGGCAGGCTCTGTTCGGCCCCGCCGTCGCCGTCCCTGACAGCGCCGGGCCGGCCGACCAGCTGGCCGGATTCCTCGGGCGACCGGTGTGAGCAGTGCCCGATAACGCGACCTTCGTCGCCGACACCGAGGTCTTCCGGCGGGAGCTGCTCGCGCACTGCTACCGCCTGCTCGGCTCGGTCACCGATGCCGAAGACCTGGTCCAGGAGACCTACCTGCGGGCCTGGCGATCCTACGACGGCTTCGAGGGCCGGTCCTCGGTGCGCACCTGGCTGTATCAGATCGCCACCAATGCCTGTCTGACCGAGCTGGCCCGGCACAGCCGGCGCATGCTGCCGTCGGGCCTTGGTGATCCAGAATCGGACCCTGAGGTGTTCCCGGAGCTTGGCGGCCCCCAGGTCAGCTGGCTCCAGCCGGTCCCCGATGCGCTGGTGATGCCCGACGCGGCCGACCCCGCCGCCGTCGTCACCGCGCGCGAGAGCCTGCGGCTGGCGCTGATCGCCAGCCTGCAGTACCTGACCCCGCGGCAGCGGGCGGTGCTGGTCCTGCGGGATGTGCTGGCGTTCCGGGCCCCCGAGGTGTCGCTCATGCTCGGCACCACGACGGCCGCGGTCAAGAGCACGCTGCAGCGGGCCCGCGCCCGGCTCAGGGAAGTCTCCCCCGACGCCGGCCAGCTCACGGAGCCGACCGCGCCGCAGGCCCGGGTGCTGCTCGACCGGTACATCGCCGCCTTCGAGAACGCTGACGCCGCCGCCCTCGAGCGGCTGCTGCTTGACGATGCCAGCCTGGAGGCGACGCCGTTCAGCACCTGGTACGCCGGGCGCAAGACCTGCGTGCCGTTCCTGCGCGAGCGCGTCCTCGGGTCTCCCGGTTTCTGGCGCATGCTGCCTGCCAGCGCCAACGGGCAGCTCGCGGCGGCGGGCTGGAACCGAGACGCGGACGGGGTGTATCAGCCGTACGGGGTGGTGGTGCTCTCCGTCACCAGCGAGGGTGTCCGCCAGGTTCGGTCCTTCGGCGATCCCCGGCTGGTCGCCGTGTTCGGGTTCGGGCGGCCGGGCCGACAGTAGCGACGTGAAACCGGCGACCCGCCGCTCCGCTGGGAGCGGCGGGTCGCCGGCCGGTCGTGCGGAATGCCTTGACCGGGCAGTGCCTTGACCGAGTACCTTAACCGAGCCCGGCGGCCTTCAGGAAGCCGGCCGCGACGGTGTTGTAGTTGGCCTTGTCCGTGATCACGGCGTTGTCCATCTGCAGCAGCGCCGCGGTGGTCAGCTTGGCCGAGACCGCGTTCAGGGTCGAGGTGATGGTGGAGGTCAGCGCGGGCTTGTAGACCAGCGGGATGACGTTCTGGGCGGCGAAGTTGGACTTGGGGTCCGCGAGCGAGACGAGATGGTCGGTGATGATCTGCGGCGTGGTGGTGAACACGTCCGCCACCTGAACCCGGCCGCTGGTCAGCGCGGCCAGGGTGATCGGGCCCGACTCGTCCAGCGGGTCGAAGGACTTGAAGGTGAGGCCGTAATTGGCCTTGAGCCCGGCTATGCCGTCGGGGCGGGTCTTGAACTCCGACGGGGCGCCGAGCACCCAGCCGCTCGCGTACGGCTTGAGGTCGGCGATCGTCTTGAGGTGGTACTTGGCGGCGGTCGCCGCGGTCACCGTCATCGAGTCCGAGTCCTCGGCCGGCGCTGGGGTGAGAATCTCGAGGTTGGACGGCAGCTTGGCCGTCAGCGCGGCGTCCACCGCCGCGGTGGTCTTGGCGGTGGAGGACGGGTCGACCTCACCGGAGAGCAGCGCCCCGTTGTATTCGGGGAAGATGGTGATCGCGCCCTTGACGACCTGCGGGTAGTAGACCTCGCGGGAGCCGATGTTGAGCTTGGTGGTGGCCTTGACCCCCTTGTCCTGCAGGGCGAGCGCGTAGACCTCGGCCAGCAGTTCGGACTCGGGGAAGTTGGCCGAGCCGACGACCACCGAACCGGACGCGCCGCCGCCGGACAGCGGGTTGGAGCTCGTGCTCGTGCTCGTGCTCGCGCTCGCGCTGGTGCTTGGCGATGTTGAGGCCGCGGCGCTGCTGGAGCTTGATGAACTGCTTGCGCAGGCGGACACCGCGGCGAGGGCGATGGCCGCGACTGCGGCCATCCCGCTGGCGGTGGTGATCCTGGTAACCATGTATGGATTCCTTTCGGACGGGTCTTCCCATTCGCATTCCGGTGTTGGTGTTACTACTGGTCGCGCTGGTTCTGCCCCCGCAGGCCGGCCGGTACGGCCAGCCTCGACAGCAACGCGAACAGGGCAAGAACGAGGACCGCGAGGATGACGACGAGGAGCGCACCGCCGGCCACCGGCCCGTACTGGCTACTTGCCAGACCGTCGATGATGTAACGGCCGAGGCCGCCGAGACCGATGTAGGCGGCGATCGTCGCGGTGGCCACGACGAAGATCGCGGCGGTGCGCAGGCCGACCAGGATCAGCGGCATCGCGATCGGCACCTCCACCCTGATCGCCTGCTGCCAGGGCGACATGCCCATGCCCTTGGCCGCGTCCTTGACGTCAGCGTCCACCCCTGCCACCCCCTCGGCCACGTTGACCAGGATCGGCGGGATCGCCAGCACGACCAGCGGCAGCAGCCAGGTCAGGGTGGAGAAGCCGAGGTAGACGGCGAGCAGGATGAGCAGGCCGAGGGTCGGGATGGCCCGCCAGGCATTGGCCAGGTTGACGACGACGACCGCGCCGCGGCCGGTATGGCCGATCACCACCCCAACCGGGACCGCGATCAGCGCGGCGATCAGCAGCGGCAGGGCGCTGTAGCCGAGCTGGGCGAGGATCTGCTGCGGGATGCTGCCGGACCCATGCCAGTTGGCGGACGTGGTCACCCAGTCCCAGGCGTAGGAGAAGAAGCTCATGCGCTGTGCTCCCTCACCTTGGCACCATGGGTGCTTGCGGCACGAGTGCCCGGCTCCTGAGGGCCGCGAACGCGGGGAGTGGCCCGCTCCTGGTGGCCGCCCACGGCGTGAGAACGCGTCGCAGGCCGACCAGGATCAGGTCGCAGATCAGGGCGAGCGCGATGATCAGGAAGAGGCCTACGTAGATCTCGGTCGGGAAGGACCGCTGCAGCCCGTCGACGAACAGGTAGCCGAGGCTGGATACGCCGATCAGCTGGCCGACGGTGGCCAGGCTGATGCTCGACACCACGGCGACCCGCAGCCCGGCGATGATCACCGGGACCGCGAGCGGCAGCTCGACGGTGATCAGGCGGCGCAGCGGGCCGTAGCCCATGGCGGTCGCCGC
>JBEKEK010000223.1:0-11652 GCA_050013875.1 Trebonia sp. | reverse complement strand
AAAGCCATGATGCGGGAACTCGACGAGATGGGCGTGCGCCTGATGGTGTCCATCTGGCCGACCGTGTCGCCGCGATCGGAGAACTACAAAGCGATGCGAGACCGCGGATTGCTGCTCGGCTCCGACCAGGGACTCGAGTTCCACGCGACGATCCGGGACAAGGGGATGGACGTGGCGTCACCGGTCGCGTTCTACGACCCCACCAACCCGGCCACCCGCGAATTCGTCTGGTCCGTGGTCAAGGACAACTACTACGACCTCGGGGTCCGGGTGTGGTGGCTGGACGCCTGCGAGCCGGAGGTCAACCCGGGCCACCACGCCAACCTCGCCTTGCACGGCGGCCCCGGCGCGCAGGTCGCCGGCATTTACCCGCGGGACAACGCCCGGCTGTTCGCCGAAGGCATGGCGCAGGCCGCCGCGGAGAGCGGCAAGGCCGAGGACGCGGAGACCGTCCTGCTGTGCCGTTCGGCGTGGGCCGGTTCGCAGCGCTACTCCGCCGCGGTGTGGTCCGGCGACATCGCGCCGACCTGGGAATCGCTGCGCCAGCAGGTCCGTGCGGGCCTGAGCATCGCGATCGCGGGCATTCCCTGGTGGACCACCGACATCGGCGGCTTCCACGGCGGCGACGCGGCCGATCCCGAGTTCAGGGAACTGATCGTCCGGTGGTTCCAGTACGGGGCGTTCTGCCCGCTGTTCCGGTTGCACGGCAACCGCGAACCGCGCGAAGCCACCGGCTGGGACGTCTCCGGTGGCCCGAACTGCCGGCGATGCGCCCGCTGTTCGTCGACTTCCCCGACGACGCCGAGTCCTGGGTGGTCGAAGACCAGATGATGTTCGGCCCCGATGTGCTGGTGGCCCCCGTTCTCGAGCGCGGCGCACGAAGCCGCATGGTGTACCTGCCCGCCGGCACGCGTTGGGTCCATGCCTGGAGCGGCCAGGTCCACGACGGCGGCTGCCACGTCGACCAGCCCGCGCCGCTCTCGGAGATCCCGGTCTACCTGCGTCACGGTGCCGACGTGCCCGTCGTCGCGCCCGAGCCCGGTCTATCCGCCTGACCTGTCAGCGACCACTCCGGCGACACAGATTGGACATGAACAGTGAAGTTCAAGAAGCACAAAACCTGGGCAGTGTCAGTATTCGCCGCGTTGATTGCGATCGCGGCCGCTTCGCTCGCGGGGGCGGCTCACGCCCAGGCAGCAGGAACCACCTATTACGTGAATAATGCGACTGGGTCGGGCTGCAGCGACTCCGGGCCCGGCACCATTACGACTCCCTGGTGCACCTTCACTCCGGCCAACGCTCTTACCTTCGGGCCGGGAGAGCAGCTGCTTCTCGCGAGCGGCGATACATGGGATCAGCAGCTCACCCTTCATGGCGCGGGATCTGCCACGGACCCCGCCGTGCTTTCATCCTACGGGACGGGCGCACGGCCGAAGATTCTCCGGAATGGTCTCGGATCAGAGATTGCGGTCGACGCGGTAAATCCCTCTTACTTCGACTACAGCAACCTCGAGCTCGGCGACGCGGGAATAGGCCTCCGGGTTTACCTGACGACGCTCGGCAACGCGGGACTCAACTTCTCGAATATTTACGTCCACAACAACACCGGGTTCGCCTACTCCGCATCCGACCCCCAGTGCGAGTCGACGAACCGCATGTTTATTCCTGCCGGAATCGGCATCACCGGGGACGTCCCCCCATTTTCGTCGAGCCAGTACGCGCTGGAAAACGTCAATTTCACGGACATCACGGGCACCGAAAACGTCGACTCCGTTTCATTGGAGATGTGCAACGGAATCGCCTCCACGGCTAACGGGCTCCCCTGGTCGTACAATGGCACCGCCCTGACGACCGACGGCCTCGACGACCAGACGCTGATCCGCAACGTAGTCATGCGAGGCTTGAATTTCTCGGGCGACGACGGCCCTGGCTCTGGCTCCTGCCCCGACGCCCTTCGGATCAACGACACCGAGAACGTGGAAGTCATCGATTCGATCCTCAACGACGAAACCTGCGCCACATCCTCCGGCACTGCCGCGGTCATATTGCAGCGAACGCAGGACGTTCGGTTCGTCAACGACGTCTTGACCAATACGCCGAACACGGGCAGCACAGACCAGACGGCCATCGATTTTGAAAAGCACAACACCGACGATCAGATCGATCACGACTACATCGCGGGGAACGCCGGCGGCGGGATCGAGCTACTCGCAATCCACGGCGCCGACGACCAGGACAACGGACAGGTGATCGAGTCAAATCTCTTCGCCGACAACGGGACTGCGACGCCCAACTACACCGGTTCGGTTGATGTAATCGGGAACAGTTTTACGCAAACCGCCACGGTGCAGAACAATCTCTTCGACGAGCCGGCCGGCGGCCTTCTCGCCACTCTGGGCGCGTCCGGGTCGGGAATCACCGCTTCGCAAAACCTGGACGTGAGCAGCGAGACCAACGCCGCGGAGTCTTTCTCATCCACTCAGGGCTCGGGCAACTGGTCCTATGAGTACAGCACCACGAGCGGTTCGACCTGGTCGCCTCTCACGTGGGACGCTGCCTTGAACCAATGGGATACCGGGTCGGCCTCGCCGACGGTCTCGCAGTTCGACGAGCGGCCCTCCGCCTGCTCCACGTGCCTCGTATCCCGTACCTGGACAGCTCCGGCCAGCGGGATTGTCTCGATCCGCGCGGATGCCCTCGCAACGCAAAGCGGTGGGGCCGGCGTCACCGTGGGCGTGCAACTGAACCAGAATACGTTGGTGCGGGCTGCAACGGTGACGACATCGGCAGAGGACCCCATCTCAACGGACGGAATAAGTGTCGCGGCTGGGGACATGATCCGATTCGAAGTCGGCTCAAGCTCCGCATCAAGCAACGCCGACGACTTGACGAGCTTTGTTCCTTCGATCGCCTTCACGCAGGCAATCGCCTTGGGTGACACCTCATTCGAGGTGCCGCCTCTCTTCCATTCCACTTACACCTATGAGCCCACCGGTTCGCCGTGGACCTTTGGAAATCAGGCAGGGATAAGCTCCTCGGGAAGTGCGTTCGGCAACACGGCTCCCGTTGGTACGCAGGTGGCCTTCATCCAAGGTGCGGTCGCCGGCTCCTGCTTGTCGCAACCCGTGTCCGGCCTCACCATCGGAGACAGCTACTCATTCACCGTGAGCGCGGCGGAGAGAACTGGGACGGAGGGCGGCCAGACAATTGCGGCCACCCTGGGGAGCGCTTCCCTCGGAAGCATCACCCCGGCGGCGACGACCTTCGCTGACGTGACAACCGGGGCCGCGACCGCGACGGCCACCACGGAGACATTGGAATTCTGCGGAACCGTGCTGGGCGATCACACCGCGTTCATCGACAAGGTTCGTCAGGACAACCCGATCATTCCCGATCCCTGGTTTGAATCACCGTCGGTGGCCACCTACGAGTATGGGCCAATCATCAGTGGATCGTCCTGGACATTCGGCGGCAACGCGGGCATCGAAGGCAACGGCAGTGCGTTCGGGGCCCCGAACGCTCCGGAAGGTACTCAAGCGGCGTTCCTGCAAAGGGACGGAGCGTGCGTCGAGCGCGCGGTGAGTGGATGGCCGGCCGGCACTCACAGTGTCACGATGCAGGTAGCCCAAAGGGGAGGCAGCCTCGGCGGTCAGACCCTGGAAGTGTTCATCGACTCGACGTTGGTCGGCACTGTGACCCCACCATCCACGAGTTGGACGTCATACACGTCGGGCACCACATCGCTCACCGCTGGAACGCATCTGATAAGGATCTGTGGCACCGCCCCTTCCGGTGATCACACAGCCTTCATCGACGGAGTTCAGGCTAGCTAACGGCGGGCGGCTGATCGGGATCGGGGCAGCGCCGCAAGAAGGCTACTATCTGCGGCAAGACCAGGCAGTCGGAGGGCGCGGCGTGACCCCCGAGCAGCGCCGCCTTCGCGCACAGCTCGCGGCCAACACGCGCTGGTCCCGTCCGATGTCCCGCGAGGACCGGGCCGACGCCGCCCGGGCTGCCATGCGCCAGCGCCTCGAGCGCGAGGTTGACCGCCGCCCTGCCGGCGGGCGGGATCAGCTGATCCTGGTTGGCTTGACGAATGCCCCGTGCCGCAGGTGATCGTCCTGCCCGACGAAGGCCTTGAAGGTGCCCAGCTGGTAGGCGTCGCCGGTCTTGCGCGCCGCGACCTCGATGTGAAAGTCGCGCCTCAGGTGGGCCAGGTGCCGCTCAAACGCCGGGACGTCCATGGGTGCTGGCAGTCGCCGCGTGATCTGGTCCATGGTGAGGAAGCCGCCGTCGTCGCGGAGCACCGCGTAGATGGGGTCGTGGGCGGTGCTCGACCGCTCGACTAGGTCGCGCGGGGCGCCTTCGTGGTCCAGGGCGCGGCGGATCTGGTCACCGATTGCGCGCGCCACCGGCGGCGGAAAGGCATTGCCGATCTGCCGGTAGTTCGAGGTCTTGCGGCCGGTGAACTCCCACCGGTACTCCGGACCGTCCCAGCCCTGGATGCGGGCGACCATGTCACAGGTGAGCTTGGGTAGCAGTGTCACCGGGTCGTCCGCCGACGGCGGGGCGTCGGCGACGCCGAGCGCGTCGACGCCGAGTTCACGCCAGGCCCGCTTGGCGCGGGTGGGCCCGAGGTCCGCGCCGCCGTGCCTCTTCGAGCCGCCGACGATGGTCGGGGCGATGTCGTTTGCCTTCGCGGCCCACGCCGTCGCGCCGCGCCAGCCATTCGCGGCCATGAGATCGAGCAGCGTTTCGCCGACCGTCACCGATTCATCGGGGCGAGGTTCGGGCCACGAGAAGTACGCGAAGTCCTCGGGCCGCATCGCCACCAGAACGAAGCGGGGCCGCAACTGGGGGACTCCGTAGTCTGACGCTTGCAGCAGCCGCCAGTCGGCTGCGTAGCCAAGCTCCGCGAGCCGGTCAAGGACGTGCTGCCGGTAGGCGGCGAACCGGGGTAGCGAGAGGCCGCGGACATTCTCAAGCAGCAGCGCCCGCGGCCGGACGGTACCGCACAGCTCGATTGCCCAGGCGAACAGGTCGCGCTCGTCGTTAGCACCGAGTTGCCTGCCGGCGATCGTGAACGGCGGGCACGGCACGCCGCCGGCCAGCAGGTCCACCCCCGCATAATCGGCCGGACTCCAGACATCAGGACTGGCGGCATCTCCGACCGCGACCTTCCAGTGCGGACGGTTGTGCCGCAGAGTGGCGGCCGCGTTCGGGTCCAACTCGACCGAGAGATCATGCTCGAAGCCAGCCAGCTCAAGCCCCAGCGACTGACCGCCCGCGCCAGCGCAGATCTCCACCACCCGGTACTGCGCCATCAAGCCCTCCTCGCTGCGCCCAGCCGGTCAAGTGCCCACCCACAGACAGCATGCCACCGCGATGACCGCCGCCGCCTCGCGAACAGGCTGGCCACGCCCAACTACTACGTCCCGTGGGGCAGGTAGGGCATGGTCGCGGGTTCCCTGGGCGGCGAAACCAGGTTGTCGCCCGGCCACAGGGGGCGGCCGCCCGGCGCGGGCAGGTCTTCGGCCAGCATGGCCAGCAACTCGTCCCGCTCTGGGATTCCGAGGCCGGGCGGGACCGGGGCGAAGGGTCCGGTGGCGAGCAGCGCGGCCTCGATCTTGGGGAAGGCGAGCGGCATCGACTCACATCGGCCGGGCGTCCTGGTGAGCCCGACAAGCGCGCGTATCAAAGCCCTCCAGTCGTCAGCGATCTCCGGCCACAGGCGGCCGCCGTCGAGCTCATAATTAAGCGTGGACAGCGGGACCAGGCAGCCGGGAGTCCGCCCGGGAAACTCCGTCAGACACCGGTAGATCCGCCCGCCGTCGGGCTGCGGCAGATCCGGGTGGAGCAGCGTGAGGGCGTGCACGATCACCCCGTTGACCGGTGCTGGAGCGCCGGGCTCGTCGTAGGGTTCGTGCATCGTCAGGAGGTAGACGTCCTTGACCATGAAAATAAGCCTCTGTCTGATCATCGACACTAGTCGACCGCTATCTAGCGAGAACACTGTACTCATGAGGCCGTGCCGACAGAAGGCGAATACTGCCGGTGACAGGGGGCTGCCGCAGGTGAAGTACTCGCTGGCGGCCGGAATGTCGGCGCCCGCGGCTAGCCTGTCCCTGTCCCTATCCCGATGACGCGAGCGGAAGGAGCCTCGATGGCTACCGCCGACGACGTGCGCCGCCTGGCGCTTGCCTTGCCGGACGTCGAGGAGATCGACAGCGACGGCTTTGACTTCCGGGTCGCCGGAAGCGGGTTCATCTGGTCCTATCCCGAGCGCAGGGAGGGCAAGCCCCGGCTGATCCGGACGGACGTCGCGGTGCTGTACGTCGGCGACGAAGCCGAGAAGCAGGCATTGCTGCGCGGCGAACCCGGGATCTTCTTCACCGCTGCCGAGTACAACCACTGGCCGCTGGTCCTGCTGCGCCTGCCGGCGGTCGACGAAGAGCGCCTGGCCGAACTCGTGACCGACGCCTGGCGCATGCGGGCACCGGAAAAGCTCGCCGCCAGCGCGGGCGGGGACGGGGAGCAGCCCGGTTCCTGCTGATGCGTTCCCGACCCGTCAGGCTTTGCGCGCGCGCACCCCGGCGATCTCGTACAGCGCGATCGACGCGGCGATTCCCGCGTTGAGCGACTCGTTGCCCGAGGCCATCGGGATCCGCACCAGCAGATCGCATGCCCCCGCGACCACCCGGGAGAGCCCGCGCCCTTCCGACCCAACGACCAGCACCATCGGGCCGTCCGCGATCGACATCCCGCGGACGTCGTCCTTGCCCTCCGCGTCCAGCCCGGCGACGAAGAACCCGAGTGACTTGTACCCCTCGATCGCCCGGGTCAGGTTCACCGCCTGCGCAACCGGCAGCCGCGCCAGCGCCCCGGCCGACGCCTTCCACGCGCCGGCGGTCACGCCGGCACTGCGCCGCGCGGGCACCACGACGCCGGTCGCCCCGAAGGCGGCCGCGGACCGGATGACGGCCCCCAGGTTGCGCGGGTCGGTCACGCCATCGAGGGCAACGATGAGGGGAAGAGACTCCCCGGTCCGTTCATAAGCAAGATCTTCTGGGTGGGCATACTCGTACGGCCGCACCCGCAGCGCGACTCCCTGGTGGATCGCACCGCCGGTCAGCCGGTCGAGCTCGGCCACCGTGGATTCCAGCACGGCGATGCCGGCCTCCGCCGCGAGCTGCACGGACTCCGTCACCCGCTCGTCCTCGTGCGCGCGCCCGGTGACGTACAGGGCCATCGCGGGAATCCCGGCCCGCAGTGACTCCACGACCGAGTTGCGGCCTGCGACCATTTCCGGTCCCTCGCCGCTGCCGCGTACCCCGGGGTTCTCTCTTGAATATTCTGAACGGTCGCGGCTTACTCCGGACCGCTCGTTGCCCCGTCCTGTTGGCCTGCCGCCGGAGTCGGCCTTGGCCGCCGCCGCGGCGGCCCGCTGCGCGGGATGACCGGGGCGCATGGAAGCAGGTGGGGTCGGCCCCTTGCCCTCAAGCTTGTCGCGGCGGTACCCGCCGGTGCCGGGACGCGGCTTGCCGCGCTTGGTGTACCCGCCACCACCCGACCGGCCGTCGCCGCCCTTTTTCTGCCCGCTCATCGCCTGCTCCGCCAGTTCATCGCTTAAGTTCCCATCGCGGGCCTTCGGTGGTGTCGTCGACCGCCACCCCGGTGTCCTCCAAAGTGTCCCTGATGGAGTCCGCCGAAGCATAGTCGCCCCGCGCCCGCGCCGTTTCCCGCTCCCGCAGCACCAGCGCGACCAGCGCGTCGACCACCGAGTGCAGCCGTCCGGCCGGATCGCTCGTCCGCCAGGCGGGGTCGAGCGGGTCCAGCCCCAGAACCGTGAGCATGGCCCTCGTCTGCGCCAGGCTAGACCGAATGCTCTCGATGTTCCCCGCGTTAAGAGCGTAGTTGCCATCGTGCACTGTGGCGTGCACGGCGGCCAGCGCGGCGGGGACGCCGAGATCGTCGTCCATCGCGGCGACGAAGGAGAGCGGCAGAGTTGAGGTCGGCGCGGCACCGGGGACATCCAGCAGATGAGGTACGTGGCCATCTCTGGAGACAACCGCGTGCTCCGCGCGCGATACGAACCGCTCGATCCGCTGGTAGGCCGCCACCGCCTCTTCCAGCGCGTCCTGCGAGTAGTCGAGCGGAGACCGGTAATGCGCCTGGCCGAGGTAGTACCGCAGCTCCTGCGGCCGCACCTGCGCCAGCGCCTCGGCCGCGGCGAGCGCGCGCCCCTCCGACTTGCTCATCTTCTGGCCGGAGAGCACCACCAGCCCGTGGTGCACCCAGTAGCGGGCGAACGGTTCGCCCGCGGAATTGGACTGGGCCCGCTCGTTCTCGTGATGCGGGAAGATCAGGTCGATGCCGCCACCGTGGATGTCGAAGGTGTCCCCGAGGTAATGGGTGGACATCGCCGAGCACTCCAGGTGCCAGCCGGGCCTGCCCGGCCCCCAGGGGGTCCGCCAGGAAGGCTCGCCGGGCTTCGCGCCCTTCCACAGGACGAAGTCGTGGGGATCCCGCTTGACCGCGGCCTCGGCCTCGCTCTCCTCGGCCGGCCGCATCTCGGCCAGCCGCTGCCCGGACAACTCCCCGTACCCGGGATCGGTGCGCACGTCGAAGTAGACGTCGCGGCCGGCCTGATAGGCGTGCCCGCCCTCGATCAGCCGCCCGATCAGCTCGATCATCTCGGGGATGTGGCCGGTGGCCCGCGGCTGCACGTCCGGCGGCCGGCAGCCGAGCGCGTCGTAGGCCTGCGTGAAGGCGCGCGCGTTGCGCTCGGCCAGCGCCCACCAGGGAATGCCGTCGGCCGCGGCCGCGCGCAGGATCTTGTCGTCGATGTCGGTGACGTTCCGGCAGTAGGTCACCCGGTAGCCGGAGGCCTCGAGCCAGCGCACCAGGATGTCGAAGCAGACCCCCGACCGGAGGTGGCCGAGGTGCGGGGCCGCCTGGACGGTCGCACCGCAGAGGTAGACGGAGGCCCGCCCCGGTATTACCGGCTGGAACTCCCGAATCATCCTGGTTGCGGTGTCGTGCAGGCGGAGCGTCACGCTAGATAGCGTACGGTACCCGGTTGCGCGCCGCCCAAGTAGCGACACAGCGCGCTAAGCCACGAAATCGTTCCAATCCCGGATCAACGCCGATACCGTGGGCAGCGCGTAACCGGAATACCCGCTCACCCCCTGACACCAGCGCAGTTAGTTAGTTGGAAATCCCCCATGAACCTTCCGTCTTCGGCACCAGCGCCGACCCCGCCGTTGTCCGCTCCGCGCCGCAACTGGCCGCACGTTCTGGCGAACGTCGCCGTCACGGTCGTGCTCCTCGCGGTGGCCGCGGCCGTATTCGTCCTGTCGTATGACGGGGTGCACGCGATCGCCCTCCTAGGGGGCGTGTCCGCCAAGCTCGCCCGGATCTACCCGGGGGTGTTCGACGCCGTGCTGGTGATCGCCTGCGTGGCCGCCATCGCCGCCCGCGACGGGCGCTGGTGGGCGCGGGGCTGGGCCTGGCTGGTCGTTATCGTCGTCCTCGGCGCGATCGGGACGGCCGACGTGCTGCACGCCGGCAATTACGCGCTACGGCACCGGCTGACCGAGGGTGTGGTCGCCGCGGCCCCGGTGGTGGCCGTCCTGCTCGCCTTCAGCCTGCTGCTCACGATGCTCCGCCAGTCCAGGCCGCGGCCGTCCGACGCGGCCCGGAGCCTTCGGGGAAGCACTGCCCGCCGCGCTGCCCGCCGGGCCGCCAGGGAGCAGTCGGCCGCCCCGGCGGCGAGCACCCCTATCGATACGGTCCCGGTTGGCGCGGTTTCGGTCGTGGCCGCGGGCACGGTGCCCCGCCCGCCTGCGCCGCCCATCGCGCTGCCCCCCGCGCCAGAGGAAGCGGAGGTGGACGAGCCTGTCGCGGTCGCGGACCAGGCGGCAGACGCGCCCGCCCCGATCGCGGACACGGCGGAGATACCCGTGTTCACGGAAGACGCGGGGCAGGCGGATCAGGTCCTTCCGGACTCCCCGAACTCCCCGGACTCCACCGATGCGCCAACCCGCGAAGAGCCCGGAATCCCCGTGCCGGAGCCAACCCCTGTCACCGTGCCTGACGATCTTGAGGTGACGGACGCCGCAGCGGAAGCGAACGCCCCGGAGACGCCTGACGCCGTGCCGGTACCCGACGGACCGGTAGCAGCGGACGGGCCGAACCCGGCAACCGAGCCAGCTGATGCTGTCGCCGCGGAAGCTCCATCCTCCGCCGGCACCGGCCCCAACGCGAGCGAGCCAGTGGCCGAACCGTCGCCGGAGCAAGAGCTACCGCCAGCGGGGTCGCCTCAGCCGGCACCGCAGGGAATCAGGTACGCGAGCAGCGCCGCGGCGGCGGAGGACTGGGAATCGGAGGTGGACCCGGACCTGGCCGGCCAGGTCTACCCGGTGCTCACCTCGGACCCCGACATCGACACGTCCGGTTACCCGGACGAGCCGCAGGAGGTCGACGACGCCGACGCCCCGCCCTTCGCCACGGCCCCATTCGCGTCGGTCCCGCGTCTCAACCGGATGCGCGTCAGCCCGATCCCGCCGACCGACTCCGATGACGAGGACTAGGGCTGAATCCGTAAGACGCTGAATCCGTAAGACAGGGAACACGAGGGCGGTGGCCATGGCGGCCACGCCCTCGCCCCGGCCGGTGAGGCCAAGACCGTCGGTGGTGGTCGCCGACAAGGAGACCGATGCGCCGGACAGCGCCGCGCTGAGCACGGCGATTGCCTCGGCGCGGCGCGATCCGATCTTGGGCCGGTTCCCGATGACATACACGGCGACGTTCCCGATGACGAACCCGGCCTCGCTCACGAGGCGCGCCGTCTCAGCCAGCAGCGCAACCCCGGGCGCCCCGGCCCATTCGGGCCGGGACGTGCCGAAATTCGCACCAAGATCACCGAGTCCGGCGGCAGAGAGCAAAGCATCGCAGGCCGCATGGGCGGCTGCATCACCGTCGGAATGCCCGGCCAGCCCGGTTTCCCCGGGCCACTCGAGCCCCGCGAGATGCAATGTGCGCCCGTCCTCAAACGGATGCACATCCATCCCAAGCCCTACCCTCGGCAAGTTTTCCACCGGGGCAGACTACTGCCTCGGGGAGGCTGGAAGACGAGACGCCTAGCAGACTAGTTCGTGAGCACTTCGTCCAGCAGGGCTTCGGCCTTGTCTTCGTTGGTCTTCTCGGCCAACGCGAGCTCGCTCACCAGGATCTGCCGGGCCTTGGCCAGCATCCGCTTCTCGCCGGCCGAGAGTCCGCGCTCCTTGTCCCGGCGCCACAGGTCCCTGACCACTTCGGCGACCTTGTTCACGTCACCGGAGGCAAGCTTCTCAAGATTGGCCTTGTACCGACGCGACCAGTTGGTGGGCTCCTCGGTGTGTGGTGCGCGCAGCACCTCGAACACGCGCTCAAGCCCCTCGGCGCCTACCACGTCCCGCACACCGACGAGCTCCGCGTTGTCCGCGGGAACTCGCACGGTCAGGTCGCCCTTATCGACCTTCAGGACCAAATAGGTCTTCTCCTCGCCCTTGATCGTGCGAGTTTCGACGGCTTCGATGCGAGCAGCCCCATGGTGAGGGTAAACGACGGTATCGCCGACCTTAAAAGACATCTGGCAAGTACCCCTTCCGC
>JBEKEK010000222.1:0-11195 GCA_050013875.1 Trebonia sp. | reverse complement strand
TGCTGTGCCTGCTGTGCCTGCTGTGCCTGTTGTTCCTGCTGTGCCTGCTGAGCCGATCGGTTGGCCGAGCTGCGGCCAACCGCATACGCGCCGCCGCCGACCACTGCCGCGCGCAGCAGCGGCCGGCGACGCCGGAACGGCATCAGAGGTCCCCGTCGGGCAGCTCAAGGTCGAGCGCGACCATGATCTCCGGTGCGGCCGCGACCACGCGCGGGACGCCAACCTGGGGCGCGATCGCCATCAGGACGCCCAGGATGTCCCTCGGCGTGACCCCCGCGGCGAGCGCCTCGCCCACCTGGAACAGGTAGGAGGCGGGCGGTGCGTCCACCGCCACTAGCGCCGCGATCTTGACCAGGGCAAAGCTGCGCGGGTCAAGGCCGCTGTTCTCCCGCAGCATCCCGCGTAGTTCCTCCGCCTGTTCGAGCTCGGCGGCGGTACGGCCGATGGCCAGCGCGGTTAGCGCTTCCGCGGTCGCGTCGTCGGTGATCGCTCCAGTCGGCACGCTCATGTCCGGGCTCCCTCCGTTAGCCCGGCGACCGCCGCCGGGCTTCCCCACACCAGCGACAGTGCCACCCGGGGGGTGCGCTCACATCACCCCCACCGGGTGACCGCCGCTACCGCTCCGCCGCTGGTACCGCCCGTGGCTTACTCTCCGGCCGATCCCGTGCCCGGCGCGTACAGCCGGGCCAAGGCGGCCGCCGTTTCGGCCATCAGGGCGCGAAGGCTCGCCGGCTCCAGGATCTCGGCCCCGGCCCCCAGGCCAAGAAATGAGGACTGGGCATGCTGCAGTGACTCGATCGGAACGACCGCGGTGACCCAGCCGCCCTCATCGGCGCGGGCGGTCGCGTCGATGGCCGCCGTCACTTCCGGGCTCAGCAGGTCACGGGCCCGCTCGCGCCCGTCCGGCGACAGCCGGATCGTCGCCTCCCCCTGCCGCAGCCCCGCCCGGAACCGGGCGATGTGCGCTGCCCAGTACCGCGGCAGATCGAATTCCGCGAGCCGCTCGAACCGCTCGTTCAGCGGCGTCAGGTTGAGTACCTGGCTGATGCGGTAGGTTCGCAGCGCCCCTTCGCAGCGGGCTACCACGTACCACTTGCCGGCCTTGAGCACGATGCCGTGCGGCTCGAGGGTCCTGGTCACGTCGGTGGGCGCGGCCCAGCGGCGGTAGCGGACCTCGATGCGCTGCTGCCGCCAGACCGCATCGGCGATCGCGTCGAGATGGGGCGAGGAGTCGCCGTCGTGATACCAGCCGGGCGCGTCGAGGAAGAACCGTTCCTGAATCCGGGCCGACCGCTCGCGTAGCCTCTCGGGCAGCGCCGCGTGCAGCTTGAGCTGCGCCGCGGCCAGCACGGTGCCGAGACCGAGCTCCGCCGCGGCGCCCGGCATCCCGATGAACTGGAGCGCCTCTGCCTCGTCGGCGGTCAGCCCGGTCAGCCGGGTGCGGTAGCCGCCGAGCAGCCGGTAGCCGCCCGCCGGGCCCGCATCGCCGTAGATGGGCACGCCTGCCTCGCCCAGCGACTCGACGTCCCGGTAAATCGTCCGGACCGATACCTCGAGCTCCGCCGCGAGCTGTGGTGCGGACAGCTGTCCCCGGGTCTGCAGCAGCAGCAGGATGGATACAAGCCGGCTCGCGCGCATAACCCTGACAATAGGTGTCAGGGTTGCTTTCTATGGTCGGCTCATGACATTCACAGGGAAATCCGGGAACGGCGACTTCGACTTCTTCATCGGCGAGTGGCACGGCGTGCAGCGGCGCCGGAAGGCGTGGCTGGCCGAATGCGATGAGTGGTACGAGTTCAGCACGACCACGCGCTGCTGGCAGGTCTTCGCCGGGGCCGGCAACGTAGACGAGATGCACTGCCCTGACCAGGGCTTCAGCGGGCTGAGCGTCAGGCTGCTCGACCCGGCGACCGGCGACTGGTCGATCTACTGGGTCAACAGCCGCGACGGGGTCCTCGGGCTGCCGCCCGTCACCGGGCGCTTCGAGCACGGCGTCGGCCGCTTCTACGCCGACGAGGTCCTGCAGGGCCGCGCTATCCGGGTGCGCTTCACCTGGTCGGACATCACCAGCGACTCCGCCCGCTGGGAGCAGGCGTTCTCGCCCGACGGCGGGGCGACCTGGGAAGCTAACTGGGTCGCCGAGTTCCGCAGGCGCCGCTAGCGGTCAGCCGTCCAGGCCGGGTCCCGTCCGGAGAGCGCGAGCGCGCGGTCGAGGACCGGCGCGCCGGGCGCCGTCGGCAGCGGGTCGGCGAACCCCTTGTACTGGCGGAAGAGCTCGGCGTTGGCCTCGACGGCGCGCAGCGCGGCCTCGGCGGCGCGGTCGGACACGGAGTAGTGCTGGCCGGTCGCCGCGGCCAGGTCCCAGCCGTGCAGCACCAGCTCGGCGATCATGAGCGCGGCCACGTCGGCCGCCGCGGTCTTGGCGCCCATCACGTCAAGTTCGCGATCCCAGACGGCCGGGTCCGCCCAGGCGGCCACCGCGCGGTCCAGTTGCGCGCGGTAGGCGTCGGCGTAGTCCGGCGCCGCCGCGAAGTCGCGCTCCATCAGTTCCGGCGCCACCGACTCGCCCTGCGCCCGGCGCTCAAGCGAGTACGAGGTCCACAGGATGACATGGTTGAGCAGGGTCTGGACGTCCCACTCTGCGCACGGGGTGGGACCGCCCAGTTCGGCCGGCGTCACGTGGTCCACCACAAGCGCGGTCGCCCCGGCCGCGTCGGTCAGTTCGGTGTGCAGTGTCATGCGGACGACACTAACGGCTGGCCGTAGCAGCGTCTTGAACAAACGCGACAGCTAGCCTTGGTGGGGTGAAGTCGCCATCCGGCCCCACCGCGGGGACGATGGGCGCTGGCGTGCTGCACGCCGGGGCCGCCGCGACCAGGTTCACGCTGCGTCGGCATCCGCCGCCGGAGGACCTGGCGCCGTTCGTCGATTTCTGCTGGGTCATCCGCTGGGATCTGCGCGGGCAGCCGCCGCACGAGCAGCAGATCCTGCCGCACCCTAATGTGAACCTGGCCTTCGAGGCGAGCGGGCCGGCGGTGTACGGGGTCGACAGGAAGATCTTCACCCGGCGCCTGTCGGGCGCCGGGAAGGCGCTCGGCGTCCGCTTCCGTCCCGGCGGCTTCCGTCCCTTTAATTCAAGGCCAATCTTCAGTCTGAACGATCGCGTGGTTCCCGCCGCTCGCCTGTTCGGCCCGGCGGCGGACGAGGCGTGCTCGCTGGCGATGGCGCCTAACGCCGATGACGATGCGATGATCGCGGCCGCCGCCGGGCTGCTGCGCGGATTCGGCGCCGCCGCCGACCCCGTCGTCGAGCAGGTGGCCGGGCTGGCGAAGCGGATCACCGAGGATCCGGGGCTGCAGCGGGTGGCCCAGCTGGCCCAGGTGTCCGGGCTGCCGGAGCGCAAACTCCAGCGGCTGTTCTCTGACTACGTCGGCGTCTCCCCCAAGTGGGTGATGCGCCGCGCCCGGCTGCACGAGGCGGCGCTGCGGGTCGAGGCTGACGGCCCCGCGTCGGTCGACTGGGCGATGCTCGCGGCCGACCTCGGCTACGCCGATCAGGCCCACCTGACCAGGGACTTCACCGCCACCCTGGGCGTCCCGCCAACCCGCTACGCCACCGCCCAGGGCTGAGCCCGGCACCCCCGGCCCTTGCTTATGGCATCCAGTGACATTAATATCCGAATATTACGTCACCGACTGACGCAACCCCCGGAGCCGGGGACACCCCCGCGAGCCAAAGGGCGCGCCCCTGTCCTCGGACTGAGGAGGAAGGGAGCGAAGCGACCGACCGACGAGGGAGAGGGCAGGGGCTGGAAGCGCCCGGCGGCGAGCAGGGAAAACACAGAGAGGAACGGTCATGGGAAAGCTCGAAGGCAAAGTCGCCTTCATTACTGGCGCCGCGCGCGGCCAGGGCCGCAGCCACGCCATCCGTCTCGCCCAGGAGGGCGCGGACATCATCGCGGTGGACATCTGCCGGCAGGTCGACAGCGTGTCCTACCCGATGTCCACCCCCGAGGATCTGGCCGAAACGGTCAAGGAGGTCGAGGCGCTCGACCGGCGCATCTTCGCCGCCCAGGCCGATGTCCGCGACGAAACTCAGCTCAAGCAGGCATTTGACCGGGGAGTGGCCGAGATCGGGCCGGTCGACATCGTGCTCGCCAACGCCGGCATCGCGCCGATGGGGGTCACCGAACTGCACAGTGCCTGGCAGGACGTCATCGACGTCAACCTCACCGGCGTCTTCAACACCGTGGAGACGGCCATCCCGTCGATGAAAGAGCGCGGCACGGGCGGCGCGATCGTGCTGACCAGCTCCACCGCCGGGATCACCGGTATCGGCGGCCCGACCCGCGGCGGCCTCGGCTACACCGCGGCCAAGCACGGCGTGGTGGGGCTGATGCGCTCCTATGCCAATACTCTCGCCCCGTTCAGCATCCGCGTGAACACCGTGCACCCCACCGGCGTGAACACGCCCATGATCGTCAACGACGTGATGGCGGAGTTCCTCGCCCAGGACCCGCAGATGTCCAACGCGATGGCCAACGCACTCCCGGTCGACATGGTCGAGCCGGTCGACATCTCCAACGCGATCCTCTGGCTGGTCTCCGACGAGGCCCGCTACGTCACCGGCGTGACGCTCCCGGTCGATGCCGGTTTCACCAATAAGAGGTAACGCGGAAAGCAGTAACCCGGCAAGCAGTAGCGGCCAAGCCTCCCCCCGGCGCACGGATATCTCGTTGCCCCGGGGGGAGGTGTCTGTAGAACCCGTCGGCTTGAGATGGCGTGAGCTGGCCCGACAAGAGGGAGAACGTCCTCATGCTGCGAGACACGGACAGGCCAAGAACCCCAGTCGCTCTTCCGCTCTTCCGATACGCCGCCACGGCGGCCGCGGCCGCGCGGGTGGCAATCGGCATCGCCGCGCTGACCTGGCCTTCGGTGCCGACCCGCCCGTGGGTGGGTGCGTCCGCCGATGAGCTGACGGCCGAGGTGCTCGGGCGCGCGCTCGGCGCGCGTGACCTGGCTCTCGGGCTCGGCACGCTTGCCGCGGTAAGCAAGGCGCCCTCTGCCCGCTGGCCAGTTGGTGCGCTGTATGCCGCCGGGGCGCTGTCGGACGCCCTCGACGTGTCGATAACCGTGGCGGCCTGGCCGCGGCTTCCGAAGACCACCCGGTGGCTGGTCGCCGCATCGGCGGCCGCCGCGGCGGTCGCGGGCGCCGCCGGGGCCCTGGCTGCCTTCCTGGAGTAAGCACACCAGAAGACTTGCTGGGTCTGGTGCTCAGGTGGTGTGGAACAGGCGGCCGATCAGGAAGCCGACCGCGGCGGCGCCCAGCCCGATGACGACCATCTTCAGTCCGTTCTTGCGCCAGTCGCCTGCCAGGGTCACCGATGAGTAGACGCCGACCCCGAACAGCACTCCCGCGCTGAGCACAATGGCCGTGACCAGCGCCGGCGTCCGGGACAGCCAGACGAACGGCAGCAGCGGGATCAGGTGCCCGATGAGGGTCGCGATGGTGATCACGACCGAGCCGCGCAGAATGTCCGTGGTCTGCACCGGCTGCAGGTGCAGTTCCTCGTTCATCATCGTGTCCAGCCATGTCCGGCGGTTGCCGGTGATGGTGCCAACGACACGGTCGAGCAGGTCGCCCGTGAAACCCTTGGCGGCGTAGATGTCGCGGATTTCCTGCCGCTCGGCGTCCGGGGTGACGTCGATCTCAGCCGCCTCCCGGGCCTTCTCGGCCTGGTAATAGTCTCGTTCCGAGATCGCGGAGGTGTAGCCGACCGCGCCCATCGAGATCGACTCGGTGATAGCGGCCGCGAACCCAGCGGCCAGCAGGACCGCTGTGGAGCCACCGCCGGCGATCACGCCGAGAATGATCCCGAGGATGTTAACCAGGCCAGTTCTTTGTGGTCCCTTTGTCGTCCAGGGGGCGGTTAGCCGCGCGCCCGGCCGCATCAGCCGGCGTCGTGTACCTGGGTGCTTTCCTGGTCTCTGCGACTCCAGCCTCACGCCCGGCAGGGTGAGTCGGCGTCACCCAGCGAGGTGATCTGGACTCGCGGCCGGGGCGATCGTGGAGCGGCTGTGACTGACGGGATCAGCGGTGCGCTTCGGCGAAGCGCTGCTGCCCGAGCACGGCGAGGAGCTGGAGCTTCTCGTGGCCCTCGGTGCGCGGGGGTGCGGTGAGCACCAGCAGCGCCTGGGACTGGTCCTCGGTGAACAGCACCTGGCAGTCCACCTCGATGGGACCGAGCTCTGGATGGATGAGTACCTTGTGGTCCTCGAAGCGCTTGGCGACCTCGTGCCGCTCCCACAGTGCGGCGAACTCGGGGCTGGCCTTCTGCAGCGCCCGGGCTAGCTCGCCCGCCCGGGACCGTGGCCCCATCGACCCGTAGGCGGCGCGCAGGTTCGCGACTTGCGCGCGGCTCTGCCGGTCGCGGTCGTGCTCGGGGTATCGCAGCCGCTCCGCGGGGTCGGTGAACCAGCGGTAGATCTCGCTGCGGGCCAGGCCCGTGTACCCCGACTTGTCGCCGAACAGGGCGTCGGCCATCCGGTTCTGCACCAGCGTCTCGCCGAGGTTGGACAAGATGAGCGCCGGGGTGTCGCTGAGGCGGTCAAGCACCCGCAGCAGCGCGGGAGCGACGTGCGTGGCGGCGGTCGCCGGCGTCGGCGCGTTGTGCCCCGCGACCTGGAACAGGTAGTCGCGTTCGTCGTTGGTCAGCCGCAGCGCCCGGGCCAGCGACGCGAGCATCTGCTCGCTCGGCTGCGGGCCACGCTGCTGCTCGAGCCGCGTGTAATAGTCCGTCGACATCGCGGCGAGCGCCGCGACCTCCTCACGCCGCAGGCCGCGGGTCCGGCGCCGCTGGCCAATCGGCAGCCCGACCTCCTGCGGCTGCACCGCCTCACGGCGGCGGCGCAGGAAGTCGGCCAGTGCTCTGCGGTCCATGCGTTCAGTATCCGCCCCGGATCGCAGGGCCATCGACGCTGAGCCAGGGATCACTGATCCCCCGATAAGCGGTCTCTGCCCCCGCCGCCGCGCGGCGGGCAGGCTGGCAGCATGAACATCTCAGGTAACACTGTCTTCATCCCCGGCTCGACCAGCGGCATCGGCCTTGCCCTGGCACTGGAACTGCAGGGCAGGGGCAACACGGTGATCGTCGGGGGCCGGCGGGCCGACCTGCTCGAGCGGATCGCCGCGGAGCACCCCGGCCTCGGCACCGTGCGGATCGACACCAGCGATCCCGCGAGCATCGCCGCCGCCGCCAAGGAGGTGCTGTCCGCCCACCCGGACCTCAACGTCCTGGTTGCGATGGCCGGCATCATGCGGATCGAGGACTGGCACCGGCCCGAGGAGTTCCTCGCCTCGGCCGAGTCGGTTATCACGACCAATGTGCTTGGCCCGGTCCGCCTCATCGCCGCGTTCATCGAGCACCTGCGGGCGCGGCCTGCCGCCGCCATCGTGACCGTTTCCTCGGGCCTGGCGTTCACCCCGCTGGCGGTGACGCCCAGCTACAACGCGTCCAAGGCCGCGATCCACATGCTCAGCGAATCGATCCGGTTGCAGCTTGCCGACACCAACGTCCAGGTCATCGAGTTGGTGCCGCCGTCGGTGCGCACCGCGCTGGTGCCGGGACAGGAAAGCAGCGAGGTCGCGATGCCGCTCGACGAGTTCGTGGCGGAGGCCGTCGCGCTGCTCGAGTCGCGGCCCGAGGCGAAGGAGATCCAGGTCGAGCGGGTGAAGTTCCTCCGCTACGGCGAGGCCCGCGGCGACTACGACCAAGTCGTCAAGACGCTCAACGCATCCGACCCGCACGGCAAATAACGACCCTTACCTCGCCATGCTTCAAGTCAGAACCATGATCGTGCGCAATTTAGGGCGCTATGCGACCTGAACGACACACAATCATGACTATGCGGCGCTATGTCTCAACCTTGGGTTCAGGCATAGGGAAACTTAAACAACACGCGTCAGCCCGTCGCGCCGTCGCGGCAGGACGCAACCGCGGCGGGCGGGCGCGGTAGGTCGACCAGGTCGGTGCCGGTGAAAACGTGGGTGGCGGTCGCCCGTTTGCGGGTTGCCCAGGCGAAGACCGCGCCGAGCGCCAGCAGCACGGCGAACGTCTGATCCACGCCACCGCCGATCGCCGCCGGCCCGTAGCAGAAGAACCCGACGAGCAGCGCGCCCATGATGAGCGTGGAGAACAGCGACCCAACCAGCAGCAGCCGGTGGCTGTGCGGATTGATCTGCACGTCGGGCAGCTTCCGGTGCCCCACGGTGAGGAAGACCGCGCCGGTCAGCGAGTCAAGGAAGAACTCCGCGAGGAGGAAGAACCCGGCGGCCGAGAGCACCAGGGTGAAGAACGAGCTGAGCGACGACACGAACAACTGCAGTGCCACCACGATCAGCGCCGAGCCGAGGGTCACGACGATCGCGACGTGCGGGACGTGGTGCCGGTTGAGGCGGCCGAACCCGGCCGGGATCAGCCGCTCGCGGCCCATCGCGAACAGCGCCCGGGTGAGGATGTAACTCGTGAGCCACAGGCCGCCCGCGGTCGACAGCAGGATCGGGATCAGCATCAGCCACGGGGCGCCCGGCACGAGCCGGTGCGACCACACCGCCAGCGGGTCGACCGAGCCGGCCAGCGAGCTGAGCGGGGTCTCGCCGAGCATGAGCGGGAACAGGATCGCGTAGAACAGCAGCGCGCCGAACGCGCCGATGATCCCGCCGATCCCCGGCTGGTCCCGTGGCTTGCGCGACTCCTCGGCGGCGTAGCTGTCGATCTCCCAGCCGTCGAGGATGGTGGCCGCGACGACCGCCACGATCAGGATGCCCCCGATGGGCGGCGGCCCGAAGTGGATGGGAACCGCGAGCCGGTGCCAGTTGAGCGCGCCGACCACGCCGAAGGCGGCCAGGGCGGCCATCTCGACGGCGAAGAACACCTGGGTGATGCGCGCCGTCGGCCGGGCGCCGAGCAGCAGCGGCACCGCCGCGAACAGGATCCAGAACAAGGTGACGGCCAGCTGCACCACCGCGGGGGCCTGGTAACCGGGCGCGATCAGGGCCAGCGTGTAGGCGCCCGCCGGGATGGCGATCGGCGGGATCGACAGGAAGTAAGCCAGGATCAGTATCCACGCCTGGTAGCGCGATACCGTCCGCCCGATGATCCTCGCCGACCAGTGGTAGGACGCGCCGGAGCTCGGGAAGTGCCGGTTGAGCAGGCGGAAAACGAAGCTGGAGATGATGAACGGCACCGCCAGGATGGCGATCGCGGGCAGCGTCCACCAGCCTGCGTCCGCGGCCATCACACCGCCGGTGGCGGCCACCGAGAACATCGGGCCCACGCTCGACACCGACAGTGGCACCAGGTCCCGCAAGCGGAACGCCTGCGCTAGCCGCGGACCATCCTCAAGTAGATCTGAAGGCACCCTGCTCTTCCCCGTCCGGCCAGGTCACCCGCCCTTTTAGAGGCGGCGGCATGCCGTCAGCCTGCCGTAGTTGCAACTATATTGCAAGTACCTAACGTGCGCAGAAGAGACCCATTGGCTGCCGTCACCGCCCAGTTTCCGCCGCGCCTGGTGTCTGCCTGTTCTAAAAGCACCAGCACGCCCAAGGACGGAGCAACCCCGTGAACGAGAAGAACCTGACCATCGCCTTTACGACCGACCGCGCCCCCGAGGAAGCGTTCGCCGCCATCACCAACGTCCGCGGCTGGTGGTCGGGGGAGATCGACGGCAGCACCGACGAGCCCGGTGCCACCTTCACCTACCGTTACCAGGACATCCACCGCAGCACGCAGCAGATCACCGAGCTCGTTCCCGGCCGGCGGGTCGCCTGGCACGTGGTGGACGGCTACCTCAAATTCGTCGAGGACAAGACGGAGTGGACGGGCACCGACATCACGTTCGACATTGTCCCGTCGGGCGCAGGCACGGAGGTCATTTTCACCCACGTGGGCCTCGCTCCCGACGTCGAATGCTTCGACAGCTGCTCGAACGCCTGGGGCTTCTACATCTCAGGCAGCCTGCGGAACCTGATCGAGAGCGGCCAGGGCGAGCCTAACCCGGCCGAAGGCACAACGGAACCCTGACACCGCGGCGCGCTGCTAGCCTGGATGGCTAAGAGGGGTCATCCATTGCTGGTCATCCACGGCGTCTGGGCATACGGCGCACTGCAGGTTTGGGCGGAGGATTCCGCCCTGCCCGCGCACGCCCAGCCGCGGCGGGGACGGCCGTCGCGCGCCCCGCGCCCGCATCCGTTCGCCGGGCCGGCTGGCGAGCTGGCGGACGCGCTGGCCGCTGCCGGAGCCGGGGATCTGGCCCGCAAGGCGGTCGATGACGAGCTGACGATGCGGCTGCCGTCCGCCGCCGACGGCCCGCAGGCCTCGCCCGAGCTCGTTCGCCCGGCGGCCGGGGAGGTGCCCGACGCCCCGGCTGCCCGCCGCATCGCGCTGGCCTCGTGGCGGGTTCCCGCGCTGGTCTTCGAGCCCCCGGCCGCGATGGCGCTGCTGCCGTCGCTCGACGGCCTCGGCCTCGGCGACCTGAGCGCGGGCGGCTCGGTTGGCTACCTGGCCGCCGTCGCCCGCTTTGCCGACGAGCTGGTCACGCGCGGCCGGGTGCTCCCCACCCTGGTCAAAGAGGACGACGAGTACGTCGCCCGCTGGCGGCCGGTGCTGTCCGCCGCCGACGCGCAGCGGGCCCGCGAGCTCGCCGTCGCGATGCCGGCCGCCTGCCGCGCGGTGGAGGACGCCGCGCCCGGCCCGCTGCTCGCGGGGATGCTCGACGACCTGGCGGACGCGACGGCGCGCACTCGGTTGCCCGGAGCTCTGCTGCCCGCGCGGCGAGGTCGCCGTCCGGCGAGAATCCCGGTTATTGAACGGACGGTGGAGTCCCTGACCGCGTCCGAGCCCCAAGTCGAGGTGGAGAGCGCGGAAGACGAGGCCGAGGCGCGGGGGCTGACGTCCGCGTTCGCCGAGTGGCTGGCCAGCGCCGCGCGCCCGGCCGGGCCGGTAAGAACCTGCTTCCGGCTGATTGAGCCGCCCGCTCCGCCCGTCACCCCTCCCGCCTTCGATCCGCAAATGTCGGGCGCCGAGGGCGCCACGACATTCACCGAAATTTCAGGATATGTCGGGGCGGGAGTCTGGGAAGACGTGGCCGGGGCGAAGGTGTCGGGAGACGTAGCCGGGGCGAGAGTCTGGGGAGACG
>JBEKEK010000221.1:0-11310 GCA_050013875.1 Trebonia sp. | reverse complement strand
TGGGCACCTTCAACTCGCAGATCAGCGCCCTTCAGGCGGCCGGCGGCAACGTCATCATCTCGTCCGGCGGTGCGGGTGCCACCGAGCTCGCACAGACCTGCACGAACGTCTCGCAGCTCACCGCCGCCTACCAGAACATCGTGAACACCACCGGTTCTACCCGGCTGGACTTCGACATCGAGGACTCCGACCTGGCGGACACCGCGGCCACGTCCCTGCGTGACCAGGCGCTCGCCGCGCTGCAAGCGCAGGATCCGGCCGTGCAGGTCGACTTCACCCTCGGCGTCGACGCGAACGGGCTGCCCACCGGCAGCGGCTCGGAGTACGCGGTGCTCCAGGACGCCAAGGCCAAGGGTGTGAAGGTGTCGGTCGTCAACATCATGACGATGGACTTCTACGACGGGTCCAACAACGACCTCGGAGACGCCGAGTCGGCCGCCGAGGCGACCGCCGGTCAGCTGTCGGGCCTGTACGGGATCTCGACTTCGGCGGCTTACAACATGATGGGCCTCACGCCCATCGCCGGCGTCAACGACGACGGCACCGACTTCTCCATCTCGAACGCCCAGTCGCTGGAGAGCTTCGCCGCGTCCAACGGCATCCAGGAGCTGTCCTTCTGGGAAGTCGACGGCTACGACAAGGGCACCGGCTACCAGTACTCCTCGATCTTCAACAAGATCACCGGGAGCAGCGGCGGCGGCGGTACCGGCACCGGGGCTTCCGGGCCGATCACCGGGTACGAGGGCCTGTGCCTGGATGACCGCTCGGCCAGCACCGCCGACTTCAACCCGATCCAGGTCTACACCTGCAACGGGACCAACGCCCAGAGCTGGACCGTGAACAGCAACGGCACCCTGACGGTCCTGGGCGACTGCCTCGACGTGGCCGGCGCGGGCACGGCCAACGGCACCCTGGTGGACCTGTATCCCTGCAACGGCACCGGCGCGCAGTCCTGGACTCACGAGTCCAACGGCGAGCTCGTGAACACGAACTCGGGCAAGTGCCTCGACGACACCGGCTTCGGCGGCTCCGGCACCCAGGTCCAGATCTGGGCCTGCGCCGACAGCTCCAACCAGCAGTGGAATATCCCGTGAAGCGACGGCTCCTCAGCATCCTCACGGCGGTAGCCCTCGTATTCGGGGTCGGCACCGCCGTCGCCAGCTACCACCTGCAACCGGCAGCGGCCGCCACCGGGGCCACCGGCCCGATTACCGGGTACGAGGGCCTGTGCCTGGATGACCGCTCGGCCAGCACCGCGCTGTTCAACCCGATCCAGGTCTACACCTGCAACGGGACCAGCGCCCAGCAGTGGACGGTCGCAGCCGGCAACACCCTGCAGGTGCTCGGCCTGTGCCTGGACGTCAGCGCGGCGGGCACCGCCAACGGCACCCTGGTCGACCTCTACACCTGCAACGGCACCGCGGCCCAGGTCTGGGACCCGCAGTCCAACGGCGAGCTGATCAATCCCAACTCGGGCAAGTGCCTCGACGACACCGGCTTCGGGGGCTCCGGCACCCAGGTCCAGATCTGGGCCTGCGCCGACAGCTCTAACCAGCAATGGACGCTGCCGAGCGGGTCGACGACGCCGCCCCCAGGCAACACGCCGAGCTTCGGCCCGAATGTCTACGTGTTCACCCCCTCGATGTCGACCTCCACGATCCAGAGCGACATCAACTCGGTCTACAACACGCAGCAGTCGAACCAGTTCGGAACCCAGCGCTATGAGCTGATGTTCGAGCCCGGCACCTACAACGTCAGCGTCCCTGTCGGCTTCTACACCGAGGTCGTCGGCCTCGGCCAGAACCCGACCCAGACGGTGATCACCGGCGGCGGGATCTACGCCAACGCCGCCTGGAACGACGGCAACGCGACCGAGAACTTCTGGCGCGGGGTCGAGAACATCACCATCGACCCGTCCTCCGGCAGCACCGAGTGGGCGGTGTCGCAGGCCGACCCGATGCGCCGGGTGCAGATCGACGGGAACCTCGTACTCGACGACGACACCACGGTCAACCCCGCCAACCAATGGTCGTCCGGCGGCTACATCAGCGACTCGATCGTCACCGGCCAGGTCAACTCCGGCACCCAGCAGCAATTCATCATGCGCAACGACCAGCTCGGCAGCTGGACCGGCTCGAACTGGAACATGGTGTTCGTCGGTGACACCGGCGTCCCCGCCCAGAGCTTCCCCAGCCCGCCGTACACGACGGTCAGCCAGACCCCGACCTCCGACGAGAAGCCGTACCTGTACATCGACTCGTCCGGGAACTGGGACGTATTCGTGCCCTCGAACCGGACGAACGCGCAGGGCGTCTCGTGGGCGAACGGGAACACGCCGGGTACCTCGCTGCCGATCAGCGATTTCTACATCGCGACGCCGAGCAGCACGGTCGCGCAGATCAACGCCGCGCTCGCGGGCGGACAGGACCTGCTGTTCACCCCCGGCGTCTACCAGGTCAACGGCACGATCGACGTCACCAACCCCGACACCGTCGTGCTTGGCCTCGGCCTGGCCACCCTGGTGTCGAACGGCGGTGACGCGATCCTGCAGACCGCTGACGTCAACGGCATCCGCATCGGCGGGTTCATCTTCGACGCCGGCGCCACCAACAGCTCGGTCCTCGTCCAGATCGGCCCGTCCGGCTCGAGCGCCAGCCACGCCTCCGACCCGACCGTCCTGTCCGACGTCTTCGCCCGCATCGGCGGTGCCACCGTCGGCAAGGCCACCCAGACGCTGCAGGTCAACAGCGCCAACGTGATCGGCGACGACCTGTGGCTATGGCGGGCGGACCACGGCAACGGCGGCACGGTCGGCTGGACGACCAACACGGCCGCCAACGGCCTGGTCGTCAACGGCGCCAACGTCACCATGTACGGGCTCGCGGTCGAGCACTACCAGGCCGTGCAGACCCAGTGGAACGGCAACGGCGGGGCCGACTACTTCTACCAGAGCGAGATGCCCTACGACCCGCCCAGCCAGTCCGCCTGGATGGACGGATCCTCCGACGGCTATCCCTCGATCGCCGTCGCCAACAGCGTGACCAGCTTTAAGGCCTACGGCCTGGGCGTGTACTGCTACTTCGACGTGAACCCGAGCGAGGTCAGCGCGAACGCGCTCACGTCGCCGACCACGTCCGGAGTGCAGTGGGACGACATGGTCACCGTCTCGCTGGGCGGCACCGGCACCATCCAGCACATCATCAACGGCACCGGCGCCACGGTCAACTCGGGCAGCACAGTGGCCGACCTGACCAGCTACAACTGAGCACCCGGAGCATCCGGCCGGACAAGCAACCCGGCCGCGTCGGAGATGATCCGATGCGGCCGGGTTCCTGTATTCCTGGGTGCCCGGCTAGTCCTTGACCGACGCGGTCGCGGAAGCCGAGGTGTACCACGAGTCGCCCGTGAACGTCACCGTGAAGGTGGTGTTCGCCCTGACGGTATAGACGACTGCGAGCTGGCCCTTGGAGTTGATCGTGGCCCGCTTGATCACGGTCTTCTTGCCGCCCTTGGGCTGCGCGTAGATGACCAGCGTCCGGTTAGCGTGCGGCGCCCCCAGGGTGGCGGTCACCGTCACCTTGTGGCCAGGGCTGACCGTCTTGGCCGAGACTGCCAGCTTGAGGGCCGGCTTGGCGGCGGTGATCTTCACCGTGACCGAGTGCGATGCGGGCACGTAGTGGTTGCTGCTGTAGCTCGCGTCGTAGACGTAGGTGCCGGTGGTCGGCGGGATGTTCGTGACCGTGAAGGTGCCCCCGGCGGCGGTCTTGGCGGTCAGGGTTGCCCCGTCCGCCTTGCTGCCGGAGCGCACCCGGGTGATCCGCACTGGGACCCCGGCCGGCGCGGGAACGTTGTTGAGGGTGAGCTTGCCCTTCAAGGTCACCTTGGTTCCTGCCTTGTAGCTGGTTGCGGTGGAGGACAGCGCCATCGCGGCCGGCTGGACGGTCTTCAGGATCAGGATCGACTCACGCGGGAGGGTGAAACCGCCGGCGCCAGCGGTGGTGTACCCCGACACGACCTTCGTGTTCGTCGCGTTCTGGTTGCCGGCGCTGTAGGTCTTGGTCGCCAGGTCTCCCGCCAGCGACCCGACCGTGACCTTCTCCGCGTCTGAGGTGTTGGTGTTGATGAGAGCGACCGCGGTCTGCCCGCCAGGCAGCACCGACTGGAACTCGAGCACCTGCGAGTTGCCGCTCGCGACCGACGAGAGCTGCGCGTTCGGCTGAGCCAGGGCCGAGGCGAGAAGATAACCGTAGTAGGGCGTGGTCGGCACGCCGGTACTGGTGAACATGGCCTCGGCGTCATTGGTGCACTTGGCGGTGGTCATGTCCGTCGGCCACCAGTCGACGCTCTGCGCGCCTGACGCGAGCCACTCGAGGGCGTCTCCTGCGGCGAACAGCGCGCCGGTCGGTGTGCAGGGGACGTTCGTGCCCAGATTGCTGGCGCCGGTCTCGCCGATGATCACCTTGGCGGTCGGATCGTAGGTCCCCAGCGTGTCCTCGATCTTGCCGTATTCGCCGGGAATCGCCTCCACCGACTGGATCACCGCCTGGGCGGTCGGGTTCCCGCCGACACCCGTGTCGCCGGAGAACTGGTTATACGGGTAATAATGCGCCTCCACGAAGTTGATGTACTGCGCATCGTCGCCAAGCACGGTGTCATTCCAGGAGGTGTTGTTGTCGACGGTCGCGCCCGGGACCCCGGCGTCAAACGCCCAGGGCACTCCGATTTGGGCGTTTGGGTTGGCCGCCTTCATGGCCTTCATGTACGGCAAGGCGTTGGTGGCGTAGTTAGTCGCCATCTCCGTTACGGTGGCGGGCGTGGCCCAGCCCGGGCATGTCTTCTCGTACTGGTCCGGTTCCCAGCAGCCGTAATTCTCGTTGCCGATCGCCCAGTCGGCGACGGCCTGGCTGCGGTTGCTCGTTGCCTGCTTCACCCACGCGGCGGCCAGCGCGGGCGAACCGGTGCCGTAGTTAACCGACACGAAGCTCTGCCCGCCAACCGCTCGCGCGGCCTGGGACAGTTCGTCGAAGTCGAGCGAGGCCTTCCAGGTGTCGCCGAAGAGTTTGTCGGTCTGCCAGTCATACTCGTCGGCGTAAGTCCCGCCACCGTAATGAATCTGGGTGATGCCAGCTGCCTTGAGCAGCGACGTAACGGCGTTCACGACAGGAGTCCCGCCGGAGACATTGTCCTTGGTGTTGTCCACCGGCGAGGCGTCGATGCCAAGCGGTGCCGCGGACAGCTTTACCCCCGCCACCACGTCCGATTTAGCGGTGGCGGCACCAGCCGGGCCCGGCCACGCCGCCCCCGCCAAAACCGCCAGCGCGACGCTGACGCCCCCCGCGCATATCGCTTGCTTCCGGCTCCGCCTAGACAGTCTCCGAGCAGTCACAGTCACCCCACCGTTCATTGTTTACAAAGACCGATACAGGCTAAATCGGTCAAATCACGACCGCATCACAAACGACGATTTTGCGGCTAAGAGGTGATGTGAGCGCAAGCCAGGGACGATAGCGTAACGCTCACGGGCAAGGGCGGCGACTACGCGTGACGAGCCGGTCTGCTGATTTCGGCAGGCAAGTCCACCCGCTGAGGGTGATCCTGGCCGGGCCAGGCAGCGGGCATCGTGTTGCTATGCCGGCGCCTTCCACTGAGCAAGCTACCGTCACGATCCCCGGAGCCCGCGTTGCCCCTGACGCGTACGCCCAGGCTGACGCCCGGGCCGCCGAGGCGATGCCCGGCAATCTCCATCCGGTCGGCCCCACTCCCGCCGAGCACCTCGGCAAGGCGGGCACGAACTTCGCGATTTCCTCCAGCGTCGCCGACGGCGTCACGTTGTGCTTGTTCGACGGGAATGGCGCGGAAACGCAAATCCCGCTGCGGGATAACGACGGCGACATCTGGCATGCGTTCGTGCCGGGAGTGGGGCCGGGCCAGGCCTACGGGTACCGGATAAGCGGGCCATGGAACCCGGCCGCGGGCCTGCGCTGCAACCCGGCCAAGCTGCTGCTTGACCCCTACGCGCGGGCAATCAGCGGGGCGGTCTCATTCGGGCCCGAGGTGTTCGGTCACGACGTGCACGACCCGGACGCCCCGAGCACCCTGGACTCCTCCGCCCACGTGCCAAGGAGCCTGGTCGTGGACTCGGCCTTCAACTGGCAGGACGGCAACCGGCCCTGGTACCGGTATGCCGACACGGTGATCTACGAGGTCCACGTCAAGGGCTTCACCATGCGCCATCCCGGCATACCGCCGCAGCTGCGCGGGACTTACGCCGGGCTGGGTCACGAAGCGGCGATCGCGCACCTGAAAGACCTGGGGGTCACCACCGTTGAGCTGCTGCCCGTGCACCAGAACGTGCCCGAGTCGTTCCTGCTCGACCGGGGGCTGACGAACTACTGGGGCTACAACACCATCGGCTTCTTCGCGCCGCACAACGGCTATTCGGCCGCCGTGCGCGCCGGGCAGCAAGGCGGCCAGGTCAACGAGTTCAAGGCGATGATCGACGCGCTGCACCGGGCCGGACTCGAAGTGCTGCTTGACGTCGTGTTCAACCACACCGCCGAGGCGGGCCCGGACGGGCCCACGCTGTGCTTCCGTGGCATCGACAACGCGGCCTATTACCGCCTGGCGCCCGGCAACCCGCGCGACTACTACGACACCACCGGCTGCGGCAACTCGCTGAATGCCGGGGACCCCATCGCGCTGCAGCTGATGATGGACTCGCTGCGCTACTGGCTGCGGGAGATGCACGCCGACGGGTTCCGGTTCGACTTGGCGCCGACCCTGGCCCGGCAGGAGGGTGCCTTCGACAAGGTGTCGGCCTTCCTGGACATGGTCGCCCAGGATCCGGTGGTGTCGCGGGCCAAGATGGTCGCCGAGCCGTGGGACGTCGGTCAGATGGACAGCTACGATCTCGGCCGGTTCCCGGCGATGTGGCGCGAGTGGAACGGCAAGTACCGCGACACGATGCGCGATTTCTGGCGCAGCCACCCGGTCGGGATCGGCGAATTCGCCGACCGCTTCTCCGGCTCGGCGGACCTGTACGCCACCGTCGGCCGCCGGCCCACGTCCTCGGTGAACCTCATCACCGTCCACGACGGCTTCACCCTGCGCGACCTCGTCTCCTACGACGACAAGCACAATGAGGCCAATGGCGAAGACAACCGCGACGGGACCAGCGGCAACGAGTCCTGGAACTGCGGGGCCGAGGGTCCCGCCACCGATCCGGATATCCTCGCGCTGCGCGCCCGCCAGTCCCGCGCCATCCTCACCACGCTGATGCTGTCCTTCGGCGTGCCGCTGCTGCTCGGCGGCGACGAGATGGGCCGCACCCAGAACGGCAACAACAACGCCTATTGCCAGGACAACGAGATCACCTGGTTCGACTGGGCGAACGCCGACCGGGACCTGCTGGACTTCACCCGACGCCTGATCGCGTTCCGGCGGGCCCACCCGGTATTCCGCCGCAGGCGCTTCCTGGCCGGCGCCGAGGCCGCCGGGCTGCAGTGGTTCACGCCCGCTGGCACCCCCATGGGTGACAGCGACTGGGCGGATCCAAGCGCGCTGGCCATCACCGTCTACCTCGACGGATCCGACGACCCCGACCGCGCCGAGGACGGCACCCTCATGCTCGATGACGACTTCCTGGTGATGGTCAACGCGTGGTGGGAGCCGCTCGGGTTCGTGCTGCCTGCCACCCGGCCCGGCGCGCAATGGCAGGCCGAGATCGACACCCACGACCCCGCCGCCCCGGCCGGAGTGAACCACCGCAACGCCGGTGACCAGGTGACCGTCGGCCCCCGCTCCATCGCCGTCTACCGAGCGGATGCCCCATTATCATTACCGTGTGCACTTATAGGCGCTATACGACTCAAACTACACATAATGGGCACTTAGTCCGCATCGTGGCCTGCTTAGCCCGGGGAAACGCGGGTAGCGCAGGGGACCGACGAAAGGACTCCAACCCATGTGGGCATTCTTCTCAAGGCGCCTGCGGATGTGGCTGCTGCTGGCCATCGCCCTGCCGCTGACCCGGGCACTCGTCCATCGCCTGGCGCTGGCCGCCGAGCGCCGCGACCCGTCCACCCGGACGGCGCGGACGCTGCTGCACGCCGACTCCGCGGTCACCTCCGTAGCCCAGCGGGCGGCCCGTAGGCAGGAACGCCGCCAGGCAAAAAAACGGTGACCAGTTACTCGCGGTAGCCCGTGTTGCCGCCCTTCGAGACATCGAAGGCCGCGAGCTTGCGCAGCCGGCCCTCGATGTCCTGCTGGACTTCACCGGGGGACTGGGTGCCGTCGACGGTGAACATCCATTCCCTGCCCGCGTAGTAATCCAGCAGCGGGATCGTCATCTCCCGGTAGACCTGCAACCGGTGGGCGATGACCTCCTCGGTGTCATCGGCTCCCCGGCCGCGGGCCAGCAGGCGGCGGATCAGCTCGTGGTCAGGCACGTCGAGGTGCACGGCGGCCTGCACCTCGACGCCGAGCGCGTGCGCGACCTCGAAGGCCGCCTGGGCCTGGTCCACCGTGCGCGGAAAGCCGTCAAGCACGTAGCCGCCGGATTCCACCGCGGCGACGACCGGCTTGCGCAGCATGTCCATGACCACGGCATCGGGCACCAAGTCCCCCGCATCCACGTAGGCCTTGATCGTCTGCCCGATCGACGTGTTGTCCCGCACGTGCTGGCGCAGCAGATCACCGCTGGAAATGTGGGCGATGTTGAACCGCTCGGCCAGTCGGCCGGCCTGGGTTCCCTTTCCCGCGCCGGGCGCGCCGATCAACAGCAGGCGCATCGATCACCTCGTCTTTCTTCATGGCAGCGCGATCCGGGGAACCCCCTGATGCTGCCCGCGGTGACCGTCTCCATCACAAGATCTTCCTACCTTCCGCCGCCGCCAGGCAATGTCGCGTTGATTACCCTCGATCAGGCGGGACTACCAGCTGCCCCACGCCAGCGCCGGCCCCGGCAGCTCCGGCGGCGTCAGGAAGGCCGGCGGTGCGGTCAGGTCAAGCGCGCCGAGTGGCGCCGTCGCCGCCGCGTCCCGCCTGGTCAGCGCGGGCAGGTTCCACTTCTCCTCGATGAGCTTCAGCACTGAGGTGTGGTCGAAGATCTCCGGCAGGACGCAGTCCGGCCGCGCATAGGGTGACACGATCACCGCGGGGACCCGGAACCCGTAGGTGTCGTAGGCGCCCGGGCCCGCGACGAGCTGCTCGGCATGCCGCACGTAGCCGGGGAACAGCACCTTCAGCAGCACCCGGAGCGCGGACGGGTGCGCGACCAGGCTGTGGCCGGGGACATCGTCCGGCGGCACCGCCGCGGGCGGGGCGACATGATCGTAATAGCCGCCGTTCTCGTCGTAGGTCCAGATGAGCAGGGTGTCCGCCCAGCCCGGGCCGTGCATGACCCGGCTGATCACCTCGGACGCGAAGCTCTCGCCCCTGCGGATGTCTTGCGGGGTCTCCTCGGAGAAGCTGCGGAAGTCCGGGTCGACGATGCAGAACGACGGGAGGTTGCCGGAGTCCGCATCGGCGAAGAACCGCTCGATGCTGCGCACGTGGGCCAGGTAGCTGACCATCCCGAGCGGGTAGATCGCCGAGGTGAACTGGAGGTCGCGCTTGAACACGTCGCTGGTCTTGCGCAGCGGGCGGCCGAGGTGCCGCAGGTGGTGCCGGGTGCGGCGGCGCCGGTACCGCACGTAGTGGCGGAACTCGGACTGGTCGCTGCTGGCGGACCGGTAGTTCACCCAGGAGATCTCGTGCCTGGTCAGCATGTCCATGATCGTGCCCGCCCGCGGCCGGTCAAGCAGGTTGAACGGCAGGTCGTCCATCAGCCCGTTGGCCGTCCCCGCCAGCAGGAACCGGCGGTTCGGGAACGTCGGCCCGAGGCAAGAGCTGAACCAGTGGTCGGCCAGCGGGAAGGTCCGGGCCAGCCCGTGGTAGAAGGGCAGGTCCTGGTCGGTCCAGTAGGCCATGGCGGCGGCCTTGTTGCCCTCGGGCGCGGTCTGCTCGGTCGAGGTCACGAAACCAGTCAGCTTGCCGTCGGCCCACTGTGCGTGGCTGGCGCTCCAGCTCTGCACGGGCACGCCGGCCTCCTGCACGGTGGAGCCTGCGTGATAAGCCCGGATCATGGTGCCCGCCGAGTCGGGATTCTCGGCATCCGGCGTCCCTTCGTCGGCGCGCGGCAGCCCCTCCCCGCGGCCGAGGGTGCCCAGATAGTTGTCGAACGAGTGGTTCTCCATCATCAGGACGACGATGTGCTTGATCTGCGGCAGCAGATCGGTGCCGGCCGGGCGGGAGGGGTCGGGCCGGTCGCCCGGCCGGGCGGGGCGCGTCCGCCGCTCCCGCTCGCGCAGCTGCTCGCGTTCGATCCGCTCCCAGGTCCTCGCGCTGACCATGTCAGCCCATCCTCCGCTGCTCTCTCTGGCCCACGGACGCGGGCTCAGGCGGCCCCGGCCGGGCTGCCCCCGGCCGCTTCCGCCGCCGCGCGATAACCGCGATGATTCCGGCAATCACACCCGCGGCGATCAGCCCGCCGAGGATATAGCCCGCTATGGTCACCGGCTGCTGCACGTGCTGCCAGTTAGCCCCGGCCGCGTACCCGGCATACGCCAGCCCGGTGATCCAGGGCACGCACCCGGCCACGGTATAAACGCCGAAACGAACTGGCCGCATGTGGGCGTAGCCCGCGGGCAGTGAGATGAACGTCCGCACCGCCGGTAGCAGGCGCCCGATCAAGACAGCCCGCCCCCCATAGCGATCGAACCAGCGCTGCGCTCGCGCGAGGCCGGATTGGCCGCCGAGGAAGGAAGACCAGCGGCGGGTGGCCGCCTCGCCCCCGTACCGGCCGACCGCCCAGGCCACGTAGCTGCCGATCACATTGCCCGCCACGCCGACCACGATGACCAGCGGCAGGCTGAGGTGCACCCCCGCCACCGCGCCCGCCGCCACCGCTCCGCCGAAGGGCATCGTGAGCTCGGAGGGGATTGGTATGCAGGCCGACTCTGCCACCATCAGCAGGAATATGGCCAGATATCCGTAGGAGGCGATGAAATGCTGCACTCGTGCCCGTCCCGGTCAGTCAAGTACCCAGACCGTCGCCCCGGCGGCGCGGTCCACGCGCAGCTACCCGGCCGATTCACCGCAAAACAGCGGGGAGGGGATGCACATCCCCTCCCCGCTGCCGTCTTGCGGCCGTTACGAGTAGATCAGGATCTCAGACGCCTGGGCGCCGTTCTGGACGTTGTTGGCGGTGTAGCTGAGTTCCACGTACTGGTCACTGGTGCCCGCGGGGAGCTGGATGGTGACCGTGTTGCC
>JBEKEK010000220.1:0-11345 GCA_050013875.1 Trebonia sp. | reverse complement strand
ATCGACTTGCCCGCGGCCTGGAAGCCTTCAAGCACCCCGGTCGCGCCGGCCCCGGAGGTGATCGCGGCGGCGATCTTGGCCGGGTGGGTCTCCAGGTAGGTCTGCACGTCGCTCTTGGCGGTCGAGTCCGCGAACTGGGTGTAGATGGTGTCGTTGGTGGAGATTCCCGGGCAGTGCGCGAAGACCGCGTGCACCCCGGCGAACGCGGCCGTGTCGATGGCCACGCCGGAGATGCCGTGCACGTCGAGGACGCTGCCGCTGCCGCCGATGTCCTTGGCGACCTGGGCGGCCATCTGCGCGCCCTGCAGCCAGTCGTTGGCGCCGACGGAGATCGTGTCGGGGCTGGCGACCGAGTTGAGCACCGAGATCGACGGGATGCCGGCCGTGGCGGCGCTGGCCACCGCGGTGGTGAAGGCGGAGGAGGACAGCGGCTCGTAGACGATGGCCGCGACCTTCTTCTCCACCAGCTGGTTGAAGTCGGCGACCTGGTCGGTCACCTCGTCGGAGGAGGTCACCTGGTCGACGGTGTAGCCGGCGCTCTTCAGCATTCCCGACAGGATCGCCTCGAGCGCGAGCTGGTAGCCGTTGTTGGTCTCCGACAGCAGGAAGCCGATGGTCTTGTGGCCGGCCGACTTGGGCTTCCAGGAGGCGAAGGCGCTCTTGTACACGGTGACCGGGTAGCCGTTGTAGAGCTGGCGCAGGGCGGCGGGCAGCGCCGCGATCACGCCGTCGGGGTCGGACGGGAGCGTCGTCGGGATCGTGCCGCAGCTGGTCGCCGCGGCGGCGGCGCTGGCGCTCGCGGTCGAGCTCGAGCTCGAGCTTGAGCTTGAGCTCGACGAGCAGGCCGCCAGGCCGAGGCCGGCGGTAAGGGCGAGAGCGGCGGCGGCCGCACCACCCGTGGACAGAGCTCTCATCTATGTCTCCTTCGACTATTGAGGGATGTACGGGTCAGACCGGCGGGGCCGGCTAAATCGGTGGCGCGGTGAAGAGGCCGGGGTCGGGGTCGTTGAAGGACTCCTTCGCCACCAGTTCGTTCATCGGGTTGGCGGTGCCCCACTGGTCCTGCACCGACGGGTCGTGCATGTCGTAGATGTGCGGGTGCCAGGCGTCCTCGTCGAGCTCCTGGAGCTCAGTGGTGTACTCGATCGTGTTGTTCTGCGGGTCGAGGAAGTAGGCGAAGGTGTTGCCGCCTGCCAGGTGCCGGCCAGGCCCCCAGACCATCCGGGTGCCGTTGCGGAGCACCCGGCCGGTGCCGCGCATGAACTCGTCGATGCCGCGCAGTTCGAAGCTGACGTGATGCAGGGAGACGTGCGGTCCGCGGGCGAACGCCAGCGAGTGGTGCCGCGCGTTGCAGCGCATGAAGTTCATGACCGTGCCCAGGTCCGGGCCGGCCAGGGTGTCGCTCAGCCGGAAGCCGAGCACGTCGGTGTACCACTGGGCCGTGCGGTCCGGATCGGTGCAGTTGAGCACCACGTGCGACAGCCGGACCGGGACCGACTCCCGCTCCTCGATCCTGCGGTGGCTCCTGGTGGCGACGCCGGCGCTCACCTCCACGGTGCGCCCGTCGAGGTCGAAGAAGCGCAGGCCGTACCCGCCGCCCTCGGTGGCGAGGGCCCGCGGGTCTTGCGCGAGCTGCACACCCCTGGCGATCAGCCGCTCCGCCAGCGCGTCCACGTCGGCCTCGGCCGCGGCGCCGAAGGAGACCAGGTCGAGCCGCTTGCCCGCGTCCCGGCGGAGCCTGATGATGTACCGCTCGGGTGACCCCTCGGCGGCCAGGAAGGCGAGGCCGTTGTCGGTCGCGACCGGCGACAGGCCCCACACCTGGGTATAGAAGGCGAGCTGGCGCTCGTAGTCGGGGATCGCCAGGTCAACGTGGCGCAGATGGGTGATCAGGGGATCGGTCATGGTGTCATGGCGTTTCTGTCGCACCGTTTCGTGTTGCCGGTTTTGCGTACCCTGTGGTCTTACCGACACAGCGGTTGACCTGCCTGCCCAGGCCGGTGATCTCGCCCTCGAGCACGTCGCCCTCGGCCAGGTACACCCCCCAGTGCGCGCCGTTCCCGGCCGGGGAGCCGGTGAGCACCAGGTCGCCCGGGCCAAGCTCGGTGACCGCGGTGATGTAGGCGAGGATCGCGGGCAGGTCGAAGAGCATGTCGGCACAGGACTCGTGCTGCCGGGTGATCCCGTTGTGCCGGAGGGTGATGCGCAGGCTGGCCGGGTCGCCGGCGAAGGCGGCGGGCACCAGGAACGGGCCGGCCGGCAGGAAGGTGGGCGAGTTCTTGGCCGCGAACCAGTCGGTGCCGATCGCCTTCAGGTCCCGCCGGTAGACCAGCGAGCGGGTGGTGATGTCGTTGCAGATCGTGTAGCCCGCCACGTGGCTGAGCGCGTTCTCGCGGGTCAGGTCGCGGGCCGGCCTGCCGATCACGGCGGCGAGCTCGAGCTCCCAGTCGTGCTGCTCGCCCCGCTCCGGTAGCACGATCTCGTCGTAGGGCCCGGTGAGGGCGCTTGGCAGCCCGGTGAACACGTAGGGGCTGCCGGTGCGGGCACGCTCGTCCATCATCGCCTCGGCCCAGGCGCGCACCTCGCTCTCCGGGACGTCGGAGTTGTGCCCGGTGACGGACCCGTCGGCGCGGCGCTCGGCCATCACGATGTCGACCACGTGCTTGCGGTAGTTCGCCCCGACCTGGAGGATCTGCCGGGGCGCGACCGGGCAGCGGACGTCGAGGGCCGCCAGGTCGGACCAGACCCGCGCGTCGCCGTCGCCGTCGCCGTCGCCGTCGCCGTCGTCGGCCGCGAGCGCGGCCAGCCGGCCGAACGCGTTGTCCCAGTCGGCCAAGAGGTCGTTGACGGTGCCGAGGGCGGAGACGTCGCGGACGCGGTCGCCGCGGACCAGCCCGGTGAAAACGCCGCCGCCCGCCGGGCGGCGGAAGACACCGAGCGCGAAGCCGGCCGGAGCGAAGGTCATGCACGCGACAGTAGGAGCCGGCACCTGGAAGCGGAAATACTAGTTGACAATGCCAGGCATCTCCTGGCTGATACCTCGCCGGCCAGGGAGAACACTACAACTGGCGGACGGCTTCCTTCAGGGTCGCGAGCAGCCAGCGGACCGCTGGGTCGTCGGTCCTGCTCGGCTGCCAGTAGGCGGCCTCCACCAGCTCCACCCGGCCGAACGGCGGCTCGAGGATGGCGAGCGGGGCGCTGCGGGCCGCCAGCCGCGCCATCCGCTCCGGCATGATCGCCACCATCGGCGTCCCAGTGAGCACGAACGGCACCGAGAGCCAGCCGAACACGGTCATCCGGACCTGCCGCCTGATCCCGAGCTGATCGAGCACCCGGTCCACCGGGGTCACCACCCCCGGCGCGAACGAGGGCTCGGCATGCGGCAGCCGGATCAGGTCCTCGAGGCTGAGCGCGGGCCCGGTCAGCCCGGTCGCGACCGGGTCGACCACGCAGACCAGGCGGTCGCGGAAGAGCTCGGTGTGACGGCCGGGGAAATCAAAGCCGACCGGGCCGATCAGCAGATCGTGCATGGCCAGCGCCGCGCCGGAGGTGGCCAGGCCGGGCGGGAGCGAGTTCAGCTGCAGCCTGATCCCCGGCGCGGCCCGGTTGACCAGGCGCAGCAGCGGGTCGGCGATGATCGAGACGGTGTAGTCGGAGGCGGCGATGGAGAACTCGCGATCGGAGTCGGCCGGTGAGAACTTCGGCGAACGCTGCATGGTCGCGTCGAGCTGCCGCAGCGCCTCGCGCACGGCGGGCAGCAGCTGCTCGCCGAACACCGTCCGCCGGTACCCGCGTCCCTCACGTTCGAGCAGGTCATCGCCGTAGTGCCGACGCAGCCGGGCGAGCGCGGCGGACATCGCCGGCTGGCTCATCCCGATCCGCTGGCCGGCTCTGGTCAGGTTCCTGTCCTCGAGGAGCGCGCCAAGCGCGAGCAGCAGGTTGAGGTCAATCTCCGCGTCTTCGGCCACGTCACCCCCCTAGCATGAAACAGCCCGGCCTCGCCGCAAGGAGGGTAACCCCGGCCCGCGCGGCCGCCAAGTCAATGGCCGTTTCCTTGGCATTTTGAGCAAACCCGCAGAAGTTACGATCTGGCAAAGTCACCGTGACTACCTGCCCGTTCATGGACGACCATGAGATGCCAACGACGGCGTCGAGCAGTGCGGAGCCAGCATGTCTCTCGGGGGAACCGACCTCAACCTCATGGTCGCGCTCAGGGCGCTGCTTGAGGAAGGCAACGTCACCAAGGCCGGCGCCAAGATCGGCAAGAGCCAGCCGGCCATGTCGACCGCGCTGGCCCGGCTCCGCCGCCATTACCAGGACGAGCTGCTCGTCCGGGTCGGCCGGGACTACGAGCTCACCCCGTTCGCCAAGGCCCTGGTCCCGTCGGTGCAGCAGACGCTGCAGTGCGTCGAGCTGGCGCTCGACACCGGCAGCCGGTTCGACCCGGCCACCAGCAGGCACTCCTTCCGCATCAACGCGACCGACTATGTCATCACCGTGCTGGCCGAGGTGCTGCTGCGCCGGGTGGCGGTGGTCGCGCCCGGCGTCCGCCTCGACTTCGACTCGATCCCCGAGGACATGCACGAATCCGAGCACGGGCTGCGGAACTGCGACGCGCTGATCGGGCCGCTCGGCTTCGGGTTCCCCGGCTCGCAGCAGCCGCTGTTCCGCGATCGCTTCGTCTGCGTGGTCGACCCGGCCAACCCCCGGCTGCGGGACGGCCGGCTGACCCTGGACGACCTGTCGGCCCTACCGCACGCCGCCCGCAGCTACGGCACCAGCCACGTCACCCCGACCGACCGGGTGATGGACGAGCTGTCGGTCCGCCGCCGGGTGCAGGTGGCCATGGGCGGGTTCCTGCCGCTGCCGTTCCTGGTCAGCGGGACCGACCTGGTCACGATCATCCCCGAGCGGCTCGCCCAGCGGGTCGCGGTGCCGCTGGGGCTGGCGGTGGTCGACCCGCCGTTCGGCCGGGTGGAGCTGATCGAGACCCTCTGGTGGCACCCCGACCGGGCCACCACCCCCGAGCATGCCTGGCTGCGCCGCACCCTGACCGAGGCGGCCGCGTCGCTGCCCCCGGTGGCCGGCGAGCGGCCGTCTGCGCCGCATCGGCCAGGCCGGCCGGTCACGGCCGGCCTGCGCGGCTAGCGGCCGTCAGTCGCATACCAGGCATCCCGACCGCCGATGGCCGACGGGGTGACCGCGGGGCGCGGCCGTGCTGAGATGGAGCGCGGATAATGCCAAGTCCAGATCAGCTGCCATTGAACGAGCGCGGAGTTTCTCTATGCCGTCCATTCCCCGCCGGGTCGTGACCGGCCATGACCAGCATGGTGCCTCCGTCTTGGCCGACGACGGACCGGTTCCGGTGGTCCGCACCGCCCCCGACGGTGCGCTCTTCTACGAAGTCTGGGCCACCGATGCGATGCCCGCCCCGATCAGCGCGGCCGAGCCCGACCCGACTCCGCACGCGCTGACCGTGCCGCCGGCCCCGAACGGGACCAAGATCCGGATCAACGAGTTCCCGCCGGGCGTCGTCTCCCCCGTGCACCGCACGCAGTCGGTGGACTACGGGATCGTGCTCGACGGCGAGATCGTCCTCGTCCTCGACGAGAGCGAGACCACGCTGCGGGCGGGCGATGTCGCCGTGCAGCGGGGCACCTCCCACCGCTGGGAGAACCGCACCGGGCAGACCGCGCGGATGGCGTTCATCTTGATCGACGGCGCGTTCAGCCGGGAACTGCTTGCCACCCTCCCGGGCGACGTCCTCGGCCGCCTGCTGCACGATCCCCTGCACGCCCCGGAGGCATAGCGGTGGCTGGCGAATTCACCGGCCGGACGGTCGTGATCAGCGGGGCCGCGCGCGGCCAGGGCGCCGCCGAGGCGGAGATCTGCGTCCGCGAGGGAGCCCGCGTGATCGGCGCCGACATCCTCGACGACGAGGGCCGCGCGCTCGCGGAGCGGCTGACCGCGTCCGGGCCGGGCACGATGGAGTACCGGACGCTCGACGTGAGCAGCGAGGAGCAGTGGGCGGGGCTGGCGGCGCACCTGGCAGCGACCGGCGGGGTGGTGCACGGCCTGGTCAACAACGCGGGCGTGCCGTACCGGGCGCGGCTGATGGACATGGACGTGGCCGGCTGGGACCGGGTCATCGGGATCAACCTGACCGGCACCATGCTCGGCATGCGGACGCTGGTGCCGCTGATGCCGGCCGACGGCGGCGCCGCCATCGTCAACATCGGCTCGATCGCCGGGCTGACCGCCCACCACGCGCTGGCGTACACGGTCTCCAAGTGGGGCCTGCGCGGCCTGACCAAGGTCGCCGCGCTCGAACTGGCCCCGCGCGGCATCCGGGTCAACGCGGTCCATCCCGGCCCGATCGACACCCCGATCTCGGCCGGCGCCGACCCGGTGTTCCTGCGCGCCACCGTGGAGCAGACGCTGCTCGGCCGGGAGGGCCGCCCCGAGGAGGTGGCTCAGCTCGTCGTCTTCTTGCTGTCGGCCCGCGCCTCCTACATCACCGGCGCGGAGATCCCGGTCGACGGCGGGCACACCTCGCACGGCGGCACCAAGCCGATCGTGGACGCCCTGCGCCGGGCCGGCCGCTAGCCCCGGCCCGCTCACCCCTGCCGCTCACTGAGGCATGACAGTCAGGACTCGGCGGGGTCGCGGGGAAACGCCGACTCGGGCGCCGGATCGCCAAGTGCCTCCCTGTTGATCAGGCGGCGCGGAACCCACACCGAGTCCCCCGGCGATGGCGGCGTCCGGCGAGGCAGCGGTGGCGGTACCGCGGGGCTTGGCGGGTGAGCCGGCCCGCCCGGCGCGGGGCGGCGCCCGCGGCGGGGGGTCCTGGCCATCGCATGCCGTGCCCGTGCGCGCGTTGTCAGCAGCCCGGAGATGACGACGCCGGACGCGCACCAGAACAAGAGATGCCACGCGAGAGGGCTCGCCAGGGTAAAGCCCGAGTGCATTCCCCCGTGCGCCTTCGCGGTAAGCAGCGAGCCGCTGACCGCCACCCCAAGCGCCTGGCCCACCTGGCGGCTGGCGGACGCGATACCCGACGCCAGGCCCGCCTGGCTGGCCGGCATTCCGGCCACCGCGGCGACGCTGATCTGGCTGTTGACCAGGCCCATGCCGACGCCGAACAACCCGAACGTCACCAGCAGACGGGTTTCCCCGGTGGATCCGGTGAGCCGCGCCATCAAGGTCGTGGCGAGCATCAGCGTCAGGCCGCCGATCAGCAGCGCCAGTCGCGGGCTGCCGATCCTGGCGGTCACCCAGGCCGCCACCGACGGGCAGACGGCCATGGCGGCGGCGGTCGGCAGCAATTGCAGGCCAGCTTCTATGGCCGAGCAACCGCGCACATCTTGCAGGTAGATAGTCGTGAGGAAAAGGAAGCCGCCCAGGTCGGCGAAGGCGCAGAGCCCGATCATCACGGCCGCGATGAACGACCGGTCGCGGAAGTGGCGCAGATCGATGAGCGGTTCCTGCCTGCGGAGTTCCCATACGACCAGCACCGCCAATGCCACGCCTGCCGCCGCGAAGCAGCCGCGGATCGTGGCCGCGCGCCAGTCGGTGTAGGCGCCCTCGATGATCGCGTAGACAAGCGCGCCGAGTACGGCGATCACCAGGCCCTGGGCGACCGAATCTGGCCTGCCGGTACCGGAAGCGCGTGATTCCGGTACGAACATAGAGGTCAGCGCGATGCCGCAGAGCCCGACGGGGACGTTGACCCAGAAGATGCCCCGCCAGCCGACCGTGGCGATCAGTACACCGCCGAGTGTCGGCCCCAGCGCCATGCCCAAGCCGAACATGCCTACCCAGACGGCGATCGCCCGGGCCCGGTCTGCCCGGTTGGGGAAGACGCTGGAGATGATCGACACCGCGACCGGGTTGAGCATGCAGCCGCCTACCGCCTGGAGTACCCGGAACGCGATGAGCCAGCCGAGGTCCGGGGCCAGCGAGCACAGCGCCGAGGCGGCCGTGAAGACGGCTAGCCCAACCCGGAAAACCCTCCGGCGCCCGAAGCGGTCGGCGGTGGCTCCACCGAAAATCAGCAGGCTGGCCAGCACCAGCGTGTAGCCGTCGGCGATCCACTGCAGCCCGGATATGGAAGCGTGGAAATCTCGGGCGATCGTCGGCAGCGCGATGCTCACGATCGTGTCATCGAGCCCGATCATGAGCAGGCTCAGGCAGGAGATTGCGAGAACCGCGAGGCGGCGCTGGCGGCTCAATTCGGGCACGGCTACCACCTTGAGTCAAGCTGGAAACTCGCCCCCCACGGCTATCTGCCTCGCAGGGGTTACTGGCTCAATAGGTGACAAAACGTAGCACTGCGCATGAATAATCGTATGCATACGATTGCATGGAGACCAAACTGTTATTCATAAAACTGTAATGGATGGTGTAGCACGGCGTCGCTGCACGCTCAGTGGCGGGGGCCTCGGGGCTGCCCCCGGCGGGCGAGGGGGATCGGCGGGCACGGGTCGGGCTCGACCACCCGGTTCCTGACCACCCCGATCCCCTCGACCTCGCAGCCGACGACGTCGCCCGGGACCAGCGGGGGCGGGACCCGCTGGCCGGCCCGGCCCCAGATCTCGGTCAGGCAGCCGCGATGGCAGGTGCCGGACGCCAGCAGGTCGGTGGGGCCGACGGCGGCGCCCCGGGAGGCGAAGCTGATCAGTTCCTCGAACGTCCAGGCCATGTTGGCCAGGGAGTCCTCACCGAGCAGCTCGCCGTTGATGTACGCGCGCATGGTCAGGTCGAGGAAGCCATCGGCGGTCCGGTGCGGCTCGAGTTCGTCCGCGGTGACCAGGTAGGGGCCGACCGTATGGGCGCCGTCCTTGCCCTTGAAAAAGCCGAACGGCAGCTGCCCCTCGAGCCGCTGGATGTCGCGGGCCGACCAGTCGTTGAAGATCGTGTAGCCGACGATTCCGGCCCTCGCCTGCTCCGGCGTCAGGTTCCGGCCGTGCGCACCGTAAACGACGCCGACCTCGCATTCCAGGTCGAACAGTTCCGAGCCGGGGAAGCGCTGCACGTCGTCGAGGGCGCCGATGCATACATGGGGGTTGGTGAAGTAGAAGCACGGCGCCTCGTACCACCGGCCGGGCACCGGGTCGGTGGCGCCCTCCTGCGACCGGCGGGCGCCCTCGATGTGCGCCTCGAAGGAGACCGAGTCGCGGATCGAGGCCGGGCGCAGCGGCGCCAGCAGCCGCACACCGTCCACCGCGGGGCCCGGTGCGGCGCCGAGCGCGGCGGTCCCCGCCGCCAGCAGCGCGTCAAGCCCGCCCCGCTCGATCAGGGCCTCGACCGTCTGCCCGGCCGCGAGCGGGTGCAGGCGCTCATCCTCGCCGAGCACGCCGGCCCGGGTGGTGCCGTCGGCGTCGTAGCGCGCGAACCTCATCTCAGACCGTCCCGCTCACGCCGCCACGGCTCCGTCGCCGCCGTCGATCGCGATCTCCGCGCCGGTGATGAAGGCCGCGTCGTCGCTGGCCAGGAAGGCCGCCAGTTTGGCGACTTCCGCCGCGTGGCCGTACCGGCCGAGCGGGATCTTGGCCAGGATGGCTGGCAGCGGGCCGTCCGGGTCATCGATGAAGCGAGCGGTCTCTGGGGTGTAGATGAGCCCCGGCAGGATCGCGTTGGCCCTGATCCCGAGCGGGCCGCCGGCCGCGCACAGGTGCTTGGTCATGGCCAGCACCCCGCCCTTGGCCGACCCGTGCGGCACCTGGCCGACGAACCGCGCGCCGAGCCGGGCGGCGATCGAGGCGACGTTGATGATCGACCCGCCGCCCCGGCTGACCAGCGCGGGCCAGGCCGCGCGGACCGAGTACCAGACGATGTCCAGCTCATTCTTAATGGTGAAGTGCCAGTCGTCGTCGGAGAGCTCAAGCAGCGGGCCGTTGCGCAGCGCCGAGGCGTTGTTGTAGAGGATGTCCACCCCGCCGAACGCCTCGACGGCGGCATCCACCCACGCCCGCGCGCCGTCGCGGCCGCTCAGGTTGACCGGCGCCAGCGCCGCCATTGCCCCGCCGGCCTTGGTGACCAGGGCGACGGTCTCCTCGCTGGCGGCCGCGTCGAGATCGCAGCCAAAGACCGCCGCCCCTTGCCCGCCGAACTCCAGCGCGGCCGCCCGGCCCATGCCGCGCGCCGTCCCGCTGATCAGCGCCACCTTGCCGTCAAGCCTGCCCACGCCGTCCACCCCTTTCCGGTTCCCAGGCGACGCTAACAACGGAGCGCGCGAGGGAGAAATCACCAACCGGTATGCCAGCCATCGGCAATTCACGGGTTCCGGCCCGTAGGCAGCCATTGCTAGTTTCCATGATCGAGATCACTTGGAATTCGCCGCCAGCCCGCCACGCAACGGCGCAGTCATCCTCCGGGGAGGATCCCCGGTTCTCCCCGGAGAATGTCCGATTGAAGGGCAAAGCATGAGCGCAGTGACCCGACGTTCCTTTCTTTACACCGGGGCCGCGACGGCCAGTACCGTCAAGCGCCCCGCTTAAGGCGCGGACGGCGGGCGGCACCCCCACCGCCACCGCGGCCGGCGCCAGCTACACCGGCGCGATCGTCCTCACCGTGGCCTGAGGCTCGCCCCTGCGCCCAGGCCACGTCCGCGCCTGAGACCACCCCTGGGTCTCGGGCAACGCCACGGGCCCGTCCGGGACTGGAATCGTCTCTCTCCCCCCGGACGGGCCTGTGGCCGTTCGCTGCCCTTGACCCGGCCGGCCGGAGACCGCGAACCGCCGTCAGGGAGTCGGGGCGCCGGGGGCGAACGAGGCGGCGGCCGCGGCCGCGGCCGCGGAGACTGGCGGGGCGGGGTGGACGAAAGAGGCGGCCGCGGCGGTCGGGGCGGCCGCGGAACGGACCGGAAGCTGCTGGCGGATGGACTCCAGGTGCGAGATCAGTCCGGCCGACGGGCCCGCGCTGCCGGCCACCGGGACGGTCACGGTGGCGAGCACGTCGTCGGTGCGCGGGGTGGCGAGCGTGAGCACGTCGCCGAACGCGGGTGCGGCGGCGTCGCGCGCGGTCAGCGGCTTCAGGCCCCAGCGCTGCTCGACCGTCGCCAGGATCGACGTGTGGTCGAGCGGGGTGGAACTAGTGGTCCGGTAGACGGTGCCCGGCGCGATCAGCGGCGAGATGAGCACCGTCGGCACCCGGACGCCGAACCGGTTGAAGCCGAAGTCGTAGGGCTGCTCGGTGTCGCTGTCGGGCGGGGTCGCGCCCCACGGCGGCGGCACGTGGTCGAAGCAGCCGCCGTGCTCGTCGTAGGTGAGCACGAACAGCGTCTGCGGCCAGTTCGGGCTGGTCCGCAGCGCCTCGTAGACGTCGTGGATGAGCTGCTCGCCGAG
>JBEKEK010000219.1:0-11395 GCA_050013875.1 Trebonia sp. | reverse complement strand
ACCCGCTCGAGCACGTGGTCCTGGCCCCACACGTCGGAGAACCTGGTCTTGATGTCGTCGGGGTAGTAGACGTCAACCCCGCCCCTGGACAGGAACCAGAACAGCAGGCCGAACTGGGCGACGGCGAAGAGCAGGTAGACGGCGTACTGGAGGAAGGTCGGCAGGTCGCGCCAGAGGATCCCCGGGACCACTACCAGGGCGTTGATGGGCGCCTCGTGCATGATCTTGCCGGCGATGATGCCGATGACGGCGATCACCACCACCCAGCGGACTACCCGGCCGATCCGGTGCCGCGTCCAGGCCGACAGCTTGCGCTGCGAGAACCGCTCCGTCCGGCCCCAGACCTTGTTCACCCAGAACTGGTGGTAGCCCGCCGAGTGCTCGCTGATCAGGAAGTGCGCCTGGTGCAGCAGCTCGAGGCCGGCCAGGACGAAGACCCACCAGCCGATCCGCGTCTCGATCCGGCAGGCGTCAGCGAACCCGATGAGCGGGTTGTCCGACATCAGCGACCAGACAAGCAGCAGCCAGATGATGCCGAGCAGCATCAGCCACTTGATCCGGTCCCAGAGGGAGACCCGCTTGCGGGTAAGGCTGTCGCTGTCTTTCGGCCGGCCGCCTTGAAAACTGAGCCCCTGCGGTAGTCCCTGGGCTGGCCGCCTGGACTTCTTCATGTGGGGCTCCCGATGGTGAATGAGGTCATGACCGTGTTGATGGCGTTCTGGTTCTGCTCGTAACAAGCGTTCGTGCAGTGCACCAGGAGGTAATAGACGACCGTCTGATCGGCGTTGGTCAGCGAGTCCTCGTCGAAGGTGTCTGACTGCCCGGTCGGGAAGGTGTACTCGAACGTCTCGCGAACCCCGTGCACGCCCTGCGCCGCCGTGATCGTCTGGTCGCGCACCGACTTGAAGCCGGTCAGCGGGAAGCTGGTGTCTTCCGACCGTGCGGACGAGGAGACCGGGAGCATGAAGTCGCGCAGCATGTTGTAGGAGACCTCGGCGCTGGCGGTCGAGGAGAGGGTGCCCACCTCAGCCCACACGAAGGGCTTGGCAAGATTCGGGGCAAGGAAGTCGCTGCCCGCTGGCGTGCTTGCCCCGTCGAATGCGGTCGACCAGATCCCGTCGCCCGACAGTCCCTCCGACGTCAGGGCCGCGTCCAGATTCTTCTGCGAGAGCTGATGCCACTGCACCGGCACCTTGTAGTACGTCCCGGCCGGGTCGTCAGCGACGTAGTTGTACGCGGGAGCGCCGCAGGCGCTCAGCCCGATCATTGTGAGGACGCCAAAGAGGAGAGTCAACCCCCCGGTGAGGCCTCGTGCAGAGCGGAAGGCCCGATTCGTCAACGGGGTGACCTCCACGTTGTGTGTTTTCCAAATCAGTATGCCGTTTCATATCGATTTGGTAAAGGAAAACAGCATATATGGAACGCACGCGGCCTACTGTCCAGGCGGCCATTGACTGTGACCAGGTCGGCGAGCGCAAGAGCGGCGGTAACGGTTCATCAGTACGGGTAGTACCCCGGTGGCGAGCGCTGCCACCACGAGCACCCAGCGACATTTATATCCGAAACAGTGCTACCCGAAGCACTGTCCTTCGCCGCGGTACGTGGGGACCGGCACCGCTTCCTGCGCCGCGGCGCCGGGCTCAGCCGGGCTGACCAGGTGGTACTCGCGCAGCCGTTCGGCCAGCTCGCCGCCCTTGGCGTGCCGCATCCAGACCCGGTCACCGATCTTCAGGTCGTTGGCGGCCTCCCCCAGCACCGGGGTCTGCACCTCGCCCGCGCCCTCGGTCCTGGTCAGCCGGAGTCCGGCGGGCCGGAACGGGGACGGCAGCCGATCCGGCGTCCCGGTGCCAGAGGCCACGTAGCCGCCGCTGAAAAGGGTGGCCACGCCGGGCCGGGGCCGCCGCACCACGGCCAGCGCGTAAAGCAGGGCGGGCTGGGGGTGGAAGGCGTGGTACGCGTCGAACAGGGTGGGACCGACAAGGCCGGACCCGGCCGCGAGCTCGGTGACCGACTTGTCGGCCGAGGTGGACTCGAGCGAGCCGGTGCCGCCACCGTTGACGAACTCAAGCTCGGTGAGCGCGCGGATGCGGCCGACGGCCGCCGCCCGGCGCTCGTTCAGCTCGGCCGCCGAGCGGGCCTGCATCGCGCGGACGAGCGCGGCGCGCACCGGACGGCCGGGGGGCGCGTCACCCAGGCCGGCGATCTGCCCCTCGTAGCCGAGCACTCCGACGAGGGCGAATCCCGGCCGCTTGAGCACGGTCCCGGCGAACAGCGCGGCCTCGGCCGGAGTGCGCAGCGGCGAGCGCCACGTTCCGACCTGCACCACCGGGCCGTGCGGCAGCGGGCGCCAGGACATGTCCAGGTCAAGGCAGACCCGGATATCCGGGTGGCCGGCACCGCCGAGGGTCGCGTCGATGAAGTCCAGATGGGCGGGCGCGTCGATGGTCACCGTGATGTGCTGCCGGGCCGCGTCGTCGGCGGCCAGCGCGCGCAGCGCTCCCCGGTCCGCCGTCGGATAGGCAACCAGCAGGTCATCGCTCATGCCGAGGGAGTGCAGCCAGATCGCCTCGGCGAGCGAGTAGCACATGATGCCCCGGTATCCTGGCCGGGCCAGCGCGCGTTCGATCAGGTGCCGGCAGCGCAGCGACTTGCTTACCACCCGGATGGGCAGGCCGCCTGACCGCCGCACCATGTCGGTCGCGTTGCTGTCGAACGCGGCAAGATCGACCACAGCGAACGGCGGGTCCAGGCGAGCGGTTGCCTGATCGTACCGATCCCGCTCGCTCGCTTCCGTCATCAAGCCATACATACCCGGCACAGTAACCGGTCCCGCCCGCTGAGCGGATCACCGGGCCTCAACATCCTAGAAAAGTAGGCGTATGACCTGGCAGAACTGGGCGGGCACGGCAACCGCCGACCCCGTGCGCCGTTACTGGCCGCGATCGGTCGAGGAGATCTCGGACGCCATCAAGGCCGCGGCCGGCGCGGGGCTGACGGTGCGGGCGCTCGGCAGCGGGCATTCGTTCACCGCGGCCGCCGCGACCGCGGGCGCCGCCCTTGACCTATCGGGCTGGACCGGCGTGATTGCCGCGGATATCACCTCCGGGCTGGTCACGGTGCGGTCGGGTACGACCATCCGGGAGCTCAACCAGGCGCTCGACTCGGTCGGCCTGGCGATGCCCAACCTGGGCGACATCGACGCGCAGACCATCTCCGGTGCGATCTCCACCGGCACGCACGGCACCGGCGCCCGGCTCGGCGGCATCGCCACCCAGATCGCCGCGCTCGAGCTGGTGCTGGCCGACGGGACGGTCGTCTCCTGCTCGGCCGACCAGCGCCCCGATCTGTTCGCCGCGGCCCGGGTCAGCATCGGCGCGCTCGGCGTGCTCTCCAGCGTCACCTTGCAGTGCGTTCCGGCGTTCACGCTGGCCGCCGACGAGCGGCCGATGCCGCTCGGCGAGGTAGTCGAGCGGTTCGGCGAATTCTCGGCGGCCAACGAGCACTTCGAGTTCTACTGGTTCCCTTACGGCAAGAACGCCCTGGTCAAGCGGAACAACCGGGTCGCCGGGCCGGCGGGCCCGAAGCCGATGCCGTCCTGGCGCCGCTTCCTCGAGTACGAGGTGATGGAGAACACCGCCTTCGGCGCGCTCTGCCGGACCGGGCGCGCGGTGCCGCCGCTCATCAAGCCGCTGAACCGCTTCGCGGCCACCACCTTGTCCAAGCGCTCGTACTCGGCACCCTCGCACCAGGTGTTCGTCACGTCGCGCCGGGTCCGGTTCGTGGAGTCGGAGTACGCGGTGCCGGCCGAATCCGTGCTCGACGTGCTGGCCGAGCTCCGCGCCGGGGTCAAGACGCTGGCCGACCCGGTGATGTTCCCGGTCGAGATCCGGGTCGCCGCCGCCGACGACATCTGGCTGTCCACCGCCTACGGGCGTGACTCCGCCTACATCGCCATCCACCAGTACGTGGGGTTGCCGTACCAGGAGTACTTCCGGCTCTTCGAGTCGATCGCCACCTCGGTCGGCGGCCGCCCGCACTGGGGCAAGATGCACACCCGCGACGCGGACTACCTCGGCAAGGTCTACCCCCGCTTCGGCGACTTCCGCACCGTCCGCGACGAGACCGACCCCGGCCGCCGCTTCGCCAACCCCTACCTGGAGCAGATCTTCGGGACCTGATCCAGGTAGGGGCCGCCGTTAGGCAGGGCCACCGGCAGCGCGTCAGTGGCCGTACTTGAGGATCTCGTCAGAGGCGGTCGTGTTGCTCGGGAACGTCTCCGCCGTCGCCCACAGCGAACTGGTTCCCGGTATCCAGGCGCTCCCAGTCAGGCTGACCTTGCTCGAATCGCCGACCACGTACTCGGCCCATTGGCCGACCGCGGTCCGGTGGTAGAAGCGCCACTGATACGCGGGCCCGGGGCCGGTGGCCTCCATCCAGATGCCGCCATGGCCGTCGGAGGTGAGGCTGTCCGCGTAGCTGGTCGGGTACTTAAGATAGACGCGGCTCCATGCCTTCCCATTCCAATGCAGTAGGTAACTAGGGGCCGCACCCGCGCTGCCCACGGTCACGTAATTAATGGCCCATACGTTGGCGGCGCCGAATGCCGCTAGGTCCGCCACCTGATCCATGGAGCCCTTGGCGACCTTGATTGACGGCAGCGCGAGGGTGGACCACTTCTTCCCGTTCCAGTGCGCGAGCAGCGGCGCGCTCGGGTTGGACAGCCTCCCCCCGAGGACCCAGATGTCGGTCGGCGATACCGCGCTGATCTGGCCAGGGACCACCGGCAGGTTCACCTTCGACCACGAGTGGCCATTGAAACGGGCGGCGTAGTGATCGGGGTTGGTGAACTTGTCCTGGCCCTCGCTGAACACCCAGAGATTGGTCGCGCTGAAGGAGGCCGCCTGTGCGGACACCTCGCCCGACAGGTTTCCGTGGATGACCCATGGGGGGATCGCCTGCTTGTACCAGTCGCGGCCGTTCCACCGAAGCGCGGTAGTTTCCGGACTCTGACCGCCGCTGAAGATCCAGACGTTCTGGGCGGAGACCACGCCGAGAGCCTCGGTGCCTGCCACGTAGCTCTTCAGGCCGGCCGGAACCGGTACCGACCGCCAGGCAGTGCCCGTCCAGTGCAGCACGTAGGACTGGTCCTTGTGGTTGGTGCCGAGCGCGCTGATGGTGTACCAGGCGTCGGAGGCGGAGGTCGCGGTGATAACCGGTGTCGCGTCGCCATCGAAGGGGCCGAGCGTCTTCACTACGCGCCATCCCGGCGTCGCCGAGGCACGGGCCGGCGTCGTCGAGGCCGCGGCCGGCAGTGCCGCCCCGACCGCCAGACCCGCCAGGCCAGCGATGGTCAGCACCCAGCGGGCAACGCCCTTTGGTCTCATCAGTAATCACGTCTCCGCACTTGTCCGGTTATGGCGGAACAAGCGTAGAAGTAACGAAATCTTTACGCCAGGTTTTAATTCAGGGGCCGTACTTGATGAGTTCGCCGTGCTCGCCGTTACGGGTTAGCCCGCTGGCGGTGCCCCACAGTGAATGGGTACCGGGGATCCAGGTCAGGTCCTCCGGCGCCTGGGGGAACGTCCTGGCCGGCGGGTTCACCTCCGTCCAGTGGCCGCCGGTCAGGTGGTAGAACAGGTTGAAGCCACTGGGGTTGATGTCCACGCCGGTCGCCCACAGGCCACCGGAACCGTCCGGCGCGACCGAATCGATGTTGTCGGCCGGGGTGCCCGCGACCGACCGCCACGACGTGCCGTTCCAGTGCAGCACGTTGGCCTCGGTCCGCCGGCCTGGAACGAGGATGGTCCGCCACACCCAGGCGCTGTCGCGCCCGCTCACGGTCAGGTTGCCGAAGTCCTCCGGCGGATTCCCGGCGGCCTTCGGGATCTTGGTCGAGGTCCACGTCTCGCCGTTCCCGTACCAGGCGGTGTCCCCCTGCAGGGCCCAGATGTCGTCCGGGCTGATCGCGCTCACCTGGTCGGGGACGGTCGGCAGCGCCACCTTCGCCCAGGCCCGGCCGTCGTAGTGGGCCGCGTAGGAGCCCGCCCCGAGGCCGAAGACCCACACGTTGTCCGGGCCGAACACGGACGCGGTGACGGCGCTGCGCCCGCCCCCGCCGGACCGCTGCGGCAGCACCCAGGCCGGGATCTGCTGCAGCGTCCACTTGCTGTCGCTGAAGCGCAGCACGTGGTTGGCGCGATAGGAGTTGAACAGCCAGAAGTCGGAGGCCGAGTCACCGTCGAAGGCGACGGCCGATCGCACGTAGCCGGTGAGCTTGGCCGGGATGGGCACCCGGGTCCACTCGTTTCCCACCAGCCGCTCCACCGAGGTGTAATGCGACCCGGTCCACACCGACCAGGCATCCTCGGCCGAATTGGCGGCCAGCGTGCCCGACACGTTCTCGTTGTCGGGGCCGACGGTGGTGACCACCCGCCAGCCCGAGGACTTCGCGACCGTGCTGGCGGTGACCGACTTGCCGCCGGTGGCCGCCTGGTTGGCGCTGGACAGCGCCGTGACCGGCCGTCCGCCGGCCAGCACGCACGCCGCGGCGGTCGCCACCAAGGCGCTCGCGAGCACGGCGGGAGCGATGAAGGTACGCGAAGCAACAGGCCGACGACCACGATGGGAGGACCGGGCAGTTCGCATTGCTGGCTCCATAACTCCGACGTTAAGCGCCGAAATCGTCGTACCCCTTTGACGGCCATCTGAAGAGTTTCGGTTGCATGAACCGGTAAGCATGACTATGCGTGTATGTGGTGTGACAGTTCGCGTTGCCGTGCCGCCCGGCTGCCCGGCGTACCGGATCGTGGAGATGCCGCGGCTGACAGACCCGCATGCGGCGGACGCGGGGCGGGCCGGCCAGCGGGGAGATCCCGGCCGCGCGCAGCGGGTGGCCGCGCTGGTGGCCGCCTACCACGCGGGAATCGCCGGGCCCGAGGACGGCACCGTTGCCTTCGGCTGGCTGCGGACGGCCGCGGGCGGTCCGGTGCGGGTGGTCGCGGCCGGGCACGCGCTGGCCGGCAGTGCTCTCCCGAGCAGTGCTTTCCCGGGCAGTGCTCTCCCCGGCAGCTCGGAGCCCGGCGCCCGGGAGGCAGAAGTGCTGCTCGCGCTGCCCGGCGGGGCGCACGCGACGGTGCTGCCGCCCGGCGGGCTTGCCGGGCTGCTTGACCAGGTCGGCTACTGGCGGGCGGTCGCGGGGATCAGCGACGGGCTGCTCATCACTTCCGGCGGGCCCGGTGAGGCCAGCGGGCCCGCCGGGTCCCGTGCGGCGGGGGCGGCTGCGGGCCTCTCGCTCGACGAGGGTCTGCTCGGCAGCTGGACCGGCCCGTTCGGCTGGCTGGTGGTCGCCGCGCCGGTCACCCCGGCCGAACTGCGGGCCCTTTCTGAAGAGGCCGGGCAACGGCAACGGCTGGCCGAGGGGGCGGGCGACCGGTTCCCCGAGCGGGCGGCGCAGGCGCGGCGGCTCAAGGAGCGCCACGCGGAGCTGCAGCGTGGCGTCTCCACCGGTTTCTGGCGGATCACCATCGCCGCGGGTGGCGCGGACGCGGCCAGCGCGGCCCGCATCGCCGGGTTGTTCTGCGCGTCGGCTGACCTTGGCGGACTCCCGTACGCGCTGTGCCCGGCCCCCGGTCCAGGGTCCGCCGCGGCGTCCAACGCCGCAACCGAGCCTGGCGGCGACGCCGTTCCCGCCTCGCCGTTCTACGGCTCAGGTGAACTCCTGGCCGCGCTCGCGCGGCCGCCGGAGGCCGAGGTGCCCGGGGTCCGGCTGGCGCTCCGGCCCGACTTCGACGTCACCCCGGAGCTGCCTGCGCGCGGCTGCCCGGCCGGGACGCCGGGCATCGAGCTCGGCGAGGTGCTCGACCGGAACCTGCGGCCGGCCGGCCCGCTGGTGCTGCCGCCGGACTCGCTCAACCGGCACGTGTTCGTCTGCGGCGCGACCGGGGGAGGCAAGTCGCAGACCGTGCGGTCCCTGCTCGAGGCCGCCACCGCCCACGGCATCCCGTGGCTGGTGGTCGAGCCCGCCAAGGCCGAGTACCGGCTGATGGCCGGCCGCCTGCCGGGGGTGGAGGTGATCAGGATCAGGCCGGGCGAGCCGGACGCGATCGCGGCCGGGCTCAACCCGCTCGAGCCCGCGGCCGGTCAAGCCGGTGCCCGGTTTCCACTGCAGACGCACGCGGACCTGGTCAGGGCGCTGTTCATCGCGTCCTTCCGCTCCGAGGAGCCGTTTCCGCAGGTGCTCAGCGCCGCGCTCGGCCGGGTCTACGCGGACTCCGGCTGGGACCTCGCGCTCGGCGAGCCGCGGTCCCCCAATGCCGCCTACCCGACGCTCACCGCCCTGCAGCGCGCCGCCGAACGGGTGGTGGCGGAGATCGGCTACTCCCAGCGGGTCACCGACGACGTCCTCGGCTTCATCCGGGTCCGGCTGGCCAGCCTCCGGCAGGGCACGACCGGGCGCTTCCTCGAGGGCGGCCACCCGCTTGACTTCAGCGCGCTGCTGGCCAGGAACGTCGTGCTCGAGATCGAGGATGTCGGTGACGACGCGGATAAGGCATTCCTGATGGGCACGGTGCTGATCCGGCTGGCCGAGCACCTCCGGCTCACTCACCGGGCCGGCCCGGCCCGGCCCGGCGCCGGCGGCCAACTGCGCCACCTGACCGTGGTGGAGGAAGCGCACCGGCTGCTCCGCCGGGCAGGCCCGGCCGACGCGCCGGGCGGGGCAGGCGCGGCCGGGCACGCGGTCGAGATGTTCGCCGGCCTGCTGGCGGAGATCCGTGCCTACGGAGAGGGGCTGATCATCGCCGAGCAGATCCCGGCCCTGCTCGTCCCCGATGTGATCAAGAACACCGCGGTCAAGATCGTCCACCGGCTGCCCGCCGCCGACGATCGCGAGGCGGTCGGCGCGACGATGAACGCCACTCCTGCCCAGTCCCGCTACCTGGTGACGCTGCCCCCTGGGCAGGCGGCGGTCTTCTCCGACGGGATGGATTTCCCGATCCTGGCGCAGATAAAGGATGGTACTGAACGTGAAGTTGCCTCGCCCGCGCTGACCAGTGATGCCCGGACGGTGGTGCACCCGCGCTCGGTCACCTGCGGTACCGAGTGCCAGGGGCGGCCCTGCACGCTGCGGGACATGCGGGCCGCACAGCGGGCGCTTGACGCCGTCGGCTGGGTGCGGCCGTGGGCGGAGCTGGCCGTGCTCGCGCATCTGACCGGATGGCCGCTCCCGGCGCCCAAGCCCGTCACGCTGGCGGCCCTCACCGCGCTGCCAAGCCGGGTTCGGCAGTGCGCGCTGTCCCATGCGGTGGACGCCGCGGTCGCCTCCCGGGCGACCGCGACCGTGGTGACGGGCGTTGTCGCCGCGCCCGCGATCGCCGACCCGGCGACGCTAGCGGCCCACACCCACGCCGCCATCACCGCCTGGGTTGAGCGGACCGAGTGGCTCTGCCAGCCCGACGAGCCGCGGTGGCGACTGGCGGGCGCGGTGACCGAGGATCTGGCGTTCGGCGGCGCCTATCCGTCGGTCATCGAAGGAGCAGGGCCGTTGCCTGACCTGCTCGACGGGTTCATCGACTGCCGGTGGCCGCTGCGGTACCTTAAGCGCCCGGCGACAGATTAGGCTCCAGGACCGGTGGCTGTACGTCGTCGGTGGACGGCTCGCCGGGTCTGCTGCCCCAGCGTCCGGTGACGCACATCCAGATCAGCGCCAGAGCCGACAGCAGCCGGACGGCCGAGGTGAGCCAGTCGCCCACGAAGAACTGCGCGTTCTGGAAGAAGTAGACGTTCCGCACGTGCACCGCCTCCATGTAGGTGATGGCGGCGAAGCAGAGCCGGACCAGGACCACCAGGTCGAGATTGGACGACGGGTAGAGCGCCAGCAGGGCGATGATCATGACGTCGTACCAGGGGCGCTGGAACGGCCAGAAGAAGATCCAGGCGAGGCTGAGCGCCAGCGCCGGGCTCACCGCGGGCAGCCCGGGCACGCGGTCGGGCAGCCGGAAGAAGGCCAGCAGGGCGACACAGATGAACAGCACCAGCGCCACCGGGAAGACCCAGCCGGGCACATGGTCTGAGCCGAGTGACCCGCCCAGGCCGAACGGCCGGTAGAACAACTGGTAGAGGTTGTCCCAGGTGACCTGCTGGCCGCGCAGGAAGAGCACCTTGACCGCGGCCTGTCCGGCGATCGCGTACGACGTCACCGCCAGCCAGACGAAGCCGCCGACCAGGCAGGCGATCCGCGCGGGCGAACGCCGCACCGTCCACAGCGCGGCGACGAAGAAGAGCGCGAACGGAGACTTGGTGCAGGCCGCCGCCGCGAGCAGAGTGCCCGCCGCCGCGCACCGGACCAGCGTCGGTTTAACCCCGTCGGCGGTGAACCGCAAGGTGGCCAGCCCGGCCAGCCCGAACGCGATCGCGAGCCCGTCGATGTGCCCGGTCGCCACGATCTCCCACAGCACCAGCGGGTTGGCCGACCAGAGCAGATGGGCGCGCAGCCGCATCGCCGGTGAGTCCCGCAGCAGCCGGTCGAGCAGCAGCACGACCGCGACAAACGCCAGCGCCACCAGCAGCTTGAGCCAGAACGTGATCAGCGCCATCGAGTGACCGCCGAGCTCGGCCGCGAGCCACTCCTCGGCGGTGGCGATCGGCCCGTAGTCCGACAGCTGGTGCGCCCAGGTGGGCGGGCTGCCGACCGCGAGCTTGTCCCCGAGGGCGACCATGGTGGCCGGCGTGTACACGTACGGGCTGTGCCCCGTCACGGCCATGTTGCCGTCGATGGCATAGGACTGGGTGTCGGTGCTGCCGGCCGGCGGCAGCAACGTGAGGATGCCGATCGTGATGAACGCGACCGCGAGCAGCGGCTTCACTGGGAACCGGGCACCGCGGTAGACGGCCAGCAGGCCGGCCCCGACCCCGATGGCGCCGACCGCCGCCGTGAACCAGGAGGTGAAGATGACCAGCGGCTTCGGCAGGCCGACCGAGACCCACCAGGGCGGTGCGCCATCCGGTGCGTGCGCCATCGAGGGCACCACGATGGATGGCCCGGTCACAGAAATGGCGATCATCAGCAGAAGCGAAACGGTGATGCAGGCCGCTGCCGTCCAGACGAGCCCCCGGGGCGACCCGACGGCTCGCACGATCCGGTTACTCACGGTGTTCACTCCGAAGGAGGATGCGTCCAGATTCGTCGGGCTTCGGAAGAAGACCGACCTAACCGACCGTACCGAGCGCTCTCTTCAGGATTGGTTAAGAACCTTTTGACGGAACACTAAGATGCCTGACCGTCGTGATGAACATGATGATTTGGGTGATCGCGCTGGTCAGATTACAGAGTGTAGTCAATTCTGATCATACAGTGGCCATCTCGTCAGCCAACGGCTGCCCGGTGCATCAGCCAACG
>JBEKEK010000218.1:0-11459 GCA_050013875.1 Trebonia sp. | reverse complement strand
GCTGCTGCCTGCCAGCCCCGGCTGCCTGGTTATCGTCACCAGCCGCAGCCAGCTCACCAGCCTGGTCGCGGCCGAGGGGGCGTCACCGCTCACCCTGGATGTGCTCACCGACGCCGAGGCGCAAGAACTGCTGAGCCGCCATCTGGGCCCCGAACGGGTGACCATCGAGCCCTTTGCCGCGGCTGCGCTGATCCGGCTGTGCGGACGGCTGCCGTTGGCGCTGAGCATCGCCGCCGCCCGCACCTACAGCCAGCCGTGGCTCTCGCTGGCAGCACTGACCGCCGATCTGCGCGATGCCCGCAGTCGGCTGGATGCGCTGGATGCCGGGCACGCGACCGCGAATGTCCGTACCGTGCTCTCCTGGTCCTACCAGCAGCTTGATCCTGCTGCGGCGCGGCTGTTCAGGCTGCTCGGACTGCACGCGGGCCCTGACGTCAGCGCCGCCGCCGCGGCCAGCATGGCCGGCCTGCCGCTGGACGAAGGACGCCGCCGACTCGGAGAGCTGACCAGGGCACACCTACTGGCCGAGCACGTTCCCGGCCGGTTCTGGTGCCATGACCTGCTCCGCGCCTACGCTGCTGAGCTGACGCGGTCGGCCGACTGCGAGGCCGAGCGGAAGGCGGCCACCGGTCGGATGCTTGATCATTACCTGCACACGGCTCACTCGGCCGCAATGCAGGCGCGCTCCATCAACAGCCCGCTCATGCTCGCCGTGCCTGCGCCGGGTGCGGAGCCGGAGCTGATTAGCGACGCCGGGCAGGCCATGGCCTGGTTCGAGGCTGAGCACCGGGTGCTGATGGCCGCCACCGGACGGGCATTGGAGGCCGGGTTCTATACCCATGCGTGGCAGCTCGCGTGGGCGCTGTCAGACTTCCTTGACATGCGGGGCCGCTGGCACGACTGGGCGGTCACCGAGCAGATCGCCCTGGCCGCCGCGCAGCGGCTCGGCGACCGGGGGGCGCAGGCCGCCGCGCACCAGCGATTCGGCTACGCCAGCGGCAGGATCGGCCGCTACGAGGATGCGCACGCCCATCTGGGGCTCGCGCTGGGCATCCACGATGAGCGCGGGGATCACGTCGGCCGGGCCTACGTGCACAACTCGCTGGCCATCACGCTGAGCTATCAGGGGCGCCACGGCGAGGCCCTCGGCCACGCCCGGCAGTCGCTGAAGTCGTACACGGCGGCCGGCGACCGGGCCGGCCAGGCCCAGGCCCTCAACTCGGTCGGCTGGCTCAGCGCCGTGGTCGGGGATCACCAGCAGGCTGTCAGCTACTGCGAGCAGTCTCTTGACCTGTTCCGCGACCTCGGCAGCGCCGAAGGAGAGGCCAGCGCGCTTGACAGCCTCGGGTATGCCCACCAGCAGGCCGGCCAGCACGCCGAAGCCACGGCCTGCTACCTGCAGGCAGTCGAACTGCATCGCGCGGCCGGCAGCCGCTGGGGTGAGGGCGACACCCTCGGCCACCTCGGCGACACCTGCCACGCCGCCGGAAAACCGGAGGACGCTCGCGCGTTCTGGGAAGAGGCCCTCGCGACCTTGGCCGACCTCCACCCTCCGGAGGCTGACCAGATCCGGGACAAGCTCAGGGACCTTGACGCGGGCCTTCCTCACTGACCTGCGGACGTGTGGCTGGCAGTGCGTCCGGGAGAGACAGCCGCCCAGGCGGAGCGGGACGGGGGCAGGTCAGTCGGCGTCGCCGGACAGGGCCTCGGGCTTCTCCTGGGCCTCCAGCTAGACCTCGGCCGCGGCCTCGAGTGACGACGGCCGTGGGTGGGCTTAGTGGTTGACGTCGGTGTGTGCTCCTCCCAGCGCTGCGGGGTGGGGCTCGCCGGTCAGGGCGGCGAGCGCGGTTGCGACCTCGGGCAGACCGGCGCGGACGTAGGTGCCAGTCGTGGACATGGCGCGTGCACCTCGGGTGGCGTCCTGATGGCCGGCGTATCCTTGCGCGACGGCGAAGCCGAAGCGGCGCTCGACCCACGTCAAGATGGTGTGCCGAATCCAGTGTGTGCTGACCTGCTGCGTCTTTACCCACGGCAGGTGCTCGCCTAGGCGGTCCCAGAGGTAGTCGTACCGGCGGGGGGTGATCGGCTTGCCGGTCGCGTACCGGAGAAGACGCTCCCCGGATTCCAGGCCGCCTCTGCTTTCGGCGTGTGAGAGTAGATGGGTCATCAGTGTCGGTGGAACCGGCTGCCAGCGGTCCGTCCCACCCTTCTCATGCAGCCGGATCAGGCACTGCTCGGGGTCGAGATCTTCCGGGGTAAGCGACAAGTCACCGCCGCAAGCCCTGGGCGATGACCTGGCCGCGTAGTCGACGGTCTCTCGCTCGGCCCTGTGCCGACGCGCATATCATTCCGTTCTGGCAGGCTATCCATGCTGCGGGAACGCGGATGGAGTCTGGGCGCCAGGGTGTGATTGTCGGCCGCTCAGTGCACGGTTGATGGTTGGCAGGCCTGCTGTTGCGGCGGTTGCCGGCTTGGGAGCTGGTCTGCGTGCCGGGCAGCCGGAAGTGGCCGGCCGGGGTTCAGACAGTGGCCGACAGGGCGGCGGCTGCCGGCGCCCTGGGGTTTTGCGGTGCACGGTCGCTATCGTTGTGCCCAGTACCGAGGCTGTCCCTGGTGGTGGCAGTGAACGACATTATCAGCTACGGCAGGGACCGCGAGCCTCGCTGGCGGCGGTGGCGGCTGGCGGTCGTCACGGCCTGCGTCACCGTGGCACTGGCCGCTGCCTTCATCTGGTCGCTGCCGGGCTTGCGCCACCACGGCGGGCCGGCCAGACCAGGTGCCCTCGGCCCGAGCCCGGCGGTGCATCAAGACGGCTCGGGTGCCGTGCCGGATCCGCTGCCGACCAGGCCCGCTTTGATGACAGGCCAGCCGCTGCCGCGCGCCGCCAGCCTGCGGCTGCTGCTCGGCGGCCGAAGGCCTGCCTGGCTCTTGGTGCCCTCCGGCCGGGCTGAGCCGATCAGCGGCTTGCCCGGGCGCGGCAACGGCTACCAGCTCTTCCCCATCGCAGGCGGCTGGACCGCGCAGCAATTTCCCCCCGGTACCGCCGTCTGCGGAAACTGCGCGCCCCCCCGCTGCCGGTTTACTACATCGCAGGCGGGTCACAGGCCGCGAGCCGTATCGGCACCGCCGACGTCACCGCGCCGGCCGCGGCCACGGGCGCGCTGTGGCTAGTCAACTACCGGCGCGGCGCGGACATGAGCACCGCGGCCGGCACTGCGCAGCAGGTCAGCGTCGCCGGCGCCGCGCTCGGGCCCCGGCTCAGGCTGCCGACCGGGTACGTGATCGACCAAGGAACCCGCGCGGGCCTGCTGCTGGTGCGGGAACAGGCAAGCTCAGGCCTTGTCAGGTACGAACTGTGGGATCCCGGCACCCAGCGGGTGACACGCTCCTTCGTGAACGTGATCGCGGCAAGCCCCACGCAGATCGCCTGGATGCCGGCCTGGACGGGCAACTGCCTAGTGCACGTGCTTGACCTGCCCGGCGGCCGGACCCGGGAGATCTCACTGCCCGGCCGGAGCACGGCCGACGAAGGCGCGTTCAGCCCGGACGGGCGGCTCCTTGCCCTGCTGGTGACGGCCGGGGTCACGGCGGACGGCCACCCCGCCGCGAACCAACTCATGGTCGCGACGGTCGCGAGCGGGCGGATCGCCGCCGTCCCCGGAAGCGCGGTTGGCAGCGGGATCGGGGTTGACTTCGGCTGGCAGCCGGGCACCCGCCAGCTGATCGCCGACGTGACCGCCGATACCCAGGGACAGCCTGAATGGCAGATCGCAGTGTGGCGGCCCGGTGGTGACCGCCTGTACACCGCACTCGCCCGGGCGCCCGACCAGTCGTGGCCGGTTATCGATCAAGGCCCCTACTAGCACCGGGACGCCCAGCAACAGGAAGTAGACCCGGGCCAGCCGCCAGTCCAAGTCCGCAACCCGGGTGAACCAACCGATCAGCAGTGTCAGAACCGGAAGCGAGTCAGGCCGCCCGGCTCCGTCGCCAGGGTCGCGACCGCCGATCGTGGGTCAATGCGATCATTTCGCCGATGCCTTCCATGGCCTTCTCTATCGGGATCAGCCACCGTACGGCGGTCGCGGGTTCAAGGCGCAGCGGAGGCAAGTCATCAGAGCGCCCGGCGACTACGTAGGGGGCGAGATCGAGAATCTGGGATCGCGAGGTGCCCATCTGGACCGTCTCGACATGCTGGGATGTGTTCCTCCAGCCATTGGCAAACGTATAGAACTGGGACATATGAGTGCAGGCGCCGCTTGGCGGCGAGCGAGTGCTGGCAGCGAATACTCGGCGATCCGGAAACCCACGCCCTTGAGGCTCTGTCACGTCCCGTTATCAGCTCTGGCGAAGTCAGCTATTGGGGGCCGCGGCGGAACGGGTGATCGGTAGTCCTTATTCGGTTGGCCTTGCCCTTCCCGGTGCCTTCCCAGACTGCGTGTGCCCGGCCGCCCGCGTGGCCGGCTCCGCATACCGTAGTAACTTGGCAATCTGTGGATCGGCTCGCCCGAGACCGTCCGACCGGAGGCGTCATGGCTGGGTACTTCGTTGCGAACTACACGATCACGAACCTGGCCGGGTACAAGGAGTACCTCGCTGCGGTCGGACCCACCCTGGAAGCCCACGGTGCCGAAAGCATCGTCATCGACCGCGACTCTGAACTTCTTGAAGGATCGGCCGGGCAGGTCACCGTCGTGTTGAGGTTTGCCACCAAATCTGCGGCCGAGGCCTGGTACGAGTCGCCAGAATATCAGGCCATCAGGCACCTCCGCACGGACAACACCGAGGGCATCGGAGTCATTGCGGAAGGCAAATAGCTCTAGGTCTCATCGGTTCTAATTCGCGGAGATCAACACCCGGCTGCAGTTCCAACACATGGTCGGCTCACACGACGGGACCTGGATGCCCAGCAGGGCGATGGCTACACGCGACTGCACCGAGCCACGCTATGTGCGGCCGCTGCAAACTTCGCCACGATCAGCTTGGGCAAGCAGAACGACAAGACAGATCTGGCTGATCTGGAAGCTAGGAATCCTCCGAGCCCGACGTCTGACGGAGCGCGCCTAATCGGCAGCTGCGCGCTCGCGGCGGAAGCCGACATGTCTGCGCTCACCACGGTGACTGGTTTGCGGTGTCGACGGGTGGCCGCAGTCGGCCGGTGCGCGGTACGTCCGACTCCCGGAAACTAGTATCCAGCCACGCCGCATCCGCCCAGTGTCTTCCGCAGGCCACGGGTTCCCGCTTGGCGCGTCAGGCAAAATCCGCAAGGCGGTCTGGCTGGCGGTGGCTGTTACCGTTCCGCAACCTAGCCCCGACTCGAACCCCATGGTCCTGACCTGCGGAAACAGCCTCGTGCCTGATTCTGGCGAATACCAGCCCATGGCGTATCCGCAGGTCAGGCGCTCGTTATGATGTGTCCGAGGCTGGACACGCACCTTACGTACATGATCAACATCGTCTTGACCTCGGAGTTCGCTATTTCTGCGGGCGGCGAGCGGCACCAGCTTCTGGAGTGAGGCCCTCTTGCGGGCCTCCGCCCAGAGGGGCGCAGGCGGAATCCTGGAAGCTCGGCCTGCGGTTCGGTCACCCTCCGGCCCGACCTGGCAATGACGGCAAAGAGTGAACCTAGGCTCACCATTAAAGTGGGCCTAGGTTCATGGCCGGTATTTCGTCGAGCGGCCACGATGGATGACATGAGTAACATCGCGCGGCCGCCCTTTCAGCTACCCCTGTCTGCTCGGCGCTCCGGCGGGGCCGAGGGCAATGAGCGGCTGACGGCGATGACGGGGATGGTGCTGCTGATCGGGCTGCTCGTCGAGTGTTACACGATCTTCCGGATCGACCACCTGCTTACCCTGCACGTCTTCCTCGGCATGCTGCTGCTCGGCCCGGTCACCCTCAAGGCCGGGTCGGTCCTTTACCGCTTCGTCCGCTACTACACCGGGAGTGAACCGTACCGGCGAAAGGGACCGCCCGCGCTGCTGCTCCGGGTGATCGGGCCGGTCATCATGCTGCTCACGGCGTGTGTTTTCAGCTCCGGCGTCATGCTTGCGGTCACCGGTCCCGGCGACGATGGATCGCCAAGCGACTGGCTCCAGATCCACCGGATCTCGTTCATCGCCTGGGCGTTCTTTCTCGTCATCCACGTGCTCGCCTACGTGTGGCGGCTGCCCAGGCTGCTGTCCGCCGAGGCGCGCGGCGTCGCGTGCCCGGAAGGCGCCGCTGCGGGGAGCGCGGCGGCTCGGCGGCACGCCCGCCGGGCGATCGAAGTCCTCGGCGGCCGTGGTACCAGGCTGGCTCTGCTGACCGCCTCGCTCCTCGCCGGCCTGGTAATCGCCCTGCTCACCGTGCACCTCGCGGGCCAGTGGGAGCCAGGAATCGGCGGTTTACGGGTCAGCTTGCTGAGCCCGGCGCTCCCAGGTTCGAACCAGGACGGGAGGAGGTTAGCTCGACGGGGGCAGCCGCTTCCGTTCGGAACGATCTGAAAAGGTCTTCCTCAGCAACGGGTGCAGCTGACTTGGCACCGGCATGCGGATGGTCCCGGCGAGGGCGGACAGGCGATGCGCTTGCGGGGGATTTCCCGCCCCTCCCGGCACTTGAAGCGCCGCTTGACCACGCAGTCCGGTGAAATCTCCCCGCAGGGGGAATCGCACGGCCGCGTGTTCAAGCTTGTGTCCGAGGGGGACTTGAACCCCTAGGCGCGGGAAATTTCCCCCGATTCGGGGAAATTTCCATGGGCCGAGCATAACGGCCGGTGCCCGCAGACGCCAGGCATTTCGCGTTGCGTCCTGCTTCCCGGGCCGGGCGGCGGGCGATGCCCAGGGCGGGCCGCTCCGGGGGTTCCGTTGTCGCTCAACCTCGGACCAGGTGGAGGCCGGGTAGACGGTTCTCAGGCCTCGGAGGGCACTGGTGTTGAGCCCGCCCAGGTCACCCAGGTGACCTGGGCGCCCTCAACGACGACCGGTGCGGGATGCTCGGTACCGGGGGCGTCCTTGATCCTCAGCTCGTAGCGCCCGGCCCGAAGCGACCCGAATACGGCGGCGGTCGTGGTGGTTCCGGGTCCTTGGCGTTCCCATACCCCGGTGTGGGTGCCGTCCCACTCGGTGCCAGTGGCGCGGATCTCGATCTCCGCCCCGGCCAGCTCGCGCGGGGTGGTGATCACCGCTGCGCCCATGTCGCCGCCGATGTCGATGATGACGGTGCCGGCGGCGTCGGGCGGCTGCTCTGGCGATGGCATGTCCATGTGCTCAGTTCATCCTTGCGTAGGCGACGATGTTGGACAGGTAATGACCGGTGGCCTGGTCGAAGGCGCCGCCGCAGGTGATCAGGCGCAGGGCCGGGTAGGGCTCGGGGCCGTAGACCTCGCTGGCCGGGAAGTGCGCCTTGGAGTACTCCTGCACGGAAGTGACGGTGAAGTGGACCGTCTCGCCGTTGGCGAGCGTTACCTCGACCACGTTCCCGGGGGCCAGCAGGCCGAGATCGTAGAAGACCCCGGCCGCCTGGTAGGAGTCGACGTGGCCGACGATGACGGCCGACCCGACCTGGCCCGGCGCCGGGCCGAGGTCATACCAGCCGACCTCGTGGACGCCCGCTTCGGTGAGAGGCGGCACCTGGAGGGCGCCGTCGGCGTCGAGTCCCTCGTCGACGATCTTGGTCGAGACACCGATGGCGGGGATCTGCAACCGTACCGGGGGCGCCGTCGTTGATGTCAGCCTGCCCTGCGCCACGGCGGGTACGGCGAGCGCCACCGGAGGACGGGGCGCGGACGCGGACGCGCTGGGGCCGGGCGGTCCGCCCGGTGCCAGCAGGACCAGGATCAGGGCGGCGATCCCCGCCAGCGCCGCCCCGCCCCCGCCGAGCTCGGCCAGCAGCCAAGCTCGGCGGAGTGACGGGGTGCGGTCCCGGCGGGCTGGCCGGGAGGCCTCAGGCCTCATCGGCGGTGCCGGGCGCCGCCGTGGCCTCGGGGCCGTTCGCGTGAACGAGGCTGCGACCGCTCTTGCGGTGCCCGAGGACGACTGCGGCCGCGCCGGCGGCGGCGACGGCGGCCGCGCCGGCCGCCAGCGGTCCCCGGTCGGCAAGGCCCGCGGCGCCTCCGCCGCCGGTCTGGGGCGCGCCCGCGGGGACTGCCTCGCCGGCGTTCCCGACCGGGGTGCTCGACGGGGTGTAGTAGCCGCTGTACGGCAGCGGCATGTACGGGAAGCACGACAGCAGGTTGAGTCCCGCGCCGGTGGCGCCGTCGGTGACCTTGGAAGCCGCCGCGTCCGGCGTGTAGCTCGGGTCGACCAGGGGATAGGTGACGCCGGCCAGGGCGCGCAGCTCGATCGTGACGATGTCGTCCTGAAGCCGCCGGCCGTTCGGGAAGCCGGCCGCGTCCCCGCCGACCAGGCCGGCCGGGTTCGGCGACTGCGCCGGCGGGATGGCCATGTTGAGCCGCAGGAGGTCAGCCTGGACCTTGCCGCCGGCGGTGAGGTTCTGGAAGCCGGGCACGATCCCCGCCGGGAGGCCTGTCAGGAAGATGGCCACCAGGTCCGCCCGCTGCTTGGCCGCCGGCATCGACGCCAGCTTGGCGTTCAGCGCCTGCAGGTTGGGGAACACGCCCGGGTACAACGCCGGCAGCAGGTCGGCCAGCGCCGGGAAGGAGACGTCGCTGACGAACTGGCTGTCGTTGAACGGGCTGCTGGCGTTCCACTGGTCCTTCGTCCCCAGCGAGACCAGCACCTCGTTGAACAGCGGCATCCCGAGACGGGAGACCTGCTCGTAGGGCCCGGAGCCGTTGTAGTGACCCTGCGAGGAGTCGTAGACCTGTGCCTTCTGGCGGCTGGCGGAGGCGTAGACGCCGATGACGGCGGCGGGCTTGGCGGGGTCGGTCGGGTTGGAGCCGTCGGAGGTGAGCATCGTCTTCGGGATCTGGAGGGCGATCGTGTGGACGTTCGAGGCGCCGAGCGTGTTGATCCCGTCGTGCATGCCGAGGGCGCCGCCGCCGGCGTGCAGGGAGGCGAAGGGCCGCAGGTCGCCGAGGTCGAACACCGCGCCGAGGTCGACGAAGAACGCGTCGGCCCGCTGGCCGGCGAACACCTTCTCCCCGGTGGAGAGAGTCTGGACGGCAGCGGCGGCGAGCGCCGGGTAGTCCGGGGTGGACAGCGGCCCGATGTTGCAGGGCGGGCACGGCAGCGAGGAGCCCACCGTGGTCGAGGTGCCGCCGTGCACCTTGGTCACGTCGTAGGTCTGCTTGCGGTTCCAGGTCGAGTCGCTGAGCGAGGTGATCGGCCCGGTGTTGTACAGGAAGCCCGCCGCCGGGTCCGGCGCTGCGGTGCTGAAAGCGAACTGGTAGCTGATGTCGGTCTGGGTGCCGGAGTTGGAGATGTTGATCGCGTACAGGACGTCGTCGCCGAACTGGTAGAAGTTCGGCCCGCCCGCGGGCGCTTCGAGCGGGATGAAGTTGGCGATGATGGTCACCGTGTCAGGCGCATCCGGGCTGACGAATGCGTAGACGTCGGTGTTGTCGGCAACAGGGTCGCTGGAGATGTACGGCGCTTCACGATGCGATGACACGTTTCACCCTCTGGTTAGTTCGCACGGTTGTCAGTGGTGGCGGGCCGCACTGGCACGGCCCGAGATGGCAGGGCAGGACCGGAGAGACTCCGGGCCGGTCTCAAAAAGCGGAGCGGCACGGTCCGAGGTGTCCTTAGCCGGGCGCGGCTGTCAGCCGACGGCTCGGTAGAGCTTCGCTGCCAGATGCGGATCGCGGAAGGTCACCTCGCTGGTGCCCAGGTACACGCCGATCTCGCCGGTGCGGAGATCCTTCACGTGAGCGACCAGCGGGGTGTCCAGGCTGGCACCCGTCGGGAGGGCAGCGCTCTGCGGGCGATCGGCCGCGCTGGCATCCGGCGCCCTGAGCGCGAGGGCCGCCGGCCCGGCGGCCACGAGGCCTGCTCCCACGACCGCAAGCGAACCGTTCCGCAGGAGTCCGCGACGACTCACATTTTCCATTTCCCATCCTCTGCTAACGGTGGATCTGACGGCCGAGATATAACCCGCCGTCGGATACCGTAAACTGCGCTGGCTGCGGGAGACCGCATTATTTCCCAAAGACTTTGATCAAGTGATTCACCAGGTCACAGCCCTGCGCGTACCTTAGCTGGTGCTCGTCTTCCCCGTGGAGGCGACACGCGAGGGGCTTTTGTTCGGGCGGCAGCTCGCCCCGTTCATGAAGCACGGGTGGCTGTTGTCGATGAACCCCGGGCAGAATAAGCAACGAACCGAAATAAGGCCGCTTATATAACTAACAATCGGTCCATTGCGGCGCCCGCCGACCCGGAGCACGGGCGCGAACGACGTGGTGCGGGCAATCGATCACCCGCCGGGCGGCCGCCAGCACTTCACCCGGGCTGCCAATCTCCGCCACCCGGCAGGCCGGCTGCGCTGTCGGCTCTCGCGCTGGCTCAACCTGGACGGCACCGCCAGGGCCTCGCCGACCCGGGTGGCAGCGGGCCGCGGTCAGCGGGAAGGGAGACAGCCGGGGACGGCGCCGCGGCCGCGGATGCGCGCGACCTATACCCGTACGGCCGGGGTGCGGGACGTGTTCGCCGCCTACGATCTAGGCGAGAACAAGCGTTCGGGCACATCAAGCCGCGCAAGACCCGGGTCCGGTTCCTGGAATTCTGCCGTTAGCCACCATAAGGACCAGGCCACCATGCTCCGCCGGTACATCATCTGGCGCGACAACCATCCCTACGACGGGCGACACCGCCGCATCGTCGACCGGGCAGACATTGCCTAAGACGGCACTGGCTGCTGGCGTGCGTGCGGGTCGCGCGATGCTGGCCTGTGGCCCGCGATGAGTTCAGCCGACGCAGAACTCGTTGCCTTCCGGGTCGCGCATGACCACGAAGTAGACCGGGTCCTTCGGGTCGTCGTGCTGGGATCGGCGCTCCGCGCTGGCACCCAGCCCGATCAGTTCGGCGACCTTCGCCTCGACGATCTCGATCCGCCGGTCCATGGGCAGCGCGTTATCGCGGCCAGTGGGGTAGAGATCGAGATGGAGCCGGTTCTTCCCGGCCTTCGCCTCCGGAACCTGCTGAAACCAGATCGGCGGACGCGCGCCGGCCGGGTCAAAGAGCCGGTCGTCGAAGGCCGCATCCCCGCCCAGCCGGGCGTGGTAGAGCGCGTGCCAGGTCGTCGCCGGCTCCGTCGGCGGCACCGGCCGGTAGCCCAGCGCCTGCGCCCAGAATCGCGCCAGCAGAGCGGGATCATTCGCGTCGATGGTCAACTGCCAGAACATCATGCCCAGACGCTAGACCCGGCCCCTGACATTCTGGTGCCCGGTGGCGTAGCAGGTTCGCCGGCGGGGTGCCTCTCCGGCGGATGCTGATCGCCGACACCGGGTCGGCGACGGAACGACTGCGGGTGCGTGAGATCCATGATGAAGGCTAGCCGACTGGTGTGGATTGTGCGCCGGGGCA
>JBEKEK010000217.1:0-12266 GCA_050013875.1 Trebonia sp. | reverse complement strand
TTCAGATCCAGGCCGGACGGCAGACCATCACCGCCGCCGACCCACTCCCGGACGACCTGCGCCAGGCACTCAGCACCATCAACGCGCCAGGAGATACGCACTAATTTGGCCTAAGTCAGGTCCTGCAGTACGGCGGGAGGATCCTGCGCCCCTATGACGGAAAGGCCACCGCCGAGGTCCACGACTACCACGACGAGCTCACCGCTCCGGAGCGTGGTCGCGGTTGTCGCGGTGCGAAAGGGGCCGGGGTGCAGGCGGGAATGCCGGCCCGCCTGGCGGTGGCAGCGCGGCCTGTATTACCTGAGGTTTTGGCGGCCGGCGATCAGGGCGAGCGTCGCTGTGGCGGCTTGCCCGGCGGCGGTGTCGGCCGCTTGCCGGCCGGACCCGAAGGTGCCGTCGAGCATCAGCATGGCATGGCCGTGAGCGGTGGCCACGATGACCGAAACGAGCCGTGCGGCCGCGGCCTGGTCCCCGCCGGCCAGCTCGGCCGCCGGGGACATGAAGGCAGCCCCGATGAGCTGTGCGGCGCGGCCAATCTCGGGATGGCGGTCCTTGTCGAGGCCGGACCCGGCCAGGGCCTGGAACAGGGCGCGCTGCTCATCGGCGAAGCAGACGTAAGTCTGCGCGGCGGCGGCCAGCCGCTGTTCCGGGGGCCCGGACGCGGACTGGCGGCCGAGCATCTCGCCCAGCAGTCCGGCGGCCCGGACCGCCACTGCGGCCAGCAGCGCGTCCCGGTCGGCGAAGTGCCGGTAGGGAGCCGAGGCGGCCACGCCGAGGCGCCGGCTGGCCTCGGCCATCGAGAACGCCGCCGCGCCGCGCTCGCCTATCAGCGCGATGGCGGTCTCGACCAGGGCATCCGGCAGGCCGCCGTGGTGGTAGCGTCCCCGCCCGGCAGGTCCCCGCGCGCCCTGGCCGCGGCTGGTCTCCCCGGTCACTGCGGGGCGGGGAAGGGCACCAGGCGGCGCATGAAGGCGTCCCAGCCGCGGTCGCCGAGGATGCGCCGTGCGACCGGGGCCAGCCGCGCCTGCGAGCCCGCCTTGTAGCGGGCTTTCGGGCGGGAGGCGGTGACGGCCTTGAGGATCACCGCGGCCACGTCGCCGGCCTCCAGCACGCCAGGGGCGCCGTCGCGGTGCGCGCGCTCAGCCATCTTCGCCACGTTCGCCTTGTACCCGGCGTACGGGCTGGCCGCGTCGTCCGCCGCCTGGTGCAGTTCGCTGTTGGCCATGAACCGGGTCCGCACCGCTCCCGGCTGGATCAGCGTGACCCGGATGCCGAACGGAGCCACTTCCGGGCGGAGCGCGTCGCACAACGATTCGATCGCGTACTTGGTCATCGCGTACGGGCAGCCGGTCGGCGGCGTCACCAGGCCGGCGGCGGACCCGAGGTTGACGATCAGGCCGCCGCGCCGGGCGCGCATGCCGGGCAGCACGAGCTGGCACAGGCGGATCACGCCGAACACGTTGGTCTCGAACGTCTCCCGGACGATGCCGAGCGGGACCTCCTCGACCGTGCCGCCGCCGCCGTGCCCGGCGTTGTTGACCAGTACTCCCACCGCGCCGTGCTCAGCCTCGACCTGCCGCACCGCGGCGGCCCTGGACCGCTCGTCGGTCACGTCAAGCTCGAGCACCCGGCAGCCGGCCGCCTCCAGCTCGCCGAGGCTGTCTGCCTTCCGTGCCGACGCCCAGACCGGGAAGCCCGCCCTGACGAGGGCAAGCGCTGTCGCGTGCCCGATCCCTGACGAACATCCGGTGACGAGCACGGCCCCCGACGGCGCGTCAGGCATGATGTGATGATCATTCACAATGTGAATAGCTATCACCAAGAGGAGGGATCCGTCAAACGAGGGGGACGCGGCCGACCGAGTTATCGCGCGACTCGGCGCCGGGCAAGAGTGCCGACACCTACCGCGAAGATCAGCAGGACCCCCTGGAATAGATACTGGTAGTACGTATTCAGGCCTAGCAGCGCCATGGCATTGAAGCCCACTGACACCGTCAACACCCCCAGCATGGTGCCGACGATGTGGAACTGGCCATCGCGGAGCACAGCCGATCCGAAGAAGCTCGCGGCGAACGCGCTCAGCAGATAACTGTCCCCGCCGTCGACCGCGCCGCTCCCGGTTAGCGAGGTGAGCAGGATCCCGCTAACTCCCGCACAGACGCCCGCGATCACGAATGCCGTGACCCGGACCCGGTCAACGCGGATTCCGGACAGGCGCGCGGCCTCAGCGTTCCCGCCCACGGCCTGGATCGACTGGCCGAGGACGGTCCGGTTCAGCACGGCCCAGAGCAGGACCGCCACCACGAACATCACGTAAACCGGGTAGGGCAGGCCAAGAAGCTTGTCGAAGGTCAATGCGATGAATCCCGCCGGATTGCTGATGACGACCGGGTCTCCGCCCGTGTAGGCATAGTTGACACCGACGACGATCGTGCCGACACCAAGCGTGGCGATCAGTGGGTTCACCCCGACGCGGGTAACGATCAGCCCGTTGGCCAGTCCGATCATGGCCCCTATCGCCAAGACGACGACAATGGCGACCGGAATTGGAAGCCCATCCCACTGTATGAATCCGGCCGCGAGCACACCACAGAAACTGGTTGAGTATCCGACGCTGAGGTCGAAGTCGCCGGCCGCCAGCACAAAAGTCAGACCCATCGAAACGATCGCGGTGATCGCGCTCTGGTTCAGAATCTGGATGAGGTTGCTGGTGGTCGCGAACGTGCCGGGCTCGATGATCACGAACACCAGGATCATCACCACGAGCACGAAGACGGCCCCGTAGCGACCTAGGACGCGCCACCAGCCGGCCTCGGTCGGCGGCGGGAGGCGGCGCGGCCGGAAGTCGTATCGGTCGGGCTGCGACCGACGGCTGGACTCGACGCGTTCTGCGGGCAGGTCGGTGACGCCTGAATTCTCAGTCATGACTCTGTGGGCCGATCTCGTAGCACAGCTCGGTCAGGGTTTCCTTCGTGGCGAGCGCGCCGTCAACCACCGCGGTGATCCGGCCCTCGCGCATCACCGCGACACGGTCGCAGATCGCAAACTCTTCGAAGTCGCTGGAGATCATCAGTACAGACGTGCCCGTGCCGGCCAGCGTCCGGATGATTTCATACAACTCGGCCCGGGCCCCGACATCGACTCCGACGGTCGGCTCGTCGAGGATGAGCACCGAAGGACCGGTGCGCACGTATCGGCTGACCACTACCTTCTGCTGATTGCCACCAGACAGTCCAGACACTGGCTGCGCGACCGATGACGCCTTGATGGCGAATCGGCTGACCATGTCCCGCGCCGCGGCGTGCGCCTTTCTGGAGCTGAGAAGCGGGAGGTGCGTCCTCCAGCGATTGCGGCCGATGGTCGCCAGGTTGACATTGACCGCGATCGACTCCCTCAGCAGGAGCGCTTGCGACCGGCGCTCCTCGGGCACAAGTGCGATTCCGCGAGCGATCGCCTCGTAGGGGCCCCGCGGGGCGAAGGGGCGCCCCTCAAGGGTGATCCTTCCCGAGGCGGCCCGGTCTGCGCCGAAGATCAGCCGCGCCAGCTCGGTACGCCCGGCACCGACCAGTCCAGCGAGCCCGAGGATCTCGCCGCGATGCAGGTCAAGCGTCGCTCCCTTCACCCGGGGCTCCCGCACGAGTTCCTCGACATGAAGGACTACCTCGTTGGCCACCTCGCGGGCCACGTGATGGCGAGCGGCCTGCTCGACGGCACGTCCGACGATCGCTTCCGTGAGGCTGCTTCGATCGACCTCGGACGCGCGCAGGCTGTCCACCAGCCGACCGTTTCGAAGCACCGAGATCGTCGCGGACAGATCGAGCACCTCCTCCAGCCGGTGCGAGATGTACAGCACAGCGACTCCACGCGCGGTCAGGTCGCGGACGATGGCGAACACCCGCTCTGCCTCCTCAGCCGCGAACGATGCGGTTGGTTCGTCCATCGCGATTACGCGCGCCTCACGCATCAGCGACCGGCCTAGCGCGACGACCCAGCGCTGGCTGACCGTCAGATCGCGAACCTGCCGGTCAAGCGAGAAGTTCGCCCCAAGGTCAGCGAGCACCGTCTTTGCCCGCGGACGAACGTTCCCCCACCTGATCAGGCCGTAGCGACCCGCCGCGTCGTAGTTCATCGCCAGGTTCTGCAGCACGCTGAACTGCGGGACCAGGTTCAGCTCTTGGTGGATGAAGCCGAGCCCCAACTCGGTCGCGCCCCACGGACTGCTGATCACGCGTTCGACGCCGTCGATCGCGATCCGCCCGCTATCCGGGGCTTCGACTCCCGCGAGGATGCGGACGAGCGTCGACTTGCCGGCTCCGTTGGCACCGACAAGAGCGTGAACTTCGCCCGCCGCGATATCAAGCGACACGTCGGTGAGCGCACGGACGCCGCCGTAGTGCTTGGAAACGCTGTCCACAGACAGTAGCGGCGGCGGCAGTTCGGCCGCGGGCGGGCGACCGTTTGCGCGGTCACCCGCCGCCGCGTGCTGCCCCCCTAGGGGCATTGGCGCGCTGCGCTCCATTGCGTCAACGCCCTACTGACCGGTCAATGCGCTTGGATACTTGGTGAGGAATGAGGCGATGTTGCTCTTGTCGACCAGTACGGCTGGCGCCGCCAATTCGAGCGGCGACGCATTGACGCCACGCTTGATCATTTGCGCGATGGCCGCCGCCATCTCCTCGCCCAGCCCGTACCCGTTGATCCAGACCGTGGCCGTCATCGTCCCGGCGCGCACCGCGTTGAGTGCCGCGGGGCTCCCGTCAACGCCGAGGGTCGTGATGTTGGTCCGGCCCGCCTGCTTGATCGCCGCGAGCGCGCCGACCGTCGGGTCGTCGAAGCAACCAAAGATGGCGCCCGGGCCGCTATGCGACGCCAGCCAAGCCTGGCCGAATTTGTACCCCGCCTGCACCTGGCCCGGGATCGGGACCTCGTCATACGTCACTGAGGAGAAATGAGCCGTCTTCAGATACTGCTTCAGCGTTGCCTCGCGCTCGTCGCACGCAACGCCGGGCGTGTACTGGAAGACCAGTAGGTTGCCCTGCCCGTGGGTCACGGTCGCCAGTTCGCTGACGAGCAGCTTTCCGTCCGCCTTGCCGACGTCCCAGTTGGCCTCGACCCCGGGACCGGTAGAGCCGCCGACCGCGATGACCGGGATACCTGCCGCCTTAGCGGCCAGAACCCCTGCGGCGAGGCTGTTGGCGGGGAAGACCGTCGACACGATCAGATTTACGTGCTTTTCCACCAGCGTCTGGATGGCCGCGACAGACTGTGCGGTCACTCCGCCCGGGTCGATCAGCGTGGTGCTCCACCCCTTCTGCTTGGCCACGGCCTCGATGCCATGCATCGCGGCCATACTCGTCGGCTCCTCGCCGGAGAAGGGCACAAGCCCGATTGTGTACGCATTGCCGGCGTTACTGGCCGGCTTGCCGGCGTTACCGGCCGACGCGGTTGATGTCGGGCTGCTGCTGCCACAGCCGGCCGCGACCGCCGCAAGGGCACCCACCACCGCGCAGAGCGCGACCCGCCGAATAGCGGTTCTCATCTTTACCTCTCCTCTACAGCCGTCACGGATATAGCCATGACAGATATTGAATATGATGTCAATTTCAAGTTCGAGCTATAGTTCGGCCCGCGACCTGGAGTAGGTCGCTACCTAACAGTCGGCTACGTCGAGCGAGACACACGAGCTGCCGCGCCTGAGGTACTCCGAGGAGGTGATATCCGCCGGCGCCGCGGACAGTGCCGGTGAGCGCCTCTTGGACAGCGTCTCGGAGTCCCAACCCCCCATCTGCACCCACTATCCGCACCAGCCAGTCACGACTCAATGTCTCGCGAGACCACCAACCGGTGGCCTATCCGCCCACCTCGGGCGGGCTCCCTTCGTAGGGTGGGCACACCCCATCGCCTTGAAAGTGTGGGCACACCACATCGCCTTGAACGAGTGGTGATGACAGAGGTACGCAGGAGGCTGGGTCAGGACGTCCGGGAAGGCATGGTCTGACTGGTCCGGGAGACAGGCAAGCCGATCGCGCAGGTCAGACCGTCGAGGCCGCCTGGCTTGGCCACGACTGGGCCTCCGCGCGGAATGGTACTTACGCGGGTAGGGACTTCGTCGCGGAGCGAATCCGCGAGCACGAGATCGAGCGCACTTTCGGCGCCCCTCTACGCACGCCGTTGTCTCGCGGTGGCCGTCGAGTCTGGCTGGAGGGGCCGGTGAGACAAGATACGAGCGAGTTCGAGCGCGACTCGTAGGTTCAGGCTCCCGCGGTCGATAGGCGTGTCGAGCGATTCCTCGATCTTCTCGATCCGTTTGACGACGGTGTTCCTGTGTAGCCGCAGCCTTGCGGCAGTGGCTGCCGGGCTGCCTCGCTCCTGAAGAAAAACCCGCAGCGTTTCACGAAGGCTTCTGGACTTATCGTCATCTGCGCTGAGCGACCCGAGGTGCGCCTCCATGAACGCGCAGGCCAGTTCCGTATCCCGAGATGCGAGCGCCAGGACGCCGACGTCGTCGTACATCGTGAGCGACTGACCCCCGATCACGTGGCTCACGCGTTTCGCTTCGAGTGCCTCCCGGTGCGTGAGGCGAAACCCGGACAGTCCCCAGTGGGCGGAACCGAATGCTGCCTGGATCCCCGGCGGAGGCTCCAAGCCGTGCATGGTGGGCTGCAAGTTGCCCGCCCGACACGATAGCCACCCATTGAGGGTGCCGCTATCACTGCGAACGGTCAGATGCTGCCAATGATCGATCCGCGCGCCCAGCTCCGCTGCGACCGTCTCCAGGCGCACTTGGTCAGCACCGCTGGCATCCCACAAGGTGTATCCGATGTGACTGGCGTCCAATCGGTAGGAAATCGACCGCTCCGCCATTCTCGGATCTAGATCGCCTTGGAGCAGACCGGTGACGGCGCGAAGGCGACTTGACTCGTCCCGGCGTTCCAGCCCCGCCTGCTCGTCCAGGTACGCCGATATGGCTTGCGCCGTGATCGTATTCGCGTAATCGAACAGACGTGCGGACGCATACTCCATTATGTCGGCGCGGCCCTCGTGCGACAGGCCCCAGCGGCTCTCCTTGAGCGTCGACGCTATGAAACGCCACGCGTCCGCGTGTCCGCGCTCAAAGGAACGCAGTGCAGCGGTAAGGGAGCTCCCGTCGTGGACAAGCTGCCTCGACCATGCCTCTGCCTCATTGGGAAGGGTGGCCACCGATGATGAATCTCTGAAGGCCCTTCTTATGCCAGGGAGATGCGAAGTGAGCGCAACTCTGAGCTCACCTTCGGGATCCCGGCCCTTGCTCAACTCCGGAACTGTTCCGAGGATGCCCGTCAGCTGGGCCTCAACGAGAACGCTCCCTTCCTGCTCCATCCAATCGACGAGCAGGTGTCGGCAATGGCGCGTCGTTTCGGTCGCCATTGCGCCACCGTACCTTCGGGCACTGGCTCTGGCAATAGGCTGGTAGGAGCCGGTTCATCCTTGTTTGCCCAGCGCAGCGGCTGTTTGGCAGGTCGCGGTGAGCTCTGTGCCGCCGGCCAGTCCGGGTGCCGTGCTTGTCTCCACGCCACGGGCACCGCTTGTCCCGCCTTGAACACGACCTTGGTCACCCGTGCCCGGAAGCATACCGCCCGTGGCAACAGGGCCCACTCGGGTGTGGGCGGATCGTCCACCGGCCGGTGGTTTCGCGAGACATTGAGTCGTGGCTGGCTGGTCGGCACAGTTGGTGGAAATCGTCGTTGGGGACGGTTGGCCAGGAAGGAAAACTGATGACGGAACCACTGTCGGTGCACGGACCTGTGAAGATGGCGATAACGGTCGACGACCTCTTCCTCTGGCCGGATGCGGGACACCAGAACGGCTATAGCCCAGCGAGTTGCGGGGCAAGCCTGATCCGCGCGTTTGCGGCTAACGGAGTGTCTGACGTGTACGCCTTCTCGGCGACGTTCGCGCTGGACGGCGACCCGCGGCTGACGAGCGTGCTGGACAAGTGGTGTGACGCCGGCCATCACATCGGCGGACACACGCACTTCCACACCTGCCTCAACTGGCTGGGCGCCAAGCGCTACATCGAGGACCTAGACCAGAGTCATGAGCTGATCGAGCCATGGGTCGCTCGGGCACCGAGCAGGTATTTCCGGTTCGCGATGGACATGCTCGGGGACACGCGCAGCAAGACCGACGAGGTGATGACCCACCTAGCGCAGACCGGGTTCATGCACGCGCCGATCTCTTACTGGTTCTACGACACCCAGTTCGTCTTCCCCTACGACCGCGCGGTGAGCAAGGGCAGCAGCGATGAGGCCGCGTGGCTGCGCGACAAGTTTGTCGAGACCGCCGTCTCATGTCTGCGCAGCCAGGTGGAGGCGTCGGAACGGAACCTCGGCCGGATTCCCGCCCATATCAGCCTGATCCACAACTCGGCCATCGCGGCGGATACTTACGACCGCGTACTCGAGGCCTACGCCGAGGCGGGAGTCGAGTTCGTGACGCTCGAGGAGGCGATGCGCGACCCGGCCAACCTGATCGTCGCGCCCGGAGCCAACCCTCACTTCCGCAACCTCACCCAGCGCTGGGCCGAGGTTCTCGGCGTCAAAATCGAGGGAAGCCCGCCAAGCGTGCTTGACGAACTCGACGCTATCGCACCGATCGAGGGCAGGGACGCGGAGGCGCTGTTCAGTAAGGCGCTCGCCGGCATGGCCCGCGGCACCGGCGCCAAGCCCGTCCTCGCGGACCTCGCACCATGACCGCACCGATAAGCATCGAGGACCGCGCATCGATCCGCACCGTCGGGGGCGGCTGCGGCCAATGCGAGTGACCGACCCGTTTCGGTTGCCCCCGGGCCTTCGTACGGTCACGGACGCCTTCCTGCGGGCTGTCGAGAATCATCCGGATGAGCTGGCCCTGACCGATGCCGGAGGCCGTCTAGCGTTGACCTGGCGGGAATACGCGGAGCGGGTGGCGGCCCTGGCATCGGGCCTGAAGGAACTAGGTGTGGCGACGGGCGATCGCGTCGCGCTTCTGATGGGCAACAGGCCGGAGTTCAACCTCATCGATTCAGCAGCGCTGTTCCTGGGAGCAATTCCGTTCTCGATCTACCCGACGTCGGCCAGCGAGCAGATCGCCTACATCGCCGCCCATGCCAAACCAGCGGTTTACATTGTCGACCCCGAAGCTCGTCAGCGGATGGAGGAGGCGTGTGTCTCCGGGACGATCCTCTACCTCGAGAATGACCAAGATGCGCGTTCGGCCCTCGATCAGATCGAAGGCTTCGCCAAGGAGCGGATCAACCTGCATGAGCACGGCGAGCGGATCACGCCCGACGACGTGCTGACGCTTATCTACACCTCGGGGACGACGGGTCCGCCCAAGGGAGTCGAGCTATCGCATTCGGCCCTGCTCTTTACGATCAAGGCAACCTTGGAGAACATTCCGCTACCGGAGCGCGGCCGGTTGATCTCCTACCTGCCGCACGCACATGTCGTCGACCGGTTCGCCTCGCATTACCTGCAGATGGCGACGGCGTCGATGACGACAACGCTGCTTGACGGAAAGACCGTCTTCTCGCTGACCCCGAGCGTCGAGCCGACGCTGTTCTTCGCGGTCCCGCGGACGTGGGAGAAACTCCGGCAATCACTGACGGCCGAGCTTCAAGGCGGAAGGGAGGCCGACCAGTTCAGGAGGATGCTCGAGCTGGGCAGCCGCCGCGTCTTTGCGCGTAACGATGGTAATCAGCTCGGCGCGGGAGCGGAGGACGAGTGGCAGCAACTCAACGCGTCGGTGGGTGCGCAGATTCGCCGGCGGATCGGCTTGCAAGAAGCGAACTGGCTCGTCACCGGGTCCACCACCACCGAACCAGAGTTGCTGCGGTTCTTCGCCGCTCTCGGAATGCCCGTGTGCGAGAACTGGGGAATGTCTGAGAATTGCGGGGTCGGCACGTTGAACGACCCCGTCACGCCGCGGATCGGCAGCGTCGGTCGAGCGCTGCCAGGAACGGAGCTGGCCCTCGCGGATGACGGGGAGATCCTATGTCGCGGCCCGCACCTGATGCGTGGCTATCGCAGTGACCCGGTGGCGACAGCAACGGCGATCGACGGACGAGGGTGGCTCCACACGGGAGACATCGGCACGATCGATGCTGACGGATTTGTTGCGATCGTTGATCGCAAAAAGGAAATCATTATCAACAGCAGCGGTAAAAACATGTCACCGACCAATATCGAGGCGTCCGTAAGGAACAGCAGTCCGATCATCGGGCAGGTCTGCTGCGTCGGCGACGCCCGGCCGTTCAACACAGCGCTGATCGTCCTTGATCCTGAGGCCGCCAGAGCGGTTGCCGCCGAGGCCGGTGACGACGCCTTGCGGCTCGAAGATATTGTCGAGCACCCGGCGGTCAAGGCCGCGGTCGAGTCCGCTGTGGACGCCGCGAACCACCGGCTCGCACGCGTCGAGCAGATCAGGCGCTTTCGCGTTCTCCCTGACGAATGGCCTGCCGACGGCGACTTGGTCACGCCGACGCTGAAGCTCCGGCGCCAAGAGGTGCTGCGGCGATATCGGGACATCATTGAGGACCTGTACAGACCCGAGCGTCCCGGGGGATCGGATGGCGAGCGATGACGACCCGGCCAACTGGCGGTAACCTCGCCGACCGCGTCGCGGTCCACCTGGTCAAGCGCCCCGAGGGCGTGCCGGCGCTTGACTGCTTCGCGATCGTCACCTCGCCCGTGCCCGAGCCCGCGGGGGGACAACTGCTGGTGCGCTCCCGGATGGTGAGCGTCGACCCGTCCATGCGCGGCCGGATGAACGGCACCGAGTCATACGTGGCCGGCTACCCCCTCAACAGCGTCGTCGGCGGGCGGGCGCTTGGCGAGGTCGTAGCGGCCGGCCCCGGCACCGGGGGCTTCCGCGTCGGCGATACCGTCGTGCACTGGGGCGGATGGCAGGACTGGGCGGTAGTCGACGCGGCCGGCACCCTCCCCGTGCCGGCCATCTCCGGACTGGCCGACGAGCTGTGGCTGGGCGCCCTCGGCGCCCCCGGCCTGACGGCGTACATCGGTATGCGCCTGGTGGGACGGGTCCAGGCCGGCGACAGCGTCTACGTGTCCGCGGCCGCGGGCGCCGTCGGCTCGATGGCGGGCCAGCTCGCGCGCGCCTACGGCGCCGGGCGCGTCCTCGGGTCGGCCGGCTCGAGTGGCAAGGTGTCGCACCTGCTGCGTGACCTGGGCGCATCGTCGCCTGCGGGGCGATCAGCCAGTACAACGGCCAGGCACAACGGGAGCCGCCCGATCTCACGGCGATTATCACCAAGCGGCTGCGGTTCGAGGGCTTCATCGTGGGCGACCACGCTGACCGGCGCGGGGAGTTCATCGAGGAGGTCGCGCCCATGCTGCTTGACGGGCGAGTACGGGCCGAGATCACGGTGTTCGACGGTATCGAGCGTGCGCCCGAGGCGTTCCTGGCGATGTTCCGCGGCGAGACTAACGGCAAGACCTTGGTCCGCTGCTGACCGCCGCTCCATACCTCACGACTTAGAACCAGTCCGGCCGGGCGTCCAGTGTCGTAGCGTCGAGCGCGGCGAGCAGGTCGAACTGCGCCGCCGTCTTCGGCAGCTCGTAGCGAAAGAAGTACAGTCCCGCCTGCCGCTTCCCGTCATAGAAGCTGCCTTCTTTTCCATGGGCGGCGAGCAACTGCTCCAGCCACATCCACGCGACGGTGACATGCCCGGCTGCCTCAAGGTAGATGCTCGAGTTCGCTAGTGTCAGCGCCGGATCGCCGGCTGACCACAGGACACCTGTTACCTCGACCAGGCGGTCCGCGGCCGACCGCAGCGCCATCCCGTGCGCGCGCAGTTCCCCGCCCGCGGCCTCGGCCAGTGCCGCCGACGAGCGGATGGCGTCGGCGAGGAATCGCAGCCCCGCTCCGTCCTCCATCGCGACCTTCCGGCCGAGCAGGTCCAGGCCCTGGATCCCGTGCGTTCCCTCGTGGATCTGATTAAGCCGGTTGTCCCGGTAATACTGCTCGACGTCATAGTCGCGGGTGTAGCCATATCCGCCGTGGACCTGGATAGCGAGGCTGTTGGCTTCCAGGCACCACTGGGATGGCCAGCTCTTGACGATCGGCGTGAGCACATCGAGCAGTAGCGCGCACCGGCGTTCTTCCCCGGCCGACCCGGCGGTGAGCTGATCATCAAGCAGCCTGGCGCAGTACAGCCCGAGGGCCAGCGCGCCTTCGACGTAGGACTTCTGCGCGAGCAGCATGCGGCGGACATCGGCATGCTCGAT
>JBEKEK010000216.1:0-22387 GCA_050013875.1 Trebonia sp. | reverse complement strand
GCCCCAGGGGAAGCCGCCCCACGGCCAGCGGTCCCTGAACGCCTCGGCCGCCACCCACCAGCCGGCCACCGCCAGCGGCCACCAGCGCAGGTTGAGCAGCAGCCGTTGCGCCACCGTGAACACCGCGAAGATGATCGCCGAGGCGATCGCGAGCGCGACCCAGGCGAACCAGGCGAGGTTGATCACCCAGGCGACCAGCGGGAAGTTGAAGGCGAGGCCGAAGATCAGCCCAACCGCCAACGCGGCCCGCGGCGAGCGTCCGTGCAGGGTGACGACAAGCAGCCCTGGGCTGATGAAGGCGAGCGGCCACAGGCCGTACGGAGGGAACGCGGCGGCGAGCAGCAAGCCCGCCGCCAGGGCGATAAGCAGCGCCCAGCGCAGCCGCAGTGGCGTCCGCGCCGGGTCGCCGGCAGCGGCCGGCGCGCGCGTGGCGGGCTGGTCCTGCGGGTCGGCGTTGGTCTGCCCAGGGATCACCTACGCAGGGTAGACCGGATGCCCGCGCGGCGCGAAAGCGGGCGATCCCCCGCAGCCAGGACCGAACGATGATGCGCTCCCGAGGGGGCCCTGCGACACCGGCCGCGGCCGGTGAATAGCATGTCCTGGCGGGCCTTGTAAGGCGAGCGGGGAAAGTCTGCCATTTACCGTGAACGTGGCAATCCGTTGCGTTATATTCGGGGCTGGCAGTACGGCGACGGGGGGAGCCGGAATTTATGTTTGGCGTACGTGCGTGGTTTGACCTGCGCGAACGGACTGCGTTGTGATTCGCGTCCGGCATCAGGACATCTCATTTGGCTCGCACCACGGGACCGGCTTGTACGGCACCGCGAAGAGCTGCCCGCGGGGGGTCACGATCTACCTCGTGCCCGGACTGACCGGCCGCCAGCGCAAGGCAGTCATCCGCCGGCTCAGGCAGGAGGCGAGCAGGGGCTGCGGGCCCGAGCTCCCGCTGGCGGCGCTGCTCATCGCGCTGGTCGCGGACCGGGTACGGGTCGCGGTCGGCCTGACCACGGCGGCGGTGCGGCTGCACCCGGCGGGAACGCTGCTGCCGGCCGGCTTCGTCGCGGCCGCAATGATGCTGCTTGTGCTGGTGTCGGCGGGCGTCAGGCCGGTGCCCGCGGTCGCCGCCGGGCGCGCGGCCACCACCTTCACGGGCACCCCCTACACGGGCTCGGCCGTCCGCCTCGGGCACAGCGCGAGCGATGCCAGCCCGGCCTTCGACTCCGCCGTTTCCGCCTCCGCTGGCCAGGGGGAGGGCGGCCGTGGGCTGGTCGCGGCCCAGCGGCCGCTGACGACGGGCCGGGCCAGGCCGCGCACCGCGCGGGTCTGCTTCGGCGCGATGCCTGGCATGGCCGCACAGCACGGCCACCCTGACAGCGATCTCGCCTGCCGTCAGACCCGGCCGGCTCTCAGCCGCAGGGCGCACCCGGATAGCCAGCCGTTATCCGGGTAGCTGGCCGCCAGGTAGCGTTGTGATCGCTGACCGTTGACAACGCAAGCGCCGACGGATGGGTGGCTGAGATGGCGGGTGTGCGGAACAACCACGATGCGGACGACGCCGCTGCGCGGGAGGCAGCCGACGTCGCGGTTGAGCTGACAGAGAGCGACGGCCCCGAGGATAAGAAGCGGATCGCCAGGGCATTGCAGGCGGTCGCCGGCATTGGCACCGAGGCGGTGCGGCGCGGCGGCAACGCCGCGCGCACCGGTGGCGGCTTTGCCCGCCGCGGCGCGGATACCGCGACGGGCACCGTCGCCCGGGGAGCGGGCAACGCGCGCCGGGGGGTCGGGTCGGCCGGCCGGGGCGTCACCTCCGGGTTGAACTGGCTCACCGGGCAGGTGGTCGCGATGGGGCCGCGACTGCGGATCCGTGACCAGGCGACGCTGCGCGCGCGCTTCCCCGGGCGTTCCGATGATGAGATCGCCGGGCTGCTGGTGGAGCGCGCGGCCCGCGCCACCGCCACGGTCGGCGGCGCGACCGGTGCCTGGGCGGCGCTGCCCGCCCTGCCGGCCTTCCCGGCCGAGGTCGCGGCGGAGACGCTGGCGGTGGTGGGAATCGAGATAAAGCTCGTCGCCGAACTGCACGAGATCTACGGCATGCCGGCCACCGGCAGCGCCACCGACCGGGCGCGCTCCTATGTCGGCTCGTGGGCCAGCCGCCGCGGCGTGTACCAGGTGGACGGCGGACTGCTGCTCATCGCGGGCTCCCCGCTGGCACGGCAGTTGACCCGGCGGCTGGCGGCGCGCGTCCGCCGGTCGGCGTTCTCGCTCAGCCCGCTGCTGACCGGCGCCGTCGCCGGGGCCCTGCTCAACCGCCGGGAGACGAAGAGGTTCGGCCGCCAGATGCGCGATGACCTGCGCCAGCGCCGCAACACCGTCACCGCCACCGTCATCGGCCGCCCGGTGCCTGGCCCAAGTACGTGACCGGGAAGCAAAAAGGCGCTGGGACGGCGTTCGCACCGTCCCAGCGCCGATTGCCTGCCTTAGGTCAGGTGGCGATCCGAGGTCAGGCGGCGATCCGGCCGTCGTGGGCCGGGTCGCGGACCTCGAGCGAGTGGACGATACGCTCGGTCGTCGCCTCGTGCGCCACGAGGTCGGCCAGCGCGAGTACGCCCACGGCGATCGCGTCAGCGAAGACGAGCCAGGTGAGGGCGGTCCCGGAGAAGGCCACGGCCGCGATCAGCGACCAGAGTGCGACCACGCCGAGCACGCCGTGGCTGATTCGGCGGGAGGCCTTCTTCGCCAGTACCGCGCTTGCCACCGCGAGCACGGTGACGCCGGCCGATACGCCGAACGCGGTCCAGCCGGCCGTGCCGGACGCCCACGCCATCGACGCGACGGTCAGAAACGCGCCTGCCACCACGAACAGGCTGTCGAGAAGGAAACGAGAGCTGAGCTTCATGACTGAGCACCTCCTGTGCGCTGCACTGGCAGCGCATCCCTTGTCCTGAGTACAAGGCGGGTCGTTGGCGGCCACCGCTCTCAAGGTGGTCCGTCCGGCTCGTCTGGCGGCTTACGCTGCCGCCGACTAGTAGAAGCGCATGACAACGATTGATATTTCAGGATAAATGTCTGCTGCGTCACAGCCGCCGCGGTGCCCCCTCAGCGCCTCGGGCGCCCCGCTCAGCGGGGGCTTTTAGGTAACCTCGGAGCAGGCAAGCGGGGGAGCCCCCGCGTCCAAGGGGAAAGCGCCCGGCAGCGAGCGGGGAGGGAAGGAAACAACATGACGGAGAGCATTGCCGCCGGCCGGGGCGCGTCGGCCGATGCGGACGTGACCGAGGCGGTACGGACCGCCGCGCGGGCCGCGCGAGCGGCCGCGCCCAGCCTGGCCGGCGCCACTGACGGCGCGATCGAAGCCTCGCTGGCGGCGATGGCGGGGGCACTGACGGATGCCGCGCCCGCCGTGCTGGCCGCCAACGAAGCGGACATGAAGGCGGCGGCCGACAACGGGCTGGCGGCCGGGGTCAGGGACCGGCTCAGGCTTGACGCCGATCGCCTGAAGGCGATGGCCGCCCAGCTTGAGATCCTGGCCGGGGTCGCGCCCGAGCCCTCCTCGCGCAAGGTCCGCGACCTGCCGGGCGGGCTGGTGCTCACCGAGCGGCGGCGGCCGGTCGGGGTGATCGGCGCGAACTTCGAGGCCAGGCCGAACGTTGTCGTGGACATCGCCTCGCAGCTGGTCAAATCGCGTAACGCCGGCGTGCTGCGGACCGGCGGCGCGGCGCTGCGCTCGGCGATCGCGCTGGCGGACGAGGTGATCGCCCCGTCCCTGGCGGCCGCGGGCCTTGACCCGGCGGCCATCCAGCTCATCCGGACACCCGGTAAGGCCGCCGCTTACGCGCTGGTCCGCGAGCCGAAGCTGATCCCGCTGGTGATCCTGCGCGGCAGCGGCGACTCGACCCGGGTGCTGGCGGCCGAGGGAGCGGCGCACGGGGTGCGGACACTGGCCCATGCCGACGGCGGCGGTGTGCTCTACATCCATCCTTCTTCCCCGCCGTCCGTCGCCGCCGCGCTGATTGCCGCAAGCCTGGACCGGCTCGGCGTATGCAACCGGCTCAACCTGCTCCTCCTCGACCGGCAGCTGTGGGACTCCTGGCTGCCGGAGATCACCAGGCAACTGGCCGGTCTCGGCATCAAGGCTTCGCTCCCGCCGCACGACCACCCGCTCGGCCGCGAGTGGGCGCTCGACTCCGAGCGGGAGGCGACGGTCACCATCGCCCCGGCCGACGGCCCGGCCGATGCGGCCAGGATCGCCAACGACGAGACGTCTGGCCTGGCAGCCGGCATCGCCGCCGCTGACGAGGCCGCGGCCGCCGGGTTCCTCGACGGCTACACCGGCACCGGTGCCTTCTGGAACGCGACGACCAGGCTGCTCGACGGCTTCAAGCTGTTCGAGGTGCCAGAGACGGGCATCAACCTCGACGCCGTCCCCGGGCCGCGCGGACCTGTCACCTTTCGCGACCTTTGGCTGCGTCAGATGGTGGTAACACCCGCCTGAGCGATTTCGCTGCGCGGAAGTGGCAAGTGTGCCGATACTCAGCATGTGGTGGGCGACGACTTCGCAGTGGTGCTTGCGGCTGCCCAGGGTGGGAGCGAAGAGATGTTCGCGGTCCTCTGGCGCGACGCGAACCCCGCGCTCACCCGTTACCTGCGAGTGCTCGCACCGGACACGGCCGAGGACATCGCCGCCGAGACCTGGGTTAGCGTGCTCAGAGGCCTGGTCACGTTCACCGGCGACGAGACCTCCTGGCGGGCCTGGCTGTTCACCACCGCGCGACGGCGCTTTCTCGATCAGGCGAGGCATCAGCGGCGGCATCCGGCGGAGCCGCTCGACGACATCGGCACCGCGCAGGTGCCGATGGCACCGGACGCGGCGCAGCTCGCCATGGACAACATCGCCACCGACGCCGCGATCGCGCTGCTCTCCAGGCTGCCCGAGCAGCAGGCCCAGGTCATCATGCTGCGGGTTGTCGCCGGTCTTGACACCGACGTAATCGCCGAGATGCTCGGCACGACCGCGGGTAACGTCCGGGTCGCGGCCCACCGCGGCCTGCGGAAGCTCGAGGCGCTGCTTTCCCACGGCGGGGTTGCGTCGCGGGCGGGTGTAACGCTATGAGCGGGAACGGCGTTCCAGACCATGACATGCCAGACAGCCAGCAGCCACCATTCTGGGGTCCCGCCTACCGCGACCGGGATCTCGATGCCTTGCTGTCCGGTGACACGGGGAACACGCCGGTGGCGCTTCGCCCGGTCGAGAGCACCCTGGCCGCGCTGCGGGCTTCCCCCACCCGCCGTGAGCTCTCCGATGAGGCGGCGGTCAGGTCCTCCTTCCGCGCGATCGTGCAGCCGGGGGCGCCCTGGACGTCGTCGGCGCAGCGTGGCACCGTTACCGCGGACACCCTTATCCTTCCGCCAGCGGAGCGCCTGCTTACCCCCGCGGACCGCCAGCCGCGCGCGGCACGGCATCGCCGCCCCCACCGCGGTGGCGCGAGCTGGGGCGGGCGCAGGTCGGTCATCGCGCTGACGACGGTCGGCGCGGCGGCGGTGATCGTGATCGCGGTAGCGGTCATGGGCGGCCTCCCTGGTTCCGTCGGGCCTTTGGGCGGCCACGCCACCGGCGCCGCCTCCTCGCCCGCGAAGACCGGGCAGACGCCGGGCGCGCTGGAGGGAACCGGCGTCAGCCACCCGGCCCCGACTGCCGCGGCGTCGCGTGCCGCGGCCGCCTCCGTGCACGCCCCCGCGTCCGTAAGCCCGACCGCGACGACCAGCCCCGCCACGCTCTGCCGGGAGCTCTTCGAGCCCTCCGGGCAGCCGAACCGGACGGCGTGGCAGGCCGTCTTCAGCCGGCTGACCCAGCTGGCGGGCAGCCGTTACAAGGTTCTGGCCTACTGCTTCAGCTACCTGGGTTCCTACTTCGCCAAGGACCCGGGGTCGCAGGTGACCTTTCCGCTCGGCAGCTCCCCGGGCGGTCCAGGTGACAGGGCCAACCTCGGTACCGTGAGCCCGGGATTCGGCTACCCGGGCGGCGGCAACCAACCGCGCTTAGGCTGCCAGGAGGCCAGGGGCAGCGCGGTCCTGGTCTACCGTCGGCTCAAGGCTGCGTCTACCGTCCGCTCAAGGCTGCGTCTACCGTCCGCTCAAGGCTGCGTCTACCGTCGGCTCAAGGCTGCGTCTACCGTCCGCTCAAGGCTGCTCGGTGAGCGCGTCGACGATGACCGAGCAGGCGTCCTCGAAGGCCGCTCGCTGGGCGTCGCTCAGCCGGTCGAAGATCAGCCGGCGCACCGTCGCGGCGTGCTGGGGCGCGGCCCGCCGGATAGCCTCGGCGCCGCAGGTGGTAAGCGCGACGAAGGCGCCGCGGCCATCGGCCGAGCACTCCCGCCTGGCCACCAGACCCCTGCGCTCCATCCGGGTGAGCTGATGGGACAGCCTGCTCTGCTCCCAGTTGAGCGCGTCGCAGATCTGGAACGGCCGCAGCGCCTGCTCTGGTGCCTCGCTGAGCTGAACGAGCACCTCGTACTCGGGCAGCGTCAGCCCGCAATCGCGGGTCAGCTGGCGGTTGAGGGCGGCGGGCAGCAGCGAACCCAGCCGAAGGTAGGCACGCCAGGCCCGTTGTTCGTCTTCGCTGAGCCACGTCCCGGTCATGCGTGCCAGCATAACCCGAGGTTAATGACGGATCAGCTAACTGTGTTGGCCCCCCGCTCTCGCGGGGGGATGTGGGCTGCGGGATGGCGGGCTGCCGCGGGCGCTGGCGGCCGGTGGGCGGGCGCTTGGGTGGCATCGGCGACTCGCCGTGGCGGCGCGGGCCGGACCAGAGCGCGGGGACGGCGTCGATGGCCTCGGCGATCTGGTAGGCCGCGCTCTCGTAGTTGACCCGCCAGCCGACGAAGTCCGGCCAGGCGTCGGCCGGGTCTCTGGTCCTGGGAAAGTTCACCTCGTCCATCCGGTTGACGGCTTCAAGGAACTGCTCGTAGGTGAGCGTGATCCCGGCCTCGGGATCCGCCTCTTCGGCCACCTCGAAGCCCATCGCCCGGGCAATGCGCCCCAGGCAGCTGAAGCCACCGCGCAGGCAGAGCCGGGCGGGCACGACCGGTGCCTGCTCGGGGGCGAGCGAGAGGATCAGCGCGGCGGAGTCCAGGACCGCCAGCAGCGAGATCACCCACGAGGAGAACGGGAGCGGCGAACGGAAGCGGACCAGCGGCAGGTAAGTGGTGTGGCTCTCCGCCACGTCCGCCGCCCATGCCTCCCACAACTGGTACAGCTCGGGGAGTGTGTCGATGGCCGATACGCCCGAGCCGAGCGCGTAGTGGGTCCTCGCGAGCAGCTCAGGGCCCCAGATGGGAAAGCCCCCGCGCGCGTTGAGCAGCGCGACCAGGGTTTCCCGCCGGTTGAAGGCGGCGTAGAGCGTGGGCAGATACCCGATCTGGAGCGCCACCACGACCATCCCGGTCGCCGCCGCGACGAAGACGAGCGCGGCGGGCCCGGTGTTCTGCGGCTCGGCGAAGCCGAGCGTGAAGATGGATGAGCCGGCGTCGACGAATACCTGGCTGATGCTGCGGCCGTTCAACGGCCAGAGCACCAGGGTGAACCCGGCCAGGAAGATGCCGAGCCAGGCGACGAGCTGGGTCAGCAGGATCGCGGCCGCCTGGGTGGCGAGGATCCGGTCGCGCCGTCTGTAATCGCTGAGCGGCCTGATCACCATGTGATAGGTGCCGACCACCGCCCGGTCGGCCACGCGAGTCAGCCACGAGGCCACCGGGCGGGGCACGATCAGCGTCCCGATCACGCTCTGCCAGCCGGTGAGCACGAGCAGCGCGCCGATTGCGGCGGCGACGCACCGGGCAGCGAAAGGTACTACCACGGGCTAACAGTCCGAGTAGCTGGGCGAGTAGCCGGAGGGGGCGGTGCCTTGCAGGTAGCTGGCCCCCTGCTGGACCAGGTAGAGCGTGAGCTTCCAGTTGTCGCAGGTGCTGCCATCGATCCCGCTGCCCGCGGCCTGATGGCTGGTGAAGGTGACCGTCGCCGCCAGACCGCCGTCGCCGCTGCCTACGAGCGAGATCAGCTTCATGCCGGAGTCGGCGGTGGACGAGTAGCCGGAGTCGAACTTCGACTGGGGTTCGGCCGCCCGTTCCTGCGCGTCGAGCGCGCTGGAGTACTCGGCGTAGTTGTGGGTGTTGATGCCCTGGAAGTAGTTGGTGAGCGTCTTCTCTACCGCGGGCTCGGCCGGGTTCGAGGCGACGCCCGGGCCGAGGCTGACCAGGCCGGCCGACGGCGACGCGCTGGCGGAGGCGGACGTCGTGGGGCTGGTGCTTGGCGAGCCGCTGGCGCTGGCCGACGCGTTCGTGCTAGCCGCGGCGGAAGAGTTCGCGGTGACGGTGGGGGCGGGCGGCTGCGCCGAATTGTGCTGGTTCGACCGCGAGACGAGCGCGTACGCGCCGCCGCCCGCGGCGATCATCACCAGCAGCACCCCGATGATGAACGCTGCCTTCCTGCCGCCGGAGGACGGATTGCCGCCGGGGAGGCCGGGGCTCGGCGCCTGCTGCACGCCGTAGGGCGGCTGCGGCGGAGGGGACGCGGGGGGCCGCTGAGCCGGCGCGGCGTAAACGGTATCGGCCGACTGCCAGCGGCCGCCGGGCTGCTGCGACTGCCCGGGCGGATCGGTGCGCGGAGACGCCTTGCCCTCGGCCGGATCCGCCGCGAACCAGGACGCGAACGGGTCAGGTTCAGCCGCCGCGGGCGTCACCGGGACGGCATCTTGCGTGTCGACTCGGGTGGCGTCCGGTTGCCGCTCCACCCGGGTGGCATCGGCCGGCGCCCAGCCTGCTGGCGCGGCCGGCGATTCCCAGCCGGCGGCTTCGGCCGGCGGGTCCCACCGGGCCTCCTCGTCGGCCGGCAGCGACGTGGCCGGCGCCTCCGCGGCTGGCACCGCCGGGGCTGCCACCGCCGGGGCTGGCACCGCCGGGGCTGGCGGTGGCGCCTCATCCTTGGCGAACTCGGCGCCGCAGCCGGCGCAGAAGCGGGTGTCACCGGTCCGCCGCCGGCCGCACGTCGCGCAGAAGTTCATGGTCACTTTTTATCTCATGAACCGAAGATCGGGGCCATCGTCATCAAGATCGAAGAAATCCATGGCGTTATCGGGTGATTGCACCGGAAACGCCATGGATTTCGAACCGACGATCTTCTCTTCTGCTTAGCGGTGGCGATTGCTTAGCGGTGGCGATGGCGAGTGGCGATGAGGGCGATGGCGACGATGATCGCGATCGGGAACCACGGGATGGCGAAGAAGGAGAAGGTGTCCATCGCGTGCCAGGAGGCGGACACGAGCACGATAACGATCGCCAGCAGGATGAGCGGGCGGAACACCCCGCCGCGGCGCCGTCGCGCGTAGGGTAGCGCCGGCCCGCCGGGGCCGCCCGGGCCCGTCGTCCCCGGGGCACCCGCGGGCCCGGGGTCGGGCAGGTCGTCGAAGAGGCCCGCGAGGTCACCGCGGGTCTTGGCGGCCATCGTCCGGCTGATCCGCTCGTCGAACTCGGCCTGGTCGAGGCGGCCGTCGGCGTAGTGCACGCCCAGTTGCTCGGCGACCGCGTTCCGCTCGGCATCGCCGACGCGGATGTTCTGGTCGGTGTAGCGGATGCGGCGCGTCCACTGCTGGGTTGTTGTGGGCGACATGATGGGTTGCTCCCTAATGGTTACGGTCGGTCGGTACAGATCACCGCACCGAGTCGAGCAGCGAAGACGCGATGGACTGGTCGCTGCCCTCCTCGGGGATCAGCAGCAGGCAGGCCAGGTAGGCCGGGATGGCGGCGCCGCCAAGGAAGGTGAGGACGACGAAGGCGATGCGGACGAGCGTCACGTCGATGCCGAGGTAGTCGGCGAGGCCGGCGCACACGCCGGCCAGCATCCGTCCCTGGTACGCGCGGCGGAGCGGGGGCCGGACGCTGGGGCCGGCCGGAGTCTGGGTCTGGGTGGTGTCCCCGAAAGTTGTCATGGCTTCAGTCTTCGCCCGCGCCGGGCGCGGGGGTATCGGGAACAGCCCTGGCCCTACCCTGACCCGGAGCGGCCGCACCCTGAGGCCGGCGTCCGCAGGCTCGGGGAAAGCCCGGATACCGCGCAGGGGCGCATCCGGGCGATGATGGGTACATGCAGGAACCGACCGAACCGCCATGGCCGCCGTTCCGGTTCCACGACCGGTCCCGCGGCCGCCCTTCCCGTCGGCATTCCCGCTGGCAGGAGTCGCCCTGGCAGGAGCCGGGCGGGCAGGGCCAGCCCGATGGGGAAGACCGGTCTGGCCGGGCTGGCCTGCCTGCCTGGGTCAGGCGGCATGCCCAGGGTGACGGTGCCCCGCTCCGCCGCGACCCGGAGGACCGCATCGGCGGCGGTCTCGCGGCCGGCCTCGGCGAGCGGTTCGGCTTCAGCCCCACGGCCGTGCGGATCGCCTGCGTTGTCGCCGCGCTGGTCTCCACCGGCTGGGCGGTGCCGCTTTACTTCATTGGCTGGCTGCTGATCCCGGCCAAGGGCGCGACGGCCAGCATCGGGGCCAAGGCAAGGCGCGACTCGCGGGGAGTAACGCTCGCGGTCGCGGTGGCGTCGCTGCTCGCCGTGTTCCTGCTGCTGGCCGGGGTGCTGAACGACGGATCGATCGAGGTCTACGGCTGGCCGCAGGTCGTCAGCGTCGCCTGCCTGACGCTGATCTGGCGCAACGCGCCGGAGAACGAGCAGGCGGCGATGCGGCATCTGGTCGCCCCGCTTGAAAGCCTCGGCGGCGGCGGCGACAACGCGCGGCGGGGCACCAAGCTCCGGTTTGCGGTGTCCGGCGCGCTGCTTGTGGCGGGCCTCGCCTGGCTGTTCAGCCTGCACGGCGGGTTGCTCCTGCTCAGGCCGCTGGGCGGGTTCGTCCTGGTGTCGTGGTGGCTGCGGATCGCCCGCGACCTGCTGCTCGAGCGGCAGGCGCGGGCGCGGGCGGAGGAACGGGCGGACATGGCCGCCCATATGCACGACTCGGTCCTGCAGACGCTCGCGCTGATCCAGCGCAGTGCCGATGCCCCCCAGACGGTCGTGCAGCTCGCCCGTGCCCAGGAGCGCGAGCTGAGATCCTGGCTATTCGAGGGACGCGCCCCCGGTGACACCGAGGTGACCTCGTTCGCCGAGGGGATCAGGCAGATCCAGCGGGATGTAGAGGCCAGGCACGGCGTACCCGTCGAGGTCGTCACGGTCGGCGACTGCCCGCTCGACGACCACCTCAGCCCGCTGCTCGCGGCGGCCAGGGAGGCAACCGTGAACGCGGCCAAATGGTCGGGGGCTGGGGTTGTCTCGGTATTCGCCGAAGTCGAGCCGGATAAGGTCGCGGTGGCGGTCAGGGACCGGGGCAAGGGGTTCGACCTGGACGCGGTGCCCGCGGACCGCAAGGGGGTCGCGGAGTCCATCCGCGGCCGGATGATCAGGCACGGCGGCGACGCGACGGTGCAATCGACGGTGGGGGAGGGGACCAAGGTGACGCTCACGATGGCGCGGCGCTTTGATCCGGCCGGGCAGGCACCGGCCGACGGGCGGCGGCGATGAGCGCGGCCGCCGCGGGCAGGCCGGGCGCGCCGCGGGTAGTCCTGGTCGACGACCACGGCCTGTTCCGCTCGGGTGTCCGCGCCGAGCTCTCCAGCCAGGTGGATGTGGTGGGCGAGGCGGACGACACCGCCCCGGCCATCGAGCTGATCGAGCGCGTGGTCCCTGACGTGGTGCTGCTCGACGTACATCTGCCCGGCGGCGGCGGGCACTTGGTCATCAGCGAGGTGAAGAAGACGCACCCCGAGGTCAAGTTCCTGGCGCTGTCCGCCTCCGACGCGCCGGAGGACGTCATCGCGGTGATCCGGGCGGGCGCCAGGGGCTACGTCACCAAGACGATCTCCACCGCGGACCTGGCCGACGCGATCAGGCGGGTGGCCGGCGGCGACGCGGTGTTCTCCCACCGCCTCGCGGGATTCGTGCTCGACGCGTTCGCCGCCGCCCCCACGGCACCGGACGTCCGGCCCTCCTTCGACTCCGAGCTCGACCAGCTGACCACCCGTGAGCGCGAGGTCCTCCGGCTGATCGCGCAGGGCTACACCTACAAAGAGGTGGCCCGCGAGCTCTTCATCTCGGTCAAGACGGTCGAAAGCCACGTCTCCTCGGTGCTGCGCAAGCTGCAGCTCTCCTCCCGCCACCAGCTAACCCGCTGGGCCGCCGAGCGCCGCCTAAACTAACGGCCGACCCGGTCGAGGGACCGTCCCCCCGCGAGCCAAAGGGCGCGCCCCTGCCCCAGACCAGCTCGTCGGCGGGCAGTTCGCCCAGCTCGGTGGCGACGCGGTCGCGGTCGGGGTCGTCGTAGCTGCGGATCACCTCGATCAGCGCGGCAGTATGCGTGCGGACGTGGCCGCGCCAGGCGTTGACGGCAGCGAGCGACGCGGAGACCGGTGGCGGGTCGATGGCCAGGACCCGCGCCACGTACCGCTCGAGCAGGGTGCCAAGCGGGCCGCGCGGGCCCTGGGCCCGCAGCGCGTGGATCTTCTGCAGGTCGAACAGCCGCTCGGTCTCGTGGGAGGCCACCACCCGCCGGGACAGGTCCCAGGCGGAGCTGGTCAGCCAGCGCGGGTTGGGTGAACCGTCCGGGTTCAGGGCCGGGACGATGTAGGCGGAACGCGCCGTCGGCGAGCGGCGCCAGGCCCGCAGTTCATCGCGGCGCAGCGAGGCGAACGCCCGGCTGTCGAGCTGCAGCTCACGCTTGGCCCACAGGTACTCCTCGAGGAACCGCGCGTTCTGCGGCCAGCCGAGCTCATCGAGCGCGGTGAGGACGACCGCTCTGATCGGCGGCCCCGGCCGGGACGCCCGGCGGCCCGCGCTGGCCGCGCGGCGTAGCTGGCCGATCAGCTCCTCGCGGCGCTCGTCGAGCCGGCCGAGCATGCTGGCCTGGGCCACGAGCTCGGCCACCGGCACCTCACCGTCGCGGGCGTCCGCCGCGAGGCGCTGGGCGAGCTGAAGAGTCTCCTCGAGCGCCACGACAAGCTCGTCGCGGACCTTAGTCAAACTCACGACGGAACTGTACCCCGCATCCACGCAGGGTATCCATGGCACCCATGCGGTTGGCGCATGGATCTTTTGGGTACCGAATTACATCAAGGAGATGCCGACCACACCAGAACGCGGTGAATCGCCTAGGAGGTGCTGTGCCATGGGAGCCAAGGCCAAAGGCAGCAAGGCCACCCGGCTGAGCCAGCAGGTGAGCTACCGGTGGCATTTCCCCGAACGGACGCTGCACGTCGTCGATATCGAGAACCTGGCGGGCGCCGCGATTCCGACCCTGATCCAGGTGAACGAGGTGCAGGACTGGTATCTGACCCGGCTGGGATTCGGTGCGGCCGACCAGGCGGTACTCGCGTCCAGCCACCTCGGCCTGATCAACACCGCGCTTGGCTGGCCGCACGCCCGCTACAAGGTCAGGTCGGGCCGGGACGGTGCCGACCTGGAACTGCTCGACGTGCTTGAGCACGAGGATGTGGCGTCGCGCTTTACCCACGTGGTGATCGGGTCAGGCGACGGGATGTTCGGCCGGGCGGCGAAGAGCCTGCGTGACCGGGGCGTCCGGGTCACCGTGGTGAGCCGGCCGGGCAGCCTCGCGATGGCCCTCGCCCGGGTCGCCCAGAACGTTGTCTACCTCGACATCCCCAAGGCCTGCGCCCATTAGGGCGTCGGCCGAGGCCGGCGAACCGGTTGGCGGATCGGGCGGAGGCCACGGTCCGTTCAGTACCGGGGAATTTGAATTTCTGAGCTTTCGCAGACGCGGAGGCGGCGGGTAGTCCCGCCGCCTCCGCCAGTGCGAACCTGGTTACTGTGTCAGGCCGGTCAGAACCCGGTGATGACCGCGGCGAACTTCGGTGACCCGATGCCGGTCGCCTCGTCGTAGCCGGGGGTGGTCGGGTACAGGCCGTTGTTGGTCGCCGCCTGCTGGAGCCTGCCGTTGCCGGTGATGTCGTTGAAGTACGCACCGGGGGCGATCTGGAACCAGGTGTACAGCAGCGGGTTGATGTTGCCGCTGCGATGGCCGGTGAAGCTGTCCCGGTCGGCGATCAGCGCCGCCCACAGCGGGGACGACAGGCTGGTGCCGCCGATCCCGAACCAACCGGGAGCCGGCTCGCCGGCGCTGAAGGTCGCGCAGTAGCTGTAAGGCGTGCTCGCGCTGCCCGTGCAGTACTCGGCGTACCCGGTGTAGGGGTCCGCGTTGGCCGAGATGTCCGGCGTCTCGCGGCACGGCGTCCCCGCGGTAGCGAGCGTGCAGGCCGTCTCGCCGTTACTGACCGACTCGCCCGAGTGGGTGGTGTACTTGCTGGTCACACCGGGCCCGTGCTGGTAGAAGGGACGGCCCCAGAACTGGCTGGACCCGCCGCCGCCCGCGCCGGTCTCGGCGCACCAGAAGAAGCCGCCCTGGTTGTCGTTGTCCGCGGCGGGTGCCTGGTCGCTGCAGAGGTTGTCGACGTTCCAGACGGTCTCGTCGCCCTTGGCCGGGGTGCCCGGGTGCGAGTTGGTGCCGGGGTTGTCGCCCTCGAACGAGGTGCCGCCGACGCTGGTCACCCAGGGCTGGGAGGCCGGGTCGTTGACGTTGAGGACGGTGGTGCCGTCGGAGCGGATGCACCCGAACGCGCCGGTGTCGCCCGAGGAGCTGAACAGGGACTGCCCCTGCGCCGCGATCTGCTCGAAGACGGTGTTCTCGGCCTGCGCGTAACTGGCGCCGGCGTCGTTCTCGCACTCGCCCCAGCTGGAGCTGATGGTGGAGGCGACGTCCTGGTTGGCGATCGTGGTGTACTCGTCGAGCTCGGTCTGGCCGGTGTAGTCGTTCGGCGCGTTGTAGACGATCAGGTGCTTGACGTCGGGCGCGACCGCAAGCGACATCTCGATGTCGGCGTCGACCTCGATGTCGCCCGAGTAGCCCTCGTACTCCGGCGGGCAGGTGTCGCCGGCCGGGCAGACCGGGGCCAGCGGGCCGCCGTCCACGGTGACGTCGGTTAGCGGCGGGTTGTAGTTCCGGCCGTAGAAGTAGTGCGCCCAGGTGCCGATGTCCGACTGCTGGTAGGCGGAGAGCTCGAAGACCGCCGCGGTGACGCCGGCGCCCTCCGTGCGCGGGCTTGCGAACGGGGCCCCGTACATCGAGTTGGTCTGCGACGGGGTCAGGCCGCTGCAGCCGGGGCCGCCGCCGTAGCCGTACGGGAAGTTGGTGCCGTTGCTGACCAGATCGAAGAGCTCAGCGGTCGTCACGTAGCCGGTCTCACAGCTGGCGGACGATGAACCGGACTTCGCCGCGGCCCGGCTGTTGCTGCTCGCCTTGGCCGCCGTGCCGGTGGCCGGCCGGATGGCGCTCGCCTGGAGGCGCTCGGTGTTCGTCAGGCCGACGACGCCCTCGACGGCGGACGCGACCGAGGCGGGCAGGCGGACCGAGGCCGAGTTGGAGTAGTAATGAGTGCCCCGCGGGTCCACGAAATTGCTCAGGCCGGTGTGGAAGGCTGCCGTGATCTTGGCGCTCGAGCCGGTCGCGCGGATCAGGAACGGCGAGTCGGTGGAGGAGACCGCCAGGCCCTCGCCGCGCAGGTAGGCGGTGACCGCGTCGCGGGTGGCGGCCGTCGGTGCGTACCTGGTGTCGAACTGGCCCTTGGCGAGGAACTTGCCGTACTGCCCGCTGCCCTTGGTGTACAGGGCCTTGAGCTCGGCGTTGAGCCCTGTCTCGTTCCGCGGCGCCAGGGAGACCTCAACCGACATCTTGGCCGCGGTGAAGGCGCCGGTCCGCCGGTCGGTGGTGGCGGGCAGGCTGTTCTTGATCGCGACAAGCGGGGTGACCGCCGACGGCGCCGCGTTCGACGCGGGGGCGGCGGTCGAGGCCTGGGCGCCGGCGAACGCGCCGGTAAGCGCGATCGTGGCCAGCCCGAGCACGGCCGCGCCGCCGGCTCTGAGCGGCCGATGGGGCAATCGCATGGCAAACCTCCTCGTAACGAAAGTTATCCATGTTTATACGGCTCTCCCAGGGAGAATCGATATGTATCGGGACGATTATTAACTAATTTGCAACAATCCACCCAATAGGGAAGAAGTTGTTCACGTAGAGCTGGGCGGCGCACCCGCGGGAACGCCAAAGGCGCGGCACCAGAGGCCGGTAGCCTCGGGTGCCGCGCCCTTGCGAACCGCGCTCAGGGCTGCAGGACGCCGTCCTCGCTGTCGACGTACCACGGAGTGCTGTACGGGATCCGCTCCACGTCCGCGCCGGTGTGCGGCGCGTCGATGATGTAGCCGTCGCCGACGTACATGCCCACGTGCCCCTCGCCGTCGTAGATGATCAGGTCGCCCGGCTGCATGTCGGAGACGGGGATGTGCGGCAGCCCCGCCCACTGCTCGTAGGTGTCCCTGGGGATGATGACGCCGGCGGACGCCCAGGCGGCCATGACCAGGCCGGAGCAGTCGTAGGAGTTCGGGCCGGTGGCGCCCCACTGATAGGGCTTGCCGATCTGGGCATAGGCGAAGGCGACGGCCTTGTCGGCCTGCGTGGTCGTCGGCCCGGTATAGGAGACCGGCGTGGTGCCGGTCTGCCCGGTGCTGGTGCTGGTAGTGCCGCCGACGGTGCCTTGGTTCACCTGCTCTTGCTGCGCGGTGGTCAGGCTGTCGAGCGTCGCCTGGCTGGTGTGGAGCAGCTTGTTCAGTGAGGTCTTCTGCGCGGTGAGCTGAGCGCGGATCTGCGCGAGGCCTTGCTCGGTGCGCTGCCGCTGCTGGCGGATGGACGCGAGTTCCTGGGCGGCGGTGAGGAACTGGGTCGCCTGCTGGTTGTGCGTCCCCGCGACTTCCATGACGAGCGACGCCTGGGAGAGCACAGTCCCCGGGTTGCCCGCGTTGAGCAGGCCGAGGATCGATGTCTGATCGGAGTTCTCATACATCGACACGGCCACCTGGGCGAGCTGGCCGCGGGCGGCGTCGTACTGCGCCTGCGCGCTGGTCGTCTCCTTGTCCACCTGGGTGAGCCTGCTCTGCGCGGCGCTGAACTCCTGATTGGCCGCGTCGTACTGCTCGTCGATCTTGTCCATCTTGGCCTGCAGGCTGTTTACCTCCGCCCGCACTTGGCCAATGGTTGGCGCGGCGGCGGCACCTGCCCCGGAGGCGCCAGCGTAGACCGCGGCCCCGGTCACCGTTGCCAGGGCGACCGCCAGAACGGCGCCACGGCGGAACTGGGTTGTGCTGGCAAAGTGCTTAGGCCTAAGGCGCTTAGCCACGATGCTCTCACGCTCCGTTCTCCCTGCTGGTCCGATAACCCGGGGGGCTGGGGATCACGGTAGTGAAAGTAACGGGTGCATCTCTACCGGTTCGCGGAAACCTCACGAAACGATTACGGATTCATACCGGAGTGTCGCACCGTGTCCGAATCTTCTCGGACATGGCCGAGAAGACCGCTGCCGCGCAACGCCGCCTGTGCGATGGGGGGTCAGCCGCCTGATGAGCTGCCGGCGGAGCCGGTTGTCGTGCCACCGCCCGTCGTCCCGGTCACGGCGCGTCCCCCTCCGAAACCACCGCCACCGGTGGTGAGACCGCGGGCGGCGAAGGGGTTGGTGTTGGTTGGCAACGGCGTGCTCATGTCGGCCAGGACCACTTGCTCGCCGACGGTGAGGCCGGAGGAGACCTGGGTGAGCACGGGGCCAGTGGCTCCCACCGTGACACGGACACTGACCGGCTTGCCCGCCCTCAGGATGGTGACGAAGCTGGCGGCGCCGATGCCTTCAACAGCCGACGTCGGCACGGTGACCGCATCGCTGACCTTCGAGAGGGTGATGGCCACTTGGGCGTCGGAGCCGGCGAACAGGGTGGGTGCGCCCGCGGCCAGCCCGATCGTGACCGGATAACTGGCGGTAGCCGTGGACGAAGTGGAGCTGAGCATTCCAACGGCAACGACCGCACCGCTGATCGGCGTGGCCGAGCCGTCCAGAGTGACGGTGGCCGGCTGGCCGACCCGGATTTCGCCCACGTCGGAGACGCTGACGGTAGTGGTGGCTTCCTCGCCGCCGGCACCTTCGATGACGAAATCGGCCGAGGTACCGCTGCCCTGGCTGCCGGTGACCTGCTGGCCGGGGGTGATGTTCACCAGGGCGACCGTGCCAGTGATTGGCGCGGCCAGGGTCGCGGCGGCCATGTTCTGGCGGGCCACACTCAGCTGGGCGTTAGCGCTGTCCAGGCTGGCCTGGTCGGCGGCAAGTTGGGCCGCGGTGGCTGGCCCCGCGGTGGTCGCGCCGGCGGCTCCGCCGCCTGAGGTGCCTGTCCTTCCCCCGGTGCCGCCGGTAGACCCGGTGCCGCCGGTCCCGCCGGTAGACCCGGTGCCCCCGGTCCCGCCGGTACCCCCGGTGCCGCCGGTGCCCCCGGTGCCGCCTGACCCGGCTGACTTCTCGACGGCGGCGGCGACCTCGTTGAGCAGTTTGGTGAGGCCCGATTCGGAGTTGGCCAGGGACTGTTCGGCGACGGCGATGCCGGACTGTACGGACATCAATTCAGTGATCGCCGGCTGGCAACTCGTCGGCGTCGGCCCACCGGGAGGGCCGCCGTGGGGCGGCGATGTTACGTAGGCCGTCAGGGCGGCGATCGTCGCGGTCACGGAAGAACTCGGGGTGTCAGAGTGACTTGGGGTGGCGGAGTAACTCGGAGTAGGGGATTTACTCCGGGTCGGCGATGGGGAGCTCTGCGGGGTGGAGGGACTCGGCGTGGGGGACGGGGATGTCCGGGACGTGGAGGGACTCGGCGTGGGCGATGGGGAGCTGCGGGGGGTGGATGGACTCGGCGTGGGCGTCGGGGACGTAGGCCCGGTGGGGGTGCTTGTCGGAGTCGGGGTGGGTGGCGGGGTGGATGTCACCGTGCACAGCTTGGTCTCCACCGCCAGCAGGGACTTGGCCTCGGCCAGCTCGCCGTCGAGCCGGTGCTGTGCGGCAAGGAGCACAGCCTGGTCGCGGGCTATCGCACGGAGTTCGCCGGCGATTGGATTGTTGCCGCCGGAACCGCCCGTGCCGCTCCCGCCACCGGAGTCGCTCGTTACATAGGCGGTCGTCGTCGTTAGATAGGCGGTGGTCGTCGTCTCGCTCGCCTCGTCGGCGGCGAGGCGGACGGTGGCGGTGGCGACCGCGGCTTGGTCGGAACTGACCTGGGAGGCAAGTGCGGTCGTGCTGAGGCGCGCGAGGACTTGCCCGCCGGTGACGTGCGAGCCGAGGCCGACCGAGACCGAAGCCACCTGCCCGGAGACCGGGAAGCTGACGTTCGCCTGGCTGACCGGCTCGATCGTCCCAGTCGACAACAGGGTCTGGGTGACGTTCGCGCGGGTGACGGTGGCGGTGCGGTAGGCCGGCCCTGACGGGCCGGTCATTGCCCACGCGGTAGCGCCTCCGGAAGCAATGACCACCACGATGACCGCGACGGTGAGCCATCGCCGGGCATGGCGGCCGAGCCTGATGCTAGGCATTGGTAGTAGGCCTCCCGAAGCCGCCACGGCCGCCGAACCCGCTGACGCAGCCGTTCGGGCCGGGCTGGCTGATCCTGATGCTCCGGGCGGCGACGGCGCCGATGCTGTTCGCCGTTCCGACCGCGGTGATGCACTGGCCGGCCTTCAGCGCCGACGGGCCCGCGGTGACCGTCTTGAGGTACTTGGTAGTGGCGGTGGTGGTGACCGTGATGCTGGTCTTCGTGCCAGCGGCCTGATTCCTGCCCTGCACGACGAAGCCGCTGGCGGACACCGAAGTTACCTTGCCGTTGGCCCCGCCGAAGGCGCCGCGGCCGAATGCGCCCGCGCTGCCGCTTGGCCGCGGCCTCGGGCTGAAGCTGGGGCGGGGCGAGGAGCCGCCCGGCCGGCCACCGAACCCGCCCGCGCCGGTGCAATTGCCCTTGACCGGAGTGCTGATGGTCACGCTGGTGGCGGTGACCGGCTTGGTGGCGGCCCCGGTCGCCGAGGGCTGGCCGACCACGGTGACACAGCTGCCGACCGTGACGTCCTTCGAAGTCACCGTCACCGTGTCGGTGATCGGGGTGGTGGCGGTGAAGGTGACCGTGACCTGCCCGGAGGTCGGGTTCTGGACCTCCAGGCTCGACCCGGACACCGCGGCGGCGGTGCCGACGACGCCGGGGAAGGCCGCCTGGGTACCGGTCGGGGCCGGGCTGCTGCTCGGCGCGGCGGAGCTGGCGATGGTCGCGGCGGGGGTGGCGTTGGCCCCGCCGCTGCCGCAGGCAGCCACGGTCAATACCACGATCCCGAGCCCGGCCAGGGCGGGGATCCAGCGTCGCCGCGAGCTTTTCCCGGCGGCGGATGCACGGCTCGTCGCAGCGCCGATCATGGTCGGTTCACATCCCTCTGGTTGGTCATTCGCCACGCAGCGCGTCGATTGGGGCGAGCCGGGCGGCACGGGTGGCGGGGTAAACGCCGAAGACGATTCCGATGCCAACCGCGACGACGATCGCGCCGACGGTGGCGGTGGGTGAGATGGTGATCGGGTTGCTGATCAGGTGCGGAAGCACCACCGCCCCGACGAGGCCGATTCCCGCGCCGAGAACTCCGCCTGCCAGGCCGAGCACGCTGGCTTCGACCAGGAACTGGCGCCGGATGGCCCGGTGCGTCGCCCCCAGCGCCTTGCGCAGCCCGATCTCGCGGACCCGCTCGGTGACCGAGACGAGCATGATGTTCATAACGCCGATCCCGCCCACGAGGAGCGAGATGGCGGCGATGCTCGCGAGCAGTTCGGTGAGCGTCTTGTCCACCGAGGTGGCGGTAGTCAGCAGTGACTGCTGACTCTGAATGGTGAAGTCGGCGTCGGCCGCGCTGACCTGGTGCAGTCGCAGCAGTTCGGCGGTGGCTTCCTGGTAGGCCGCGGACAAGGCGGCGGACGACGTGGCCTCTATGTAGATCGACTGGACCGACGTGCGGCTGGACCCGCCGAAGATGCGGTTGGCCACGGTGGTGATCGGGACCACCGCCTGGTCGTCGAGGTTAGTGGTTGAGCTCGAGGCGGAGGCCCCGACCGTGTTGAGCACGCCGATCACGGTCAGCGGGAGCCCGTTGACGGTGACGGTCTGGCCGACCGGGTCGCGGAGCCCGAACAGCTCCTCCGCCGTCGTCGCGCCGAGCACGGCCACGGCGGCATCGGTGTTCTCGTCGGCAGCGGTCAGGAAGCGGCCCTCGGTGACGCTGCGGGCTCGCACCGACAGCCAGTCGGGGGTGGTGCCGACCACCGTCGTCGTCCAGTTGGTGCCGGTGGCGGTCAGCGTCTCCGACCGCTGGGTGGCGGGGGCGACGGCGGCGATGTCCGGGGCAACCAGCTTCGACCCGAGCGCGGTCGCGTCCGCCTCGGTCAGCGTGGAAGCGCTGCCGAACCCCCCGCGGATGCCGGTACTGGCGGTGGACGAACCCGGGGAAACAACGAGCAGGTTCGAGCCGAGTGCGTTGATCTCCCCGCTCACCTGTCCCTGGGCGCCTTCGCCGAAGCCAACGGTGAGGATGACCGCGGCGATCCCGATCAGGATGCCGAGCATGGTCAGTCCCGAGCGCAGCCGATGCGAAAGGACCGCGCTCAGCCCCGTGCGCAGCGTTTCCAGCCAGTTCATGAAAGCGCCTCGACGTGGTCTCGGTCCAGCTCGATCCGGCCGTCACGGAGCCGGACGATGCGCTGCGCACGGCGGGCGACGTCCCCCTCGTGGGTGATCAGGACGATGGTGCGGCCAGACCCGTGCAGTTCGTCGAACAAGGCGAGCACCTCGGCTGCCGCCGCCGAGTCGAGATTGCCGGTCGGCTCGTCGGCCAGGATCAGCGCCGGGTCGGTCACCAGGGCTCGCGCGATAGCGACGCGTTGCTGCTGCCCGCCCGACAGCTCACCGGGCCGGTGCATGATCCGGTCAGACAGCCCGACCCGCCGCAGCGCGTCGACCGCGCGGGAGCGCCGCTCGTCACGGCGCACGCCGGCGTAGCAAAGCGGGAGCTCGACGTTGCGCCAGGCCGGCAGCGACGGGAGCAAGTTGAACTGCTGGAACACGAAGCCGATGCGCCGGTTCCTGACCTCGGCCAGCTCGTCATCGGTCATCCGGCTCACGTCCTGGCCGGCTAGCCGGTAGCTGCCGGTAGTGAGCGGGTCCAGGCAGCCCAGGATGTGCATCAGCGTGGACTTGCCTGACCCGGATGGGCCCATGATGGCCACGTACTCTCCGGGCAGGATTGACAGCGTCACCCCGCGGACCGCTTGCACCGTGAGCACGCCGGTCCGGTAGGTCTTGGTAACGTCGTGAAGGTCGATCACGGGCAACGAGTCCGCCGCGGTCATGGTCATGGTCAGCTACCACCAAGCCCGCCGCCGCCGAACCCGCCAGCGCCACCGAACCCGCCACCGCC
>JBEKEK010000215.1:0-11910 GCA_050013875.1 Trebonia sp. | reverse complement strand
CACTTATAGCGGTAAACGATGCGGCCCTGCGACCAGTCCGCCGGGCTGATCTCCAGCAGCACGCGATCGTCCTGGATTACGCGGATGTGGTTTTTCGTCATCCGCCCCGACATCCTCGCGAGCACCTCGTGCCCGTTGGCGAGTACCACGGTATAGAAACCGTGCCCGCGCATCCGCATGACGGTGCCCTCGGTCTCGATGAAGTCAGCCTTCGGCATGGCGCACTCCGCCCCGGTAAATGGCGGTGATCTCGCCTTCGGTCCCGATCATGTCACTCTTTGGCATTTAGCGATCCTCCTCATTGCTCTGGCTGCGGCGTCGCGCATCTTGCGGCGCGAGCGTGCCCGTCACAGGGCGGTTCGGTCAGTGCCGAACCCCTTCTCCAGCAGCTTGATCTCGTTACAGGCATAACAGTGCTTCTTCCCGTCGATATGCGCGAGCGTGTGCACCGTTCGCCCGTGCCCTTGGAGTCGTTGCAGGACAGGCACAAGATCTGGAATCCCCCGGGGAAGCCATTGTCCCGAAGCCAGCTGTACATGCCGCGCGTCTCGGCATCTCGGCCGAGCAGCTTCTCGCGGTGTGCTGAGCCACCGCCACGTCCCCGAACCGCAGCAGGCGCACCGCCAGCCGTAGAGGTCGAAGACCTGCGCTGCTAGCTCAGCGCGCCGGCGGCCTCCGATGTTCCCGCCCGCACCCGGGCGTTTGCTCGCCCACGCCCACCTCCTGCCATCTCGGAGCCGGTTGCCACAATAAGTCACAGTTCACCCAGATATCGTACTTAGCTTCCGCTTCTCGATCGCCCCGCATCTGCTGGGCGGTGCGGGCTTCCCGTGCGAGCAGGGAGACGTTGGCTGCCGATATGGGCCGACGCGGTTTCGACAGGATGCGCTGGCAGGAGAGGGCCGAGCATAATTCCGATTTCCGGGAACCGACGTCCTGAATGTGCGGCGGAACTAACTCAGCTTGTTCTTAACCAGCGCGACACGCTCGGCCAGTTCTCGGATCTGAGCCGGGCACGGATCACCTGACGCTCCCACGGTCGACTGTCAATCCCAGGTCCGGCAGACAGAACCGGAAGATCTGTGCTCAGCGTGAGCCTGCGTACAGCGTTATGAGCATGCGCGCCGAGTCGGCGATCTGTCGCTCAGACGAGGACACTGCCGGCTACGTTTTGTGGGTGGACGGGGGCTCTTGTCGTAAACGCCTGCCGCAACGATCGCTCAGCCATCACGAGGCGGCGCGCGAACGCGCTGTTTCCGAGGAGCTCACCCGCCCGGCCGGCGAGCAGGACGGGCGAGCGGCCCGGGCGGAGGTTCAGTTGGTGGAGCTGGTCAGCCAGAACGTCTGGTTGCTGCCGCCGTTGGAGGGCCACTGGTCGACGTAGCCGCCCGCGTAGGGATACGCATTCTGCACGTCGACGACCTGGCTGTCCAGGGCGCTCCGGATGTTGTAGTCGGTGCCTTGCGCGATGTTGCCCATGTACCAGAGCTGGTCCGTCAAGCCGTAGCACGGGTACTGGACGAGACCTTGGCCCGCGGCGGTGGAGTCGTTGCCGACCGAGAGGCACTGGCCGCTGCCGCGGTTCATGATCTCGTAATAGCCCGTATACGGGCTCTGCACGAACTCCCAGTCCTGATTGTAGCCGCCGTTCACCAACCACGTGATGACGCTGGCGTTGGGTGACTGGGAGCCGTTCTGGACGTCGAGGACCAGCGGGACGCCGGGGAACGTGTAGGTCCAGATGTCGTAGTACGTGGTGCTGAAGCCGAACGCAGATGCCAGGCCGTTGACCACCTGGGGACCCCAGTCGTCGATGTCGCTCAGCGCGTTGATGGTGTCATAGAGGCTGTAGCCGAAGCTCTCCAGGTACTGCGCCACCTGGCTAGCCGAGGCGCCCGCGTTCTTGAAGAACGAGGCGATCTGCGTGATGGAGTCAGAAAGGTCGCTCCAGCTCAGCGGGCCGGGGAGGGAGAAAGAGAAGCTCACAGGTCCGAGCGTGCTGCCCTTGGCGGTCAGCTTGGCGCTCCCCGACGCGGAGATGCTGCCGCCGCTGGCGTCAACTGAGCCGGTCAGGGTCAGGCTGCCCGACAGGTACTGCGCGAAGGGGACCGACAGGTCTCCTGATGTCGCGCTCAGCGTGACGCTCGCCCCGGCCATGTTCGTGCCGACCGAGAGGTTGATGCTCGCGGTGAACGAGCTGCCGCCGTAGCTGATCCCGCCGCTGATCGAGAAGGAAAAACTGGTCGGGGTGACCATCAGGTGGAACATCGCGGCGGTGACCTGGACCGGTCCGACCGGGAACGGGTCCGCGGAGGCGTCGGCGGAGACCGACAGCGTCGACAGGCTGACGTTCGCGTCGACGTGCACCCCCACGTAGTCCACGGTCGCGTCGAAGATCACCGCCACACCCGATGTGATCGGATCTCCGGTCCTCGGGTCAGTCCCTCCGAACGGCGCCAGGTCGAAATCGGCCGTGTTGACCGTGAGCGAGTTGACCACCGAGGGCTTCGCGTTGGGGTCGGCCCCCAGCGGCTTCAGGGCGGGCTGCTCGGGCTGCCCGGGCAGGGCGGGCGGGCCGGTCACGGAGAAGGCGAGCACCGGATAGTTCAGGTTGAGCTGGGCGTTGAATGAGATCTGGCTGCCCGGCACCATGCCGATCGCGTTTTCCCAGGACGCGGGCAGCATGACGTTTTTGGCGTAGAGGCCCAGCGACGGAACGGGGGCAGGGGCGCCCGGGTCGTAGGTGAGGCCCATGCTCCCGCCGAAGTCCTCGGCGCTCAGCCCCGGGATGCCCAGGACCTCGTTCTTGCTCCAGTCCTTGAAGTCGACAGAGAGCGTCAGGCTGATCGCGGAGCCGACCGTCAGAGAGCCCGCGACGGTCACCGTGGCCGCCGCCGGGTCCGTGACATGGTTCACCAGGGCGGGCAGCTCCAAGTATCCAGTCCCCGACATCGTGACCTGCACCTGGTCGCCGACCACGACCGCGAGGTTCAGCTCGTCCAGGTAAAGCGCCGTGCCGTTGGAGTTGATGACCTCGAGGCCCCCCGTTCCAGTTCCGGTCCCCAGGGCCAGGGAAAGGCCGACGGTGAACCCGGTGCCGGACAGGCTCGCCATCGCCTGGACCGAGGACCCCTGCGGGAACCCGGGGATGACGTCCGCCAGATCGCTGCTCACGGTCCCCGGCAGCGTGTAGCTGAGGCTGACGGCCAGCCCGGCTGGCAGGCTGACCGACGCCGGCTGCCCGGTGAGCCCCAGGGTGGCGGGGTCGAAGCCGGGCATCGCGGTGCTGGCGACGTACAGCGCTCCGCTGCCTGAGAAGCCAACGCTGCTCAGGTCAGGGACCTGGATGCCGGCGACAAGCCCGGCGCTGCTCAGCTGCAGCCCGCCGGTGAATTCCGGGTCGCCGCTGACGCCGCCCTGGGTGACCGTGACGGTCGCGGTGCCGGTGAGCGAGTACTTGCCGCTGCCGGCGACGGTCGCGGTGAGCCCGCCGGCGCTCACGGTGAACGGCAGGCCGCTGCCGAACTCGCTGGTCAGGTCCCCGGTCGCGGCCGTCGTGACGGTGGCGCTGCCGCCGGTCAGGTCGAAGCAGCCGGACGCGCCGAGGCTCAGACTGGCCGGGGTGTAGCTGAAGGTGGCGTCCTTGACCCCGATCCACACGTCGCCGGCCGTGACGTCCGACGCGGAGCAGGCGGCGGCGCCGGACGGCGCCCGGTTGGACACCTCGAGGCTGCCGACCGACAGGGTGGACTCGTCGGGGGCGATCCAGGTGGCGGCCGGCCCCGGGCCGGAGCTCGTCAGGTCGAAGCCGATCGTTCCGGCGGTGTCGCTGATCGAGCCGGCGAAGTCCGGCGTCACCGACAGCCCCGTCGCCGGCTGCCACAGGGGCGCGCTAGCGTCGCTGACGGTCAGCGACCAGTCGGACAGGTCCTTCAGCGTGCCGTTGACCGAGACCGCGGCCGTGCTGCCGCCCGCGTTGATGTCCGCCGTGCCCTGGACGGTGAGCCCAGTTCCGGAGGCCAGCCCGACGGTGACCTCGTTGGCCGGGAGCGTGACGGTGCCTCCCGCGAACTTCGCGTCGGACGTCAGGCTCCCCGACAGCGACACGCTCAGTGCGCTGCCGGTGTAGCCGAGGCCGAAGGTCAGCTGCGCGGTCGAGTCGCCGGCGAACGGCACGTTGCCGAGGGCGAGGCTGCCCGTGACGCCGATACCATCGGCCAGCGGTGAGGTGGACACGTTGGCGATCGTGATGCTCAGCATGGCGGTCATCCCGGTACCGCCAGAGGTGGCGGCGGTCAGCGTGAGGGTGCCGGTCGCCTCGTCGACCTTGATCTGGGTGTTCACGTAGGCGGGGTTCGGGATCCAGCCGGGCAGCGAGGATGGGAGCGCGGTGGGCGCTTTGACGGTGGCTGTCAGCGTCTGGCCGGACAGCGTGCCGGTGAGCGTCGCCGAGCCGAGCGGGATGTTCAGGGTGCCGGTGAGGAAGTTATAGACCGCTCCGGACAGCGTGTAGGAAGCGGTGCCGTCCGCTGCGGTGGCCGTCTTCTTTGATACTGAACGAGAGGTGGCGGCTGTCCTGTGCACCACGGAGCGCTCTGCAGTGGCACCGCCCGCGGCGGCGGCGGACAGTCCGGCGGGCAGGCTGGTCCGTGCTCCGGGGAAGCCTGAGACGGCGGCCGATGCCCAGTAGGCGGTGTCCTCGCGGCCTGCGGCACCGAGGCCGAGCACGGACCGGTCGGCCGGGAAGCTCGCGACCAGGCGTCCTGCCGAGGTGACGGTCAGGGCGGTGTCCGTGGTGACTCTCTTGCCCGCGCCGGTGAGGGTGACGCGGCCGGTGCCGCGGACCGAGCCGCTGATGCCCTGCCTTCCAGTGCCGACGGTGAGGGCGCCGCGGAACCCGGCCTGGTCCAGGACCAGCCGGTCAGGCGTGGTTGCCAGGGTGACGGCGGACGCGCTGCCGCCGGTCAGCAGGCCCTTGCCGGTGGCCAGGTTGACGGCCACGGCGCCCTGCACGGTGACTCCGGAGGGCACGCTGATCGCACCCGCGATGTCAAGCCACAGGGTCGTCCCGGTGATGCCTGGGGCGGGAACCAACCGATCGTTCGGAATCATGTTTGCGAATTCCACCGACCCAACCACCGACACGCCGGGAACGGGTGTCCAGGGGCGTGCGGTGCGGGCATGCACGTCGAACCTGACGATGCCGCGGGTCGCGGTGACCGTGCCGTTGGCGTCGGAGAGCGCCAGGCCGGGCAGCGTCATGGAGGGCACGCCGGGGCTGACCGTGAACGTCCCGCTGTCCTCTCCGCTGACCGCGCCGGACAGGGTCACGCTCAGCTGACGGCCGGGGCGGCCGAGGATCGCGGGTCCGGACACGCGCAGGCCGCCGGCGGTGCTGAGGGTCACCGCGGTGCCCGCGGCCAGCCGGACGACGTTGCTCTGGAGCACAGCACCCGCCGGCAGGTCCCCAGACAGCGATACCGACGCGGTGCCGGCCGCGCCCGAGGGGTAGCTGATCTGGCCGGACAGGCTGACCGTGGCACCGAGCACAGGCACGCGCAATGTCATCTGGCTGGACAGGCCGGCGCCGCTGGCGAGGGTTCGGCTCGCTGCGTTCGCGATCGCGACCCGCAGTGCGCCCTCGCCGGAGTTCGCGGTCAGCGTCAGCGCGCCGGTCGCCGGGTCGATGCTCACGGTGGAGCGGGAGAACGACGGCTCTGGGGCGCCTGCTGGCAGGCCGAGGCGCAGCCCGGCCGGAGCGGGCAGCGAGATCTTCAGCGCGGCGCCGGAGCGGACACCGGTGAACACCGTCGTAGACCCCAGGCGCATACCGAGGCCCTTGTCGAGGAAGGCCAGAACGGCCGGGGAAACCCGGTAACTGCCGATCTTCTCGGTCTTGGCGGCCTGCGCGATCGCCTGCTGGCGCAGTGCCGCGGCGTTCACTGTCTTAGGCGGTCGCAGAGTCGGCCTCGCCGTGGCCGCCGACCACGGCCCGGGTTTCGATTTCGGCGGGCTGGAGAGCATGGAGCGGCTGCCGATCGGTGGCTTCGGCAGGGTTTGCGCGCTGGCAGCGAGCGGCTGTAGGGCCAGCGTGGCCAGCACCGCGGCGACCGCGACGAGGGCGAGGGCGGCCCGCACCAGCGAGCCACGGGGTCTGCGCCGACTGGGTGGCCCAGAGGGAAGTGACATGGCGATCCTTAATAGGCGCAGAGCTGGTTGATCTGTGCTACCTGTCAACACGAAGGGGGCGTGTCCCGCAGGTGACCTGGAGCCTGCTCGTGGTCGGGTCACTTCCGTCGGCATTGCCGGTGAACCGCATCCCAGAAGGCCGCGAAACACCGCGTATTGCCTCTGGTTGCTCGTTGGCGCACCGGCAATGCCCGCGGGGAGACGGAAGTGACGCGCACGACCAGTCGCAGGGCCGGGATATTAGCTGGTGGAGAACGTGAGGGTGAAGGTTGTGCCGCTCGTTCCGCCCGAGACGTCGATAAGGTAGTCGCCCACAGCGGTGATGGCTTCGGGATTCCCTGGTCCGCTGATTACCTGGAGGTCGGCGTTGTCCACATCGATCTGGTCGCCGGTATTGCCGGATAGTTGAGCGTTGAGCGTGCACGGGCCGCCGAGGAAGGTGACCAAATACCAGGCGCTGGTCCCGCTGTTGTTGTCCCCGGTTACCGATGCCGAGTCGCCGCAGGTGAAAGCGCCGAGGTTAATCGCGGTAGCGGACGTGTTATTAGGAGTCGGAGCGGGGGCGGCGGTGGCGGTCACGGTAACCGTCGGTCCAGGCGGCCCGGCAGGCCCGGTCGGACCGGCAGGTCCAGTCGGACCGGCAGGTCCAGGCTGCCCTGCGGGCCCGGTCGGACCGGCAGGCCCGGTCAGACCGGCAGGTCCAGGCTGCCCCGCAGGCCCGGTGGCGCCGGTTGCTCCGGCCGCGCCGGCAGGCCCGGTGGGACCCGCGGGACCCGCGGGACCCGCGGGACCTTGCGGTCCGGTCTGGTTCCATGAAATGGCCGTGGTGCCGGACGGGCACTTCTTGCCCGCGTCCTGCAGGAAGAAAACCCGCGAGCCGCCGACATCGACATTGCTATAGCACCCGTGGATCACGCCGGAGGCATCGACGGGACTGCTGGCCAGGGCGGCGCCGACTGCCGCGCCGCCGGCGGTCAGCGTGACCGCCGCTCCCGCAATTCCCGCCAGCTTCGCGGCCCCGAGTACTTGAAGTGCGCCCATATCCCCCGCTCCTTTCAGTGGCACCGTCAGACGGGCACCCTCACCGATGGACTTCGGCCGAGGGCGTCCCGTTCAAGCAGGCCCCGGACCTGCCGTGCACGATGCCGGTCGATAGGAGTATGAGTCCGTGCCCGTGGGTGGTGCGCCGGGGGAATTACCGGGCTATAAAGGCGGACTTACCGGGATTTAGCATTGCACAGCGGGCGGCGGCGCGGTTACTGTCTGATTACTGCCCGTTCGCGATCGGCTGGGGAGCATTACGTGCGCAAGCAGCAGCCAGCGAGACGGCACCGGCTTGCGGAAGACGCCCAGGCCGTCGGCGATGTCCTCCTCGAGCGAGATGGCGAGCTGGCAGAGATCGACAACGCGCTGGCGGCTGCGCGCTCGGGCAGCGGACGGCTGGTCATCGTGGACGGCGTGGCCGGTATCGGCAAGTCGGGCCTGCTGCGGGCAGCCCGAGAGCGGGCCCGCGCCCAGGGCATGCTGGCGCTGAGCACGGCCGGGCTCGAACTGGAGCGCGGGTTCGCCTTCGGGGTGGTGCTGCGGCTTCTCCAGCCGATGCTCGACTCCCTGGCGCCGACCGATCGGGAGCGCGTCCTGGCGGGCAGGGCGGCCACCGCCGCCGTCCTGTTGGACGGGCACCCGCCGGTGAGCCAGGCGCAGGGCACCGATCACGGGTACTCGCTGGTGTACGGACTGCGGTGGCTGATCGCCAACCTGACCCGGCTGCCCGGGCCCGATGGATCCGGCCGGGCGGGACTGGTCGTGGTCGACGACGCGCACTGGTGCGACGTCTCGTCGCTTCGCGTGCTTGTCCACTTGAGCGCCGGGATCGAATCGCTGCCGGTAACCCTCCTGGTCGCCGCCCGCACCGGCGTGCCAGACGCGCCGACCGCGCTGCTTGACAGCCTGGCGGGCCAGCCGGGGGCCACCATACTGCGCCCGCGCGCGCTGTCCGAAGACGGCGTGGCGCGGCTGGTGCGCTCGGTGTATACCGACGCCGCCCCCGCGTTCTGGCGCGCGTGCGCCCACGCTACCGGAGGCAATCCCTTCTACCTCCGCGAGCTCCTCGACTCGGCGGCCGCCGACGGACTTACTGCCAGCGCCGAGGCGGCCGCCGACGTTGCCCGGCTGGCCCCGGAATCAGTGATCCGCTCGGTGATCCGGCGGATGGCCGGCCTGCCCCATCAGGCATCGGCGCTGGCCGCCGCGGTCGCGGTGCTTGGAGACGGGGCCTCACTGCGCCACGCCGCCGCGCTGGCCGACCTCGACAGCCAGCCTGCGGAGCGAGCAGCGGACACGCTCGCCGCAGCGCACATCCTGGCACCCGGCGAACCGCTCACTTTCGCGCACCCGCTGATCGGCGCGGCGATCCACGCCGACCTTCCGCCGCTGGCCCGCTCCCGCGCCCACCGGCGCGCGGCCGGGCTGCTCGATGGCGACGACGCCCCGGCGGAGACGGTAGCAGCCCACCTGCTGGCCTGCCGCCCCGACGACGACCCGCGCACGGTGGAAGTCCTCACCGCCGCCGCGGCGCGGGCCTCCGGGCGGGGCGAGCATCTCGCCGCCCGCCGCTTCCTGCAGCGCGCGCTGGCCGAGCCGCCGCCGCGCGCTGCGCGCGGCGGCCTAGCGGTCGAACTGGCGCTGGCCGACGCGGCCGTCGGCACGGCCGACGCGGTCGCGCGGGTCCGGGATGCGCTCACGCTGGTCGATGATCCGCGCCACCGGGCCCGGGTGCTCGGGGCACTAGCCCGGCTGCTGTTCACGCGGACAGAGTTCGCCCATGCGGCGGAGGCCGCCGACCTGGCCATGGCCGAGACCGATCCGGCGGACCCGCTCGCCGACCAGTTGCTCGCGCACCGGCTGGTGATCGGCGCCGTCGGGCTGGACGCTGGGACGCTCGCCAGCGTCAAGTTCGGAGAGCTGATGGCGGCCGACGAGCCGCCCGCCGAACCCACCCTGCTCGCCATGCTTGCCAACGCCACGGTCGCGGCCGGCGGGCATGCTGACCGGGTACGGGAACTCGCCCAGCAGGCGCTGGCCGGGCTAGAGGACGACGACGGCTTCTACGGGGTCATCAGAGGCGCCGCAGTGATGTCTCTCCTGCGCATCGACGAACTCGACCTCGCGGCGCTAGCGATCGAGCGGGCCCTCTCGCACGCGCAGCGCACCGGCTCACTGATGGCGCTGGGCACCGCCACCCACTGGCGCACCGAGCTGCTCTACTACCAGGGCCAGCTCGGCGAGGCCGTCTCGGCCGCCCAGCAAACGCTTGACATCTGCCGCACCGGCTGTGACTTGTGCGTCGGCTGGGTCGTCCCAGTACTGGCCGAAGCTCACCTCGACCGCGGCGAGTTCGACGCCGCGCTGCAGGCCTTGGACATGCTTGACGGCCTCCCAACGGAGCGCCCGGAGCACACGCTCGCCCTCGCCGCCCGCGGCCGCCTGGCGCTCGCGCAAGAAGATCCGGCTGCCGCCCTGCGCGACCTGCGCGCGGCGGGCGACCTGGCGGGCCGCCACGGCATGACACAGCCGACGATGCTTCCCTGGCGCATCTGGGCCAGCGCCGCCGCTACACAGCTAGGCAACCGTGAGCTCGCCCTGGAACTCGCCCACGTGGCGCTCGAACACGCCCGGGCCTCCGGCGCGCCCAGGACAGTCGGCGCGGCCCTGCGCGCCGCCGGGCTTGCCGTCGGCGGCAGGCAGGGAGAGGAACTGCTCGCCGAGGCGGTCAGCGTGCTCCACCGCTCCCCGTCGGCGCTTGAGCGCGCCCGGGCGCTGGTCGCGCTCGGGATGGTCCGGCGCCAGTCGGGACACCACGCCGCCGCTCGCGAACCGCTGCGGCAGGGCCTGGAGCTAGCCGAGACGCTCGGGGCCGCCCCGCTCGCCGCCCGTGCGCGAGCCGCGCTGCACGCGGCCGGCGGACGCCAGCGGACACCACGGCAGGCGGACGGCCATAACGCCCTCACTCCCACCGAGCGGCGCATCGCCGAACTCGCCGCTTGGGGACTCACCACACCGCAGATCGCCCAGAAGCTGTACCTCAGCCCTAAGACCATCGACTGGCACTTGGGCCATGTCTACAAGAAGCTCGGCGTCAGCTCCCGCCGCCAACTCGCCACCACGCTCGGCCCGGCCACGTCGTGACGGCCCGGCACCCGACAAGCGGGGCAGCCCTGATGACGCACCGAATGGTGCGCGATCAGCGCCAGACGGATCGCCATCGGGTCGACGCCTGCCGCACGCAGCCGCCTTTCGTTGACGGCGGGGACCCCGCGTTCGGCCTGCTCCAGTCCGCGAAAGCGCAGGGCGAGACGCTGTCCGAGTTCCCCTTTGCGGGAGACGGCTACGTGATCCACCGGGGGCGGAGCAGTCTTTTCACCGTGTGAGCGTCCGACGACACCACCCGCCCTGACCACTGATGGGCCCGCGGCCATCAGGAGCCGCACTTCGCTCTCGTCGATGGTGCCGCCGCCAGGCACGATGAGCTACTGAGAGGCTTTCGCGCCAACGTTGGCCCGCTTGATGACCTCAAGGCGGTTGAAGCGCTCACCATCCCGGCATGACTGCTCCCTTACGCCGTGCTGCAGAGCACGGAACGACGCCAGCCGACGCGTACCGAGTCGGCGATGGGTCCGCCTCACATAGGTCAGCCGCAGGACGGGCAGCATTGCGCCATGGCCAGAGGGTTCGTGTCCATAGCGACTTGAACCCACACGCCCGTGGACTGCAAATTTGCGTGGCCATCTGATCTTTGTGGCGAATAATCGCAGGTCAGAGACTTGGATTAAGTGTCCGAGGCCCAAGGCCTACCAATTGGGCATGGTGGCGTTATTGCCCTGACCAGGTCATTTGCTGTTTGCGGTGCCCTGTGACGGCGGCCGATCGGGTCATCAGGTGGACGACCGCAGGGGCCGTCATGGGCGTCGCGGCGGTCGCGGCGGTCGCATCTTATGAGCACGCCTATGATCTCGTGCGGGCGCATGGTGAGGCGGGGTGGACGGCCCGGCTGGTGCCGCTGACGGTGGACGGGCTGATCTACGCCAGTTCGATGGTGATGCTGGACTGCGCGCGCCGGAAGGCGCCGGTTCCGGCGCTGGCGCGGTGGCTGCTGGGGCTGGGCATCACGGCGACGCTGGCGGCGAATGTCGCGCACGGTCTCGGGCACGGCGTGATGGGTGCGGCGGTGGCCGCGTGGCCGGCGGTCGCGCTGGTCGGCTCGTACGGACTGCTCATGATGATCATCCGCTCTGCCCGGCTACCGGGGACCGGCGCGGCCCTGGGCGGGGCGCCTGAGTGCGTGCCGGATGCCGATCCGCTGCTGGTGCAGGCTGCGCAGGCGTTCGCGGTCGAGCTTGCGGCCGGGCGCGTGCCGTCGGTGCGCGCGATCCGCGCCCGGCTGCATGTAGGCCAGCCACGTGCCCAGCGGGTACGCGCGTACCTGACCGCACTCAACGGCAGGCAGGCAGGCGTGCCTCTCGAACATCGGTCTGCGATCTCTGAGATTCGGCCGGCTGCCTGACGCGACCGCCCACAGGCAGCGAGAAATATCCGCCGCTATGCGGTGTGTCCTGAAAGGGGAGTGATGGCGATGTAGAAGGTCGCCGGCATGAGCCGTGCTGTGCCAGTGATGGAGGTTTGGCCCTCCGGGTTCGCCATTGCAGGTGGGGAGCCCAAACC
>JBEKEK010000214.1:0-12137 GCA_050013875.1 Trebonia sp. | reverse complement strand
ACCGTCACCGCCACCGGGACCGTCACCATCACCGTCGGCACGGTCGTCTGGTACGTCAACAACTCCGGCTCAGCCGCCGGGAACGGGGAGGCGGCATCCCCGTTCAGCACGCTCGCGGCAGCCAGCACCGCGGCCGGGGCGGACAGCATCATTTTCCTCTACCAGGGCGCCTACGCCGGCGGCGTGAGCATGCAACCGGGCGAGGACCTCTGGGGCCAGCCGCACGGCCTCACCGTGGGCGGCTACGCCCTGGTCCCGGCGGGCGGGTCCACGCCGGCGATCACCAACGACAGAGGGACGGGATCGATGCCAAGGGGCGCTTCATCGGCTATCGGAACGGGCTGGCGCTGAACGCGACCCTTGCGACCAAGGAAGTGTGGACCGTGGGCGACATCGAGGCACGCACCAAGGAACTCGCCGGCTGCGCGATCGCCCGCTTCCCACTTGATTGACTCACGGTAACCCTATTCGCCGGTCGTGGCGGCAAGGGAATCGCTCGACTGTCCCGACCGCAGACCAGAATCTTTAACCCGCGGGCGGCCTTCGCGTCCGCCGCCGGCACCGAGGCCATGCAACACGGTGAAGCGCTCCTTCGTCACGCTGGGTGGTTACCTTCGAGTTGCGGGACGCCAGAACCGCCTGATGTGCTGCGCTTTGCTCGCCGCCCCGGCAGTCGAAACAGCAGACGAATGGATCGATCCTGGCTCGTCATCGCTCGGATGCCAGCCCCACAAATGCCACCACAAACTGGCATAGCTGGTCTGCGGTTTCGTCAAGGTTTTCTGACAGGGCTGGCATTTCCCTAATTCATGCGAAAGATGTTCTATTCATGTCGACTGTTCCGAAGGCAGGTCGCAGCTGTATTGTGTCAGGTATGACGATATCAGGCCGTGCATCGACCGTTTTGTACGCCTTTATTAATTTTCCAATTCCATCATCTGTTGCAGTGTACGTAAGCCTCAGGTAGATATGCAGCCATCAGTCAAGGGAATGCAGCGTAAGCGTCGGCCCTGGGTCGCTGATGAAAAGTTTTGGCGCACGACTATTCTTGCGGCTGTTTGGATAACAGGCATTCTGGCTGCATTGACAGTGCTCGGCGGCGTAGGAATAGCTGAAAAAACACACATCACCGGTATCGAGATTTTCACTGATCTCTCTGGTGCGGGAACCTTGTTGAGCGGAATTGCAGCAGTAGCGGTCTGCATCGTAGGTTATCTAGATAGGCGAAAGAAGCGCGGCGGTCAAGTTCAGGAAGAACACCTTCTCAAAGCTCGGCAAGAAGCCTTGTCTGAGGCTATGCGTCGAATCAAGGATCCGCTTACACCTGATGACATATCGGCCATGGCTGAACTGATGCGCGCGCTCGGCGGAGAGGAAGCGAACGGTACCGATGCCCGAACTGCAGGCCTGCGTCCGCGTCGCGTCGTCCAGGTAGGCATGCTTGACCGGCTGCAGTCCAGATTCGAGCGTGAAGTAACCATCTTCACTGGCCTCAGCCCCCTTACGATGCCCCTGCTCAAGCGGTTGGCCGAAACAGCGCCCAGTCCGCACTCGATCGTCGTCATCGAACCGGCACAGGCCAATCCGTTGCTGGACGAGGCGAGGTCTCTCGGTGCGCGGGTCGTAATCGGCAGCCCAACCTCGTCGGATCTCCTGCAGACGATCATCCCCACCTGGCGCGGCTGCGCGCTTCGTCACCTCTACGCGTTGCGGAGCAGAGCCGCCGAGAACGAAAGGGTGATCGCCGAGACGGCGCGCGTTCTCGCCCGCTACCAGCCCGACCCGGACTGCCAGCCTCGCCTTGTCGCCCTGGTTGACGATCCGCGGCAGGCCGACCACTGGCGCTGTGGTCACATCGGCATGCCCGGCGGATGGTTCGAAGACGCGCTCAGCCCGGCCGAGACCACCGCGCGCACCGTCGTCGCTCGGGTGCTGCGCGCGCGGCCGGCGCACCTGCTCGTATGCGGTGACAGCACTTTCACGCAGGCCATCTTGCTCGAGCTCGCCCGTCGCGCCTGGGAGCACACCCAGCTGATGACGGCCGCCGCAGCGGGAAGTTCGGCGGAATCTGACCTGACGTCGGTCCCGGACGCAGCGTCTCTACTGCCGCCGCGCGTGGACCTGTTCGACCCCCGCTCACCGGACATCCGCCGCGAGTACCTCGCGTCCGCGCCCGCTGCGGTCCCCGACCTGCTTCCCAGCCTGGTCGCACACCAGGTTCACTGGCGTGACCACGTCCTGCGCATCCTCGACGCGATGGATCCGGCCCAGGCCCAAGAGACCGTCGTCATCATCACCGAGGAACCGCCTGGGAGCGGACTGCACGAGGCGGGACGCATCGCCCTGCTGCACCCGGAGACCCCGGTGTTCGTTCTCGCGGACTCGGACAGCTTCACCGTCGGCGAGATCCTCGGTTTGCTCAATCAGTTCGAGCCTGGCCTGCTCGTCGAGGGTGAGGTCCCCGAGAATACCTGGGAGCGGGTCGCCCGGCTCTGGCATGAGTGCTACCGGCTCAGTCACCCACTACCGCCTGGGGACCCGGAGGCCGCGGCCCGGCTACCGTGGGCCGAGCTTGACCCGTATGTCAAGCAGGACAGCATCCTGAGGCTCCGGTCAGTCATGGCCGCGGTCGCGGCCCTCGGCCGGCACTGGGTGCCGGTCCACCAGGCGCCCGAAGGCAGCCTCATCGAGCTGAGCGCTAAAGATCTGATCGCGGTCACGGACACCGTGCACACCCGGTGGTATGTCCGGCAGCTCGCGGCTGGCCGGGAGGGTAAGGTCGTGGCTCCGTGGGCGAAACTCCCGGCCAGCGTGCGCGCGGAGCTGTGCCGGAACCTGTACGGGCAGCTCACCCAGCTGCAGGAGGTCGGTTTCGTCGCGATCATCCCCAAGGGAGGCCCGCCCGTGGCGTGCCCGGTCGAGCGCGTCGGTGTGGTCCGGGCCAGTCAGCTGAGCGAGCCTCTGGCATGGAGCACTCACGCCGGCGAGCAGATGCACGGTCTCCCCGGTGACTGGCGGCTCGTCGACGCTGCCGGGAATGTGCGGATGGTTGCGGACTCGGAGTTCCGGTCGAGCCACCAGCCACTCGGCGGCGACCGCTGGCGCCGCGTCGGCGCTTACCGGGCCTGGCAGGTCACCGAGGCGGTGGTGGTCGGGACGAAGGAGGGCAAGGCGACCGCCCTGCCCGGCGACTGGGTGGTGGAGGCGCCCACCGGCGAGCGCTGGCCGGTCGGGGACCGGGCGTTTTACCAGAACTATCGGCCGGTTCCTGACCGGCTCGACCCGGTGCTGGACCAGGCCAGCGCAGCGCCCCCGATCTCCTCGTAGAGCGTCCTGGTCTTGGCGTGAGACGCGGCCCGGCGGTCCTTTGAGCCGACCATACCGACCTCGCCGTCGTGAGGTATCCGGCATAACGGCAGATCTGCGCTCGACATGTTGTGGCCCTCTTTCGACCACTCGTCGCTCGTATTAAGCGATCGGCACCGGGCAGAGGGAACCGTCAGGCGACCACGCAGGTCACCTGTATTCTCGCCGCGAGCGCCCAGGCGAACCTAGACGCGATGGCCGCCATGTAACCGAGGTGCATGCCAGGGCACTAGCCGTGGACCTACAGTTTTGTAACCTTCCTGACGAAGCTGAGTTGGTGCAGGGAGCCAAAAGGGGAGCCAACACTGGCAGCCGTCCAACGACGTGAGGCGATCTCGGCAGACGGTTATCCCAGGTAAACGCCACATCAGGCCACGACCGGCGACTTCCAGATATCGTCCGGATGCGCCTTGTAAGCGACGGTCAGCGGTTCGAATCCGCTCACCGGCTCCAGGTCTCCTTGACGTGCGGAAACGCGACCTACCGGACCTTGCGAACGCATCTCGGTGGGCTAGCTTGGCCGACCGGCTTGAGGCCTGACCGGGCATGGTTGGTCCGGGTTGCGACTTGGGTCACCCGGGAATCCGCAAGGAGAGCTGGTCGATAGGCAAAACACGGCCCGTTCAGGACATCGGAGATCCTGGAATTCAAGATCTTTGTGCTGAACGGGCCGTGGCGATTCGCAACACTGCAACGTCAGGCCCCGCTGGCAGACGCCTGGTTTGGGTGTTTACGTGTGGTAGGTGATGGTGACCGCGGTCTTGGTGCCGGCCTTATTGAGGTTCTTGGCGACGAGCCTCCCTTTCGCTCCCGTGAAGGCGCCGGTCCCCCCGGTGATCGTGCCGTGACTCACCGGGTTGCTGGATGCGTTAGCCACTCCGTACACGAAACCGCCGTTGAGGATGGCCGCGAAGGTGAGCTCCGCCGTCTCGGTCTTCGGGTTGAAGACGCTGTAGAGCATGTCGTAGCCGATGACCTTGCCCGACCCGTTGACGTCCTTGTCCTGCTGGCTGCTGACTGTCTGGGAGTAGTTGTGCACCGCCTCCTCCACCGAAGTGAACGTGACGGTGTGCGACTTGGCGGCGGTGCTGGCGCTGGCGGCCGGAACCAGGAACGCGCAGGCTCCGCCGAGCGCGGCGGTCGTGGCGATGGCCGCGATGGCGATTCGATGTTTCATGAAGTTCCTCTGCTGAGAAGTTGGTGATCTCAGCGTCCGTCGGCGGCGGGTAGCGGCACGTCCACCTCCGGTAGGAACCTGGCCGCCGGCGTGCGACCGCGGGGGGACCGGCGGACGGTCCTGAGCGTCAGGATGCGCCGCGGTCGCCGTCGGCAAGCCGACCATCCCGCACCAGACACCAGCTCAGCGCCCGCGCTGGTCGGCGGCCACCAGCCCGGTCTCGTAGGCCAGGATGACGGCCTGGACCCGGTCGCGCAGGTCGAGCTTGGTCAGCACCCGGCCGACGTGGGTCTTGACGGTGCTCTCCTCTATTACCAGCTCAGCGGCGATCTCGGTGTTCGACAGTCCCCGCGCGATAAGCCGGAGCACATCGATTTCCCGGACAGTCAGCTTCGCGGCGATCTCAGGAACCGGTGCGGTGGGCCGGATCGACCGGGTGAAGCGGGCGATCAGCCGCCGGGTGACGCTCGGGTCGATGAGGGCGTCGCCGGCCGCCACGCACCGGACCGCGGTGACGAGCTGGTCCGCCGGCGCGTCCTTGAGCAGGAAGCCGCTGGCCCCGGCGCGCAGTGCCTCGTAGACATACTCGTCGGAGTCGAACGTGGTAAGGATCAGCACCCGGCTGCCGGTACTGGTGAGGACCTTGCGCGTCGCCTGGAAGCCGTCGATGTGCGGCATCCGGATGTCCATGAGGACGACGTCCGGCTGCCGGGCCAGGGCGATTTCGACCGCTTCGATCCCGTCGGACGCTTCCCCGACGACGTCGATGTCTGACTCACTGGCGAGAATCAGCCGAAATCCAGTCCGGACCAGCCGCTGGTCGTCGGCGATCAGCACGGAGACGCGTTCGGTCGGCGCGGACTGCATGCGCTGAGCATAGTACCGGAGGAGGATGCCGTCGCCGAACATGCCGCCGCAGGGGGACGCCGCCGAGCCAACGCCGCGTCATCGTCGGCCTTATCCCAGGTCGTTCCTGGTCGAGGAGGAGAAATGACACCAATCATCGGGCTGCTCGTGGCAGTCATGGTCGGCTTCGCGGCATCCAGCCGGCGGGAGGTGCTGATCGGCGTGATCCCGCCGATGCTGGCGGCAACTGCGGCCCAGTCGTGGTACCTCGGCAGCGGCCGGGGCCACGACTCGCCGGCCACCACAACGGATGACCCCGCGTACTGGATCGTTCAGCTCATCATTCTGGCTCTCGTTGGCGGAGTCGCCATGGGCATCTACGCGCTCCGGGCCCGCCGGGTGCGACGCGGGAGCGGCAGCCTGGTCCCGGTACGGCGCGGGCCGGGCAGCTGGATGGTTGCCGCTGCGACCGTGGCCGGGTTCTCCGGCACGCTGGCGCTGATGTTCGCAACCGGCCGGCCCAGCCACCCGGGCACCGGCAACGGGAACCTCCCGGTCACCGGCGTCGTCGGGATCGTGGTCGCAATTCTCGCCGTCGCGGTATTCGTGGTCCTATGGGTGAAGAACCGACCCGTGGCGAGTGCCGCTGACGTCCGCGAGCTCGCGAGCTAGCACATAATCGACGTAAGCACAGGCGGATGAGGGCTGGGGCATGTCGCTGATTAGCGCACCGGAATGGCGGTGGCACCGTCGCCTTGGTGCCCGCTGGGCAGAGCTCGCCGCGTTCGCGTTTGCTCTCGCTCTGAGCGCGTACATAGTGGTCCTCGTGCGCGGACAGGCCGGCAGCGCGGCCGCGTGTGCGGTGGCCACGGCCATGACGCTGCCGGTGGCGTTCGCGCGCCGGGCGCCGCTGACGGCGGCCGTCGTGCTGGCCGTGGCCGCGGTGGCGAACGAGGTGTTCTTCGGGTCCCTCGTCCGCTGCGGCCCCGCGCTGCCAGCCGTGTTCTTCGTCGCCTACCTGGCCGGGCGCGCCTGTGCTGGCCGCGCCCGTGCTCTGGTCCTGGCCAGCGTGCTTGTCTCGGTTGTGATCCAGTGCCTGTACGACCCGCGGCTTGGCGCCCCCGTGATCGTTCTGATGACGGCGGTCAGCGGCGTATTCGCCGGGGCAGGCATCCTGGTCCGCCGCCGGGCAAGCCTGGTCGCCGAGTTGCGGTGCCGGACCACGCAGCTGCGAGAGCAGCGAGAGCGAACCGCCGCGCTGGCGGTCGCCGCCGAGCGGGTTCGGATCACCGCGGACATCAGCGGCACGCTGAGCGAGCGGATTGACGAGATCGGTCGGCTGGCCCGCCCGGTCGGCGACGGGACCGTCCCTGTCGATGCGAGTTTCGCCGCGATCGAGCTGGTCGGCCGGGCGGTCCTCGACTCCATGCGGCAGGCGGTAGGCACGCTCCGCGAGACGCCCACGGAGCCCGAGCCGGGCCTGGACGAACTGGGGGGCCTCCTCGCGCGCGCGACCACAGCGGCCACCCGGCTTACAGTCGACGGGCCGGAGCGGCCGCTGCCGGCCAGCATCGAGCTGACCGGGTACCGGATCGTCGAGCAGCTGCTTACGGTGCTGCATGACGAGCCCTCCGCCCAAGTCGACGTCCGGCTGCGCTTCGCGCCCGACTGCCTTGAGCTGCACGTCGCCGGCACCCCGGCCGCCGGCTGCGATCTGCGACAGCTCCGCTCGGCAGTTCAGGCCAGGCTGGCGCTGTTCGGCGGGACAATCGACATCGAGGACTCGGCCGGACGGCGTTCGTCGCGGGTCATGCTGCCGCTAGTCACCAGCCATGCCTAGGATTGCCGAGGTGCGCCTCGCCGACGCCGCTCTCACTGCGGCGGTCGGTGCGCCCGCGCTGGCGGTGGCTGCGTGGGCCGGGCTGGCCGGGCAGCCGCTGCCCTGGCCGAACATGGCCGTCCTCGGTGTCGCCGCCGCGGCCATGCTGGGCCGACGCACCTCGCCCATCGCTGCCGCTCTGATCGCGTCCGCCGCGTACGTGATATCAGTGCAGTCCGGCTGGTTCTATCTGCACGGCTCCAGCCCCGGCACCACCGTCGAAACGATCGGGACCGGTATCGCCGTGCCCGCGCTGTGCTACGCGCTGGGCGCCTACGTCCGCCTGCCCGCGTCCCTGGCAGGCCTGGCGGTCCTGACCGCGAGCCTGCAATGGGGCGAGCTGAACCCGTTCCCGGCCATGCTCACCGTCGGCCTATGGCTGGTGGGGCGCGCAGTGCGCTCCCATCGCTTGCTCGCCGCCAGCTTGCGCATCCGGGCATTCGAGCTGGAATCAGAGCGCGAGCAGTTCACCGCGGAAAGTGTCCGGTTCGAGCGCGACCGCATAGCCCGAGAACTGCACGATGTCATCGCGCACAACGTCAGCATCATGGTTATCCAGGCCAGCGCCGGCCAGCGGCTGACGCCCGGTGACCCGGCCGCCGACGAGCTGCTCAGCAACATCGCCGACCTGGCCCGCGAAGCCGCCACGGACATTAGCGGGCTGACCAGCCTGCTGACCCCGTCCCTGGAACACCCTCTCAGCCAGGAGCACGTCGAGGTCCTCCTGGCGCGCGCGGCGCGCACCGGCGTCGGGCCCAACCTCGAGATCACTGGTGACGTCAGTGCGATACCCGGGGATGCCGCCCGGGCTACCTACCGCATCCTGCAGGAAGGCCTGACCAATGCGATGAGGTACGCCCCGGGCGCGGCGATCCACGTGAAGCTGGCCTGCGGCGACGGCGTCCGCGTCGAGATCGTCAACCAGGCGCCGCCTCCCGGCGCCACAGGCATCGGCGAGCTTGGCTCGGGCCACGGGCTAACCGGCCTCGCCGAGCGCGTCGCTGCTCTCGGCGGCACCATCTGCGGCGGCCCGGTCCCGGCCGGCGGATGGCGGCTCAGCGCCGAGTTTCCCGCCGCCGCATAAGCATCGTCGTCCGGGCGCCGCGGGCTGCCGCGGGCTCCATGATTATCCGCCTGGTTGGCGAGTGGTGAATCCGAGAGGGACAGGAGGACCGGCAGCCCTCCCGGGGACGACCCATTTTGGTCTACCCGGAGAACTTATGGATGGGACTGCCGATGGGCGCTAGCCCGCACGCCAACGGCGGCATGCTCCTCCGCGACCTGCGCATGCCCGATTTCCGCGTCCATGCGGGCCGACGATTCCGCTAACTGTGCCCCGCGGCGAACCTGGCCCGGCGGCCGGGGGATCGCCGTCCTCCGTGCCGCTCTTGCTGGGTGGTCCCGCCCCAGATGCCCTCCGCCTTGGCCTCAAGAGCGTAGGACAGGCAACTGGCGCGGACGGCGCAAGGGGCGCAGACTGCCTTCGCCGCTTCGATCTGGCGCTCTGCCGACTCCTTGACCGCGACGGGAAAGAACAGTTCGGGATCCGCCTGCCGACAGGCGCCGCGCAGCATCCACCGATGGGCGCCCAACACGTAGAACATGACCCGTACCTCCGGTAACGCCTCAGCTGGCTACCGGAGTCTGGAGTAGCTTGACGGTTCAATCATAACGTGGCCCGCGTGAGCCAGGGCAAGCGCCGTAGTCATGCCGCCGATCAGGACCGCATCAAGGAACCGGAACTGAAAATTGGGCAGCACCGGTGACCGCGTTACCGGGCTCGTAGCGGGCGCAGGGGCCGGCAAGTCATCGGCGAGGCCATCGGGACCAGACACCGAGTCCGCTCGGAAGCCCAGCCGGGCCGCCACCGCTCGTTCTATCACCGACCGGTATGAGCAAGGATGGGCGAAGGGCAGGCCAACGTATTCGTCGAGCAGGAAAGCCCGGGCCTGCGCCGCGGCAGTGCCTGCCGGTGATGATCGACGAGATCTCCCGCGAATGGTCCTGCTTGTCCACCAGCCAGGGCGAGTTCGCTACGACTACGAGGTTCCCATCGGCGCGGTCATCGACTACGCGGTGAGCAGGCCCGACGTCGACCCCGACCGCATCGCCGCCGGCGAAGGCACAACTACCGGATGGTCAGGCGGCGCGGCGACCAGGCGGGCGTGCGGGTGTACCCGCACCGGTTCCGGCATCACTTCAGCCATACCTGGCTAGACCGAGGGGTGCGGAGGGCGACCTGATGGAGCTGAACGGCTGTTCGTCCCCGCAGATGCTGGAACGGTACGGTGGCAGCGCGCGCGGCGCCGTGGAATTCTGATCCGGCGAACCTCGCTGGCAGTGCGCGGTCAATCGGCTTCCAGAGCCCTGCCGGCCGGCCGTTGCCGAGGATCAGGGAGGGCCGTCGAGCGGCGCGCGCAGCCGTTCTGCATGGTTGTAGCCGTGTGACGGTCGGCTCTAGAGACCTGTCCGTGGGCCGGCCGGGCCGGGGCGGCTTCAGTGCAGCAGGGTCACGGCGAGCAGGTAGACGTTGAGCGCGATGATGATGCCGGTGGTGCCCGCGGCGGCGCAGGTGGTGAGCGGCCGGTTCACCAGCGGGCCCATGATGTCGGCCCGGCGGGTCAGCGCGACCAGCGGCACCAGCGCGAAGGGGATGCCGAAGGAGAGCACGACCTGGGAGATCACCAGGGTCGCGGTGGGCGGCAGTCCGGCGGCGAGCGCGATGAGCGCGGGCAACATGGTGATCGCGCGGCGGGCGAACAGCGGCACGCCGCGGCCGATGAAGCCCTGCATCACGACCTGGCCGGCGTAGGTGCCGACGCTGGAGGATGACAGTCCGGAGGCGAGCAGGGTAACGGCGAACGCCAGCGCGGCTGCGCCGCCCACCATCCGGGCGAGGTCGGCGTGCGCGGCCTCGATCGACCCGCTGGCGACCGCGGCCGCCTGCGCGGAGTGGCCTGAGTGGCTGAACAGGGCGGCGGCGACGAACAGCATGGCCAGGTTGACCAGGCCTGCGGCGCCGAGGGCGATGAGCACGTCGAGCCGCTGGAAGCGGAGCAGTTCGCGCCGCTCGCCGTCGTCTTGGCAGGGCACCCGGGACTTGGTGAGCGCCGAGTGCAGGTAGACCACGTGCGGCATGACGGTGGCCCCGATGATGCCCACGGCCAGCAGCAGGTAGGCGGATCCGCCGAGCCGCGGCACCAGGCCGCTGGCTATGCCGGCGCCGCTGGGGTGCACCGCGGCCAGGTCGTAGGCGAACCCGAGCACGACGATGCCGAGCAGGCCGATGATGGCGAGCTCGAACCTGCGGTAGCCGCGCTGTTCCAGCGCCAGGATGGCGAACGCGGCGGCCGCTGTGATCAGCCCGGCGATCAGCAGCGGCGTGCGGAACAGCAGGTTCAGGCCGATGGCGGCGCCGATGAACTCGGCCATGTCGGTGGCCATCGCGACTAGCTCGGCTTGCACCCACAGGCCGCGGGACACTGCGCGCGGCAGTTGCTCGCGGCAGAGCTCCGGCAGGTCCTTGCCGGTGGCCACGCCGATCTTGGCCGACAGGTATTGCACCAGCATGGCCATCAGGTTGGCGGCCAGGACGACCCAGGCGAGGCGGTAGGCGAAGGCCGTCCCGGCCGAGAAGTTGGTCGCGAAGTTGCCGGGGTCGACGTAGGCGATCGCGGCCACGAACGCGGGGCCGAGCAGCGCAGCCGCGCCGCGCAGCCGCCCCCGCGAGCGCAGCTGCCGCAGCGTGGCCCCGGCCGACCCGGAGGCCACGTCGCCTTCGGTCAGCAGGGCGCCGAACCCGTCCTGCACCAGGAGGTTCGCCGGCTGGGCGCGGTAGCTGCTGGTGATGGGGTCGCCCATCGTCTCGAGGGTGGTCCGGGTGCTGCCTCCGTGGCCGGCCTCGGTCAGGGGGCCGTCGGTCTCCGGGCGCTCGCCGCGGTGGTCCGCCGGTTCAGCGGTGGTGCTCACCGGGTGTCCTTCTCTGGGTGCTCGGTGCTGCGGAGGAGGTCCATGACCAGGCGCCCGGCTGTCTCCGGGTCGTCGAGCCACGGCAGGTGGCCGCCTCCGGGAAGCTCCTGGAACCGGCCGTGCTGTACCAGCGCGGCGATGCGTTTGCCGGTCTCGACGTCGCCGAAAGGGTCGTGCTCGCCCCACAGGAGCGCGGCGGGCGCGCGCACCGTGGCGAGCTCGGCCTCTGTAATCCGGATCCGGGGGTTCGATCCGCGGAGCCGGTTCGTCACCTCCATCAGAGTCCGGGTCGACAGCTGGTAGTTCGGGAGCCGATCGAAGGTGAAGTAGCACTCCCCCATCGCGGCGGGCAGCCGTTTGAGGGTCTCCGGTGAGTGGCCCAGGAAACCCAGCCCTTTCAGGGCGTCCTTCGTCTTGCGGGGGATCGTCGCGCGGACCACCGGGCGGTTCAGGCCGCGCACGGAGGCCAGGCGCAGGGCGGCCGGCGGGTGCGTGGTGAGGACGTTGCCCGGCACGCCGAGCAGCGCCAGCGCCATGACCCGGTCCGGTCGGTCCATCGCGAACCACTGGCTCCAGTGGCCGCCCACCCGGTACGACCAGCACCGGCGGCCCGGAGCCGACCTCGGTGAGGCGGACCCGCAACCCCAGGCGGGGCAGCGCGACCAGGTGGTGGGCCGGCTCGAGCCCGTAGTGGTCGTACAGCCGCCGCTCGGCCTGCCGGGCCGCGATAACGCGCGGGTCGTCCTGGTCGAGGGGGACTGCCCGCGAGCGGCGGCCGGTCTGCGTCGAATTCATGGCACCACCCCCTCGGCATAGCCCGGCGCGGCGTCTCCGGCGAACGGGCGCCGCAGAGCCGTTATCGGCGCGAGGCGTCGCGCCGAGACCGGCTCCACTCAGATA
>JBEKEK010000213.1:0-12217 GCA_050013875.1 Trebonia sp. | reverse complement strand
AAGCCGACTAGGCGCCTGGTTGGGTCGTCGGCCTCGACGGAGACGACGGCGGGAATGATCGTCTGTTCCCCGACCTCGCGGATGCGGGCGTAGCCCCGGTCGATCTCCTGGTTCTGTACGGCATCTAGCCTGCGGCCGCCCTTGCCTTGCCAGGTGCCGTCGTCGGCTTGCTTAGTCGGATGCTCGCCCTCCTGGTAACCATATTTCTCCTGGATCTTCTCCCAGGCGTCCCGCAGCTCGGGGACCGCCTCGGTCCACTGGCCGCGGGCCGCGCCGTAGTCACGGCCGACGGCTGCCCGGTATGTCCTGTGCTCCACGGCCAGTCGCTCGGGGTCGGCAAGCACTTGGCCGGCGTCGGCGTCGGGTACCTTCTGGTTCTCCCGCTCCGTCGGCTCCGGCCGGTCGAGACCACGGCGGGGTGCTTCTGCATCGGCCCGCTCGATCTCCACCCGTCGCCGTTCCCGCGTACCGACGTCGACCCTGAAGTCGACGCTTCTCACCCTGGCAAACGGATATCACCGCTATTGGGTTCACCTGGCGGTCAACTGGCTCTCCGCCTCTGCATGGGAATCGGACGCGAGAGAGCTCAGAAAGATCTTGGAAGAAAAGCTCTCCCCTAGCGTGCTTTTCTTCCGCCAGGAAAAAAGTCTCCACGATAATGAGCGGATCCGGCGCCGTTGAGTGTTGCCACGGAATGTGGCGGGCGAGCCAGGCCCGCGGAAAGCAGCCAGACTTGCGGAAAGCAGCCAGGCCTGCGGAGAGGTGTCTTTCGGGTTAGCGAGAAGCCGCAGGTGAAGACAGGCGGTGGATGGCGATGGGGGTGTCCCTGACTTCGGTTGGCGACCGGCTGGTACTTGGCGATCTCCGCCTCCGCCGTGGTGTCCGGCGTCCACCAGCGGGCCACATGCGGGAGCCGGAGCCATGCCGCGACGATCGGTAGATCCGCTTCGGTCATCGGACGCAAGCAGAGCACCCCGCCAGGGTAATGGCGGGCTGCCCTGGCTGCTAGGACTGTACGGCGCACGGACGGCGGAGGGGGGTGGTGACGGGCGGTGACGGGCGGTGACGGGCGGTGACGGTGACGCGGTGACGGCGTGGGCCCCCCGGAATGTCAGACCCCCAACATAGAGTTGGACCAGGAGATAAGGAGGTGGCGCCCGTGCGTCCGGTAACCGACCTGCAGCGGAAGGTGGCACCGTTCAAGGTCGTCACCGACATGGTGCCCGCCGGGGACCAGCCGGCCGCGATCGCCGAGATCGAGAAGCGGGTCAAGGCGGGGGAGAAGGACACCGTTCTCCTCGGCGCGACCGGGACCGGTAAGACGGCGACCGTGGCGTGGCTCGCCGAGCGGCTTGACCGCCCGGTTCTCGTCATGCTGCCCAACAAGACCCTGGCCGCGCAGTTCGCCAATGAGCTGCGCGAGATGATGCCGAACAACGCGGTCGAGTACTTCGTCTCCTACTACGACTACTACCAGCCTGAGGCGTACGTCCCGCAGACCGACACCTACATCGAGAAGGACTCGTCGATCAACGACGAGGTGGAGCGGCTGCGCCACTCGGCGACCAACTCGCTGCTCACCCGGCGGGACACGATCGTGGTCGCGTCGGTTTCCTGCATCTACGGCCTCGGCACTCCGCAGGAGTACCTCGACCGGATGCTGCGGCTGCACGTCGGCGACACCATGGACAGGGAGGCCCTGCTCCGGCACCTGGTCGGCATGCAGTACTCCCGCAACGACCTGGCCTTCACCCGGGGCACCTTCCGCGTCCGCGGCGACACCATCGAGATCATCCCGCAGTACGAGGAGCTCGCCGTCCGTATCGAGATGTTCGGCGACGAGGTGGAGCGGCTCTCCACCCTGCACCCGCTGACCGGTGAGGTGATCACCGAGGACAAAGAGCTGTACGTCTTCCCGGCCAGCCACTACGTGGCGGGCGACGAGCGGATGGAGCGCGCCATCGCCGGCATCGAGGCCGAGCTCGCGCAGCGCCTGGCCGAGCTTGAGCAGGCGGGCAAGCTGCTCGAGGCGCAGCGGCTGCGGATGCGGACCACCTACGACATCGAGATGATGCGCCAGGTCGGCAGCTGCTCCGGGATCGAGAACTATTCGCGGCACATCGACGGCCGTGCGGCGGGCACCGCGCCGAACACGCTGCTCGACTACTTCCCCGAGGACTTCCTCCTGGTGATCGACGAGTCGCACCAGACGGTGCCGCAGATCGGCGCCATGTACGAGGGTGACGTGTCCCGCAAGCGGGTGCTCGTCGATCACGGTTTCCGGCTGCCAAGCGCGATCGACAACCGGCCGCTGACCTGGGACGAGTTCTGCGAGCGGATCGGGCAGACGATCTACCTGTCGGCCACACCGGGCCCGTACGAGATGCAGCGGGTCGGCGGCGACGTCGTCGAGCAGGTGATCAGGCCCACCGGCCTGGTCGACCCGCAGGTCATCATCAAGCCGACCAAGGGCCAGATCGACGATCTGCTCGAGGAGATCAGGCTGCGGACCGAGCGCAACGAGCGCGTCCTGGTCACCACCCTGACCAAGAAGATGTCCGAGGACCTCACCGACTACCTGCTCGAGAACGGCGTCCGCGCCCGCTACCTGCACAGCGAGGTGGACACGCTGCGCCGGATCGAGTTGCTGCGTGAGCTCCGGATGGGCGAGTTCGATGTGCTCGTCGGCATCAACCTGCTGCGTGAGGGACTTGACCTGCCCGAGGTGTCGCTGGTCGCGATCCTGGACGCGGACAAGGAGGGGTTCCTGCGCTCGGGGACGGCGCTCATCCAGACGATCGGCCGGGCCGCGCGGAACGTGTCGGGCGAGGTTCACATGTACGCCGACAAGATCACCCCATCGATGGAGCGCGCGATCGACGAGACCAACCGGCGGCGTGAGAAGCAGGTCGCCTACAACGTCTCCAGAGGGGTCGACCCGCAGCCGCTCCGCAAGCGGATCGCTGACATCCTCGACCAGATCAACCGCGAGGACGCCGACACCCAGGAGCTGATCGGCGGCGCGGGCCGCCAGCAGTCCCGGGGCAAGTCCCCGGTGCCCGGCCTGTCCTCACGGAACAAGGCGTCGGCGGGCACGGCACCGCGCGGCGACCTGGTGACGCTGATCGAGCAGCTCACCGATCAGATGCACGGGGCCGCGGCGGAGCTGCAGTTCGAGGTCGCGGCCCGGCTCCGCGACGAGATCAAGGAACTCAAGCACGAGCTGCGCGGCATGCAGGCGGCCGGGGTCTGAGCAGGCGGGGTCTGAGCAGGCGGGGTCTGAGCAGGCACGGTCTGAGCAGGCACGGTCTGAGCAGGCAGACTCTGAGCCGAGGTCTCAGACGGTTGGCGGCAGCGGCCGGGAAGCGTCGGAGGACTCTAATGCGCAACGCCACCCAAAGCGTGATTTGTCTGGCGGTAGAGTGCACCGCGACGGCACGCCTACCCCCGAGGCGCGCTTGCGGGAGGTAGTAAATGCCGTGGGTGGTCCGCGAGGCAGTGCGCGACATCAACCGCGCGGTCGCCCGCCGCTGGCACGCCATCGACCCGCTGCTGCCCGACCCCTCGCCGCTGCCGGCCGGCTGTGGCGAACCGCTCGTGGTCACCGGGGACAACGGCCGCCTGACCGGCCTGGGGGTCTGCGTCCACCAGCACATCCCGCCGCAGTCGCTCAACCAGACCTGGGGTGCCGCCGACCGGTTCACCCTGGTCCCGCGGCTGGCCGGGCCGGATGTGGTGGCATCGGCCGACCTGCTGCTCGCCCAGTGGCGCGACCACCTGGCCGGCATCGGCGCGACCCGCGGTCCCGACACGTCGGCCAGCGTGGTCTGGCCGAGCCTGGACATAACCGGCGTCCGCGCCCTGCTCAGGCACGGCCTGCAGCCGCTTACCGTGATCGCCGCGCGGACCCGGCCGACCTCCGGCCCGCCGAGCGGCCCCCCGCGCGGCGCCTATGGCGTGGCGATCCGCCCGGCCGGGGCGGCCGACGAGGAGCAGGTGCTTGACCTGGAGCTCCGGCTCATCCGGTATGACATGCACTTCGGCGGGCCGGTCTGGCGGGCGAACACCGCCCGGCTGGTCAGGGACGAGATCCGCACCAGCCTGGCCCGCCCGCAGAGCTGGACGTGGCTCGCCGAGCGGGGCGGCCAGGCGGTGGGCCTGCTCGTCGCGCAGCCACCCCAGGACGCCGGCTGGATCGCCGGCATGACCAGCGTGACCGACGCCGCCTACCTGCAGACGATGTTCGTCGACCAAGCGGAGCGGGGCACCGGCATCGGCGCCGCACTGGTCAGGCAGCTGCATACCAGGCTGGACAAGGCCGGGGTCGGCGTCACCTTGCTTCACCACAGCCAGGTCAACCCGCTCTCCGCCCCGTTCTGGTACCGGATGGGCTACCGCCCGCTCTGGACAAGCTGGGAGGCCCGCCCGGCCAGCGCCCTGCGCTGACCAGCCGCTGACCAGCCGCTGACCAGCCGCTTACCAGCTGCTGACCAGGAAAGATGCGCTGACCGACGCGTTGGCGGCCGACCGAGACCCCCCGCGCCAACCTGGATATAAGCTGACGAGCAGCTGATCGACGCTTCTAAGCAGCGCGTAAACTTAGCCCATGCTGGTCAGCCTGATCGCAGCCGTCGTCGCAGCGCTGTGCTACGGCGTGGCCTCGGTCATGCAGGCGGTGGCCGTCCGCGAGGCCAGCACCAGGACAGCCGGCGGCGCCCAGGGGGACGTCACGGCTGGGGTGGACCCAGGCCTGCTGCCGCGCATGCTGCACCAGTGGCGCTTCGTGGCCAGCGTCGTCATCGACACGTTCGGCTTCATCGCGCAGCTGGTCGCGCTGCAGCGGCTGCCGCTCTTCGCCGTCCAGGCGATGGTTGCCGCGAACCTGGCGGTGATCGCCGTCCTCGCCTCGGTGGTGATCGGGGTGTCCCTCTCCTGGCGGGAGTGGGCGGCCGTGACCGGCGTGGTCGCCGGGGTCGGCCTGCTCGGCTCGTCGGCCGGCGCCGAGGGCGCCCACCAGGCCGGCGCTGTCTTCAAGATCGCCCTCATCGTGGCCACCGCCGCGCTCGGCGTTTGCGGTCTAATCGCCGCACGGCTCCGCGACCCCACCCGCACGCTGCTGCTCGGCACGATCGCGGGGCTCGGCTACGGCGTGCTCGGCGTCGCCGCCCGGGTACTCACCGGCTTCGAGCCGCTCACGCTGATCCGCGACCCGGCCGCGTACGCGGTGGTGGCGGGCGGCATCATCTCGTTCGTCTTCTACACCACCGCGCTCGAGGGTGGCAGCGTTACCGTCGCCACGGCGGCGGTGGTACTGGCCGAGACGCTGCCGCCGGCCGTCATCGGGGTGATCTTCCTGGGCGACACCACCAGGCCCGGCCTGGCGCCAGTGGCGATCATCGGCTTTAGCATCGCGGTGGCGAGCGCGCTCATGCTCGCCCGGTTCGGCGAGGCGGGCCAGAACTCGGCCGGCCACTCACCCGGAGACCCGCCGGACCATCCGTCTGACCGCCCGGCCGACCGTCCGACCAGCCATCCAGAACAGTCCCAGGCCGCGGCGAACGGCGCCTGACAGCAGGTTATGACGTTGCCGGCCGCCAACTGGACAGGTTGCATGCCCGCGACGTGTTATCCTGGTGGCCCGTGGACCAGCGGCTTTATGCCGTTACCTCGCAAACCACGGGAGCACATCTTGGCCGCTGCAGTGACTCAGTCCAAACCATCCTCACAGCCCCCGGCTAAACAAAGGCAAGTAAAGACCAAGCATCTCTTTGTCACCGGCGGTGTCGCCTCTAGCCTCGGCAAGGGCCTGACCGCGTCCAGCCTGGGCAGGTTGCTGAAGATGCGCGGCCTGCGCGTCAAGATGCAGAAGCTCGACCCCTACCTGAACGTCGACCCCGGCACCATGAACCCGTTCCAGCATGGTGAGGTCTTCGTCACCGACGACGGCACCGAGACCGACCTGGACGTCGGCCACTACGAGCGGTTCCTTGACACCAGGCTCAACGGCGCGGCGAACGTCACCACCGGCCAGGTCTACTCGACGGTGATCGCCAAGGAGCGGCGGGGCGAGTACCTCGGTGACACCGTGCAGGTCATCCCGCACATCACCAACGAGATCAAGGCCCGCATCCTCGCCATGGCCGGCCCCGAGGTGGACGTCGTGATCACCGAGGTCGGCGGCACCGTGGGCGACATCGAGAGCCTGCCCTTCCTCGAGGCCATCCGCCAGATCAGGCACGAGATCGGCCGCGACCGCTGCTTCTTCCTGCACGTCTCGCTGCTGCCCTACATCGGACCGAGCGGCGAACTGAAAACCAAGCCCACCCAGCACTCGGTCGCCGCGCTCCGCTCGATCGGCATCCAGCCGGACGCGATCGTGGCCAGGTCCGACCGCCCGATCAGCGACGGCCTCAAGCGCAAGATCTCGCTGATGTGCGACGTGGACGAGGAGGCGGTGATCTCCACCCCGGACGCCCCCTCGATCTACGACATCCCCAAGGTGCTGCACGGCGAGGGACTGGACGCCTACGTGGTCCGCCGCCTGCAACTGCCGTTCCACGACGTCGACTGGGCCGAGTGGGACGGCCTGCTGCGGCGGGTGCACCGCCCGGCCCGGTCCATCACCATCGCCCTCGTCGGCAAGTACGTCGACCTCCCCGACGCCTACCTCTCCCCGGCCGAGGCGCTGCGCGCGGGCGGTTTCGGCAACGACGCGAAGGTCACCATCCGCTGGGTGACCAGCGACGACTGCGAGAACCCGGACGACGTGCCGGGCCAGCTCGAGGGCGTCGACGGCATCTTGATCCCCGGCGGCTTCGGGATCCGCGGCATCGAGGGGAAGATCGGCGCGATCAGGTACGCCCGCGAGCACAACATCCCCATCCTCGGCCTCTGCCTGGGCCTGCAGTGCATGGTCATCGAGGTCGCCCGTGACCTGGCCGGCCTGAGCGACGCCAACAGTTCCGAGTTCGACCCGGCCACCCCCGACCCGGTCGTCGCCACCATGGCCGACCAGGAGGACGTGGTCGCGGGGGAGCGGGACATGGGCGGCACGATGCGGCTTGGCCTCTACCCGGCCGTCCTCGAGCCCGGCAGCATCGTCAGCGAGCTCTACGGCGGCGCGACCAGCGTCGACGAGCGGCACCGGCACCGCTACGAGGTCAACAACGCCTACCGTGAGGTGCTTGAAGACGCCGGGCTCGAATTCTCCGGGCTTTCCCCCGACGGCCGCCTGGTCGAGTTCATCGAGCTCCCCAGGGACCAGCACCCCTTCTTCGTCGCCACCCAGGCGCACCCGGAGTTCCTGTCCCGCCCGACCAAGCCGCACCCGCTCTTCAGCGGCCTGATCGCGGCCGCCCTGGCCCGTTCCCGGGCCGCCGAAACCGGCGCCCGCGCGGTAGCGTCGGCATAGTGGAAGACATCAGGGAGAGCTGGCCCGTCGCCGCCACCGAGCCCATACTCAAGCACTGGCTGATCTCGGTGCGCTCCGACAAAGTTCAAATGCCGGACAAGAATTATGCTGAACGTACCGTGGTTTCTCATCCCGGCGCCGTTGCTGTCCTAGCCCTTGACGAAGCCAGCCGGGTGCTCATGATCCGGCAGTACCGCCACCCGGTGGGTTACCAGCTCTGGGAGATCCCGGCGGGCCTGCGTGACGTCGACGGCGAGCCGCTGCTGGCGACGGCGCAGCGCGAGCTGCTCGAGGAGACCGGCTACCGGGCGCGGGAGTGGCAGGTGCTGCTTGACACGTTCACCTCGCCCGGGTTCACCACCGAGCGGGTCAGGCTCTTCCTCGCCCGCGGCGTCGAGCCCGCCACCGGCACCGGCTACCAGCGCCACGACGAGGAGAAGTTCCTGGTCATCAAGTGGGTTCCGCTGGCCGAGACGGTCCGGCTGGCGCTCGCGGGCAAACTGCACAACAACGAGACCATCGCCGGCATCCTGGCCGCCCACGCGGCCCAGGCGGACGGCTTCGCCATGCTCCGCCCGGCCGACGCCCCCGAGGGCTAGCTGCCGGTGGCGGTGTCCACCTCGTCGGTGAATTCCGCCTCAAGCGTGGGCAGCCCGTTGAGCGGCGCTAGCGCCTGGGCCGCGGCGGACTGGCTGGTCGCGTTTGGTCTGCGCATCCTCGGTTTCCGCTTCGAACGTTCCCAGATCGGTGCTTCCGGCGCTGATCGCGGCCGACGCGCTGGTTAGCAACGCGGAATCGTTCGACGAGGCTCCCGCCTGGCAATCGGCCGCGGCCTTCGCGAACTCGGACAGCGCGCCGGCGAATGAGGACTGCGCGGCGGCGTTGGGGACCTGCGGGCCGGCCTGCGCGCTCGCCACCGCGCCCGCGTGACCGACGCCGCGCTGTCCGGGACCGAATACGTTGGCCTGGGAATCATCAACAACGGCGGCACGGCGGGATCAGCGGTCTTCAGTGAGTTCGCTTTCACGCCGTTGCCCCAACCGGGTCAGCGCCGGTGAGGTGGTCAGGGAGGCGAACGTGGTGACGGTGCCGGATGCGGCGCGGGGGTACCTGCAGTACCTCGTCGTGGAGCGGGGGCTCGCGGCCAACACCGTGCAGTCCTACCGGCGGGACCTGCGGCGGTACGCGGAGGTGCTGGCGGCGCGGGGCAAGACCGGGCTCAACGAGGTCACCCCGCTCGACGTGGCCGAGTTCAGGGCGGCGCTGCGTACCGGCGACGAGCTCCATCCGCCGCTCGCCACCACCTCGGTCGGCCGGGCGGTGGTGGCGGTCCGCGGACTGCACGCGTTCGCGCGCGCCCAGGGCCTTACCAACGACGACCCGGCCCGCGAGGTCGCGCCGCCGTCCCCGCCCAAGCGGCTGCCCAAGGCGATCACCATCGACGAGGTCGAGCGGCTGCTCGACGCGGCCGGGTCGACCGGTGACCCGGATCCGCGCGCGCTCCGCGACCGCGCGCTGCTTGAGTTCCTCTACGGCACCGGCGCGCGGATCTCCGAGGCCACCGGCCTCGATGTGGACGATCTTGATCACCTGGCGGCGGATCCGGCGGTGAAGCTCAGCGGCAAGGGCGGCAAGCAGCGGTACGTCCCGGTCGGCCGCTACGCGGTCGCGGCGCTCGACGCCTACCTGGTCAGGGGGCGTCCCGTCCTCGCCGCGGCGGGTGCCAGGGCGGGAGCGGGGGCAAGGACAGCCACCAGGAAATCTTCGCCCGCGGTGTTCCTCAATGCCCGTGGAGGCCGGCTCACCAGACAGGGCGCGTGGGGGGTGCTACGCGAAGCAGCGGTACGTTCAGGAAAATCTGATGTGTCACCCCATACGCTCCGGCACTCCTTCGCCACCCACCTCCTCGACGGGGGCGCGGATATCCGCGTCGTGCAGGAGTTGCTCGGACATGCCTCCGTCACCACCACGCAGGTCTACACTCTGGTGACGGTGGACAAGCTCAGAGAGGTGTACGCCGCCGCGCATCCGCGTGCCCTGGGATAAATGATCTGTTGGGTGCGATAGCAGTTGGATGACGGAGCCACGGGACCTTTCCCGGAAATCTCCGGCGCTAACGGCGCGGTGGCTTGCCCCCATCCGGCGGGGGTCCTAGAGTCCGGAATCAGTTCGCGACCTCTAGCCCCGGGAGGATCTTACTGGTGGCCGCATCGCGCGTAATAGAGCTTCTGCCGGGAGACATCGGCCCTACCGGCCGACCGCTCCCCGCATTTCCCGAGCCAAAGCCGCTCACGGAGCACGGCCCGGCGCGGATCGTGGCGGTCTGCAACCAGAAGGGTGGGGTCGGCAAGACGACGACCACCATCAACCTGGGCGCCGCCCTCGCCGAGCAGGGGCGGAAGATGCTGCTGGTGGACTTCGACCCGCAGGGCGCGCTCTCGGTCGGGCTCGGCATCCAGCCGCACGAGATCGACTCCACGGTCTACAACCTGCTCATGGAGCGGGGCGTCACGGCCAAGGACGTCATCTTCCCGACTGAGATCGAGAACCTTGACCTGCTGCCGTCGAACATCGACCTGTCCGGCGCCGAAGTCCAGCTCGTTTCCGAGGTCGGCCGTGAGTTCGTGCTCGGCCGGGCGCTGAAGTCCGCGGTCAAGGACTACGACTTCATCATGATCGACTGCCAGCCGTCGCTCGGCCTGCTCACGATCAACGCGCTCGCCTGCGCTAACAGCGTGCTCATCCCGCTTGAGTGCGAGTACTTCGCCATGCGCGGCGTCGCCCTGCTGATGGAGACCATCGACAAGGTGCAGGAGCGGCTCAACCCCGAACTGGCGATTGATGGCCTTCTGGGCACAATGTACGATTCGCGTACTTTGCACACCAGGGAAGTGCTCGGCTCGATCGTGAATGGCTTCGGCGACAAGGTATTTCATACGGTGATCAACCGCACCGTGCGCTTCCCAGACGCTACCGTTGCAGGTGAGCCCATTACGAGATTCGACTCCTCGTCGATGGGGGCTAGTTCCTATCGTGAACTTGCCAAGGAGGTTCTTGAGCGGTGGCGCACGGACGGGGTCGGTCACGCCGGGTAAGCGTGCCTGGGGTAGCAGAACTACTGCGCCCCTCCATACCCCAGCCGCTGGTCTCCGATGAACGTCAGGCGACCGGCAGGGAACGCCACGACCAAAAGATCACCGTCTACCTGTCCGCCACCGAACTGCTCGAGCTTGAGCACGCGCGGCTGCGCCTGCGCCGGCTCGGCATCGTGCTCGACCGGGGGCGGCTGGTGCGGGAGGCAATCGCGATCCTCCTCGCCGACCTGGACGCGCGCGACTCCGGCAGCCTGGTGGTCCGCCGCGTCCGGGCTAGCATGAATGACGATGATGATGATGACGCAGGCCGAGCCGGATGACCCGCACGCCGGGACGGGTGCCTTCGAGGTGCACCTTGACGTCTTCGAGGGGCCGTTCGACCTGCTGCTCGGGCTGATCTCCAAGCACAAGCTGGACATCACCGAGGTCTCGCTGTCCAAGGTCACCGACGAGTTCATCGCCTACATCAAGCAGCGCTCCGGCGGCTGGGACCTGGACCAGGTCTCCTATTTCCTGCTGGTGGCCGCGACCCTGCTCGACCTGAAGGCCGCCCGGCTGCTGCCCTCGGGCGAGGTCGAGGACGAGGAGGACCTGGCCCTGCTTGAGGCGCGGGACCTGCTCTTCGCCCGGCTGCTGCAGTACCGGGCGTATAAAGAGGTCGCCGCGGTGTTCGCCGGCCGGATGGCGGCGGCGGCCAAGCGGTTCCCGCGGCGGGTGCCGCTCGAGGCGCGCTTCGCCGGGCTGCTGCCCGACCTGCTGTTCACGATCGGCCCGGCCGAGTTCGCGGCCCTCGCCGCCCGTGCGCTAACCCCCAAGGCGGCGCCGGTGGTATCGACCGATCACATCCACGCGGCGTTCGTCTCCATCAGGGAGCAGGCGGTGCTGATGGCCGGCCGGCTGCGCACGCTCGGCCGGGCGTCCTTCCGGCAGCTGTCGGCGGGCGCGGCCGGGAACTACGAGATCGTGGCGTCGTTCCTTGCCCTGCTTGAGCTCTACCGCGAGGATGTGGTGGCGTTCGAGCAGGTGGCGCCGCTTGGCGACCTCTACGTCAGCTGGACCGGCGGCGACCGCGAGGTGCTGCTGGCGGCCCCGGGTGCGCTCGGCGGCGATCCGTCCACTCCGAGCGATAGCCCAAGCGAAGAAGAAGACTACATATGACCAGCGATTTCACGGAAGATCCGGCCGACGCCGGGCTCGGCGATGACACTGTCGGCGATGACACTGTCGGCGATGACGCTATCGGCGATGACGCTGTCGTCGGCGGCCAGGTGCCGGGGGCGGGCGCGGACGAGGACGTCGAGGACAGCGATGGCCCGGGACTGCGCGCCAGCCTCGAGGCGATCCTGCTGGTGGCCGACGAGCCGGTGCCCGAGGTGCTGCTCGCCCAGGTGCTCGAGCGCCCGCGGCACGAGATCGACGCCGCCCTGCGTGAGCTCGCCGCCGAGTACACGGCCGACGGCCGGGGGTTCGACCTGCGGGAGATAGCGGGCGGCTGGCGCTTCTATACTCGGGAGGACTGCGCGCCGCTGGTTGAGCGGTTCGTCAGGGACGGGCAGGAGGTCCGGCTCACCCAGGCGGCGCTTGAGACCCTGGCGGTGATCGCCTACCGGCAGCCGGTCAGCCGGGCCCGGGTCTCGGCGGTGCGCGGCGTCAACTGCGACGGCGTGATCAGGACGCTCGTGCTGCGCGGGCTGGTGGAGGACTCCGGGAC
>JBEKEK010000212.1:0-12330 GCA_050013875.1 Trebonia sp. | reverse complement strand
TCGCCCACTGGGGGCTAATCGCGTTCACCGCAAGCCGGACTGTGGGGGCCGGATGACGGGAGACTGTCACGTCCGGTCCTGAGAGCGGCGGGGGGTGAGATTCCCCCCGCCGACTCGCCCGGTCAACTGCTCTTGCGGCATGATCGCAAACACCATGCAGAACGAGGGTGATCTGTGCTGCGGTTGTCCCGCAATCGAGCCAATATTCGCGGGCACGCTCACCGATCTTGCGGTCATGGGGTGTGCCGCTGAGAGACCGGAGGTACCCGGGCTCTCTGACGCGGATCCGCCCGGCTATGAGTAGTCGGCGACAACCCGGCGCGTGGTGCTGTCAACGGTGATGGTGCCGCCGTGCGGGAGGATCCACTGCGGGCGCGTGTGGCCGAATGGGATGCCGACGCACACGACGGCTTCGGGGTTGTATTGGCTAATGGCCTCAACGACGACATCGCGCTGCTCGGCGCGCAGCCGTGCGCGTTCCTCAGCTGGCGGGCGACGGGTGAAGTCGGACACCGGCGGGCGGGCCACGAGCACCGCGCCGACCGCCCCGAGGATGCCTCGCTCCCCCAGCGAGCGGACGATCCATCCGACGTTTCGCGCGGGCAGGAGTTCTTCGGAGGTCTCGATGATCAGGACGCCGTCGTCGAGGGCGTCTGGGCCGGAGGGGAACCGGCCTGCGGTGAGGATCCACTCGATGACCTCAAGGCAGCCGCCCCAGGTTCGGCCCGTGACCGAACGAGCCGGGCCGTGCCAGCTCCACGGCTCGGTCGCCTCGCGGTCACCGTAGGAGGTCAGTGCGCGCGGGTCGCCCCAGTCCACCCCGGCGTCTTCCGACTCGCCGGGGTCGGTGATCTCAAGTGTCTCACCGGTGAGAAGAGCGGCCCGCAATGACCGGGCGTGGACGTCGTCGACACCTGGTCCTGGGCCGAGGTGCACCTGGGAGGACCCGCCGTAGAAGCTGGCGATGCCGTTTGCCCACAGCCAGTGGTGAATGTTGGTGTTGTCACTGGTTCCGAGGAAGGGCTTGGGATCGCGCCGGGCGAGCCCGGCATCCAGGTGCGGAATGACCGTGATCTGGTCCTCCCCGCCGACTACCGCAAGGATGCCGCGGATCGCCGGATCGGCGAATGCGGCGTTGATGTCGGCAGCTCGCGCCTGCGGCGCCGCCCCCACCTCCCGCGTCGTCGGGTACTCGACAGGGATGAGGCCCGTCACTTCGGTGAGCCGTCGCATGGCCTGCTCGTGCACGGCAGGAAAGGCCCCGGCTGCTGCGAACGACGGTGAAAGAACGGCTACGCGCTCACCGCGACGCGCCTTCGGAGGGCGGATCAGGTCGTGTGCCATGCGCGTCATCGAACCACATGTCCAGCACGGGCACGTAAGGCTTTTCCAGGGCCACGGGCCACCGGGCGTCGCGGCTGTCGGAGTTGCTGGCGAAGAGGCAGAACTGGCCAATCTGTGAGGGTGGCTCCACATCCTTGGCACGCGCATCAGTTGCTCCAGAATCGGCGATCTGCTCACTCTCCGTGAGGAAGGCAGCTGACATCCGGTCACTTCCGGTGACGACCCGGAAATCACATAAGCCCTGGTTGTAGCTTCCCCCGACGAAATCTTGGTCCTTCGGGTTCAGACTGCACTTGTCCGCCTACGGGTTCACCGAAGGCAATGAGGCCGTGATGGCGCGCTGACGGCCCGGCACTTGGTGGAGGTCGGGACTAGCGGCGGCGGCGGCCGAGGCATGGATCTACTTGGAGGGCGAGGCAGGGTAAGCCCTGCGCCCGAACGGAAAGCGTTGGAGCCGTGCTCACGGAAGACCAGGTGACCGAAGCGGTATGCGAGCATCTGCGTGCACACCATTGGACGATCGTCTCGCGGGCGATGGGCAAAACGCCTGGCGTCGATGTTGTTGCCGAACGACAAGAGGCCCGATTGGAGATCGAGGCCAAGGGCGCGGGCAGTTCGGACCTGGGTAGCAGTCGGTACGGTCACTCGTTCACCCGTGGCAACGTATTCACTCACGTGGGAGAGGCAGTGCTCAAGGCTCTCCGAGTCATTGCTGCCGACCGAGCACATGCGGCTATCGCTTTTCCCGACAACCATGATCACCGTGCAGAAGTCGAGCTCGTCCGCCCTGCCTTGCAGCGCCTAGGGATCATTGTGTTCTGGGTGCAAGAGGACGGGACGGTGCAAACAGGGGGAACGAACATGCTTTGGTTAAGCTGCTGACCCTTCGGGGCAGGTAAACCCGAAGGCATCCGCTATGGCCCTGATGGGCCTCGGCGCTGCGACATGTGGCACCGGGAGACGTCGCGCGCCTCATCCGCGAGGTCAAGGCGGCCATTACCTGATGATCGTCAAGACAAACCACCCAACCCTCCTAGACCAGGTCACGGCCGCCCCGACGGGCACCGACGCCGACTTCGCGGAAGCCTCCTGGGCCGAGGAGAGGGCAAGGGCCACGGCCGGAGGGAGCGCCGCGCCATATGCACCGCCCCGTCGGCGGCATCGACTGTGGCCGGTGCGTCTTCATCGGCCATTCCCGCATCCTGTACTTCTTGCGGCTGGCGAGTACCGGCGACGCAACATACCGCATCGGGAATTGATCGGGTGCCGTCGGCCTCAATGGCGGAACGCGCAAACTGCGCAAGAAACTGAAATATCATGTAAAAGCGGTATAAGCGCTAATTTGCAGGGATCGCTGTTTTCTTTCTACCGCGAGGCTGGATTTACAGCGCCAATTCTTGGATTATGGAAAGATGCAGTGCTATTCCGCGATATGCCTGGTGGGGAGGTGGCCTGGATGTGCGCGGCGCCGATGGGGATGATGGCCGCTGGCGGTCAGCGAGTAGCCGGGGATGCGCTGACGGCGTGGGCGGAGGGCGTGGCCGGCCGCAGGGATGAGGTGCGGGGCCGGGGTGCCTGCGGTTCGCGTTCTACGGGCAGGTCTCGACCGAGGACTGGCAGGACCCGGTGACGTCGCGGGCGCGGCAGCTGCAGCAGGCCGTCATGCTGACCGCGGGGCGCGGGATCATCGTGGCGGAGTTCTTCGACACAGGGGAGAGCCGCACCCTGCCGTGGGCGCGGCGCCCGCAGGCCGCCGCACTGGTCGCCTTGCTGGCTGATCCGGACCGGGGCTGGGACGCGATCGTGATCGGCGAGTACGAGCGGGCGTTCTACGGCAGCCAGTACGCGTCGATGGCCCCGCTGTTCGAGCACTACGGCGTCTCGCTGTGGCTGCCGGAGGTCGGCGGCCGGGTCGACTGGCGTACCGAGGACCACGAGCAGACGATGCTCGCGCTCGGGCTGTCGTCGAAGCGGGAGATCACCCGCACCCGGATCCGGGTCCGCACCGCGATGGCCGCCCAGACCAGAGAGCAAGGCCGGTACCTTGGCGGGCGCCCGCCGTATGGATACCGGCTCGCGGACGCGGGCCCGCACCCGAACAAGGCCCACGCGGCGTGGGGGCGCCGCGCGCACCGCCTCGAGCCGGACCCGGCCACGGCGCCGGTGGTGTCGTGGATGTTCGAGCAGCGGCTGGCCGGACACAGCGTCGCTCGGATCACCCGGGCGCTGAGCGATGCCGGGGCGCCGTGTCCGTCGGCGGCGGACCCGGGACGGAATCCGCACCGCAGCGGCGCGGCGTGGACGCTGCGCACCGTCGCCGCCATTCTGGCGAACCCGCGGTACACCGGTCGGCAGGTGTGGAACCGGCAGCGGACCGACTTCGACCTGGCCGACCCGGCCGACACCAGCCTGGGGCACAGGCAGGTGCAACGGTGGAACCTACCCGAAGGCTGGGTCATCTCGAAGCATCCCGCGCACGCGGCGTTGGTCAGCGAGGCCAACTTCATCGCGGCGCAGGACGCGGCCGCGCCGCGCGGCCCGGCCGGCCCGGCAGCGCGCCGGTACCTGCTGGCCGGGCTCCTGGCGTGCGGGCGGTGCGGGCGAAGGCTGGAATCAGCGTGGTCTAACGGAAGGCCCGCCTACCGGTGCCGCCACGGCCATGCCAGCGCGACTCGCCCGGAACCAGGACGGCCCCCGAACACCTACGTTCGGGAGGACCAGATCGTCCCGCACCTGGCCGCGATCGGCATCCTGCTCGCCGGCCAGGCCGTGAAACCCACCCGGGGGAACCGCGGCCTAGCTCAGGTGACGGGCCCAGACGGTACGGCTGCCCTCATCGACCGGCTGCGCGCCGACGGCGTGATCCTCACCTACGACCCTCAAGACCGGACCCTGCGCGCCGACGGTCACGACGCGCTGTCCGTCATCATCGGCAAGGACCACTGACAACGGAGCCAGGAAAGGAGGACTGCCTAGGGAAAGCGAGGGGAAAGAGCACCCGCTGCGGCCGGAGGCTGGGCGCGGGTGACGGTCGAGCATGCCCGTGAACGGCCGCCCGTGGGGATTTAACGTGTCCGAGGGGGGACTTGAACCCCCATACCCTTTCGGGCACTAGCACCTCAAGCTAGCGCGTCTGCCTATTCCGCCACCCGGACGAGTGATGTGTTCACATCGGCTGAGTCAGGCTAGCAAACTTCGCGCGACTATGCGAAGCGGATCCCCCGCCTCCGCAGGGGTGCCGCCGGGGCACCGCAGGGACTCCCCACACCCGCCGCCCGCCCGCCCGAACGCCCCCCGCAGAGACGCCGGCGAAGCCGCCCAAGACGCCCGAACCGCCCTCCGGCCACGCTGTGGTGCGGCGACCGCACAGGCGGTGCGAGGATGGGAGCGTGACTGAGAACTTCGCTGGCCTGGCACAGGATGAGGTTGTCGACATCTGCCGGGACCTGATCAGGATCGACACGACCAATCCCGGTGATCACTCGGGACCGGGCGAGCGGCGGGCCGCCGAGTATGTGGCGGGGCTGCTCAGCGAGGTTGGGCTGCAGCCGACGGTGCTTGAGTCGCACTCCAAGCGGACCAGCCTGGTCGCCCGGGTCGAGGGCAGCGACCCGAGCCGCCCGGCCTTGCTTATCCACGGGCATCTTGACGTGGTGCCTGCCAACGCCAGCGACTGGACGCTTGACCCGTTCGCCGGGGAGATCGACGACGGGTGCGTCTGGGGACGCGGCGCGGTCGACATGAAGGATATGGACGCGATGGTGCTCGCGGCCGTCCGGCAGCGGATGCGCGAGGGGCGCAAGCCCGCGCGCGATGTCGTGCTCGCCTTCACCGCCGACGAGGAGGCGGGCGGCCGCTGGGGGGCCGCGTTCCTGGTCGAGGAGCACCCGGAGCTCTTCGAGGGCGTGACCGAGGCGATCGGCGAGGTCGGCGGGTTCAGCATCTCCATCGGCGACCAGCGGGTGTACGCGGTCCAGACGGCGGAGAAGGGCCTGGCCTGGATGCGGCTCACCGCCAATGGCACCGCCGGGCACGGGTCCATGATTCACACTGACAACGCGGTCACCACGATGGCCGAGGCGATCGCCCGGGTCGGCCGTCATCAGTGGCCGGTCCAGCTGCCCGACGCGACCCGCGCCTTCCTGCAGACAACAAGCCAGGCGCTTGGCGTCGAGTTTGACCCACAGGACCCCGCTAGCATCATCGGCAAGCTCGGCGGCATGAGCAAGATGATCGGCGCGACCATCCAGCACACCGCCAACCCGACCGGGCTCAAGGCCGGCTACAAGGTCAACGTGATCCCGCAGACGGCGACCGCGGACCTAGACGGGCGGTTCCTGCCCGGGCGCGAGGAAGAGTTCTTCGCCGAGCTCGACCGGCTGCTCGGCGCCGGGGTCAGCCGCGAGTTCATCCACCATGACATCGCGCTCGAGACCACCGCCGACGGCGCCCTGTGGGACGCGATGGCGGCGGCGCTGAACGCCGAGGACCCGGACGGGGTCGTGGTTCCCTACTGCCTGTCGGCCGGGACCGACGCGAAGTGGTTCAGCAGGCTCGGCATCCGCTGCTTCGGGTTCAGCCCGCTGCAACTGCCGTCGGAGCTGGACTTCGCGGGCATGTTCCATGGCATCGACGAGCGGGTACCGGTGGACGGCCTCCGGTTCGGCGTCCGGGTCCTTGACCGGCTGCTCGGCAGCTGCTAACCGGGCAATCGCTCAGAATGTCCTAACGGCGCGTATGATGCGACGGCGGAGGGTAGCCTTCCTGCTGCCGTCGGCGTAGAGCCGGAGTCTGGCAAGTTCCCACGCGCCGTACTCCGCATGTTCCGTCAGGATTCGCCGCGCGGCGTCGCGCGACGTGCCGCGTGGCAGGTACAAGACGAGGTAGTCATACTCGGCCATTGCCTCTAATTGTGCGCACGTCGGAGAACAGCGCAAGTCGTGCCGGCGAACTTCCGGTGGTTCATGCGCTGTGCGGAAGGCCAGACACGGCCAAACACTGCCATAGAGGGCCAATCGGTCACTCGGGCAACACTCGGGAACAGCCAGGGCGGCTAACCGGGTTGCAGGGATAACGGCAGGGACGGGCATTTCGTGGCCGCGCCGCGTATGGTACTTGCGGCGGGGAGTCGCGGTGAGCGAGGCGAAAGCCCCGCCAGGGCGGGATGACGGGCCATGGCGCTTTTGATGTGAGGTTGGAAAGAGCGTGCCAGCAAAGAGCAAGGCCGCGGGTAAGACCGCGGCCTCGAAGAGCGGGAGCAACGGCAGCGCGACAGGCGCCGCCGGGAACGGTCATGGCACCAGGCTTGTGATCGTGGAATCCCCGGCCAAGGCGAGGACCATCGCCGGGTACCTCGGCAACGGCTATGTGGTCGAGTCGAGCATCGGCCACATCCGTGACATGCCCGCGCAGGCGGCGGAGATCCCGGAGAAGTACCGGTCACAGCCGTGGGCCAGGCTCGGCGTCGACGTCGACAACGACTTCCAGGCGCTCTACGTCGTCCCCGGTGACAAGAAGGCCCAGGTCTCCAAGCTCAAGTCGCTGCTCAAGGACGCCGACGAGCTCTTCCTGGCCACTGATGAGGACCGCGAGGGCGAGGCCATCGCCTGGCACCTGCTCGAGGAGCTCAAGCCCAAGGTCCCGGTCGCCCGGATGGTCTTCCACGAGATCACCCCGGAGGCGATCGCCCGCGCCATCGCCAACCCCACCGTGCTCAACGACGGCAAGGTGGACGCGTACCAGACCAGGCGCGTCCTCGACCGGCTCTACGGCTACGAGGTCTCCCCGGTGCTGTGGAAGAAGGTCATGCCGAAGCTGTCGGCCGGGCGCGTGCAGTCGGTCGCCACCCGGCTGATCGTCGACAAGGAGTGGGAGCGGATCAAGTTCCGCTCCGCCAGCTACTGGGACCTCGAGGCCGAGTTCGGCACCGCCGAGCACGGCAAGGAGCGGCTGCCGGACAACCCCACCAGCTTCACCGCCAACCTGGTCACGGTGGACGGAGTCCGGGTTGCGCAGGGCCGCGACTTCACCTCCATCGGCGAGCTGCGAGACAGCACCGGGCAGCCGCTGCTGCACCTCGACGGCGCGTCGGCCGCCGTGCTGGCGAGCCGCCTGAACGACCGTGAGAACGCCAGCTTCAAGGTGTCGAGCGTCGAGCGCAAGCCGTACCGGCGCTCACCGTACGCGCCGTTCCGCACGACCACGCTGCAGCAGGAGGGCTCCCGCAAGCTCGGGTTCTCCACCAAGTACACGATGTCGGTGGCGCAGCGGCTGTATGAGAACGGCTACATCACGTACATGCGGACCGACTCGATCCAGCTGTCGCAGACCGCGATCGACGCCGCCCGCAGCCAGGCCCGCGAGCTCTACGGCGCCGAGTACGTGCCGGACGCGCCGCGGACCTACGCCAGCAAGGTGAAGAACGCGCAGGAGGCGCACGAGGCGATCCGCCCGGCGGGCGACCGCTTCCGCACCCCGGCCGAGGCCCAGCGGTCCGGCCTCAAGGGCGACGAGCTCCGCCTGTACGACCTGATCTGGAAGCGCACCGTCTCCTGCCAGATGAAGGACGCCACCGGCGAGTCGGTGTCGGTCCGCGTCGCGGGGACCCCAGGGGAAATTCAAGATCAGTCTTTGGAACGGTCCGTGGTTTCTCCCGCTGGCCGGTCCTTCGACCCAGCGGCGGTACGCACCACCGAGTTCGGCGCGTCCGGCAAGGTCATCAACTTCTACGGGTTCCTCAAGGCGTACGTCGAGTCCAACGACGACCAGAGCATCGACCGGGACGACCAGGAGCGGCGGCTGCCGCCGCTGGCCGAGAGCGACCCGCTGTCCGCGCTGCGGATCAACGCGGCCGACCACGCCACCAGGCCGCCGGCCCGCTACACCGAGGCGAGCCTGATCAAGGAGCTTGAAGACCGGGAGATCGGCCGTCCCTCCACCTACGCGTCCATCATCGGCACCATCCTCGACCGCGGCTACGTCTTCAAGAAGGGCACCGCGCTGGTCCCCTCGTTCCTGGCCTTCGCCGTGGTCAACCTGCTGGTGCAGCACTTCCCCGAGCTGGTCGACTACGAGTTCACCGCCCAGATGGAGGACGCGCTCGACGAGATCGCCCGCGGCGAGGCCGAACGGGTCCCGTGGCTGCGGCGCTTCTACTTCGGGCCGGACGACAAGACCGCCGACGGCGGCCACCCGGCCAACGGCGGCGCCGATGCCAACGGCAATGCGGCGGCCGATGGCGAAGCAACGGTCCGTTCAGTCAAAAGGTCTGGACTTGGACTGAAGGAACTGGTCTCCGACATCACCGAAATCGACGCGCGGGACGTGTCGTCCTTCCCGATCGACGGGACCGACATCGTCGTCCGGGTGGGCCGGTACGGCCCCTACCTGGAGCGGGACGGGCAGCGGGCCAACGTGCCGGACGACATGGCACCCGACGAGCTCACCCCCGAGAAGGCGGAAGAACTCCTCAACACCCCCAGCGGCGACAAGGCGCTCGGCTTCGACGCGGTAACCGGGCGCGAGCTGGTGGCCAAGGCCGGGCGCTACGGCCCCTACGTTACCGAGCTCCTCCCCGAGGGGGCGAAGGACAAGCCGCGGACGGCGTCGCTGCTGAAGTCGATGACGCTGGACACCGTGACCCTGGACGACGCGGCCCGGCTGCTCAGCCTGCCGCGCACCCTCGGCGAGCTCGACGGCGAGCCGGTCACCGTGCAGAACGGCCGGTACGGGCCGTACGTCAAGCGCGGCACCGAGAGCCGTTCGCTGGCGACCGAAGAGGAGATGTTCACCGTCACCTTCGATCAGGCCAAGGAACTGCTTGCGCAGCCCAAGCCGCGCGGCCGCGGCCGGGCCGCCGCCGCGCCGCCGCTGCGCGAGCTCGGCGCGGACCCGGCGACCGGCCAGCCGATGGTCATCAAGGACGGCCGGTTCGGCCCGTACGTGACCGACGGTGCGACCAACGCGTCGCTGCGCAAGGGCGACGAGGTGTCGGCGATCACGGTCGAGCGAGCCGCCGAACTGCTGGCGGACCGGCGGGCCGCCGCCCCCGCGCCGCGGGCCAAGCGGGCCGCAAGCACCAGGACGGCGACGAAAGCCCCGGCCGGGTCCACCAAAACCCCGGCTGGGGCGAAGAAAACGACGACCGCGGCCAAGAAGCCGGCCGCCGCCAAGACCGTTAAGAAAACGGGCAGTACACGTAAAACCACTGAAACCTGAAGAAAGTAGAATCACGATCACGCAGTGGTGACCAGGCACGCTGCCAGCTGTCGATAGCCTAACGCCGTGAACTTCCGCTCCACGCCCCGCAGTGCCAGCCCGGGGGAGACGCCACCGACCCGTCGGGCCAGGCGCGCGCGCTCCGGGGACGGAGTGCTGTCCATCAAGCCGTTCCGCCGGCTCTGGGTCGCGCTGTCGCTGTCCAGCCTGGGCGACTGGCTGTCGATCCTGGCGCTGCTGGCGCTCGCGCCGTCGGTGACCCACGGCAGCAACCTGGCCAAGACCGCGTCGATCAGCGGCGTCTGGGTAGTCACGCTGCTGCCGGCGCTGCTGCTCGGGCCGGTCGCGGGCGCGCTGGCCGACCGCTTCGACCGCCGGACCACGATGATCGTGGGCGATGTGGTGCGCGGCCTGCTGTTCATCTCGATCCCGCTGTTCCCCAACCTGACCTGGATCTTCGTCGCCAAGTTCCTGGCCGGGGTGGCGTCGCAGTTCTGGAACCCGGCGGCCTCGGCCACCATCCCCAACCTGGTGCCGAAGGACAAGCTGGAGCGGGCCAACCAGCTCAGCCAGCTGATGACCTACGGCACCGCGCCGCTGGCGGCGGTCCTGCTGGCGGTGCTCGGGTACATCGCGACCGGGCTCGGGCATGTCTCCCCGGTCTTCCACACCAACAAGGTGGACCTGGCGCTGTACTTCAACGGCGCGTCCTACTTCGTCTCCGCGCTCACCGTCTACACCCTGCGGCAGATCGGCAAGCGGGACCAGAGCGCGTCCATCTCGGCCCCGTCGATCGCCAAGGCGATCGTGGAGGGCTGGCGCTTCATCCGGCACACGCCGGTCGTGCGCGGCCTGGTGATCGGGATGCTCGGCGCGTTCTGCGCGGCCGGGGTGGTGATCGGCCTGGCCCCCTCCTACATCCAGTACACGCTGCACGGCGGGTCGGCCGGGTTCAGCCTGGTGTTCGCGATGATCCTGATCGGCCTGGCGATCGGCATGGGGTTCGGCAGCAGGCCGTTCGGCGACTTCTCCCGGCGGCGGCTGTTCGGCGTCACGCTGACGGCGTCGGCGGTGCCGCTGGCGATGATCGCGCTGGTGCCGAACCTGGTCGTGGTGACGATCTTCGTGTTCCTGATGGGGGTCATCTCCGGCACCGCGTACCCGACCGGCTTCACGATCGTCGGCTGGGAGGTCGACGACGACACCAGGGGCCGGGTGTTCGCGTTCTTCCAGTCGACCATCCAGGCCATCCTGCTGGCGGTGATCGCGGTGGCCGGGTTCGTCGCCACCGGCTTCTCCGCCGCTATCTCGGCGCTGAGCGGTACCAGGAACGGCGAAGTCACGTTCGCGCACATCACCTACGGCTCGCCCGGCGACAACCTGCTGCTGCTGCTGTCGGCGGTGCTGGTGGCGTACGTCGGCATCAAGTCCTACCGGCAGCTCGACGACCGCCGGGGCGTGCCGCTGCGCGAGGACCTGGTGGCCGCGTTCCGCGGCGAGCCGCTGGTGTCGGCCCCCGGCGCCATCGAGGTCGAGGTGCACGGCCCGTCCTCCTCCTACCCGGGGCTGTTCATCGCGTTCGAGGGCGGTGAGGGCGCGGGCAAGACGACGCAGTCCCGGTCGATCGCGATCTGGCTGCGCGAGCAGGGCTACGACGTGGTGACCACCCACGAGCCGGGCGCGACCAAGATCGGGATGCGGCTGCGCGCGCTGCTGCTCGACACCTCCCAGGTCGGCATGTCGTCGCAGGCCGAGGCGCTGCTCTACGCGGCCGACCGGGCCGAGCACGTGGCCAAGGTGATCGACCCGGCGCTGGCGCGCGGCGCGGTGGTGATCACCGACCGGTACATCGACTCCTCGCTCGCCTACCAGGGCGCCGGGCGCGGCATACCGACGGCGGACATCGCCCGGCTGAACAGCTGGGCGACCGACGGGCGGATGCCCGACCTCACCATCTTGCTCGACATGGACCCGGTGGCGGGGCTCGGCAGGCACGCCCGCTCGGCCGACCGGCTCGAGGCCGAGCCGGCCGAGTTCCACCGGCGGGTGCGGCACGGGTTCATCACCCTGGCCCACACCGATCCCGACCGCTACCTGGTGCTGGACGCGTCCGCGCCGCCCGATGCGATCAGCGAGCTGATCAAGGACCGGGTCAGGGAGCTGCTGCCCGACCCGGTGCCGCGCACGGCCGAGGCCAACACCGGATCGTTCCCCGCCATCCCCGCCATCCCCGCCTTCCCCGACCCGGCCGACGTGGCGGAGCGCCGCCGGTGAGCGTCTTCGACGAGCTGGCCGGGCAGGAGGCGGTGGTCGCGCAGCTGCAGGCGGCGATCAGAGGTTCGATGACGCACGCGTGGCTGTTCACCGGTCCGCCCGGCTCGGGCCGGTCGGTCGCCGCCCGCGCCTTCGCGGCCGCGCTGCTGTGCCCCTACGGCGGCTGCGGCGAGTGCTCCTCGTGCCGTCAGGTCCGGGCCGGCACCCACGCCGACCTGCTGCTCGTCCGCCCGGCGGGGCTCTCCTACGGGGTCAAGCAGACCCGCGGCCTGGTGCTGCGGGCGGCCGGGGCGCCGTCCGGCGGCCGCTGGCACGTGGTGCTGTTCGAGGACGCCGACCGCTGCACCGAGCAGGCGGCCAACGCGCTGCTCAAGGCGATCGAGGAGCCGGCCCCGCGCACGGTCTGGCTGCTGTGCGCGCCCAGCGCCGAGGACCTGGTGACCACGATCAGGTCCCGCTGCCGGGTGATGACGCTGCGGGTGCCGCCGTCGGAGG
>JBEKEK010000211.1:0-12356 GCA_050013875.1 Trebonia sp. | reverse complement strand
AACCCGCACAAGCCCGCCACGCGAGCCACCGAGCGCCAGCGACCCCAGCCACAGCAAACCCGCAGTGACCCGGAATTTTCACGCCGACACGGCGTCCACCGGGCACCCGAGACTTATTAGGGATGTTCACTGATCGGCTTCACCTGCATAAGGCAGGCCTGAACGCGTGTAGGGCTGTCAGCGGGTGACCGTGGGGACACCTGGGTGACCGTCCGTTCGGGCACGCGGCGGGCACGAGCTTCTGACCGGGACAAGATCATATGTGCCCGGCGGCGTGCACGATTACGTCGAAGCTCACACGGACCGCATCAACCGCGGCCTTCAAGCGCCGCCGATGCTTGTTCCACTGCGACTTCCCCGTCTTGATCTCCGGGAAGACCCCGCTTAAGTCGCCACCAGCCTCCAGCCCGTCGAGGCGGAGTCGCTATGGCAGACGGCCGAACGGGATCTTCGACCTTAGATCTGATCCGGTCAAGTTCCGCCCTTACCGTGTCGCGGAGACTTTCGGATACTTCGGTATACTGTTTCGTTGCTTCAAGCAGTTCAAAAGATGCCTCGGACATTTCCCCAACAGACTTGATCGATTGAATGGCGGCGGCACTCACATCATCAATCGAAGGTTCAGGTCCGAGTGGATCTGGAAAATCTATGATGGCTTTCTCCATCCTGACCTGCGCCTTTTCAATCCTCTCCGTGCTATCATCGACCTGAATAAACTTCTCGAGAACATCCGTGCTCGCGAAGGCATAGGCCGATCCAAGGATTTTGAACCTCTCCTTTAGAGCGGGACCAGCATCGATCATTCTCTGCTCCCATTCCGTAGGACCGCTGTTGTCATAGGCGGCGTGCAGCGCGACTACGTCCTCAGCTTTTATGTCCTGGACGTTGGCGGTTTTGAATTTCGCAACTGCGGTCCGCCTTCGGTTGACGACCTCTATACGCACTAGATTGACGCGCTTCGCCCACGTGACGTACGCCATCATCGGATCATAAGCATCACGACGCTGTTGATACTCTCGCGCTTCTCGCGATAGGTCCGTGTCAGCATCCAGCTTCTCGCGTTGCAGCGCTGTGTCACTTCTAAGAGTCTCTCTTGTCTGACGGAGACTCGCATAAGCCCCGACCACTCCGCCGCCGATGGCGGCCAGAGCAGCAATGAGCGCGTCCAGCCATCCCATGCCCAGAGCATACTCAGGTGGGTCGTGAAATCCCCTCTTAACCTTACCTCTTAACCTTCTCGCTGCATGACCGAGATCTCGTCGGAACATTCCTCGCTAACGACCGAGGTTGCTGTAATTCGCTGCTGTACGACTGTCAGCTTGGGAACTGCTCGATCGGGCACGCAGCGGGCACGCCGCGAGTTCGGGATGCGCCGTCAACGCTGGTTTCCGGAAATGTGAATTACCGGAAGTTGATCATCCTGTCCGCGTCCCCCGGTCTGACGTCCGCTAACTTCACGTATCGAACTTCAGAAGTCTCGTGACCCTGTTCTTCGCCCTGCCTGACAGTCGAGGCTTCTTGCTGGCAGGCGGGGCAGCCTTGCTCGCGTAGCACCTGACAGCCCGGCCGACCGAAGACCTCGACTTCTTCACCGCTCCCGAACGCGGGCATGTTCCTGCCGCGCGCGATGCACTGGAGGCCGCAGTCAGCCAGCATGGCTGGTCCGCGCAGCGAATCCATGACAGTGACACGTTCTGCCGGATGGTCATCCGCAGCGCTGATGCCGGGGTCTTGGTTGACCTAGCCGTGAACGCGCCGCCAGACCTTCCTGCCTCCGAGACCCTAGCCGGGCCGACGCTTGCGCCAGAAGAACTGGCCGGCCACAAACTGCTCGCCCTGTTCGACCGGGCCGCCGCACGAGACTTCTCTGACGTCTACGTCCTCGCGCATCGATTCGGCAAGGACGTCCTGCTCGCTCGGGCTGCTCAGATCGACACGGGCTTCGACGCCAACGTGCTCGCGGACATGATCGCCTCACTTGACCGGTTCACGGACGACGAGCTCCCCATAACCGTCGGCTCGTCCGCGGCCGACCTGCGAGCGTTCTTCGCAGCCTGGCGATCAGAACTGACCACCTAGGCCAGATCAGCTGACAGTCCGCTGATGGAGCATCTCGTGGCCCCTTACTGGGACGACACCCGATTAACCGCCGAAACGACCGAAGGCCCAGCGTTCGGAAATCGCTTCCGACCTGGGCCTTTGCGTTGGAGCGGATGACGGGAATCGAACCCGCACTGTCAGCTTGGGAAGCTGATGTTCTGCCATTGAACTACATCCGCAGGTCTGCCGGGCACCGCCGGGGCGGGCTCCTAGGCCGTCCTTGCCCACACATCGTACAGGAACAGGTAGCTTGCTTGCGTGCTCCTCTCCGATCGTGACATCAAGGCCGAGATCGAGTCCGGACGGGTCAAGCTTGACCCGTACGCGCCGGAGCTCGTCCAGCCCTCCAGCGTCGACGTGCGACTTGACCGCTACTTCCGGGTATTCGAGAACCACCGGTACCCGCATATCGACCCAGCAGTGGAGCAGTCCGACCTGACCCGCCTGGTAGAGACCAACGGGGAGGAGGCGTTTGTCCTCCACCCTGGAGAGTTCGTGCTCGGCTCGACCTACGAGATCGTCTCTATCCCGGACAACATCGCCGGCCGGCTTGAGGGCAAGAGTTCGCTCGGACGCCTGGGGCTGCTGACGCACTCGACGGCGGGCTGGATCGATCCGGGATTCTCCGGGCACGTGACGCTTGAGCTGTCCAACGTGGCGACGCTACCGATCAAGCTCTGGCCTGGCATGAAGATCGGCCAGCTCTGCCTCTTCAGGACCAGCTCCCCTGCCGAGCACCCGTACGGCTCCGCCGTCTACGGCTCCCGGTACCAGGATCAGCGAGGCCCCACCCCATCCAAGTCATATCTGAACTTCTATCGCGCGAAAGTATGACTTGCGCTGTCTAGCAGAGGCCAGAGGCCAGAAGTCCTGGGGCGTTCTGTGCGCGAATGGATGGCACTCGGGAAGGAGACCGCCTGACTACGTGCCAAGCGGCCCCCTTGCCACCGCAGGACTGCAGCCTCGCCGAATCTAAGGCTAAGTCGCGGTGCGCGAACGAAATTCCTACTACCCGAACATACCGAAGTTGTCCTGACGGGCTTCGTGTGTAAAAACACGCCACGATTCTGCTGTGTACTTGAGTACACAGCCGCCCGGGTGCTTCGAGTCTCGAACAGCGACTACGCCGTCAGCAAGACCGACTTCTACGCAGTTACCATTGGTCATACTGCGCTGTGCCTTACGCCAGCAAACCGATCGGGGATTAGTCTGCATGAAAGACATGATTACTCCGCACCTAAAACACTGATGGGACTGTTGTTTACTACATGAGGCTGGACTTATCCACCAGCCATCTGGCGCACATCGCGGCAGTCTAGGCGCGACGGTAATTCGCGCTGACATTAGCGATCAGCTCGATTGAGTCTTTTGGATTCAACGCGATATCGCATAGACGACCGAATACTTGTTCATAGCGTTCGATATCCTGGGCAAGCTCGATATAGAGCCACCCCACCAATCCCTCAACATACACCACGCCGAGCACGGGTCTCGCGAACTCAAGGATGGTGAACACACTATCCATAGCCGGATGCGCGCCCGCGCTGAACGGGATGACCCGAACGGTAACATCGCAATTCTTAGTTACCGCGATCAGGTGCTCCAACTGTGCCAGCATGACTGCCGGGCCACCGACAACGCGGTGCAGGACGGCTTCGTCGATGACGACTGACAATGGCAGCGGCGGCTCGCTCCCGAGCCGACTTTGACGTCGCTGCTTGACCTCGACAAGCTCGTCCGCGCGTTCGGGCGAAACCGCGGGTATCAGGACATCTGCCATGGCCCGCACGTAATCCGGAGTTTGCAAGAGCCCTGGAATCGTCGTTGACTGGTACTGCTTTATCGCCGTCGCGTCCTGCTCCAAGCCCACATAGGTCGCGAGATAATCAAGCTCGTAAGACTGCCACCAGCCCTGTTGCTTCCCCTCGGTCGCAAGCCTGATTAGCGCGGCCACCTCGGCCGGGTCGGTAACCCCGTACAGTGCGCACAGGTCACGGATGTCTCTTGCCGTAGCGCCACGCTGCCCGGTCTCCATGCGGCTCACTTTGGACGGGGAGCACAGAAGTTCTGCGGCTACTTGCTCAACGGTGAGGCCTTGTGCGTTGCGTAGCTCCCTGAGCAGAGCTCCCAACTCGCGCCTGCGAACCGTAAACTCGCGCCGGCTAGCCGCGGGGCCGACCGGGGAACTGTGCTCTTCCGACACTGGAGCTCGCTCCCTTTTGCTTCCGTGGTGCGGGGGACCTTCCACGAACCAAAGTGTGACCCGCGAGGCAGCAGTTATCCCCGCGGGCTCACAAGCATGCGAACCCAGGTTTTCTAGCGAGTTACGTCAAAGCTCCCGATCTTGGTGTCGGCGATGAAGGCACCCCACGCGCGGGCCGGGTACTCAAGCACCAGGCCGATGCGGTCAGTCGAGTCCCTGACCGCGACAGAACCGGTGGCAGGCGCGATCTCGACACATGCACCGTTTCCGACACTGCGGCGCGACTTCCGCCATTGTGTCTGATCGATGACGATTTCTCTCGCCGACATGTTAAGTCCTCATTTCCTGTTCGTATCAACAAAAGAGAAGGACTCGCCTATCATTTGGACAACAGAATAATCTGAACGGGTTACTCGAAGTTACTCAACGTATATGCGCAGTACGCACCTTTTGTATCAACCCAATCGAGTCTGCTGGACCCAACGCCAGCGTACTCAGGCGGTCGAAAACTTGTTGGTACCTGTCCAGATCATCTGGCCGCTCAAGATAGATCGAGCCCACCAGTCCCTCAACATACACGACGCCAGGCATGCCCTCGTGGAACTCGACGATGGTGAAAATGCTGTCGAGCGCGGGGTGCGCGCCTGCCTCGTAGGGGATCACTTGGATGGTGATCGCCGGCTCCTTAGATGCCTCGATAAGGCGTTCCAGTTGTGCCTTCATAACTGCGGGGCCGCCTACGGCCCGATGCAGTACCGCTTCATCTAGGATCGACCAGAAGCGCGGTGGATGGTCCTGCGTGAGAAGAAGCTGCCGTTTGACAGTTACCTCGACCCGCCGCTCGATCTCATCTGGCGGGAGCTTCGGCGTACCGCCCTCGTGCCTGGCTCTCGTATAGTCGGGCGTCTGCAGCAGACCCGGAACTACCGCCGAATCATAGTCCTTGATGGTAGCCGCGGCCGCTTCGAGACCCACATAGGTCGCGTAATCGAGCCCATAGGACTGCCACCAGCCCTGCTGCTTTCCCTCGGCCGCGAGCCTGGCCATCCGGGACCGCTCATCCGGGTCGCTGACCTCGTACAGATCGCATAGATCCCGCAGATCTCTCGCGGTCGCGCCGCGTTGACCCGTTTCCATGCGGCTTACCTTGGAGGGCGAGCACAACAGCGCAGCCGCTACCTGTTCGACCGTCATACCTCGTTCGGTGCGCAGGGCGCGGAGAAGCGCGCCGAGTTCCCGACGGCGAACCGTGGGGCTGCGCACTTCCGGCACTGGAGTTCGCTTCCTTCCGCTTCCGGGATGCGGGGATCAGTGATGTGGTACCACAGATCCCGTCGAAGGGTGTGGTGCCAATGATACATGCCCACGGCACTTTTATTTGGCACTTGCCATCGGCTTGTGACGGATGCAACATGGAAGTAACCGCAGCAGGCATCCTCAAGCGACCCGCCGACAAAGGGGTCGAGCGGTGACCCAAGGGTTACCGATTCAAGATCGCTAGCTACCTGGGCGTTGCGCGAGCCGGCGATTGACAGGAGGGCTGCCATTCCACTGCATTCACTGCGTCCGCCACCGCTCTGCACGAGCGCACGCCCCGCCGCAGGACACCCCTGGCCCAAAGGCCGTGATCCGGGAAGACAGGCAGTTACCCACTGCGAGATCCCCCGAAAATACCGCTGGGTCGGTGCTGCCACACCGACCCAGCGAAACACCACCCGTCCTCAGGAACCACCGAGAGGGGCTAGTGACGTGTTTAACCCTATCAACGCGGCCGGAAAATACAACCCCGGATGGCCAATCGGTAACGCACTGGAAACGAGAAAGGTGCAGGTTACCAGCGGCACAGTGGGCCTCACCGGGGCAACGCGCCGTCTGCCGACGCCGACCCGGCATCACCTCCACTGCCTCACGGCCGCGGCTGCCTTCCGCTCCGTCACTGCCTCGCTCGCCGGGTGGCTGGCCAGCCTCCCGCACCGGGCCGGCGCACGGCTGTTCGCGATGAATGACACCGAAGCGGGATGGCGCGGCTGGAAGGTCACCGAGCTCTACGGCGGCCTCGGGCGGAGCTACCGCGACCCGAGGTTCGACCTGCTGCGCGCCCTGCGGGCACTCGGACTGCCCGCACCGGTCACGGACCCGCCCAAGACCGTGCGACCAGCCGACGGCTGGGATGACGTGCACGGCTGGCCGTGGGATGGAGAAGGGTGATGGCGTCCGGGCGGCCGCGACGGCCGAACGACCCGAGCGTGATGTCCAGCCTCGAGTCCGCCGTGCGGGAGATACGCCGGCCAGGTCCGCTCGAGTCCTGCTGGAACTGGCGCTGGGATCTGGGGATCCTCGCCACCATAGCCGGACTGAGCGGCCTCATAACGGCCGGCCTGGGCCTCATCGGGCTGGCCGCCGCCGCGGGGGCCGGGCTGGCGGCCAGCAGCGCACTCGTGTGCTGGCCGCCAGCCCGTGAGCGGATCGTCGCGCAGGCCTGGTGCATCATCACTCCGCACCGGATCCGGGTCGGCTGCGTCAACGCCTGGGTGCAGACCAGGCGCGGCCGGCTGCCGATCATCCTCTACACGGTTCCGGCCAACTATGGCGAGCGAGTCCAACTGTGGTGCCGCGCGGGCATCACCGTGGCCGACCTGTTCGCCGCGCGGCAGATACTCGCGGCCGCGTGCTGGGCGACGCAAGTACGGGTCATCCCCAGCGCCCAGCACGCGCACCTGGTCACGCTGGAGGTAATAAGGAGCCGGTATCCGGCCCCGACCGGGCCGACCCCGCAGGGCTGGCCGCACGTCCGGCGCGTTGAAGCCGATGCTATGGACGACCCCGGGGAACCGGCCAGAGCGGGCGTCTGGGGGGAACCACCGGTCCGTTCGGGATGATGGTCTTTAAGCCTTGGTTCCCTCTTCGCGCTGCTCGCGGAGGCGGACCGACCTGATCAGGAGCTGGGCGACGTCGATGACCTCGAGAGACTCCTTGGCCTGGCCGGAGGCCTTCTTCTCATTGACGGCGTCGCCGAGCATGACCATGCAGTAGGGGCAGGCGGTGGAGACGGTGTCGGGGTTGAGAGCGAGCGCCTCGTCGATTCGGTTGTTGTTGATGCGGGTACCGATCCGCTCCTCGAGCCACATGCGCGCGCCGCCGGCGCCGCAGCAGAATCCGTTGCCCTTGCAGCGGTGCATTTCCTCGGCCCTGGTGCCGGGGACGGCGTCGATGATCTGCCGGGGTGGCGTGTAGACCTGGTTGTGGCGGCCGAGGAAGCATGGGTCGTGGTAGGTGATCTTCTCGTCGACGGCGTTGACCGGGGTGAGCTTGCCGTCCTCGACCAGCTTGGCCAGCAGCTGGGTGTGGTGAATGACCTCGTAGTTGCCACCGAGCTGTGGGTATTCGCGACTGATGGTGTTGAAGCAGTGCGGGCAGGACGCGATGACCTTCTTCCCGGTCCCGGCGCCGACCCCGGCGTCGTTGAGGGTCTCCACGTTCTGGGTGGCGAGCATCTGAAAGACGAACTCGTTGCCCAGCCGGCGGGCGGGGTCGCCGGTGCAGGCCTCGGCCGGACCCAGGACCGCGAACTTGACCCCGGCGACGTGCAGCAGCTCCGCGATGGCCTTGGTGGCCTTCTTCGCCCGGTCCTCCAGCGCCCCGGCACAGCCGACCCAGTACAGGTACTCCACGTCGTCCGGGATGCGCCCGTCAAGGACGGGGACCTCGAAGTCCAGCTCGGTGATCCAGTCGGCGCGGCGGTCCTCGGCCATTCCCCAGGGATTGCCGCGGCGCTCGAGGTTGTTGAGCATGCCGGTGGCCTCGGTCGGGAACGCGGACTCAACCAGGACCTGGTGGCGCCGCATCCCGTCGATGTGGTCGATGTGCTCGATGTCGACCGGGCACTCGTTCACGCAGGCACCGCAGTTCGTGCAGGCCCACAGCGCCTCCGGGTCGATGACCCCATTGACGTCGGTCCCGCCCACCAGCGGCCTGGCCGCCTCGGCGAGCACGTCGGCCGGGAGGTGCTCCCGCTCCTCCTCAGTCGCCAGCAGGTAGGGGGCTTTGGCGAAGGCGTGGTCGCGCAGGTCCAGGATGATCTGCTTGGGCGACAGCGGCTTGTCGGTCGCCCAGGCCGGGCACTTGGCCTGGCAGCGGCCGCACTCGGTGCAGGTCCCCAGGTCGAGCAGGCCCTTCCAGGTCAGGTCCTCGATCTTGCCGATGCCGAACACGTCGGTGTCGGGGTCGGCCTCCTCGAAGTCCAGCACCTTCCCGTTGGACCGCATGGGCTCGAGCGGGCCGAGGGCGTTCGGGCGGCGGGAGAAGAGGATGTTCAGCGGGGCCAGCCCGATGTGCAGGTGCTTGGAGTAGGAGGCGACCACCAGGAACGCCATCACGACGGCGAGCTGGAGCAGGATGAACGTCGCCTCGAGGACGCTGTTGACCCCGTACCCGAGCGGGTGCAGGATCTGCGCGGCGGCCCAGGACGCGAACGCCCACGCACGCGGGTAGGGGAACGTCCCGGTGTTCTCCTGCGCGCCCCGGTAGAGCAGCAGCGTGATGATCACCGAGGCGATCAGCGCCAGCACAACCCAGGCGGCCGTCGTGTGCGATCCGAAGAACCGCGAGCGGCGGCCCTCCTTATGCGGGTCGTTGCGCAGCCGGATCACGGTGAACGTGATGATCCCGGCCAGCACGCCGACCGCGAACAGGTCCTCGATGAACCCGATGAAAGCCCAGTGGCCGATCCCCGGTATCGCGAACGTGCGGGAGAAGATGTCACCGTACGACTCAATGATCGTCAGCAGCAGGACGATGAACCCCCAGAACGTCGCCGCGTGCGCCGCTCCTGGCACCGACCACTTGAGCAGCTTCCGCTGCCCGACCACCTCGGTCAGCTGGGTCTCGACGTCGGTGCCGGGATGCCTGCGCACTGCCGCCACGCGCTCCGGTGCGGGCTGCCCCGACAACGCCAGTCGCCGCAGCCACCACACCCGCCGCCCAGCGATCGCGAACGCGGCCACGGTCAGCACCAGGCCGACGATCATCCGCAATACCACGCGTAACCTCCTTGAGTACCTGGGGGTCTAGCGTAACGGCGGGGTCAGCGAGACCCAAGGCTTCCTGCCGTGAGGGGGATCACTACTTTCCCGGCGCGCCACGCGACGAGGCGGATGAGGGCTCGCCGCGCGGCATCCCGGGAAATCATGCCGCGGCCGGGAATGATCCAGTGGTCAGGAAAGTTGAGCCTAAGTGACTCAAGTCATTTGACACCGGGGACCCCCTGGGGCAAGCTTGAGCCCGGAAGACTCAACTTCACACACACTACAAGGACTGCTCATGGCACGTGCGGTAGGTATTGACCTCGGGACGACGAACTCGGTGGTCGCCGTCCTGGAAGGCGGGGAACCGACGGTCATCGCCAACGCGGAGGGATCGCGGACTACCCCGTCGGTCGTCGCGTTCGCCAAGAACGCCGAGGTTCTCGTCGGCGAGGTCGCTAAGCGGCAGGCTGTCACCAACGTTGACCGGACGATCCGTTCGGTCAAGCGGCACATGGGGACCGACTGGACCGTCACCATCGACGGCAAGAAGTTCAACCCCCAGCAGATCAGCGCGTTCATCCTGCAGAAGCTGAAGAGGGACGCTGAGGCCTACCTGGGCGAGAAGGTCACCGACGCGGTGATCACCGTCCCTGCGTACTTCAGCGACGCGCAGCGGCAGGCGACCAAGGAGGCCGGCGCGATCGCGGGCCTCAACGTCCTGCGGATCATCAACGAGCCGACCGCGGCGGCGCTCGCTTACCACCTGGAGAAGGAAGGGTCCGCCAAGATCCTCGTCTTCGACCTGGGCGGTGGCACCTTCGACGTCTCCCTGCTCGACGTCGGCGACGGCGTCGTCGAGGTCGAGGCGACCAGCGGCGACAACCACCTCGGTGGTGACGACTGGGACCAGCGCATCGTCGACTGGCTGGTGCAGGACTTCAAGTCCGGTTACGGCATCGACCTGTCCAAGGACAAGATGGCGCTGCAGCGGCTGCGCGAGGCGGCTGAGAAGGCCAAGATCGAGCTCTCGCAGTCGATGGAATCGCAGATCAACCTGCCTTACATCTCCCACGGCCCGGACGGGCCCCTGCACTTGGACACCCGGCTCACCAGGGCCGAGTTCCAGCGCATGACCTCCGACCTGATCGACCGCTGCAAGGGCCCCTTCCAGCAGGTCATCAGGGACGCGAACGTCAAGGTGGCCGACATCGACCACGTGGTTCTGGTCGGCGGCTCCACCCGGATGCCCGCGGTCGTGGACCTCGTCAAGTCGCTGACCGGCGGCCGGGAGCCCAACAAGGGCGTCAACCCCGATGAGGTCGTCGCCGTCGGCGCCTGCCTGCAGGCCGGCGTGCTCCGGGGCGAGGTCAAGGACATCCTGCTGCTCGACGTGACCCCGCTGTCGCTGGGCATCGAGACCAAGGGCGGCATCTTCACCAAGCTCATCGAGCGGAACACCACGATCCCGACCAAGAAGTCGGAGATCTTCACCACGGCGGACGACAACCAGCCGTCGGTGCAGATCCAGGTGTACCAGGGCGAGCGCGAGATCGCGGCGTACAACAAGAAGCTGGGCATGTTCGACCTGACCGGCATCGCGCCGTCGCCGCGCGGCATCCCCCAGATCGAGGTCTCGTTCGACATCGACGCCAACGGCATCGTGAACGTGTCGGCCAAGGACCTGGGCACCGGCAAGCAGCAGTCGGTCCAGATCACCGGCGGCTCGGCGCTGAACAAGGACGACATCGAGAAGATGGTCCGCGACGCCGAGCAGTACGCCGAGGAGGACCGCCGCCGCCGTGAGGAGGCCGAGGTCCGCAACCAGGCCGACACGCTCGTCTACTCGACCGAGAAGTTCCTCGCCGAGAACGACGACAAGGTGCCGGCCGATGTGAAGACCGAGGTGCAGGACGCGATCGCCGACCTCAAGAAGGCCATCGAGGGCAACGACCTCGAGGCGATCAAGACCGCGAGCGAGCACGCCGCCACGGTCAGCCAGAAGATGGGCAGCGCCATCTACGCCGCCGCTCAGGCGGAGCGCCAGGAAGCCGGTCAGGACGAGACGGCGACCGACGCACCGCACGACGAAGATGTCGTCGACGCCGAGATCGTCGACGAAGGCGAAGGTGGAGCCGCCTGATGACTGCACCTGAGGAGCCCACGGGGCCGGTGATCCGCGATAACCGTCGGATCGACCCGGTAACCGGGCAGCCAAAAAGGGGCAAGCACGCGGCCTCCCAGCCGGCCGGCACCGCGAGTGCCGGCCGGCCGGGGGGCGCCGGCTCGGGGAACGTTAACCCGGGCGGCGCCGGCCAGGGCGGCACGGGCGCCGCCAAGCGCGGCGCGGTAGACGAGCCCCAGGCCGCTGCGGCGGCCCCCAAGCCAACGGCGACGCCGGCCGGCACCCCGGCCGCCGCGCCATCATCGGAGGCAACCGAGTTGCGCGCCCAACTGGCGGAGCGGACCGCCGACCTGCAGCGGCTTCAGGCGGAGTACGCCAACTACCGCAAGCGGGTCGACCGCGACCGGGCCACGGTGCGCGAGCAGGCGGTGGCCGGCGCCCTCGGGGAGCTGCTGCCGGTGCTCGACGCGATCAACCAGGCGCGCGAGCACGGCGAGCTGTCCGGCGGCTTCAAGTCGGTGGCGGACTCGCTCCAGGCCGCAGTCGGCAAGCTCGGTCTTGTCAGCTACGGCCAGCGCGGCGAAGCCTTCGACCCGAAGATCCACGAGGCGCTGTCGTACTCGGACTCGCCCGACGTGACCGAGGACACCTGCGTGGACATCTTCCAGCCGGGCTACAAGGTGGGCGAGCGGATTCTGCGCCCAGCGCGGGTGGCGGTGGCGGCGCCAGGTTCAGGGCCAGACGGAAGCGAGAACGCTGCCGAGTGGTCAACCGGAGAAGACAATAACTAGCGAAGAGCCCGGCGAGGCCAGATGAGCGCGAAGGACTACCAGAAGGACTACTACAAGACGCTGGGCGTCCCCAAGACCGCGACCGCGGCCGAGATCAAAAAGGCCTATCGCGAACT
>JBEKEK010000210.1:0-29600 GCA_050013875.1 Trebonia sp. | reverse complement strand
AACACGTTTTCGTCGAGCAGGACACAGAGCAGCGGCTGGTCTGCCCGTTCCAAGATGGACTGGCGAGCCAGCCGGGCGGCGACCCGCTCGGCGACCTGCTCGCTGGTGACGTTGGGATGGCGCTCCAGGACCGCGCGGGCGTAGCCCTCGGTTTGCAGGAGGCCGGGGACCAGGGAGTGCTGGAACATCCAGATGGTCAGTGCCTCGGCCTCGTAGGCGGCGAACTCCCGGAACGCGGCCGGGAACGCGGCGCTCCAGGTTTGGCAGTCCTTCCAGAACCGCAGGAAGAACCCGTCCAGGTGCGGGAAAGCGACGTCGCTGGCGCGGGCGAATGCCTCGTCCGCCTGGACCAGGCCGGCCTCGATCCGGCTCACGACCGACTTGTCGCACGGCACCAGCGCGCCGAGCTCGGCCTGGGGTATGCCCGCGGCCTCACGGGCGCGCCGGACTTCGCTGCCGAAGAAATGCGTGGGCGATGCGCCGGGGGTGAGCGTGCGTACCCGTGGCATAGCCGGTCCCCCTTTGTTGTCCAGTTGTCGAAGCAGAGCGTGTTGTTGTCGCCGCGCATCGTTGTATATCCAACGTAATCCGGCGGGGGCATCGTTGTCTTGTCACCCCGCCGTTGCCGATAACCGTCACCCCTGGCAGCGGCGGGGTGCTCCAGCCGCAACGACCATCACTGGGGCAGACCATGAGCAATAGTGAGGATCCTGACTTCAGCCAGCTCGACGACTCAGCGCTAATCAGCTTGCGGAAACAGATGCGCGGTGAGCTAGAACGCCTCCCGCCGCGGTCCCCAGGGCGCGCGCAACTTGTCGCCCAGTATGACCTGACGACCGCGGAGCTCAACGAGCGCGCCCGCGCGGCGTGGTCCCAGGCGATCATCTAGGGGGACAGCATGCAATACGACACGCAAGCGCGGTTGCAGGCCGTCGAGGTCCTTCTCGCCGACCCAGAAGCTCTCGGCAACGACGCGCTCGAGACCGATCTCTACCTGCTGCGAGACCAGCTCACCGGTACCGACAGTGAGCCCGTCCCGCCCCTCCGGTCGGTGTAACGCTGTGGGAGTAGGAGTCGTTGATTCGATCTCGCGGACAGTCTGTGCAACGGTCGGCTGGAGGTCTTCGGCGGTGGGGAGCCTGGCGGATCTTGGCGGGAAGGCGGCGCCATTCAGTGACGACAAGCGGGGTGCTTACGCCGCGGAGGGCGAGTTCCACCATTACGTCGTCACGGCCCACGGCCAGGAGCATGCCCAGGGTCGGGTCGTCGCGTGTTTGGTCGCGCAGGTGGTCGTCGACGAGTTGGACGTAGTAGTTGAGCTTGCCGATGTGCTCGGGCTCGAAGCGGCCCAGCTTCCATTCGAACACCACGTAGCGGTGAAGTCGGCAGTGGTAGAAGAGCAGATCCACGAAGAACTCACGGTCACCGCACGCAATCGGGACCTCGGCGCCGACGAACGCGAAGCCGGTGCCCAGTTCGCGCAGGAAGCGGGTGAGGTGGGCCGTCAAAGCCTTGGACAGGTCGCGCTCCCGAACCGGGTCAGCAGCGAGGAAGTGGAGGATAAACGGGTCTTTGATGATGTCCGCTTCCTGGTCCGCTTCGGGGACTGCGCGGTCGAAGTTAGTGAGCACGGGCTGCGTTCGTTCGTGCAGTCGGCTGGCGATCACTGTCTGTAGGACGGGGCGGGTCCAGCCTTCAGCAGCGGCACGGTCGGCGTAAAACTCTGAGGTCTCCCGGTCCGTGCGCCGTCGAGCAGGGTCGCCACCAGGCCCCAGGGCAATTTTGCAACGCTGCATTGCGCAATCTCGGTTGGCCATCGGTTGGCGAGTGCCGCCATGTACTGCAAGTTGCGGAGTGACAGTCCGCGCATGTCCGGGCGGGCCGACCGCAGATCTGCGGACAAGCGCTGGCTCACGCGCGTACCCCAGCCCTGCTCGCGCTGCCGCGCGCCGATCTCCCGGCCGATCTGCCAGTAGTTCTCAATGAGCACACTGTTGACGGCCCGGGTCGCGCGCACCTGTCCAGCTGCGAGGGTTCGTTTGATGGAGTCCAGGAGTTCGTTTTACTCGGCGGTGGCAGTGATTGAGTCGCGATAAGATCCGAATTTTGCTGCCGGCTTGACTTCCAGATTTCTGGAAAGGGCGTTGGCGATGCGGGTGGGTATGCTTCTTCGCGGATGACGAACTAGGTAGCCGCTATGCGGACGCTTGGCGGTATCCGCGTTCTTTGGCGACGATGCTTTCGGAGGTCAAGATGCACATTGGATCGGTGCTGCTTGTCATCTGGCTGGTCATTGGCGGTATCGCGGCTGGTCAGCGCGGTGATTACACGCGCTCCGTTGACTGCAGCAGTTTCAGCACGGCCGCGGTGACGATCCTGGCAGGGCCTCTCAACTATGCTCACGTGGACCCGCACATTAGCTGCACGACGCCGCACCCAAGCAGTTAGCGGTAAATCCCGCAGGCCCGGATTAGCGTGCGCCGTTTATTTGCTCTTCGGGCGGTAGCGGAGCCGTTTCCTGGCCATCTCGCAGACGCCATTGCGTTCATTCTGCTCGGCTAGCAGCCTTGCCTCATTTAGATCGGCCAGCGTGAGCAGGCCGTTCGCGAGCAGGAATCCGGTGAGATCTCGCGCGTGGCCGCGTTCGGACCAGATGAATCCCTGGAGCAGCTTCTTGTAGTCGGATACCGCGCCCTCTCCGCTCAGGTTCAGGGCGATGACCACATCGAGCATCGGCACCGTCTGCGGCGCGCTGAAGCCGAGGATGAACTCCTGGTAGTAATAGGCCATGGCGAGCCGCGCGGTCGCGTTGCGCTCGAAGTAGGCGAGTACCCGAGCTACCGCATCCTTCCTGATCGGGCTCGCCGCTGCCCGCGGCCGCCCGGTCTCATTGGCCTGGGTGACTGGTTGCTGATCACCGCCGGTGTCGGCCGCGTCAACGCCGGCCTCAGTCGGCAGGTCGAGCCGTAGCCGCAGAACCCAGGCGGCGACGCTGACCACCCACAAGCCCCGATCGAGTACCACCGGCCGTGCCTCATAGCTCTCCGGAGCGGCCGGCAGAACATGACGGGCAGCGCGCCGGACGGCCTCAGCGCTGAGCGGTGCCCCGGCCGTATCCGGTGCTAGGTGAACCTGGTAGGTCGGGTCACGGCTGAACAGTTCCCAGCGGTGCTGGACGTGACGAAGGCCCGCGCACCGGGGCGCGCGGTGCAGGGTCAGATCCTCGTTGTCGCTGAGGGTGCTCCGGTCCAGCCAGGTGACCTCGTCGGGCGGGCAGCTCACCCACTCGCCGCATGCGGTTGACCACAGGAACAGTCGCCCTGCCACCAGTTGCACTCCCGAACGACGGACCGCGTGCTTACCGCGGCCGGCCCAAGTCTCGCCTACGCCTGGAAAGACGATAGCCGCAAGTCAGACTTCAGCCGATCTCTACCCGGGACAGCGGCGCGTCGGCGCTCTTCCCCCAGCGGATCGAGTCTCCGTCAATCAGCGGCTGCTCGCCCGAGACGGGGACACCGTTGATGAAAAGCCCGTTCATGCCCTGATTGGTGACCCACCAGCGGCCTTCGGAAAACGTGAACTTCGCGTGCTGCCTGGATACCGTCGGCACATCGGGCAGCACCAGCTCAACCGGCCCGCGACCGGCCCGGGCGCCGGACATCGAGGTTTCGGCTACCGATGATCCCGTCACCAGCCGCAGCACGGGAACCGCGGGGCGGATCTGCTCCATGACGGTGGCCATGCCGTCCATGATCGTCCGACTCGGGTCAACAGCCTCATACCAGGCGAGGCCGCCAGGCCCAGCGCCCACGGGCTGAGCGTAACCGGGAACTGACGCGGGCTCGGGGTCGCCCCAGTCCGGCGCCGATCCGCTGCTGACGGGATCCGGTGCGATAGCGGCGGACTCCTGGGCGACGTACCCGAACTGGCGATCCATGAGGTCTGGCGCGTCAGGCAGGTCCCAGGCGCCAGGCGAGTAACGGGCGCTCGCCGGGAGGCCGCGCCGAAGACGGTAGCGGCCCTGCGCCACCGAATGGTCCGGAACGACGTAGACCTCTGGCCGGCATGTTCCGGCGAAGCGAGCCCCGCGCTCGGCCACCTGGTCTACGTAGACCTCGGTCACGCTGGTGGAGATCACGTCGAGTTCCATCTGCTCGCGCAATGAGGCGAGATCATCGGGGTTCATCTGCAGTTCGACGAGGTCCGGCGCGATCAGCGATCCGCTCGGTGTCACGATGAGCACGTCGGACAGATGGCGCATGGCGGCGTTCAGCACGTCCTGCCCATCGCGCCACGGCCGGGCGGCCATCCGCCGCAGCCAGGGATGATCCCGCGTGATGCCCATGGCCCGCAGCCCGGCCACGGCCGCCACGCTGAGTCCGCCGACGATCGCCAGCAGGACCGTGGCGGTCACCGCGGAACCCGTCCTGAACTCCACGACCAGCCAGCACATCGCCACACCGCCGGCGATCGCCCAGCGCCGCCGACTTCGCCGCCGCAGCGGAGCGCGTACCGGACGCCGCGCCGCTTCCCTGCTGTCAGTCATCGGGCACCGTCCTCGACCTGTCCCATCACCCGGATGCTCGCCAAATCCGTCCTCACCCGTTACCGCAGTGTTGTCTCGTCACCGAGGATGCGGTTCCGCGTGCGAGCAAGTCAACGAATCGCCGCCAGCTTCCAGATATCTGGAAGCTGGCGATCATGCTCGAACTCGGCGGCACTTCGTCTGGCGCGCGCCTCGCTCACCACCTGGCGACGGCGCAGAAATGGCGTCACAAGCCCCGGCTTGTGATCTGTGCCACTTACGTCACGGGCGGGTTCGTGGGCCTCTGGAGCATCTGGTATTAATGAGGAGCGAAAAGAGAGGTCTAGACCATACCAACCCCTTGTTGTGCATGGTCTACTGCGACGCGATTCCGAACCCATCCTGCGGTCTTCAACAGAGGCCGCTGCTGCCGCGTGCCGTAAAGGGCTCGTGACACGCCTGTTCACCTCCGGCGAGATCAGGCGATGGGCGCTATCGCATCGTGCTCTCCGACAGGAAGCGCCACCCCCTGCCTCGGGGCCATGTGAGAGGGCGACCAGTTCCCTATGGCCACGGAGTGCTGACTTGCCCACCCCGAAAGGAGCGACGCCGTGATCAGCGGGGTCACCGAGATTGCGCACATCACCACCAAGCAGGACATGTCCCGCTGGGCTCGTGCGCACGCGGATGTACCGGGTATCAAGTGGTCCGTCTTCCCCGGGCCGGGGGGCACCATGATCATCGTTGAGCATGCGGAAGACCGCTGTTCCCTGGATAGAGCGAATGTCTCACCCGACGTTGCCCTCCCTGCGGATAGCCTGGTCGAGAGCGCTGACATCGTCCGCTTGAGCGCGTGAAAACCCCTGGCTTCAGCGACTGGTGACCGCAACGGCCTTGTGAACGTCCGCTCCGCTGTCGAGGTCATCGAGGATGGCTTTGGCTAGGTCACGTCGTGTGGTGTAGCGGCGGCTTGGCGTCTCGGGTTCCTTCAAGTACGGGCGGTTGACGTCACCGTCGATGAGCCTGCCAGGGCGCATGACAGTCCAGTCGATAGCCGGGACCGTGCGCAGGTACTCCTCCATGGCGCGCATGTCGGCGTAGAGGGTCCGCCCGATGACGTTGCGCAGCAGCGGATGCGCGATTCTGTCGAAAAAGAAGCCGTGGCCCGGCCCAGGCGGGTAGGTGAGGCCGGAACTCACCACGATGAGGCGCCTGCAGCCCGCCTCCTGCATCGCCGGCACGATCGCTCGCGTCCCCTGGGAGTACACCGTGACGGGTTTGCGGCTGTACGAGGCGCCAAGCACGGAGGCAACCGCGTCACAGCCCGCGATGACGCTGGTAAGGGGAGAGCCGTCCGTGACGTCGGCGCGAAGGACTTCCAGCCCTGCGTGGTGCAGCGGGAACTCATCCGGGTGGCGCGTGATGGCGCGGACCGCATGACCCTGCGCGAGCGCGTCTTGGGCGAGGATCTGCCCGGTTGGGCCGTTGGCCCCGAAAATCACGATATCCACGTCGGCCTCCACTTGATTACTATGGTTTCCGTACCATATTACTATGGAGGTCATAGTAATATGCGGGTATGGAGCCGACTGCTGATCCGGTGCGGGATGTCCTGGATGCGCTGCTGGAGCTGCGCCTGGAGTTGTCCCTGCTGAACCACCGCATTGCGGCCGAGGTCGGCCTTAACGACGTCGACCTTGACTGCCTCGAGGTGATCTCCCGCCAGGGGCCGATCAGCCCGGCACGGCTGACCCGGCGCCTCCGCATTCATCCCGCCACGATGACCGGCATCCTTGCGCGGCTGGCGGACTCGGGCTGGATCGAGCGAACCGCAGACCCAGACGACCGCCGGGCGTCGGTGCTGAAGATCGCCGATAAGCGCGACGCCCGGCTGCGCGAGAGATACGCCGCGCCCAGGCAGGCGGTGGTAGACGTGATCTCGGCACGCTCCCAGGACGACGTTGCCGTGGTGGTGGCCATGCTGAACGACCTCACCAGTCGGGTACAAAGCGCTCGTCCTTGATCCGCAACGCAAACGCCGCAGCCGACTCTGGACCATCCAGCGCCGAAATCCCGGCCTGGTCGACGGTCAGATCGCGTGCTGTGACGCTGTGACATCGGCCACCGAAAAACGGCCCGCCCTGGGGCTCCGAGGCCACTGAACCGCCCGCCGAGTTGATCCGTTTGCCATTGGTGAAGGCGCCTGTTTGCCAATGAGCGTCCGGGCGGGTGATAAATGCGGATCGACCAGCCGGATCCCTGCGAACCCGATGCGCCACGCCCCGATGTCGCTGATCGCCCCCACCGTGCCGATCGGGGCGATCAAGGGGCGGACACGGGTCCTTCTCGGGAACGGCGGGGCGGGCCGGAAGCGGCCATCAGCCGGGAGGAAGGGGTCGCCGAGCATGTCCGGTACCGTGAAACGGTCGGCGCTGCCTACCGGGCCGCGGCCGACTGCGGCGCGTGGGCTGAGGCGGTCCCTCAACTGCGGGCCGCCTGGGAAGAACACAAAGAGAGATATCCAGAACGAACGCGGGCTACGTCCCGCACACTGAAGCCGATGGCACCTGGTTCTCCGGCGAACATCGCAGGCTCGACCCCGAACAGAACGCCGAGGCCAGCAAGGCCCACGCCGACCTGGCCGACGAAGCCGACCGGCACATCCTCCCCGCCCTGCGCCGCATCGAGGCCGCCGACCCGGAACGGCGGCTCGCCGGGCTTGAGCACCTGGTGAAGGGCGAAGACCGCCTCAAGGAAAAGCTCGCAGATGCCTGGCACGGCCGACCGGGGCTCACCGCTAGGCAAGTACTCAGCATGGTCCCTGATGCCGTCCGCTCCACGCTAACGTACAGCCCCGAACGTTACGCTGAGGGAGTCCTGGCTGATGTCGACCGCCTCAAGGCGGAGGGTTTTGAGCTGATCAAGTTGAAGAACCTATGGCACGCCGACCAGTACAAAGGCATCAATAGCCAATGGTTCAGAGCAGAGACCGGCACCCGCTTCGAGATGCAGTTCCACACGCCGGAAAGCCTGGAGGCCAAGGAGTTGACTCATGAGGCGTACGAGCGCATCCGCGCCAACGCGGCATTGCCGGTCGACGAGCAAGATCTCGTTCAAGATCGAGAGCTGGAGAATTTCCAGCGACGAGTGATCACACTGATTGCCACTCCGCCAGGAACTGACCGCATCAAGGATTTCCCGGAGAAGAACGATGGCTGACAAGATCACATATTACGCCCTCATCGATGACTTCAGCAGCCGTCCCCAGCCTGGAGGCGTGCTCCGGCGGGTTGAGGGGGACAAGGGCAAATTCGATGAGGTGTTCTCCCGCGACCTGACCTGGGACGCCTCCCCGCTCCTCCGCGCGGCCGAACACGGCGACACGATGTTCGACTTCACGGAGATCACCGAGGACGAGGCTAACGAGATCGTCGACCGAATCCGGGCCGAGTCAAGTCAGGGGTGATGAGCGGCAGCCGCATCGGTCATGCTGCGGCGTCACCAGCCTCCGAAGCTCGCCCCACATGGCCTCTACCTGCTCAACGACGTCCAGGACAGCGGCCACGCTGCCCGCGACATGTACGCCGGGGCGGCCGATCAGCTTCTGCGCCCACTCGTTTGCGCCCACCACCCGGTCGGTAAGGATCACCTGGCGGCCGTGTTCTACCGCTATCCGCGCCTGGGCTCGCGCCCCGCTCGTCTCGCCGGCCTCCACCACCGCGGTAGCCAACCCGTAGCCCGACATCGTCGCGTTCCTCATCAGGAACGTGTGCCTCTGCGGCGGCGCATCCGGCCAGAACTGCGAAAGCACCAGCCCGTGGCCAGCGATCTCCCGCTGCAGATCGCGGTTCTCTGCTGGGTACACCCGGCCTATCCCAGTGCCGATCACGGCGACCGTGCGACCACCCGCATCGAGAGCGGCCCGGTGCGCGGCCGTATCAATGCCCCGCGCCAAGCCCGCGATCACCGTCAGCTTTCGATCAGCCAGTGCGCGGGCGATGTCCGCTGCCATCACAAGGCCCTCTGGCGACGCTGCACGCGATCCGACCACCGAGACGGCGGCGTCGTCCGCGATCACTGTGCCCTGGGTGAAAATGACCGGCGGCGCCTGCTGAACACCTCGCAGCCACACCGGGTAATCGCGGTCCAGGATGACAGGAGCCGGTATCCCTGGGTCTCCCACGACCGTACGTCCTCGGCCGCCGACTCAGGGGTGATATCCCTCGGAAGGTCAATCAGCGCCGGTGTCGGAGCGCGTCGCCCCCACACCTCGACCGCACTGCCGACTTCAAGCAGCTCCGCCGCGATCTCGGGCGAGCGGAGGCCGTCCGGCCGCGCTTGGAGCAGCGCGACAAGAGCCGCGTGCTCGTCCGATTGCCTAGAGATCATGGCGCCAGCGTTCGGGAGAGAAGGGCTTATCGGCGGCGGAAGCGCGAATAGATCGCGGTGAGGGCGCAGTAGTTCACGCCGTCGGTGGTTTCCAGGTCCCAGATCATCCGCAGGTGGTCCTGCCAGGTGCTTGCACCCTCTGGCAGGAGGGCTGCCAGCATGGCGGCGGTGGTCCAGGCGGGGACCATGACTGACTCGCCCGGCGGGAAGACCTGGGTGGCGGACTCGCCGCCGACGACAACGCGGGCGAGGTAAAGGTAGACCGCGTCCCTGGTTGCGGCGGGCGGCCCGGTATGGGCGATCTCCTCGCCGCAGCTTTCGAGGCCAGTAATGGTGGAGGTGGCGAAGACGCGGATGACCTTCTCGGCCGGCGGCCAAGGCGCCGCGGTCCTGCGGTCGAGGATGCAGTCGGCTATCCCGATGCACTGGTCGACGATCAGGCCGCAGGTGTCGGCGCTCTCGTTGATGTTGATCCCCACCATGGTGCCTAGCTCGGCGTGGACGGCGTGCTCCAGCATCCGGTAGGTCAGTTCGTAGATGCGGGGCGGGAACAGGCTGGGCCACCGGGTCGGGGTGCTCATTCGGATCGCCTAACTATAGTCGCCAATAGTCGACTATATGCTAGTGATCCAGATCCGGGTGGGAGGCACGTTCCGCGGCTTGTTGCCTGACTGCCATGGTCCTGCAGGGCGGCGGCTCTGACCGCTAAGCCACGGTCCGCATCCTGGTTCCCGGTCGCGAAGTCGGCGGGCAGACATACCAGTGGCTTGGCGGGACTCTGACTCCACGTCCAGTATCTGCCATCGATACGAGCAGGTCGAATGCTTCGGGACAGCCGATCTGGCCATTCTCGTAGCAGGCCCCCAGCACCGCTTCGGTGTCCAGGGCGCTGAGCCCCCGATGGCGTGCGAAGTCGATCGCCGGCTGGTCATCGCTTACGAAAGTCCAGTCCGGGTGATACCGCTCAAGGACATAGATCGCCTCGGCCTCGCCGAGATGAAGGGGCGCCGGATCGGCGCGTGTCGCGCCAAGGCCGCGCCGGATCTCATCGACTCCTATGAGCGCTGCGATGTCCTCGCCAGGCGACATCGCCGGACCTAGCCAATCGAGGGGAGGCAATCCGAGCCGCCCGGCCTCACGCGCAATGGCCTCCGTCCAGCGGGCGCGCCCGCTGAAGTACGCCTCCAGGACGTCCATCCGGTCGATGACCGAAAAGTTCTTTAAGGTGCACGCGTCGACGATGACGCCATCCACGATGAGATTCACAGCATCGGCACAAGCTCATCGTCGGATTCCGATGTGCCGGTGGTTCCCGGCGGTGCCAGCCGTGGCGCTGCGAGCTCTTCCAGCAGGGCATCGGGGTCGACGCTAATCAGCTGCGCGATCGGCCTGATGCTGATCCGTCCCCTCGCGTAGGCCTCGACCGCCCTGCGCAGCAATCCGTCCGGCCAGCGCTGGTCATGACGCGCCTGCAGGTCGCTCGCCCGGCCCTGGCGCAGCGCGATCCGCGTCGAAGACATGCGGCGGACGGAGTCCCGGCCGGCCGCGTCGATGATCCCCAGGTTGTGCAGCCGGAAGGCAAGCGCGTCGAGGCTTACCCGGTACCTCGCCAGCAAGTCGGCAATGAGTTCCTCGGTCGGCGTTGAGTTCTCCCCAGTGGCCGTCCGCAGTGCGCCGGCAGGCATGAGGAACGCGGCGGCGAACGCGTTCGCCCGGGTCTCCGCCGGAGTCCTGCTGTAGTTAATGTTCTCGTCGACGATGTCGCCCTGGTCACCCGCCATGAGGTGGCCTAGCTCGTGCGCCATCGTGTACCGCTGGCGGTGCGCGGCAATCGAACTGCTCACCATGATCAGGCTGTAGTGTCGGCGCCAGATCGCCAGCCCGTCCAGGCCGCGTTCAAGAGGCTCGATCGCCACATCAACATTGAACCTGTCCTCCACGTCGGCGGCGAGCTGACTGAGGTCCGTCGGCAGGTCTGCGTCCCCGAGACCAGACTGGGAACGAAGCCGCTGCGCAAGGAGCTCGCCCTGCTGGTACGGCGGGCCGGCCGACGGCCTCGGCGGCCTTACCGCAGGGAGCGCCGCGAAACCTTGCTCAGACAGCAGCCCATCCAGCTCTAGCATTTGCCGGACGCGGGCAAGCGCCTGTTCGGTTGCCGGACTGCCCTCTGGCTGCACTCGAGCCATCACGGCCTCACGTGTCGTCGGCCCATCGTCGGCCAGCAGCTGCTGCACGGAGATGCCCAGCGTCTCCGAGATGAGCGCAAGTTCCAGGGGCTTGAAGCCGCGCTTGCCGGACAGTGCCTTCGACATGGTGGGCGGATCGAAGCCGATTGCCTGCCCAAGGGCACGCTGAGACATCCCCGCAGCCTCCATCGCCGCACGGACCCGATCAGCGAGTATCTCCATGGTCAGCGCCATGCTTTCAGGCTAGATTTGAGTTGCGAAAATAGCAACTCTACCGGCCGGAGAGGGGTGGGTTCCGGGACAGTTGGCCGAAACCGCGACTTCGCGCCGGGAATCTCGTGGCCTACCTGGGCCGGAATCGTGGCCCGGTTTTTCGACCGTACTTCTGGCTCCTTTTCGGCACTTTCGCATAAGCCACTGGTGCCCCGCCGGATCCTGACGGGGCACCAGTGGGGCATGGCGGGGATTAGTCGTGCGACTGCAGTTCTTCGGAGAAGCGCCAGGTCACCAGGGGAGCGTGGCCTGGGTCGTAGATATGCTGCTGGCCGACCGTGGTGCCGTCGCCGGTGTAATGCTGCCAGGCTAGGCCGCGGTCTAGGAAGATACCGATCTTGGCATCGCAGATTGCGCAGACGGGCTCGGCTTCTCCGGTGGCGCCGGGTTCGTCGTTGCCGGACTCGATGGCGTCCATCGCATAATCAAAGGCGTCTGGGTGGAAGGCGCTCAGGAAGATGAGCGCCGCACTCAGTTGATCGAATGTTGCCGCGGCGACCCGGTCGAGGCGCGGGTTCGGGCCGGCGGCCGGGATGGGGAGCGCGGACTGTCCGCCTTCAGACATGATTGACCTCATGGTCATCCCTCCAGTGCTGCTGGTTGGGTGGTCTAGGGTCGCCGTGGTGTTGGAGCACTGCGGCGACCCGCCCGCTTTTGCGGGGGGTGCGTTTAATCCTAGACGAACAACTGTTTGATCGCAACGGACAAGTCGGAAATGTCATCGTACAGAGGTTCTTGGTATTGGGTTTTTTCTGTCGATGCCCGAAGGGCGGCGCGGTCGACGCGAAGCCACGCGTGCGCTCGTGGGATGGGGCCTATCGGCGGCGGACACGGGGACTGGAGTCGGCTAGGGCCGAGTGGTTCATCCAGTCGCGCTGAATAGGCAGATGGTGTGACCGGCACTGACGCAGATGCCCTGGCCATCCTTTGCCAGGGCAACCCCGATCGCCGCGCCTAGAAGGTCTATCACTTGCCATCTGCCTTCACTCAAGTCCCATATACGTACCGTGTCGTCCATGCTGGCGGAGACAATGACGTCGCGGTTGCCGACGCGCCCGATCGCCACCCCCTGCACCTCGTCGGTGTGGCCGGTTAGAGGGGCTCCGATGGGCTGGCCAGTGGTGGCATCCCACACCAGAACCCCCTCGTCCCCGCAGGCAGAGACGATGACCTCACGCCCGCCAACCCGACCGATCGCCACCGCGAATACCGTGCCGATGCCGCCGGTGAGGAGCTTTCGTATTGGCTTGCCGGTGACCGCGTCCCACACCCGGACCGTGTGGTCCCAAGCCGCGGAGATGATAACGTCGCGGCCGCCGACCCGGCCTATCACCACCGATGCCACCATTTCGGTATGGCCCATCAGCGGATCTCCTACGGGCTGGCCGGTAACGGCGTCCCACACGCGAACCGTATAGTCGTCGCCGGCCGAGACGATGATGTCGCGTTCGCCGGCCCGCCCTATCGCCACCGTTGCCACTTTGTTGGTGTGGCCGGTTAGGGGATCTCCGACGGGCTGGCCGGTGGCGGCGTCCCACACCCGAACCGTTTCATTTGTGCCGGAGACGATGACGTCCCGGTCGCCGGCTCGCCCGATCGCCACTGCCTGCACCATGCCGGTGTCGCCAATGAGGGGCTCGCCGATGGGTTGGCCGGTGGCCGCGTCCCATACCCGGACCGTGTCGTCTCTGCCTGCCGAGGCGATGATGTCGCGGTCGCCGGCCCGGCCCATCGCCAGCGCGAACACCGTGCCAAGGTGTCCGGTTGGGGAGCCGCCAGGGCTTCTATCTGTGGCTATGTCCCACAGCCGCACAGTGTTGTCCGTGCCCGCGGAAGCGATGATGTCGCGGTCGCCGGCGTGTCCGACCGCCACCGCCAACACCTCGTCTGTGTGGCCGGTCAGGGGCTCGCCGATGGGTTCGCCGGTGGCCGCGTCCCACAGCCGGACCGTAGCATCTATGCCGGCCGAGGCGATGATGTCGCGGTCCCCGGCGTGTCCGATCGCGACCGCGTACACGGTCCCAATGTGGCCGGTTAGGGGCTCGCCGATGGGCTGGCCGGTGGCGGCGTCCCAGAGCCAAACCGCACCGTCCTGGCCGGCGGAGGCGATGAGGTCGCGTCCGCCGACCGGTCCGATCGCTATGCCATCAAGCCGGCCGGTGTGGCCGGCTAGGGGCTCGCCGATGGGCTGGCGGGTAGCGGCGTCCCACACCCGGATCGTCTGGTCCTCGCTGGCGGAGGCGATGATGTCGCGTCCGTCGGCTCGTCCGATCGCAACGGCATTCACCGTGCCAATATGGCCGGTCAGCGGGTCCCCGATGGGTTGGCCGGTAGTGGCGTCCCACACCCGGACCGTGTCGTCTCCGCCGCCTGAGGCGATGATGTCGCGTCCGCTGGCGCGTCCGATCGCGACCGCGTACACCGTGCCGACGTGGCCGGTCAGTGGGTCCCCGATGGGTTGGCCGGTGGCGGCATCCCACATGCAAACCCGGCCGTCCCAGCCTGCTGAGGCGAGGATGTCGCGGTCGCCCGCCCGCCCGATCGCCACCGCCTCCACCCAGCTGGTATGTCCGATCAGCGGGCTTCCGATGGGTTGGCCGGTGGCCGCGTCCCACACCCGAACCGTACGGGCATTGTCAGCCGAGGCGATGATGTCGCGGTCGCCGGCCCGCCCGATCGCCACTGCCTGCACCCTGTTGGTATGGCCGGTGAGTTCCATGTGAGATGTCCCCAGGGAGTGAGCCCACGCCGGTGTAAACGGCTGAGGATACGTGGCCGCAAAGCGGCGGCGCAGTTCGGGCAGACCGAAATGCGCGGCGGCAAGGGCCAGGAGGCGCGCGCGGCGTGGCGGGGGCAGCGGATTGGCGCGAGCGGCAACTTGCCGCACGATCACCGCCAAGGGGTCGGCTGCCGCGGCAGGATCAAGGCTGAGCAGGGCGGCTACCCGGGCAAGATCGGCGTGCACGAGATAGTCAGCGTCGTCGACCAGCCCGAATAGCTGCCGGGCGCTGCTCGCGTGATCCGCCGCATAGGTCAGGGCGTAGCTGCTTGCTGTGGCCCACGCCGAGTTGGGGGCGGGGCGCAGCGCGGACAGCAGCGCGCGCTCGTCACTGGGCTGATGACGACGAGCCAGCAGCTCGTCAGCCAAGGCCTGATGGAAAAGCCGGGTGACCGGCCCAGCGTCATCGGGGGTGGTCTGCAGGAGATAGTCGGCGGCGGTGCTGGCGCGAAGCTGGTCCAGATGCTCAGTGGTGATCGGGTAGCCAAGCGCACTAGTGAAGGCCTTCCAAATGTGGTCATCGATGCCACTGCCGCGAGCGTAGGCCAGCGCGGTGAGCAAGGCCCGGGTCCGGGACTGCTTGGGTTCGGGGAGTTGCTCCAAATATTTGCCCAAGGCTTCGCCCACGCCGCTGGGAATACGGTTCAGATCGAAACCATCAACAGCCGGGTCGATGGGGCGCTCCGCAGCTGACAGTGGAACGGCTGCCATCGCCGCGACTAGGTAGTTGCGGTCGGCGCGGTCGGCGATCACCCCGGCCAGGCGGTCACACAGCATGGGGTCCGCGCGGTAGGTGATCCATGCCGCGCCGGCCGGATTGGGATGTCTTGCCTGGTGCTGGGTGAGCACCGCGGCCGCAAACTGCCGCAGTCCGATGGGGTCGAAGTACTGATCGGTGTCCAAGTCCACTAGGGCAGGGCTGCCCGCAGAGGTGATGCCAAGTGCGGGCAGCAGGTTGCCAGCGTGATAGCGGTGCCCGACAGCTAGTGGCCGGGTGGCCACCGCGACCCGCACTAGCGGCACCGTGGCCAGCTCGGCGAGTGTCCCGGCGATCTCTCGTCGGTCCGGTCCGCTGACTGCTTCATCCAGCGCATCGACCACAATCGTTACCGGCTCGGTCGGGGGATGGTCGTCTAGCGCCTTGATCAGCTCATCGCGAGTCCCGGCCTGCTCAGCGTCGGTCAGATCACCCAGCGCGGTCAGCAGGTCATCGTGGGTCGCCCCGCGGGCGTGGAAGGCGAGTCCGTGCCCGACTCGAGTCGCTTCCAGGTCAAGCGCGGCACGAGCGAGCACAGTCGATTTCCCGGCCCCTGGCTGGCCAGTTACGACCAACGGACGTCCCCGGTCGTCTGGATCGGTCAGCCAGCTGGTGATCGCGGCGAGCGCTGCGGCCCGGCCGCGGAATAGGTCGCCACCCCTGGAATTACTGCTGCCCTGCCCACGAGCGCGGCGGGAGAAATGGCCGCGCGCGTCCGTTCCGGTCATAAGCCACGGAAAAGGCAAATCTGGCCAATATTGACGAATGATGGATATTGGCAAAAAACGGTCGAACCGACCCGCTTGTGATCCCTGGACTAGCACCCCCACCAGGGCCCCGGACTCTGGGTCGACCACGGGCCCGCCGCTGTGCCCGGGCAGCGTCCCCGCATCCCCGGTCCAGTCCAGCTGTACCGTCCCGTCCGCCACGGGGCCGCCCGTGTCAAACTCCCGCCACACCCCGCGCAGCGCCCTTTCCTCCCGCGGGAACCCGAACACGCTGACCCGGGCCGGTAGCCGCCGAGCAGCCCACAACGGTACCGCGACAGGCAACCGTCCCGCCGATTCCGCGTCGAGCAGCAAATCCAGCATTCCCACGTCCAGCGCCGCCGGGACCGGCCGCGCCTGCCGCGCTGATACCCGCGTCCCGGCGCGGCCTGCGATCGCGAAGGGAAACTCGACCTCGATCGAAGAATCCGCCGCGCCCGCGCCAGCCTCGACGCGCCGCAGCACGTGCCCGGCCGTCAACAGGCGCCTGTCGTCAGCCAGCACGGCCGACCCAACCCGCTGACCGCTTACGAACACCGCCGCTGTCGCCGCGGCAACAGGGGCGAGCCCCCTACTCCGGCGACTGTCCGTCATCACCGGACGATGGTTTCCCGTCACTGCCATGCCAGCGCAAGGTCACTTTGATCGTGCCTTCCGCCTGGTTCTTGGCAAAAAACCACCAGTTGACCTCGCCGGAAACCTTTAGCCCGAACTCCAGTGCCACTTCATCCGGTGTGAGACGACTCCGGAGTGACTCCGCCACCTGGCTTGCCGCCTCTGCTACCGGCCCGAGCCGAGCACTGAGCCGTCCACCGTCAGCGACATCGGCTTCGCCTCCGTGTTGCGCGACAAGATCACTTTCGGCCGACTCGAAGTACACCTCTGACCCGTCATCGAGCACAAACTTTACAAATTCCGCCACCCGGCCTCCTCCGTTAGAAACTCCGTTATATCCCCGAAGCGGCGCAGTCAGCGAATATACGGGGTGGCCGATAAGACCTGGCTGGTTCTGGGCTTGTGCATTGCGAGGTCCTTCTTCAGCTCGCTGATCCCCCGTGCGTGGTCGCGACGCTGGGCAAGGTATCCGACGAGGCACAAGATAGTGATCAGGGTTGCTGCCGCCGTAACGGCCCACAGAGCGTCGATGCGCCCAGCCAGGTTCGCAGGCAGCGTCAGGGCGCCGACCGCCGCGGCCGCGGCCACCGCGATGCCTGCCCCGACGCCGGCGAGCCAAAGTTCTCCCCAACCGCCCGGTCCGCAGCCGTCGAGCCGTTCGATGAGCCGGTCGAGGTCGCGAGCGCTCATCACCACCCCGGGCTCCTCGCCTTGGGGAACCGTGTATCGCTGGGTTACGGACACGGACTGCCGTGGCTCAGTGCTCATGGCGCCATGCCCTCGTTTCCATGGAAGAGGCCGTCAACGGTTGGCCCAGGCCAATGGCGATTCGATTAATTCACTTAAAGCGCGGGCTGCCTTCGCCCCCAAGGAGCGAGGTACCCGGGTAGATCTCGACCTCGAAGAGGTGCTCCACGTTCGCGAGCAGCGCGTCGTCGAGCGGCGCGGGGTCCTCGGATTTGAAGAGGACTTGGTGCTGTGCCTGTGTCGGCTCATGCCACAGGGCGACGGTCAATTCAGTGATCCCGGCGTAGCGAGCGTAGTACTGAGCGCCGGTGAAACCCGCCTCCCACAGGGCGGCGGCCCACTCCTGGGACAACTGGTAATCCTGGGCGGGCAGGCCACCGTAAAGCATGCGCCGACCGGGATTACCGGGGAGTCCGTGGGTGAGGTCGGCGATGGAGAAAGGGAACTCAAGGGTGCTCACCTCGGTGATCACGCGCTCGTCGAGGAGGTGCTCCGGCAGTGGCCGGAACGCGCCGAGCGCGTCGAAGAACGCCCCCTCGCGGGAGGTGGCCAGGTAGCAGGTCCCGAAGTTCTTCTGCCGGCGCGGGGGAGGGTCGAAGCGGTAGAGGCTCCGGTTGCTGAAGTGCTGGACTTCGTGGTCGGCGCGGTGGACACGGAACAGGGGGCCGGTCACAAGGGCGATCGGAATGGCCCGGAGTTCCTGGGGATCGGCTGGGGGGAGGTCGCCCATCATGACGCAAGCCTCCCGGCTGTCCGGCGCGCCGCGTCGTATGCCTGCTGTGGATCGTCTTCCTTGAGGAGCCAGTCCTTCGGTGACAGCCCGTTGAGGTCGTCGGAGGCTGTGGTCATCCAAGCGGCCACCGCGTAGGCGTCCAGCGATCCCGTCTCGGCGACGAAGATCTTGAGGATCTGGCGAACCTCGGGCCGCACTTGGTCCAGGCCAGGACTGAACTGCCATACCGGATACAGAGTGGTACCTCGGCCAGGCAGTCCGAGGATGCTCGCGTTGGCCTGCCGTTTGGCGAGCGCTTGCCTGGACACACGGAGGTATTGGGCAACCTGGGTTGTGTTCAGGGTCTGGCCCACCCGGGACGACCAAATCAGTGGGGCGATGGCCGCGCGGGCCGCGCGGCGCCCTGCCTCACGCGCTGCTATGGCAGGCAAGTTGATGACAAGGTCCGGCGGGAGCTCCTGAAGCTCTTCCTTGAACCCTTCGACGAGGTGTTCCAGGGCATCTGACACGCCATCAAGATACGTCAACCCGTCAACTACGTCAACCCGTCAACCTACTTGACCCGCGGGCACCAGGAAGTTCAGGCAGTGGGAGGCGCCGGTCCCGGGAAGGTATCGAGAACTGCCACCGCCGCGTCGAGCGGAACGGCCTTCAGCGCGGCGTATCGTGCGGCGGCCTGGGCGCGCTGGCCGGCGATGATCAGGTCCACGACCTCCGGCGGGATGTCGCGGCGGGTCGCGGCGGCGGTCCGCGCGCGGAACACGTCAATCTGGTAGCCGTTAAGTACGAAGTCCGCGACTGCCTGGGGGGTCCCGGTGAGCTGCTGGTAGCGATCCCGGGCGGGGGTGAACCGGCGGCGGGCCATGAGCTCGATGACCTCCTGCGGAATGTCGGCGTGCCGGTAGGAGGCAAGCCACGCCCGGTGTTCCGCTTTCAGCTCGGCCAGGGCGGCCTCCCGTGCCCGGCGTCGAGAGCCTGCGGTGGTGCCGACTCTGTCTGCCACGTCCCCGGCGGGAGCCAGACATATCGTCACGCACAGGACGTAACGTTACCGTGACTGGGCTTACGGGCGGCGGAAGCGCGAATAGATCGCGGTGATGGCGCAGTATCACGCCGTCGGTGGTTTTGGCCGGCAAGCCCTGATGGCGAAGGAAATCGGCTGTCATGGGCGAGGAACCCACCGCGCGCCTGGCCGGGATAAGGGGCCTGGTAGGTATGTACCTAGCCGGGGTGAGCGCTCTTACTCAGGCGCGGGCCGGGGCGGCGGCGGACACTGGGCTCATGAGCGTGTCAGGCGATCGCCGGAAATCTCTGCGGAACCGGGCCTTCGGTGTTGCCGGGGCAGCGCTTGCAGCCGGGGTGCTGGCTTCGTGCGGGGTTGCCGGGCCTGGCCCGGCCGGGACTGCCGCGTCCGGGTCGTGCCCGCAGGCCAGCGTGCTGATGCCGGGGCAGCCGGGATCGCTGGTCGTCAGCAGCGATCTGGGCGGTGTGGCAGTGTCCTCGGCAGCCAGCGTGTGGGCGGTCGGCAGCACCTCCATGACCGACCCGATGACGATGCACTGGAACGGCAGCGCGTGGACCGAGGAGGTGCTCACCCTCGTCAAAGGCCAGCCGGGCAACCCCCCCGGCAGTTTCGATGCGGTAGCGGCGGTGTCCCCTCATGACGTCTGGGTGGTCGGCGTGAATGCCGGGGAGCCCCTGGCCGAGCACTGGAACGGCCGGGTCTGGACGGTGGTGCCCACGCCGTCACCGGGTCCCCAGGGCAGTGGCGCCGGCGCCGAACTCTACGGCATCGCCGCGATCTCAGCCCGGGATGCCTGGGCGGTCGGCGGGACCACCGGCGGCGCGGCCTGGATCATCCAGCCGCCTGGACCAGGGTGCCCAGCCTCAGTCCCGCAGGCAACAACGCGCAGCTGAACGGCGTGGCCGTTGCCTCCGCGGACAGCGCGTGGGCCGTCGGCAGCTACGACAACCCCGTCACTGACATGTCGCTTCCCCTGATCGAGCACTGGGACGGCACCGTCTGGGCCAGGGTGCCCAGCCCCAATCCCGCAGGCAACAACGCGCAGCTGAACGGCGTGGCCGTTGCCTCCGCGGACAGCGCCTGGGCTGTCGGCAGCTACGACAACCCCGTCACTGACATGTCGCTTCCCCTGATCGAGCACTGGGACGGCCGGGCCTGGGCCAGGGTGCCCAGCCCGGACCTGGCCGGCGGAGGCACGCTGAGCGCCGTGGCGGCGCTGTCCCCGGCCAGCGCCTGGGCGGTCGGCACCGGAAGCCTGTGCCCGGGGCCCGTGCGGACGACCCTTATCGAGCACTGGAACGGCCGGGCCTGGACGGCGGTCCCCAGCCCGGCCGCCGGCACCCTGACCGCCGTGACCGCCGCCTCCCCCGACAGCGCCTGGGCGGTCGGATCCATCTCGTCCGGCGGCGGCGGCCCGGCCGTCATCGAGCACTGGAACGGGAAGACCTGGACCTGGCCGACCGGTTTCTGCGGCAGCCCCTCCGGCCCCGGCTGCTTCCAGCCCGGCACCCCCTCTGCACCCCAGTAAGCCCGTCCAGGCCCAGGACCAGGCGCCTGTTAGCGGCCGGGATTGGGCGGGATGCGGCCATGCCCCATCCCAGGGGTCACTGCGTATCCCAGTGCAGGTCGATGCGCAGACGCGCGTCGTCAGCCCGCGGCCCTGGGTTGGCCGCCCAGCCGCATATGGATGTGCCCGTCGGTGAGCCAGTGCGGCGGATTCGCCGGGCTGAGCTCCCGGAACGGGTACCCGGCCTTTTCCGCTACGCGGCAGGACGCCGGGTTGCCGACATCATGCACGAGCATGATCTGCCGCAGGCTTGCCCCGGCGAACGCATCGAAGACCCAGTCGGTCACCGCCCTGACCGCCGCCGGGGCTATGCCGCGGCCGCGCGCCGCCACCGCGGTCCAGTAGCCGATCTCGGCGGTCTCGCGCTCGCCGATCCGGCCGGTCTCCTCGCGATTCTTCAGTCCGACATTCCCCGCCAGGACACAGCCGCCGGCATCGTCAGCCTTGAGTACGGCGAAGCTCAGCCGGTCACCGTCGCGCCAGCCGCGGTCCTGGCCCGCGAGCCACCGGGCCGCGTCGCGCTCGTCGGCCGCCGCGGTCCGGCGCTCCGCCCCGCCGGGCAGTGCGGTCGGGACCGGGCGTTCGTCCGGTCCCGACCACATGCCGGCGGTGGGGTACTCGCGGCTCATCTCGGCGGCCAGTGCGGGGATGTCCGCCGCCCGCCAGGGCCGCAGGATCAGCGCTGGCTGGCGGCTCACGGCCGGCACGCACAGCTCAGGGAACCTCACCCCGTCTGTCATACCGGGAATAATGCCGGGCCACCAGCATCGCGCTCAACCGGGTTTCGCCTGTTCCCGACGACAGAATTTCAGTTCAGGGTGCGAGCCAGGCGTAGCCACGCGTGCGTTCCGGACACCAGGGAAGGGGAGCGGTCGAGTCGGCGGGCCGGCCGGAAAGCCGCACCGGCGGATACCTCTCGCCTTTACTGCCCGATCCCAACCCTGTCCGATTTGGTGCGGTGCATACTCGTTTGGGTTCGGTCGGCCGTGCGCAGATCGGATGATCTGAGCTGACACCGATCACGCATGTGCTACCGTGCCGTTACCCCGCGCTGCCCTGGGTCTGGCAACGGCTCAGGAAGGCGCTTAGCGCTGCCTGCGGCGGCTGTCCCCCATTTCTTTCTGGTTTTTTGCTAGTGCCCTTTCTAGAATGGGGACTTCAGCACGAAGCGGTTGTTGCATGCGCGACAAGGGTGGGGGGAACGTACGGCTGTTTTGTGCATCTCATGATCGACAGTTGGGGGAGTCGATGCCTGTCTTCGTGGATTTGCGTGCAGCGACTCTAAGGCTCTTTTCTGAGCTCAGCGGGCTAGCTGAGTCCAGAGGGGCTGGAGAAACGGTAGAACGGCTGGCGGCAGGACGCCAGCGGTTGCTGGACGAGCGGCTGGTGGTTGTCGTCTGCGGCGAGTTCAAGCGGGGGAAGTCCAGCTTGCTTAACGCACTGCTCGAGGAGCCCGACCTGTTTCCGGTGGACTCCTTCTATGCGACAAACATGATCACCATGGCGCGCTATGGCCCGGAAGAGAACATCAGCGTCACAGTTGACGACATGCGCGGCAATCCCCGGCGGATTGACATCGAGCGAAACGATATTGCCGCATACGCCACCGAGAGCGGCAACCCGGGCAATGGGAAGGGGGTGCAACTCGTATCGATCGAGACGCCCAACCCGCGCCTCGCGAGCGGACTTACGTTTGTCGATACGCCCGGTGTGGGCGGTCCTTTTGAGCAGCATAGTTCGGTGACGCTGGGTTTCCTCGAGAACGCGAGCGCGGTCATTTTCGTCGCTGACGCTACCCAGCCGCTGCTGGAAAGCGAACTGGACTTCATGCGGCGGGCGGCCGGATCGGCCAGGATCACCGATGACGCGGCCGGGAACCTCTTCGTGCTGACCAAAATCGACGCTGTTGACGATTTCGAGGAGATCCTTGGCAACACGCAGGCCAAAATCGCCGAAGTGACGGGCTGGCCGGTCGGCAGCATTCCGATCGTGCCGGTTTCCTCGCGGGCCAAGCTCGACTACCTCAAAACCGGAGCGGCCGAATCGCTGGAGCTGAGCAACTTCCCGGCCCTGGAGCAGGTGCTCTGGGCATCCCTGGCTGAGCGCAAGGGCAGGGCGCTGCTCGGCGCGGCTGTCGCCGATCTTGACCGGGCGGCGCGCGCGCTCCTCCTGCCGATCGAGACCGTGATGCAGGCACTTCTCAGCGGGGATAAAAACCTGGCGGCCGAGACAGTGCGGATCCAGGACCGCGCCGCCTGGCTCACCGAGTTGCATGAGAATAAGGGCACCTGGCGCGCGGACCTGACCACCCAGCTCGACGGCATGCTGTCTGAGCTGCAGGAGCGGGGGCTGGACGAACTCAAGCACCAGTGGTCCCGCTGCGAGACGGTTTACCTGCATGATGACCGGTACCTGAAGTCACCGGGGCTGCTGCTTAACCAGGTCATTGCCGACGCGGGCGCGGCTTTCAGCGCGATCAGCCAACTGGCCGGCCGCCACGCGGCCCGGGTGCTGCAGGAATTCTCACTCCGCCACGGCCTGGCGCTGAAACCACCGGAGGCCGGGCGGCTGCCGGATCCGCCGGTCCCCATCACGCAGCTGTCTGACCGGATCTCCGCCGCTAACCGGTCCCGGGCCGGCCTGTCCGAGCGCTGGAAGAAGGTCGCTGACGGCGGCACCAACGCGAGCAAGGCCGGTGCCGGGGTGGGCATGGCCGTCGGCGCCATTGTCGGGAGCGTGGTCCCCGGCGTGGGGACCATCGTCGGCCTGAATGTGGGCGCCCTGGTCGGATTCACTCTGGGCAGCACCGTCGGGTCGCTGACCGGCTACTGGGATGCCGTCGATGAGGCCGAGCGGCAGAAGGTCGGAGTGCAGCGCGACCGGCTCTGGGCGGAGCTGCAGGAACTGCGCCGGGCGCAGGAGACCTCCATGTCAGAATCGCTGGCGGACCTGGTCGCCGAGTACACCACCGCGGCCATCCTGGAGCTCGAGAACCGGATCGCCCAAGAGCGTGAGGGCGTGGCCGAGTCGGTGGCCAGGCTCGAGGCCGAGCGCGACCGGGTCGAGCACTCCGCCGCGCTGCGCCGGGAAGACCTCGTCGCCGAGCGCAAGCCGCTGGACCAGGTGCTCGACAAGATAGGCAATCTCAGGACCAGGATCGCCGCCCTCGACGGCAGGGGCGGGTGACGTCTCCCATGCTGCGTCAGCGGGCGGTCGCCGCCTTTGACCGGGCGACGGCGGCACTCGGTGCCGACCCCGGCGCGGAACCGGCGCGCGCGCTGCTGAGCGAGCAACGGGGGCGGCTGCTGTCCACGCTGCGCGTGGCGGTCGTCGGACGGGTCAGCTCCGGTAAGTCCACGCTGGTCAATGCCCTGCTGGGCGGCTACCGGGTGCCGACCGGGGCAACCGAGCTGACCTACAACGTCAACTGGCTGCGTTACGGCGCCGAACCGGGAATCCTGATCCATTTCCGGGACGGGCAGGCGGCCCAACGGCGGGAGCTGACCGATCTCGAGCGGATGACGGTCCGGGCCGGCGACGATCCCGAGCTGCGGGACTTCCTGTCCAGGATCGACTACGTCGAGGTCCGGGACACCAATCCGCAGCTCCTCGACTTCGACGTGATCGACACGCCCGGGCTTGACTCGTATTTCCGTTCCGACTCGGCGAATACCTTGCGGTTCCTTGGCCGGGCCGAGGAGGACGTGCGGGCCGCCACGGTGGCGCACGGGAGCCAGGCCGACGCGCTCGTCCTGGTCTTCGCCCGCGGCCTGGCCCGCGGCGATGCCGAGCTGCTGGCCGACTTCCAGGGGGCGGGACTGGCGACCGCGACGCCGATCACGGCCGTCGGCGCGCTCACCAAGGTGGAGCTCTACTGGCCGGACCGCGATCCGATGGCGGAAGGCAGGCGGGTCGCGGGCATGATGATGAGCGAGGCGGGCGCCTCGCGGCTGCTGTTCGAACTCAGGCCGGTGGCGAGCCTGGTCGGCGCGGGCGCGGCCACCCTGACCGAGGACGAGTACGGCGATCTGGCCGCGCTCGCGCGGCTCGCGCCCGACCTGCTCGCCCGCCGGGTTGCCCTCGGGCCGCTGTTCACCGGCCGGAACTACGACGACATGCCGGTGCCGCCGGCGCGGCGGCGTGCGCTTTTCGGCAAGCTCGGCGGGTACGGGATCGTGCTCAGCTGCGGGCTCATCAGGGACGGCCTTGACAGCCGGGCGGGACTGCGCCAGGAGCTCATCGACCGCAGCGGGATGGCGGCGTTCAAGCGGCTGCTCGGCGGGCATTTCGGGAACCACGCCGACGCCATCAAGCTGCAGCGGGTGATAGCGGTGCTGCAGGAACGGCAGCGGCTGATGCTGCCGGACCTGCCGCCCAAGCAACGGCTGCGGATGGATAGCGCGGTCGCCGAGGTGACCAGGCTCGGTTTCGCCGAGCATGCCTTCGCCGAGCTCGCCGTCCTCCAGCACCACTACGACGGCCGTCTCGAGCTGACCGCCGCCGAGGCAGCCGAACTGCTGCGGGTCACCGGCGAACAGGGCACGTCGGTGGGGGCGCGGCTGGGGCTGCCCGAAGAGGTTGGCGCTGGTGTGCTGCTCAGACAGGCTAGGGAACGGCTGGTGGCTTGGGCGTCCTACAGTGCGGATCCCTCGCACAGCGGGCCGACGCGGCGCGCCGGGCAGACCATCCAGCGTTCCTACGAGCTGATCATCGAGGAGCTGACCGCGGGCGGTGCGGTCCTCCGGACGAAGCCGGGCGTGATGGGAGCACTATGAGCGAGCACATCCTGGTGGTGGACCCGGGAATGATGTGGACCAAGGCTGCCATCGTCGCCGACGGCGAGAGCCAGATGCTGAAGGAACCGTCCAGCGGATCGTATTGCTGGCCGACGGCCATCGCGATCGACGGTGAGGTGCTGCGCGTCGGCACGGTAGCGGAACGCCGCAAGCGCTCCGATCCGTCGCTGTACGCCGGCCGAATCATGTGGGGCAGCGGGAAGACGCTGGTTATCGGCAGGCGGCGCTTCCCGCCCCATGAGCTGCTCACGCCCCTGCTGGCAGCGCTGAAGGAGGAAGCCGAACGCCTGCTCGGCACGGCCGTCGGCCGGGTGCTGATGCTCGCCCCCGACGACCGGAGCCCCGCCAGCACGGCCGGGCAGGTAATGATCGCGGCCGCCGCGGCGGCCGGGTTCGCCGATGTCGAGCTGCTCTTCCTCCCGGCCGCGGTCGCCCTGCCGGCGGCCGGCTCCGAGCCCGCCCCCGGCCTGGTGCTTGTGTGCGACGCCGGGGCGAGCGCATTGCGGCTCACGCTCGTCCAGACGGTGCCCGGCCGGGCGGGCACGCCGCGGGCACGGGCGGTCGTGCCCGAGTGCGGCGGGGACAGCCTGGACGCGCTCGTGGTGGAGGCGATCAGGAAGAAAGCCAAGTGGCTTCGGCCGATGCTGGACGCCGAGGGCGGAGCCGGGGAGCGCGCCAGCATCGACCTAGCCGATCTCGCCCGCCGGGTCAGGCACGAAGTCACCGACGCGGCCGCTGCCGAAGACACCCTGACACCGGTCACGCCGGTCATCACCTTCACCCGGGAGGAGCTTGAGCGGATCATGCGGCAGCCGCTCGCTAAACTCGCCGCGGCCTGCAAGGTCCTGCGCGGCGAGGCGCCGGGCGTCGGCGGAATTGGCAGGGTGGTGCTGGCCGGCGGCTGCGCCAGGACACCGATGATCGCGCGGGCACTCACCACCGCGCTCGCGTGCCCGGTGGGCACCCTGCCGCCCATGGAGTTCGCGGCGCTGCGCGGTGGCTGCGAATGGGCCAAATCCGCGGCCACCCGCCGGATGCGGGCTACGCCGGTCACGGTCGGGCTGCGCGGCCTCACCTGGGACATCCCGGGGGGTGCGGGCCGCCTGGTCGGATGGGACCTAACGCCAGGCAGCGGCTACGGTGACGGGCAGTCGCTGGCTAAGGTCCGCGACGAGGGCGATGCGATCTGGGACCTCACCGCGGTCTCGCCGGGAGTCCTCGAGCAGGCCTTCGTGGCCGACGGCGCGATAGTCGCCACGGCGGATGTTCTCGCCGTTTCCCGGCAGACCTCCGTCGCCCCGGCGGACCGCCGGCCCCAGCCGTTGCGGCTGGCAGCTGTTCGCGGTGGCCAGTTCGCGGCGTTCAGCCAGGACAGCAGGCAGCTTGCCACCCTCGACAGCGACGGGCTCCTCCGCATCAGCGATACCGAGAGCGCGTCCGAACTGCAGAACTTCCGGGTCGGCGCGACGGTTAAGCCGGGAATGCTGGCTGCCGCGACCAGACCGGACGGCTCCTGGCTGGCCGCCTTCGCTGACAACGACGCTGTCGTCGTGGCAGAGGTCGCGACCGGTCGGCGGATAGCCCGGCTCGCCAAGGGCGACGGCACCCGGGCCGTCCAACTCAGCGGCGACGGTCTCTACCTCTGCACGGGCGAGGCCAAACGGGCCCGGATCTGGGAGAACACCGGCCGCGAGCTGCTGTCGGCGCGGGACCGACCGGTGAGCGGCGAGGCGGTGGCGATGAGCCGGGACGGCCGCCTGGTCGCCATGGTATGGCGAGATGGGCTCGCCATTTGGGACCGGACGACTCGCAAGCACCAGGTCATCCGGCCGATGCGGCGTTTCAGCGGTCAAGTCAGGCAGCTGGCGTTCAGCTGGGACGCCAGCCGGCTGCTCTTCGCGGTGGACTCGTGCCTGGAGCTGATCGCGCTGCCCTCGGGGGTCATGTTGTGGGGCACCGACGTGCCCGCTCCGGTTCTCGCCGCTGAATTCGCCCCCGATGACGAGCTGATCGCGGTGGTCAGCCATCCGCCGGGAGAGTCGTCGGTCTGGTTCCGCGACGCCGCGACCGGCACCGAGAAGGACCAGATCTCCGCGTCCGCCGGACCCTGCGGTTTCGCCAAATTCAGCCCGGACGGACGGTTCCTGGTCAGCTCAGAAGGCGACAATGCGGTGCTCTGGGCTCGCGCGTACTAGGCACCTGGCAAGGAGGGGACGTGATGAGCGAACCGGTCTTCGTGATGGACTTCGGTACCTGTTTTTCGGCCGCGGCGGTCGTTTCCGGCGGCGAGGTGCAGTTGATCAGGGAGCCAAGCACCGGCTCGTTCTCCTGGCCGTCAGCCGTGTTCCTCGAAGGCGGACGGCTGCTGGCCGGAAGCCCGGCCGTCCAGCGGAGGAACAGGGACCCGGCCGGGTACCGAAGCGAGCTCAAGCGTTACCTAGGACAGGACGCGGATATTCATCTCGGCGGCCGGCGCTACCCGGTGCGCGAGTTGGCCGCCGTGGTCATCGGCGCGCTCAAGTACGCGGCGGAGGCAACGGCCGGAGCCAGTATCAGCCGTGCCGTGCTGACCGTCCCCGCCAGCTACGGCCGGGCCGACCAGCGCCGCGCCTTGCTGATCAAAGCGGCCGGGGCAACCGGCCTGCGTATCGTCGAACTGCTGCCCGAACCGGTAGCGGCCGTGTTCGCGCCGGTGATGGGGCAGCCGCCGAGTCCAGGCGATCTCGTCCTTGTCTATGACTTCGGCGGCGGGACATTCGACACCGCGCTGGTCCGGATCGGCGCGGGACAGCACGAGGTGCTCGGCAGCGCCGCCCTCGACGACTGCGGCGGCCTGGACCTGGACGCCGTCCTCACCGCGTCTCTTACCAAGAGCACCGGCGAATGGCTGCAGACCGCGGTCAGGGCCGAGGCGCGGCCGGGCGGCGACAGCGCGGCGCTGCGGATCAAGCTCAGTGTCGGCGACACCGCCCGGAGCCTTAAGCACCAGCTCAGCGATACGACCGAGGCGGAGGAATTTATCCTGCCCGACGCGTCGCCTGCCCGTCTTACCCGGCAAGAACTCGCGGGGCTGGCAGCGCCGTTGCTCGACCGGACGGTGGAGTGCTGCCGCGGGCTGCTGACGCGGCTCAATGTCGCGGCGACTGACCTTTCCGCGGTGGTCACCGTGGGCGGCAGCACCCGGATGCCCGCCGTCACCGACCTGGTGGAACGCGCCTTCGGCTGCCCGGTGCGGCGGGCCGACGACCCCGACCTGGCGGTCGTCCAGGGGGCGGCTCAATGGGCCAGGTCACATGCGGTGCGGAAGATACCGGCACTGCCGCGGTCGGACGGCACGACGCTGCTTCGGTGGATGATCCCGCCCGGCCGGCTGCTGCGCTGGCTGGTGCCGCCCGGCGCAGCCTACGAGGAAGGCGCGCCGCTGGCCAGGGTGCGGCTCGAGGACGGCACCATCTGGGACCTGTGCGCCAGCCGGCCCGGATGCGTGGAGCAGGTGCTGACGGAAACCGGGGACGTGGTGTCCAAGGACCGGTGGCTGGCGGTCGCCCGCGAGAGGTAAACGGTAAGTTTCGGAGGTGTTTGACCGGTGGATCGAGGCTAAGGCCGGTACTGCGCCTGCTTTCTGCAGGGTCTGGTAGACGGATCCGGCCAGGTCGGCCAGGTCATCGTTTTCTGTCGCGCTGTTGGCCGCCAGCGCGATGATCAGCCCGGAGCCGGGGAAGTACAGGTGCAGGACCCGGTAGCCGTAGGTCTCGCCCTCGTAATCCCAGATGATGCCGGCCGGCCCGTCGCTCTGCTGCTGGACGCCGAGGCCGTAGCCGGACGGGTTGGCGGGGGTGGTGCGGGCGATGGGCTTGCCGGTGGCCTCGGACACCAGGGATTCGAGCTCGTGCAGCTGGCGGGACGGCAGGAGCCGGCCGGAGTAGAGGGCGCGGTCCCAGGTGGTCATGTCCGCCAGCGAGCCGACGACGCCGCCGGCGCCCTGGGCCCAGGTCAGGGCGAGCGGTGGTGCGGCCTTGCCGAGCAGGGACCGCGGGACGCCGGCGTCGTAGATGTACCCGGCGGGCATCCGGGCCGCGTCGGATGGCGGGCAGGTGTAGGGGGCCAGGCAGGTGGTGTGCAGCCGCAGCGGGTCGATGATCCGCCGGGTGAGCTGGCTGGCGTAGCTGTCGCCGGTGACCTTCTCGATGATCAGCTGGGCCAGGAGGTAATCGGTGTTGGTGTAGTGGTATCCGGCCGGCCCTAGGCGCAGGCCGGTGACGTAGGAGATCAGCTTGGCGGTGGTGAAGGAGCCGGAGGGGTGCGCCTCGAGCGCGGCGGCGAAGGCGGGCTGGCTGGTGTAGTCGGGGATGCGGCTGGTCATGTCGAGCAGCTGGCGGATGGTGATGTGGCGCCAGGCCGGGTACTGGGGCAGCCATGTCCCGATCGGGTCATTGATGGAG
>JBEKEK010000209.1:0-12663 GCA_050013875.1 Trebonia sp. | reverse complement strand
GCGACCTTCTCGTCCTCGGTGTAGCCGTCGAGCGTGACCAGCTCCATCCGGTCGAGCAGCGGCCCGGGGATCGAGTCGAGCACGTTCGCCGTGGCCAGGAAGACCACGTCGGACAGGTCGAGGTCGACCTCCAGGTAGTGGTCGCGGAACGTGTGGTTCTGCGCCGGGTCAAGCACCTCGAGCAGCGCGGACGCCGGGTCGCCCCGGTAGTCCGAGCCGATCTTGTCCACCTCGTCGAGCAGCACGACCGGGTTCATCGTGCCGGCCTCGCGGATGGCGCGGACGATCCGGCCGGGCAGCGCGCCGACGTAGGTGCGCCGGTGACCGCGGATCTCCGCCTCGTCCCGCACGCCGCCGAGCGCGACCCGGACGAACTTCCGGTCCATCGCCCGCGCCACGGACTCGCCGAGCGAGGTCTTGCCGACACCGGGCGGCCCGACGAGCGCGAGCACCGCGCCCGACCTGCGGCCGCCGATGACGCCGAGGCCGCGGTCGCTGCGCCGCTTGCGCACCGCCAGGTACTCGATGATCCGGTCCTTGACGTCGTCAAGCCCGGTGTGGTCCTCGTCGAGGATCGCGCGGGCGCCGGCGATGTCGTAGGCGTCCTCGGTCCGCTCGTTCCACGGGATGTCGAGGATGGTGTCAAGCCAGGTCCTGATCCAGCCGGTCTCCGGGGAGGCATCTGGAGTCCGCTCGAGCTTGTCGACCTCCTTGAGCGCGGCCTCACGGACCTTCTCGGGTAGGTCGGCGGCCTCGACGCGGGCCCGGTAGTCGTCCTCCTCGGTCCCGTCGCCGTCGCCGCTCAGCTCCTTGAGCTCCTTGCGCACGGCGGCCAGCTGCTGGCGGAGCAGGAACTCCTTCTGCTGCTTCTCCATGCCCTCGGTGACGTCCTTGCGGATCGTCTCGGCGACGTCAAGCTCGGCCAGGTGCTCCCTGGTCCACTTGATGACCGTCTCAAGCCGCTCGACAAGATCAGCGGTCTCCAGCAGCGTGAGCTTCTGCTCGCTGCTCAGGTAGCTGGCGTAGCCGGCCCGGTCGGCGATCGCCGACGGGTCGTCAAGCTGCTGGATCATGTCCACGACCTGCCACTGGCCCCGCTGCTGGAGGACGGCGACGATCAGGGACTTGTACTCCTTGGCGAGCTCGGTCGCCCGGGCGCCCTGCCCGGTCTCCTCGACCGTGGTGCCCTCGACCCAGAGCGCCGCGCCCTGACCGGTGGTGCCGTGGCCGATCTTCACACGGGAGACACCGCGCAGCACCGCGCCGGGCTCACCGCCGGGCATCCGCCCGATCTGCTCGATGACGGCGAGCGTGCCGGTCCCAGCCAGGCCCCGGTCGCCGATCCGCGGCACCAGGAGCACCTGGGACTTCTCTTCCGAACGAATTCCAGGCCCCCGGCCAAGCCCCGTGCTGTTCCGGGCAGCGTCCACGGCGCCCCTGACCTCGGCGTCGGAAAGCTCAATGGGGACCACCATGCCGGGCAGGACAACTTCGTCGTCCAGCGGCAGCACCGGCAGCGTGAGCGTTTCGCTCATCAGCCCTCCTAAAGGTTGAGTCATAGACACTCAAGAAAGAAGAGCCCGCTGTTGTTCCCCGGCCGCTGTCCGCCCAGAGCGAAGGGTCCCGTCCGCTTCCCTTCGCAGCTAATCCGTAACGGACCGTGGTTCCACCGCGTCCGTCCGGGCTGAGCGCGGGTGCCGGCTAACGCTCCGGGCGTGCGCTCGATGGTGATCGCGGCCGTGTAGCCCTCGCTGGGGATCGGCTTGACCACCTCGACCCGGACCCAGGTCAGGTCGTAGTCGTCGATCAGGCGCTGCGCGACGCGTTCGGCGGCCGTCTCGATGAGCCGGAACTTGCCCTCGATGACGACGGTCTTGACGGTGTGCGCGGCCGACGAGTAGTCGAGCGCGTCCGCCAGGTCGTCCTGGGACGCCGCCTTGGCCACGTCGGCCGCCATGTCCACGGCGAACACCAGCGCCTGCTCGGTCTCGCGCTCCCAGTCGTACACCCCGATGACGGTGGCGACCCGCAGGTCCCTGATCGATACCGTGTCTGTCACTTCTTCGTTGGCCACCTCACTGATGGTAGTCACCTCACGCCGCCCTGGCCCGCCCGCCTACCGCACATCAGTAACCCTCAGTCACTGGCTGCGGGGTCAATGCAACCGAACGCAGCTTTTGCTGATAGCAAGTAACACATGAGCGACGATCAGGAACTGCGGGCGGCCGCCGAGAAACACCTCCGGGCGCTGGCGGGCGAGAACGCGCGGCTGCGCGACGACCAGTGGACGGCGATCCGGGCCCTCGTCGCCGGGAAACGGCGCGCGCTCGTGGTGCAGCGGACCGGGTGGGGCAAGTCGGCGGTCTACTTCGTCGCCACCGCGCTGCTGCGGGCGGCCGGGGCGGGGCCCACCGTGATCGTGTCGCCGCTGCTGGCGCTGATGCGGAACCAGGTCGACGCGGCGGCGCGGGCGGGCATCCACGCACGCACGATCAACTCGGCCAACCTGGATGACTGGCAGCAGGTCTACGCGGAGGTGCGGGACGGAGCGGTGGACGTTCTGCTGGTCAGCCCCGAACGGCTCAACAACCCAGGGTTCCGCGACAACGTGCTGCCGCACCTGACCGAGACGGCCGGCCTCATCGTCATCGACGAGGCACACTGCATCTCCGACTGGGGGCATGACTTCCGGCCGGACTACCGGCGCATCCGCACCCTGCTCGAGACCCTGCCGGCCGGCATCCCGGTGCTCGCGACCACCGCGACCGCCAACGCAAGGGTCACCACCGACGTTGCCGAGCAGCTTGGGGCGGGCGTACATGGCGGCGACGGCAGTGACCACGACAGCGGGGTGCTGGTGCTGCGGGGCGCGCTCGACCGCGAGTCGCTCCGGCTCGCCGTGGTCAGCCTCCCGGCCGCGCCGATGCGGCTGGCCTGGCTGGCAGAAAACCTCGCAAGCGGCGCACTGCCGAACTCGGGGATCATCTACACGCTGACGGTCGCCGCCGCCTACGAGACCGCGGCGTTCCTGCGTGAGCAAGGCATCGCGGTCACCGCCTACAGCGGCAAGGACGACCAGGCCCAGCGGCTGCAGGCGGAGGACGACCTGCTCGCCAACCGGGTCAAGGCGCTGGTGGCGACCAGCGCCCTTGGCATGGGGTTCGACAAGCCCGACCTCGGGTTCGTCGTCCATCTCGGCGCACCGCAGTCGCCGGTCGCCTACTACCAGCAGATCGGCCGGGCCGGCCGCGGCGTCGAACGGGCCGAGGTGGTGCTGCTGCCCGGGCGGGAGGACCGCGACATCTGGGCGTACTTCTCCTCGCTCGCCTTCCCGCCCGAAGGCCAGGTCCGCGGGACCCTCGGCGCCCTCGCCGACGCGGGCAGGCCACTGTCCACCGCCGCGATCGAGACCCGGGTCGACCTGTCCAGGGGGCGTCTGGAGTCCATGCTCAAGGTGCTCGACGTGGACGGCGCGGTGACCCGCACCGTCGGCGGCTGGGCCGGCACCGGCCAGCCGTGGGCCTATGACGGCGAGCGCTACGAACGGGTGGCCAGGGAGCGGACCCGCGAGCAGCAGGCGATGCTGGCCTACCAGGCCACGACCGAATGCCGGATGGAGTTCCTCCGCCGTGAGCTCGACGACCCGGCGGCCGCGCCGTGCGGCCGCTGCGACAACTGCACCGGCCAGCACTGGCCGGCCGACGTCAAGCCGGCCGGGACCGAGGCCGCGCGGGAACGGCTGGCGCGCCCGGGCACCACCGTCGAGCCGCGGAAGATGTGGCCAACCGGGATGAAGGAGCTCGGCATCGACGCCGCCGGCAAGATCCCGGCGACCGCGCTGGCCGAGCCCGGCCGCGCCCTCGGCCGCCTGACCGACATCGGCTGGGGCGCCGCGCTGCGTACCCTGCTCTCCGAGCAGACACCGGACGGCCCGGTTCCCCGCCCGCTAGCCGACGCCCTGGTGCAGGTCCTGGCCAGCTGGGACTGGAAACAGCGGCCGGCCGCCGTGGTCACCATGCCGTCACGGACCAGGCCGGAGCTGATCATCAGCCTGGGCCAGCGGATCGCCGCCGTCGGCCGGCTGCCGTACCTCGGCGCGCTCGGCTACGCCACCGACGACGGCCCCGGCCCGCGCCGCCACAACAGCGCCCAGCGCCTCGCCGCGCTGTGGCGTACGCTGACCGTCCCGGGCGACCTGCACGACGCGCTCAAGGCCAACGACGCCGGCCCGGTGCTGCTCATCGACGACCAGATCGACACCGGCTGGACGATGACCGTCGCCGCCATGCTGCTCCGCGACGCCGGCGCCCCCGCCGTCCTCCCGCTGGCCCTAGCCGTAACCACCGGCTAGAACCTCACTGCCACGGAAGACCCTTTCTCCTCGCTCTTTGACCCCACTTTGCATAGCTGCCAGACGTTTTTTCGACTTTGCATAGCTGCCGGACACTTTTCAGGCCTATTGAAACGTTTCATCTGTCCGGGGGCTATGTAAAGTCGCGCGGTCACCTGAGTCGACGTCTAGTTCATCACCGCACTCGGAAAGCCACCGCGCGAAGAACCAGGACCCCCACGCCGAGCCCGGACCTCGGCTGTTCGGCGTGCTCTCGCAGGGGTGCTGCCTGCGAAGACACCGGTAACGAACCGACTCCCACGTCGCGCGGCAAGAGCTCACGTGGTGGAATGTCCGGATGAACGCGCTGGGACGTCACTCCGCCAGGGCCCGGCAGGCGGCCGGGCCGGGCCTGCCGGCTGGCCCTGGTGCCCGGCCGGCGCGCCGCTGGCTGGTGCTGCTCGGGTGGCTGCTTGGCACGCTGGCCGCGTTCGCGGTCTACCTTCGGCTCGCCCGGACCCGGGCGGTCAACTCCGACGGCGCTTCGCAGGCCCTGCAGGCCTGGGACATGCTGCACGGCAATCCGCTGCTGCGCGGCTGGCAGCTGACCGATGTGTCGTTCTACACGACCGAGCTGCCGCAGTACATGCTGGTCGAGCTGGTGCGCGGGTTCGGCCAGGACGTGGTCCACGTGGCCGCGGCGATGACGTACACGCTGGCGGTGCTGTTCGCCGCGCTGCTGGCGAAGGGCACCGCCAGCGGGCGGGAGGCCGCTGTCCGGGTCGCGCTCGCGGCCGGGATCATGCTGGCGCCGCAGCTGGATTCCGGCACCAACGTGCTGCTGTCATCGCCCGATCACATCGGCACCTCGGTGCCGGTGATGGCGGTCCTGGTGATCATCGACCGGGCCCGCCCCCGCTGGTGGGTGCCGGCGGGCACCTCGCTGCTGCTGGCCTGGGCCACGGTGGCCGACTCGCTGGTCCTCACCGTCGCGGTGGCGCCGCTGTTCCTGGTCTGCGCCTTCCGCGTCCTCCGGGCAACGTGGGACCGGCAGCCCCTGCGGTCGCAGTGGTATGAGATCTCGCTCGGCGCGGGCGCCGTCGCCGGCGGGGCCGTTGGCCTGCTGGCGGTGCACGTCATCGGTGCCATCGGCGGTTTCTCCGAGCAGCCGCTCAGCACCCAGCTGTCCCCAATCGGAACAATCCTCGGGCACAACCTGGCGATGACCGGGCAGGGCCTGCTGCTGCTGGCCGGCGCCGACTTCCTCGGCCTGCCGCGCGGGGCAAGCACCGGGCTCGTCATGCTGCACCTGGCCGGGGTGGCCGTGGCCGCCTGCGGCATCGCGGTGGCCGCCTGCCGGTTCCCGCGCGACAGCGACATGGTGACCCAGGTGCTGCTGGCCGGCATCGTCATCAACGTCGCCGCCTACCTGGCCGGAACCCACGCGGTCATCCTGGGCAACGCCAGGGAAATGGCCCCGGTGCTCCCGTTCGCCGCCGCTCTGGCCGGGCGCCAGCTCGCCGGGCCGCTACTGTCAGGCACCCGCCGCCGGGCACTGCGGCCGGCGCTCACCCTGGTGCTGGCCGGCTACCTGGCCGGCCTTGGCCTGGAGATCAGCCACCCGGCCGCCCCGCCACAAGACGCCCAGCTCACCGCCTGGCTGCGGGCCCACCCGCTGGGCACCGGCCTGTCCGGCTACTGGGAAGGCAACGCGGTCACGCTGACCAGCGGCGGCCAGACCCGCATCCGGCCACTCACAGTCGCCAGCGGGAACCTCAACCCCACCGACAACACCAAAGCGGCGTGGTACCACCCCGCGACGTCCTCGGCCAACTTCGTCGTGCTGTTCCCCGGCATCGCCGGCTACCCCGGCTTCACCAGCCGGGCCAAAGTCCTCGGCAGCTTCGGCCAGCCAGCGCGCATCTACCACGTCGGCCGCTACACGATCCTGTACTGGCACAAGAACCTGCTCACCGAACTGCCCTAGCCGACGGGACAGTCCCGAGACGCCGGCCAGACCAGAACCGCGACTACCCGGCCGTGCGCCTAGGCGACGTAGGGCTCGGCGCCGGTTTCGCTGATCATGGGGCGGCCGGCGACGGCCCAGCCGGTCATGCCGTCGGCCACGTTGATGGTCTTCCAGCCGGCGCCGGACAGTTGCTGGGCGGCGTAGGCCGAGCGGGCGCCGGAGCGGCAGATCACGTAGATCTCGCCGTCCTGCGGGATCTCGGCGGCCCGGCCGGAGAGCGCGCCGACCGGGATGTGCACGGCGTCGGGGGCATGCCCGGCCGCCCACTCGTCGTCCTCGCGGACGTCGAGCAGGTACACCCCAGCGGGGACTTCGGTCGACAGGACAGCGGGCTGGGCATCGTCGGAGTGGAACACTGCACATTCTCCTCATATCGCACACTGGGCGTAACACACGGGCTTAGCTTGCGGCGGTGCTATGTCAACACGCTGTGCGCGCTACTGTACCGCCCGCGCAATTGCCTTACCTGCCTGGGGCGATTCCTGCGGAGGGCGGGGCACCAGCGCGGCCGGGTGGAACACGGAACCGTTCCATACGACTACGGTTTTGCTCTTCAGAAAGCCTGGTGCCGAAGGGTACCCGAATCTCATATTCAGGCTCTACGCTGTCTGCCGTGTCCTCATATGTGCCGATATACGGCGCCGCCGCGCCCGTTGAGGACAGAACCATCTCCGCGGTTCCGGACGGTGAACGGTACGGCGATGTTCGTGACCTGTTCACCTTCTGGTTCGCGCCAAGCGTCACGCTGCTCGCGGTAGTCAACGGCGCGCTGGCGACCGTGGTCTACGGGCTGCCTTTCTGGCTGGCGGCGCTCGGCCTGCTGGCCGGCAACCTGATCGGCGGGGCGGTGCTCGCGCTGCACGCGGTCCAGGGCACGCGGCTCGGCCTACCGCAGTTGACGGCGACGCGCGCTCAATTCGGCTCATCGGGCGCGATCATCGTGTCGGCCTGCGTCGCGGTCATCTCCGCCGGGTTCCTCGCCGTTAACTTGGTGCTGGCCGGGCAGTCGGTTAACACCCTCTGCGCCCACATCACCGTCACCGGGACCATCATCGCGGTGGCCGCGGTGAGCGCGCTGCTCGCGGTCTTCGGCTACGACGTCATGCACTCGGCCGCCTGGCTGCTCTCCTGGATCGGCGGCGTGGTGCTGCTGCTCGCCTTCGCCTGGGTCATCGCGGCCGGCCATCTGGCCATCGGAGTCTGGCAGTCAGGCCGGGTCAGCCTGGCCGGCTTCGCCGGCGTGGTCAGCGTGGCGGTGCTCTGGCAGCTCTCCTACACGCCCTACGCGGCCGACTTCTCGCGCTATCTGCCCGCGGCCACCCCCGCCCGCCGGACGTTCCTGGCCAGTTTCCTCGGCACCTCGGCCGGGTCGATCGCGGCGATGCTGCTTGGCGCGCTGGTCGGCGTGCAGAGTTCAGACGTGCTGGGCGGCTTCATCGCCCTGGCCCACGGCAGCAGCATCATGGTGGTCGGCACGTTCACGGTCTGCCTCGCGCTCGCCAGTTCCGTCAACGTCTACGGCGGTGCCATGTCGGTGCTCACCATCGGGCAGGCGCTGGTGCCGCGGTGGCAGCCGCGGGCCCGCGCGCGGGCCGCGGCCGCCCTGACCATGGCCGCGCTGGCGGCGCTGGCCGCCGCCTACGGCCGCGGCGGCTTCCTCATCGGCTTCACCAACATCGTCGTACTGGTGATGTACGTGCTGGTCCCGTGGACCGCGATCAACCTGGTGGGCTACTTCCTCGTCAGGGACGGCCGGCCCGGGATCGCCGCTGCCCTGGCGCGCGGCGGCGGGGACGGCGGCCGGGTCCGCTGGGCCGCGGTCGGGTGCTTCCTGGCGGGCATCGCGGCCGAGGCGCCGTTCGTGCAGACGCCGGCGTTCACCGGGCCGGCCGCGACCGCGCTCGGCGGCGCGGACATCGCCTGGCTGGTCGGCGGCGCGGTCGTCGGGCCGCTGTATTACTTTGCCGCGCGTCCGCGCAGGATCGCGAGCACCACCGAGCCGAAGATCACCGCGGCGCTCGCCTCGTAGTGGGACGACGCGCCTTGAGAGTTCCGGGTAACCCTCCAGGGCTAGGAGCTCTGCCCGCGGTCGAGCTCAGCCACCGGGAGGCCGTTAAGCGAATCGATCGTCGCCACGGCACAGAAATTGCAAACATAATCTTTTGGCATGCTAAAGGCGTTGAATTGATTTTCGACTACTTTGCTCAACTGATTGTGTTGCAGGTCGAACTGAGCGATCGGCCGGAGGACAGGCCCGTCAATGTAGAACAGCTGGTAACCCAGCCCCGTGAGTTCCTTGAAGACGTTCTCTATAGAAACATCCAGATGTCGCTGCTCGATTTCGATAAGAATCGGGGGAAGGCAGCGACGGATAGTTGCCGACGCTCCCTGAAGGACGGCTATCTCGTGCCCTTCAACGTCGATCTTTATAAAATCGACTCGCGTGAGTGAATCGATCTCATCATCCAAGCGCAAGGTGGGCACGGTGATTTTATCAATCACTACACCCGCTTGACCCTCGAAGCCGTGCGCCAAGCTGGACTGCGCCGTGACTATGCGATTGCGGTGCCGTGGTACTAGCATCTCCGCGCTGCCGGCCGCGTTCGACAAGGCAGCGGCGCGAAATCGTACATAAGGTTTTGCTTTGGCAAGTCGGCGGAGAACCAAGGAGTTGGCTGGGTGCGGCTCGTAGCTATACAACACACCAGCTTTCCCGACTTTGCGGGCCAGATGATAAGTGAATAGACCCCAGCTAGCGCCCACGTCTACGATAGTCGAGCCTTCGCGAACGAAATGATCTGGTATTATCGCGGTAAGATCACCTGCTCGCCGCTGTCGGGCCCATTGCATCTCTATTGCCAATTCCATCATGGTGCAGCCGAAATAGCGTCCAATATTTCGAGGAGTTGCATAGGTCGCGGCCCAGTTCAAAACGCCGCTGCTGAGCGAGTCCTTCGCGTCCGACAAAATCAACACCCCTTCTGGCACTCTGGTTTACCGTGGCGCGACCCGCGACTGTTGATCTGCTAGCAGTCGAGACAATAGCAGTCGGCCGCGGGTCCACGTTAGTAGTTTGCCGAACCGGGCGAGATGCCTATTCTGCTGACGTCGGCGTAACAGCCATTACGCCCGGCCTGCGGGGTTATGCCGACCTTCAAGTCATCCTGCCGGCCGCAATCGGAATGTACTTCTTCAAAGAGATTTTCACGTTATCTCCTCGTGCATTATTGGTGACTAAGAATCCCATACAGCACCAAACGGAGGTGTGTCGCACCTGGACTGCCCAGGTCGACCGGGGACGGCCAGTGATCGTCACTGCCCAGGGTCTGCTGCCGTACTTCGAGCGGGGCGAGGTGCACCGCATGCTCACCGCCTGGGCCCGGCTGCTGCCCGGTGCGTGGCTGCTGTTCGACGCGGTGACCGCCAATCTGCAGGCGCTCCGGCAGCGTAATCCGTTGCCGGACGGGTACCGCCCGCCGGACTGGACCTGGACCGTGGACACCGATGAGTTGCGCCAGCTCCGTGAGCTACCAGCCCTGACGAACTTCCACCAGGTCCCGCAGGCAGGCGGCGACCGGTTGCTCGGCGTGCTGAGGCGGGTGCCCGGCCTGAGGAGTCAGCTGCCGACCTTCCCGGTGTTCCAGGCGAGGCTCGGCCTCGACGCCGCCTAGCGCGGCTCGTTTCATGAAACAACGCAATCAAACCGAGACGTACAGAATTCGTTAATTTTTTGTAGATGGATGCCGCTAGATCTCACTAAGATCGCGTGGTCCGCATTGACGTCCAACTCCCTGGGGCCTGACAGGAATGGGAATTTCATGACCGCGTTCTCGCCGTACCCAACGCATCCGGGCGCTTCGCCCGAATACCAGGACGGGCCGCCGCCTGTCCTGGTCGCTGTGGCCGGCCCGGCGCCGCAGCGCCGGCTCACCGTGGGAGTCCGTCTCATCCTGCTGGTCCCGCACCTCATCGTGCTCTACTTCCTGATGCTGGCCGCCAGCGTGGTGGCCTTCATTGGCTGGTGGGGTGCGCTGTTCACGGGGCGGCTGCCGCTGTGGGCGGGCAGCTTCCTGGCTGGCATCCTGGGCTGGATGGCCCGAGTGAGCGGCTACGGCTTGCTGCTCACCGACGCCTACCCGCCCTTTACGTTTGACGACGACCGCACTTACCCGGTCCGTCTCGCGCTGCCAGAACCGCAGCGGCTGAACCGCGCGGCCGTGTTCTTCCGGATCATCCTGGTAATCCCGGCCGGCCTCGTCGGCACCGTGATCGCCTACGGGGCCGGCACGCTGATGAGCTTCATCGCATGGCTCATCACGCTGGTCGCCGGGCGGCTGCCCGCGTCCCTGCACGAGGCGTTCACCGCGGTGGTCCGCTACGAGGTGCGGTATTACGCCTACTGGCTGATGCTGACGCCCGCCTACCCGGGCGGGCTCTACGGCGACAAGACAGCGGTCCCGGCCTGGGCGGACCAGCCCGGGGCGGCGCCAGGCTTCGGCACCGCGGAATCGGTCTACGGCACCGCACCGGGCGGTTACGGCGCCCCGTACTCTCCCCACGAGGCACCCGGAGCCGCTCAGGTCCCGGACGCCTACGCCTACCCCGTTGCCCCCGGCTACCCTGCACCGGCCAGCTACGGCACTAAGCCCGTCTTCCAGCCGGCCACCTGGAATCTCCTGCTCACGTCGGGGGCGAAGAAGCTGGTCACCACGATCATCGTGCTGGGAGCGGTCATCTGGGTCGCCGAAATCGGGCTGCAGGTCGCCAGGGTGCACTCCGCCACGAATGCCGTGGTCGCTTCCAACGCGATCGCCGCGTTGAACACTTCCTACGGCACGCTGAGCAGCCAGGTGACCGCACGGGAGAACGCGCTCAATGCCTGCCAAAACCAGACCTGCGCGACCAGGCAGGACGCGAGGGCGGCGGCCGAATTCGCGGTCTTCGCGAGCCGGCTCCAGGCCATCCCGCTGCCCGCGAGCGCCGCGTCGGCAGCCGCACGCCTCGACGCGGACGCGACGGCGGCGGCGCGGGACTTCACGGCGGTCAGCAAGACCACCACCGCCAGTCAATATCAGTCGACCATTACGAGTAGCGGGCTCGATAAGGTCCTCAACCGATTCAGCACGGATTACTCGGCGCTCGGCCAGGAGCTCGACAGCTCCCGCTCCGGCTTCTAGCGCTGGGGAACCGCTAGCGGTTGTCTCCGGGAGACCACCCGTCGCGGCCCGCGTGTCGCGCTGTTAGCGACGGCGGCGCGGCGGAAAGTGCGCCGCGCCGCCGAAGGGACCGTTGCGGCATCGTCGTCCTAAGCACGCGGCGCGCCACTCCTGGTAGCGTTTCCACCATGCTGGACAGACGATTCATCAGGGACAACCCGGAAGCGGTCAAGGCCGCCGTCCGGGTTAAGGGCATCGACCTGGACGTGGACGAGCTGCTCAGCCTGGACCAGTCCAGCCGTGACCTGCAACGCGAGCTCGACGAGGCGCAGACCAGGCGAAAGGCCTTCGCCAAGGAGTTCGCGCGGGCCGACGAGGAGACCCGGGTAAAGCTGCGGGCCGAGCATGACGAGCAGGACCTGCACCTGAAGGAGGTCCGCGAGTCGCTCTCCGAGGTCAACGAGAAGCTGCAGGCGCTGCTGCTGCTCACCCCGACCATCCCGTGGACGGGCTCGCCGGTCGGCCGCGACGACTCCGCCAACGTCACGATCAAGACGTGGGGCGAGCGGCCGGTCTTCGACTTCGACGTCAAGGACCACGTCGAGCTGCTGGAAAACCGGGGCTGGGCCGAGTTCGCCCGGGCGCGGAAGGTGGCGGGCGAGCGGGCCTACGCGCTCACCGGCGACATGGTGCTGCTCGAGCGGGCACTGCTCTCCTACGCGCTCGACCACCTCATCTCGGGCGGGTCCACCGTGATCTCGGTCCCGGTGATGGTCAGGGAAGAGGCGCTGATCGGGACGGGGCAGTTCCCCGCGCACCGCGAGGAGACCTACTCGGTCCCGGCCGACGACCTGTTCCTGGCCGGCACCGCCGAGGTCGCGCTGGTCGGCCTGCACTCCGGTGAGATCCTGGACGCCAAGTCGCTGCCGATCCGCTACGCGGGCATCTCGCCGTGCTTCCGCCGGGAGGCGGGCAGCGCCGGGCGCGACGTGCGCGGGCTGCTCCGGGTGCACCAGTTCGAAAAGGTCGAGCAGTTCGTCATCTGCGCGGCCGACGACGAGGAGTCCGACCGCTGGCACGCCGAGCTGCTCGGCGTCGCCGAGCACCTGCTGCAGGGCCTGGGGCTGCACTACGAGGTCGTCGAGTGC
>JBEKEK010000208.1:0-12783 GCA_050013875.1 Trebonia sp. | reverse complement strand
TGCAGCGGGTCTCCGCGCTGAGCTGCCAGAGTTCCTGGGCCTCCGGGTCTTGGCGGATGGCAGTGCGGTAGTTCTCGTAGGCGGCAAGGCTGGGGAAGGAGAACAGCGCGTAGGCGATGTCGTTGGCCCCTTCGTGCGGCAGGTAACAGCCATGGTGAGTACCGCCGAAACGGGTGACGACCGGGATCCACCCGGTCGCGTACTTCTCGAAGGCTGCGGTCTGGCTGGGGTCGATCTCGTAGCGAAGATGGCAAGTGATCACGGGGAAGATTCTCCCTGGCGTGGTCAGGGTTCCAAGCCGCACCGCGGCCATCAGCGCCCGGCCATCAGGAACCTCCCCGGTCACCAGTGATGCCGCTGACAGCACGCGACAGAAAAGCCTCTCGATCCGCCCGGGCCGACCGCAGGCGTCACGCGAATGGCACGGCGAAGTCGCACTCCGGGACGCTCGTCTTGGTCACCGGCGGGGTGGCGAGGTAGGTGATCCGCACACCGAGATCCTCCGGTGTCAGCGACAACTGCTTGGGGTCGATGCCCTGCGCGTCGGCCCAGCTCCGGAGAGCCTCGTCGGCGAGCTGCCACTGGGTCGCGTCGATCTGGCCGCCGGGTCCGAGGTCAACGTACGCCTCGCGGTGGGCGGGCTCGACCCGCAGGGTCAGCTCGGGAAACTGCGCCGCGAGTTCTTCGGCCTGGTCGCCGGGGACCGGCCTGCACCATTCGAGCGGCCCGTCGCTGTCCGCGCTCACCTGACCCCACCAGATGCAGAACGCGGCGCCCTCGCGGCCGCCTATCCTGGGCAGCCGTTGATCGCGGACGATGGCGATGAACTCCTTGCCGAACGCCCACAGACCCGATTCGTCGACGTTGCGCTTCAGGCAGAGCAGGCTGCGCCGCGGCATCTCCCTGCTCGAGACCTCGTACATGACGGTGTTCCTTCCGGTGATTCGGTCAACGAGGGCGGTGACGAGTTGCCGCTGCGCGGCGTGCCGGGTCTCGGCTGCCCGCCAAAACGCCGTCACCTGCCCGGCCAGCTCCGCTGGGCCGAGGTCCAGCAGCTCTTTGACGGTGCTGAGCGGGACCCCCACCTGGCGGAGGGTCGCGATCAGCCGCGCCTGTTCGACCTGTTCGACTTCGTAGTAGCGGTAGCCGGAAAGCTCATCGACGCGGGCCGGCGACAGCAGGCCGAGTCCGTCGTAGAGGCGAAGTGCCTTCGGCGACAGGCGCGATCGCCGTGCGAACTCGCCGATGCTCATTTCCTCCACAAGCCATCTCCCTCGTTCTCGGGCAGGCTGCCCGACACGGCCAGTGTGCGGCTTTCCCCAAGGTGAAGGTCAATCCGGCGGACGGGACCGGGATGACACTGCCTGCTACGGTAAGTAATCATTTGATTCACGCAAATGACATATCTGACGGGTATTGCGTCTAACTACGTGCAAAGATGGGCTAAGCGCACGGTCTGCGAGGCGGGAGGCGCACGTCGTGACCATCGACGCGGAGCTCGGCCCCGTGGATTCGGAGCCAGGTGAACCAGGGCCACCGGAAAATCCGGAAAAGGAAAAGAAGTGGAAGATCCTTATCGGCTGCCTGATTGGCGTCTGGGCGTCTCTGGGCGCTTACGCCCTCATCTTTGTCGGGGTGGGGCCCGGCGCCGGTACCTCAGCATCAGGGACGGCCTCACCCGCCGTCACCCACCCGACAGCCGTTACCCATCCCACACCCGTTGCCCACCCCACAGCGGTTTCGCCATCCGCGGCCTCGGCGCCTACTGCGGGGGCATCCACTGCGGCGGCGCCTACTCCGCCTGCTCCGTCGCCGCGGGATGCGTCTCCACGTCCAGCCGCCAGCCCTGCGCAGCGTGTACTGGACGTCACGGCGATCTCGGCTTTCGGCCCTGAGGGGATGTCGGACGGCGACCACCCTGACATCGCGTTCCGGGCCATAGCTGACGGTGGGGTCCCGTGGTACACCTCGTGGTACCTATCGCCTGAGTTTGGCAACCTGCAAGCGGGCACCGGCCTGCTGCTCGACATGGGCAGATCAGTGACGGTCAGCCGCGTTCAACTGATCCTCGGCGGGCAAGTCGGCGCGGCCGTCCAGGTGCGGGTGGGCGATACCGCCGCCCTGGCCGACCTGCCCGTTATGGCCACCGCGACGGACGTAGGCGGCACCGTGCGGTTGCCGGCGGCAACTCGGGCGAGCGGAAGGTACGTGCTCATCTGGTTCACCGCACTTCCCCCCATCGGAGAGGGCAAGTACCAGGTGAGCGTCTACGACGCCACCGTCGACGGCAGCTGATTGCCGTGCCCTGATGGACCTTCTCGTGATCGGCGGCAGCGGGCTGCTTGGGCGGAGGATCACGCGCCAGGCTCGGCTCGCAGGTCACAGCGCACGTGTCCAGTGACGCGGTCTTCTCGGGCAGCGAATGCCGCGGACGGCTTCCTCTTCACCGACGAGGTGCGCTGCCCGGTGCACGTTGACGACCTAGCCTCTGCCCTGCTCGAGCTGGCGGCATCTCCGCAGGCCGGGGTCCGTCACGTGGCCGGCAGCGATGCCATCAGCCGCTACGAGCTTGGCCTGCTGATCGCGGCGCGGGATGGCTTGGACCCGGCCACGCTCCCCGGCGGCCTGCGCGCCGCCACCGGCAGATCGGGCGCTCTGGACGTGCGGCTGGACTGCGCCAAAACCCAGGAGGGACTGACCACCCGGGTCCGGGGGGCGCGGGAGTTCCTCGCGCCGCCAACCTGACCGCGGAACGCGGAACCAGGAGGGAGAAACCAGGGACCGTTCGTATCTATGGTTTGATCTCCGGGCGCTGTCTAGGAGCTGCCCTTGCACCCGGTGTAGGTGACCTGCCCCAGGTCCGGGAATCCCGCCAGCTGCACGGTGTCGGTGCGCCCGTTCGCCTGGTAGCGGACGCTGAACTGCACCGGCAGCGGGCCGGGGCACTTCACTAGCACCCGGAAGGTGACACTGAGCCAGGCAGTGCCGTTCGGTGGTAGGACCGCCGCGCCTGCCGGGGTCGCGCTTCCCACCTCCACCACGCCCGTCGACGACTTGACGTAGACGATCATGCCGCCGTCCGCCGCCTGCCAGGACGGCGAGAGGGCACCGCAGGGCGCCCACTGCTGCGAGACCGGGCGCAGCCCGCCGAGCGGAAGGATGGGCTTGGCCTGCCCGAGGGTGACCGCCGTGTCGGAGAGGTTGATCACCTCCACGCCGAGCTGGAGCTGCTGGCCGTGCTGCACCGAGCACGCCCCGCCGGTCTGGGCCAGCCCGGCTAGTTCCGCGATCCCGACGCTGGAGGAGTAGGCCGGCCCCCCGGGAGCCGGGGGCGGATACACCGGCGCGGCGAAACCTGCCCCGGCCGAGGGGACGGCGCCCGCGGCTGCCGCCGGCGACGGTGCCGCCCGCAGTGGCTGGACGGCCTGCCCCAGATGCCGGTAGCCGAGTGCGTACCCGGCCGCCAGCCCGACGATCAGCCCGGCAATGCCAAGGATGCCCGCGCCGCGCGACGGCCGCCAGCCAGGGGCTTGGAGCCACCGGGGGCGCCGGGCCCACCCCGGCAGCCGCAGCGGCGTACCGCCCTGCTCCACGACGTCGTTCTCGTCAGGTTCGTGCATCGCCACGCTCTAACGGTAGCGCTCTCCGCCCGGGCCGGCCCTGGCCAGTATGTGGGAGCAGACGCGCCGGCCGGTGGCGGCCGTCAGAAGATGTCGAACTCGTTGCCCTCCGGGTCCTTCATCGCGACCGCGTAGTGATCGAGGCCTTCCGTGTTATTGACCGCGACGAGCAGGGCACCGAGACCGGCCAGGCGGGCCGCCTCCGCGTCGACGCGCTGCCTGCGCGTCTCGATCGGGACCGCGCGGCCGCCACCGACGCCGATATCGAGGTGCAGCCGGTTCTTGGCCGCCTTGCGTTCCGGTACCACCTGGAACCAGATCCGCGGCCCCCGCCCGGCGGGATCGACGATGCAGTCGGCGCCAAGGCCCAGCTCGTCCTCGGGCACCCCGACATCCCGCCAGTACGCGTCCCAGCTGTCGAAACCCGCCGGAGGCGGTTCAAGCTCGTACCCCAGCGCGGAGGACCAGAAGAGCGCGAGCGGCTCGGGGTCAGCGCAGTCGATCACCAGTTGAAAGCTGACGGCCATTGGTCTCTCCTCGGTGCGGACGGTGTGCCGCCGCCAGTATGCACGGAGCCCCTGACATCGCCCGGCCGCGTTGCCGCACCGCGTTGCCGTACCCCGTTGCCGCACCGCGGAACTCATGGACGAGGGGTCTCGCCTGGATCGAGGCGGAGCTCGTAGTGCATGGTGCGGTAGCGCATCAGACGGTGAGCCGCGGGGACGGCAATCGCCTGCAGCATGCGGTGCCGTCGCGCCAGCGCTCGTGCGGCGATGTCTGCCTGCTCTCCCGCCAGCAGCGTTGCGCGCGCCTGGACGGCCGGTCCGGTGGGGTTGCCGCGCAAGGTCGAGGGGGCGACCTGCACACGAGGGTTGTTGCGCAGGCGCTTGGTCTTCCATGCCTTGTCGTATGAGCGGAAAAAGGCCCGGTCGCCATCGAAGGCGATGCTGACCGGCGTGGCGACGGCCGTCCCGTCGCGCTTGTAGGTCGTCAGGAGAATCGTCTTCGCGTTCTTGACTGATGCGAACGCAGTGGTCATCGCGTCCCCTTTTCTCAAGCCGATTGCGTCTTGCAGGTCAAGACAAGACACCCAATCGGGTTGTGACAGGTGACAGGTGACAGGTGACAGGTGACACGGGTGGCGGCTTAGATTCTCCTGCGGCCGCGGACGCTGAGGATCACTCCCGAGCCGATGGCCAGTTCAGCCGAGGTCAGCCCGGGGGCGGACAGCAGCGCCTGGCGGACCGTGTCCTGTGCGGCCCGGTGGCGGTCCGTCCATTCTGCTTGCGGAGTCATGTCATCGACGATCAGCAGGCCGTGCGGGCGCAGGGCGGCGATCGAACGGTCGAGCCCGTCCCACTTACCGCCGGGGGCGTCGGCGAAGACCAGGTCGAATGTCCCGCCTTCGGCGAGCACCGCAAGCGCGTCGGCGCAGTGCAGGCTGACGAAGGGCGGCCAGTAGCCGCCGGCTGCCGCCGCGGCGGTTCCGGGATCCTTCTCGACCGAGGTCACCGCGACATCCGTCCTCGGCAGCAGGCCCGACACAATCCAGGCCGTGCCCACCCCGATTCCGGTACCGAGCTCGAGCACCCGCGCGTCTTCTGGCAGATGCGCGGCCAGCACCGCCAGCAGCCGTCCCACCGCGGGGTCGCAGGACATCGGGAAGCCGGCCTGGCGGGCGCGGGCGATAGCCGCCGCTACCAGCGGCGGCATGACGGCTTCAGCCGACATGGCGATGCTTCCTTCCGGTGAAGACGGCCACCCGGTAGTGGCAGCGATTACGCAGGGCCCGGCCGCCGACTGCCGGCGGCCGGGCCCTGCGCGCTAGCTGTTCGCGCTAGGTCTTCGCGAGCTTGCTAGCGGAAATCGCAGGTGTTGCCGTGGACGGGGCCCTCGAACTCGGGGTAACCGAGCGTGGTGAACTCGTCCTGGCCGTACTGCGCGTCTTTTCCGAAATCGGTCAGGAACGGCGAGCGGCCTGAGACGTTTCCGAACTCAAGCGCGCAGGAGCCGTCAGTACGCGATTGGGTCCAGTACGGGTAGAAGCCGCCGGGTCCCTGGGGCGGAACGGTGCAGCCGCTGAGGGTGGTCGCGGTGCACGTCGACTCGCTCAGCGCGATATCGGTCTGGAAGAAGTACTGCGGGTACTGTCTGCCACCCGACGTCGGGAACTGTTCGACGAAGGTGGACGGGTAGATGTTCGGGTAGTTGCCTGTCGGCCACTCCTTCCAGTACGGGCTGCCGTCGAAGTCGAGGTCGCCGTTCTGGAACAGGTTGTCCTGGCAGCCGGTGGCCAGGTCCGGCTGCGTACTGGTGCCGGGGCCGTCGTAGCCGGGATGGGTGTCGCCGGCGTAGTAGCACATCGCATCACCGGCCTCGGGCGTTGTGCTGTCCGGCGGGCCAGCGCTTTCGTAGGGACCCGAGCACTCGTTGTAGGCGCCGCCGGTGTCGGACGCGTCGATCGGGTTGGGGGTGAGCGGGTCGCTGAGGGTGTTGCAGGACTCCCAGTGCCCGGTCTCGAACTCGGTGCTGATGTTCGTCTGCAGGGCCGCCCACGGGATGACGTTGGCGGGCTTCGCCGTCGAGAACTCCGGCTCGAAGTTGAACGGAGTCCCGGCGCAGTTGGCGATCGAGGTGTTCTGGAACCCGTTGGCGGCGGAGGCCTGCATGGAGCCGCTGGTATGCCGTGTCAGGTCGTCGACAACCACCTCAAAGGCTTTACCACCGCCTGGCGCTGGCGCATCCGACATGTGGATGGTGATCCTGTCGCCCGGGTTCATTAGAAGGGTCTCGTTGTTCGGCGTGAACGTGGCGACGTCCGCGTTCCCCGGTGCGGGCGGCCCGGTAGGCACTCCGTCCTTCTGGATGAAGCCGAAGTTGGACGGTTCTTCGCAGGCTGTGTTACAGGTCGCGAATTCCGTGGTGCACTCCAGGCTGTCGATGGTCAGCGCGGCGCACCAGTGCGTGTCGTCGCAGCTCTCGCTGTCGACGAACGGGGGGTTGCCCGGCGGGTAAAGCTGCATCTCCATGAACGCCGAGCCGCCGCCGCTCTGCGCGGTTGTGCACGTTGCTCCGAAGCAGCTAGGCGCGTTCGAGTCAGATTCGGGCGTACACGGGGTCTGCGGGTAGGAGTTCGGGTCGCACAGAGCCATCGAGAACCATGGCGCGGGGGAAAGCTGGAACCAGTGCGAGACGTCATGGCCCGGGCTGACGTCTGTTGGCAGCGCGGCCGGGTCACGGCCGATCGTCAGGTCCCAGTTCACTTTGTTACCGGAGCCAGGGGCGCTGGACAGGAACGTGGTGTCGGGCTCGTCGTGACCGATGTAGACGCCATTGTCGTAGAACTTGCCACCCCAGGTGTTGGAGTTGTCCACACCCTGGATGCCGCGGATATCGGTGCATTCGCTCGCCCGGACCTCCTTCTGGGCAGGGCTGAAGCCGTTGCAGTCCAGTTCGCCTGTCGCGGCCGGCTTGTAGCTTGCGGCCGTCCGTGCGGAAGTCTTCACCGTAGACGCCTGCGCGCCAGCTACTGAGGCCAGGCTTGCGGTCATGGTAATGCCGAACAACGTAGCGATGGCGAGCGCCAAAGCGCTGCGCAGGACGGTACGTTTCATCCGTTTCATCCGTCTCACCTTCTCCGTTTCGAGTGCTTCCACCACGGGCTTCGCCGCCTTCAGCGAATTACCTGGGAAGGCAACAAGCATATTATTTACAGTCAGCATTTCACGCTTATAACAATTTTTTCGTGCTGCATTTACTGGTGTTACGGCTGGTTATTTCGGGAATGGCGGGGCAGCTGTCCGTTACGTCGGGGCAACCGCGAAAGCAGAGGCCATCGCCTCGCTTGCCCGACCCGTGGCCAGTGAGGTTCCTGTGTATAGCGGGGCGGCTGAGGGTAAGAGCGTCAGGGGGGCATGATGGGGAAGAAGCGGATACTCGCGGCAGCGGCGGCTGCGCTCGGCGTGGTGGCATTGCCCGTGGTGGCGATGCCCGGGCGCAGCGCCTACGGGGCAGGGCAGTACTGGCTCGGGCGCGGCGACGGTTACCGTGCGGATATCGCGCTCACCGATGTCAAGCAGCACGGATCGCAGCGCTACTTCGAGGACGCTGCCATCATTGCTGCCAAGCACCGTACGGTGCATCTGTGGTACGGCAGCGACCACGGGGTGGTCGGATGGTGGCAATCCTGACGTCCTGCTAAGTCCGGGCGGGCGACTCGTTCGGTCAGCGAGGACTTGACGGCCGGCCATTCGGCCGCGGTCACGGAGAAGATGGCGCTGTCGCGGAGCTTGCCCTCCTCGCCGGGTGCCCACGAGGGTGACCAGCTGCGCAGCACGCCCTCGAAGTGCGCGCCGAGGCGCTCGATCGCCCGCCGGGACCGGTGGTTGCGGGCATCGGTCTTCAGGTCCGCGCGCGCCACCTTGAGCGTCTCGAACGCGTGCGTGAGCAGCAGCAGCTTCGCCTCGGCGTTGATCCCGGTTCGCTGCGCCGACGCGGCCAGCCAGGTCCAGCCGATCTCGACCGCGATGAGTTCCTCCCGGCCCGGCCAGGCGCGCGGATTGAACAACGACGTGCAGCCCACGGCCGCCCCGTCACGCACCCGGATCTGGGCGAACGGTGTCAGCCCTTCCCTGGCTAGCTGGGTCGCGACGTATTCGGCGGTATCGCCGGCCCGGGGGACGACGGTGTAGGCGTACGCGCAGCGATCTTCTTCAGCGGCCAGCGCGAGGTCGGGCGCGTGACTGGGCCGCAGCGGCTCCAGCCGGACCAGCGAACCGCGGAGCACGGGAGCGTCGATTGGCGTCACGCGGCGGCCTCCGGCTCGTCCGCAACCTCGATAGCGCATGTCAGCGGCCGCTGGCCTTTTGGGATGCTCACGGACAGGGAACCTATGCCAAAAGTGGACTGGGATAAATATCCAATTCTGCAAAGTTTCCGATGACCACTTTGGAGCCGGCGGCGTGCCTCTGGCCGTCGCGGGCGGTAGCGGGTGCTGCCAGGGGCGGCTTGGCGGCTTCAGCTGGGCGATGCGTCCTTACGTCGAGGAGCTGCCGGGGGGCGTATATCCCAGGTCGGCCGCGCCGCGCAGGGCCTGCAGCATTTCCTCGACGGAGAGGAGTTTCGTGGCGGACAGCGACTTGAAAGCGCCGGATGCATTCACCATGGCGAACGCGCGCGCCGCTGCGATGTCATCGGGAAGCTCCCCGAGAACGTAGCCGTCGCCGTCGCCGGAGGACGCGTACCAGAAGCCGTGCAGCTTGCCGCCGAGGGCCGTGTAAAGAGGTGTCAGCGCCGCGCGGCGATCTTCCGGCTTCTTGAGCATTTCGGCCCAGGTCGCAGGGGTGAGGGTGAACTGGACGAGATACATGTTCACTGGCTGCTCCCCGTGGTAGATGAGCCGATCTTAACCTGTCCCGCAGCCGATGTCTCAGAAGTAAGGCTTCAGCGGCGTCCATCCTGGCCGGTTTCTACCGGGTCCTTTACGGCCGACCCTTATTGAAATAATAAATGGCCCTTGCTGATGGATTAACGTAACCTGGGCCAATCCCGGCGGCTGATTCCAGTCGCGGTTCGGCGTTGGTATCGCCGTGAACGCGGTTTCCCGGTGTTCTCTTGTCGCGGTGGCCGCTGCGGGCCTGCTGTTACCGGAGGGGTTCAGCCGATGCTGCCCGCAGCCGGGCTACCGCTCCGGCTGCGACGAGGGCTGAGCCGGCGGCGATCCTCGGGCTGCGCCGCTGCACGGCCCGGGGCACCCGCAGGACACAGAACACGGCCGTCGGGGCTTCGCCGGCGATCGCGAGCACCGTCAGCCGCCGTGGGTGGCGCAGGCCCGACCGAACGCCGAGGACTATCCCCGCGACCTCGAGAGCAGGGAAGTACCGCAATAGCTGGCGGGCCGCGGGTGTCGTCTCGGCGGTAGCCGGCACCTCCATGCCACGCTCGCGCAACAGGTCCTTTTGCTGCTCGATGTTCTTTTGCGCCTCGGCCCGGGTCGGCGCTTCGGTGCCAAGGCCCCACGCCACCAGCGCGAAGCCGGCAGCGCTGGCCCACGCGGCCAGGGCCCGCTGTCGGCGGCCGGCGGCCCAGTGCCCGGCCCCGACGGCGGTCTGGGTAACAACGGGGACGACAGGGGACACCCATTCGAGCATCTCCGAGGGCCTGGCCCCGTCCAGACGGGATATAAAGGCCACTCGCCGCAGCAACCGGTCCCCGCTGTCATCACGAGCCATCCCGTCATTGTCGCCCAGGCGGCACGAGTGTGCCAAGCTCCCGGCTGCCGCTACTCCGGCGTTGCCGCCCGGCGGCCGGTGCCCGCAGGTCAGCGTAATAAGCCGGTCAAAAGTCCATGATCGTGAGCCAAGCCGGGTCAGAGACGGCCGGTGGCGTTAAGCAGGGCGCGGGCGAACCTGCTCAGTTCGAGCCCGGGCAGTTCGCCGGGCTCGAACCAGGCCAGCTCACTGAGCTCGCCGTCACTGACGACCGGGGAACCCCTGATCACCCGGGCCTCGTAAACAGCGTCGACGTACGCGACTCGGTCCCCATTCGGGTACCTGACCTCGTAGTCCGGCCCGCCGAGGACGTCCAGCAGGCGCACCAGCTCAACGTCGACCCCGATCTCCTCACGGGCCTCCCGGACCGCCGCCTCGGCGGGCGACTCGCCCACGTCAACGGCACCGCCAAGGACACTCCACCCGTCGTCGTGACCGGCCTCGCGGACCAGCAGCAGCCGCCCCGCCGCATCCACCGGCAGGACCGACACCGACGGCAACACCAGCAGCTCATGCCCGACAACGGCCCGCAGCCTGGCGATATGCGCAGCGATACCCACCACGCAACCCTACGGCCTGACCCGGCGGAACCGGAGGTAGCCGCGGGCCCGGGTATGACCGTGTCTGTAATGTTTCCGCCGTCTCGTCACATACCTGTCACTAGACAGAAAACCGCCCGAAGCGACGCCGACGGACGCTAGTGCCAATTACCTGTCGAACGACAGATATTGGGTCCGCTAGCCATCGCAGGGGCAGTCATGACGTCCACCGTCGAACAGCCAGTTGAGCACGCCGACCTGGCGCGCTTCGGATACAACCAGGAACTGCACCGCCGGGTCGGCAGCTTCGCGTCCTTCGCGGCGGGGTTCTCCTACGTCTCCATCCTCACCACCGTCTTCCAGCTGTTCTTCCTCGGTTACGGCTTCGGCGGGGCGGCGTTCTTCTGGACGTGGCCGGTCGTGTTCATCGGTCAGATGCTCGTCGCGCTGAACTTCGCCACCCTCGCGGCGCGGTTCCCGATCTCGGGCGCGATCTTCCAGTGGTCGTCGCGGCTGGCCGGGCAGACGTTCGGCTGGTTCACCGGCTGGGTCATGATCATCGGGCAGATTCTCACGGTCGCCGCCGCGGCCATCGCCCTGCAGGCCGTGCTGCCGTCGATCTGGTCGGGCTTCCAGTTCCTGGGCGGGAACTCCTCGCCCACCTCGGTGACCGGCGCGCGGAACGCGGTGCTGCTCGGCGTCATCTTGCTGGCCGTCACGACCGCGATCAACATCATCGGCATCCGGCTGATGGCGATCATCAGCAGCACCGGTGTCGTCCTCGAGATCCTCGGCGTCATCGCCATCGTGATCACGCTGTTCGCACACGCCAAGCGCGGCCCGTCGGTGCTGATCCACTCCACCGGCGCGACCCCGACTCCCGGCACGCCCTACATCTGGGCCTTTCTGGCCTCCGGGCTGATGGCCGCCTACGTCATGGTCGGCTTCGACTCCGCGGGCGAACTGTCGGAGGAGACCCACGCGCCGCGCCGCATCACGCCCCGGACCATCATCCGCGCGCTCACCGTGTCCGGCGTCGGCGGGGCGCTGCTGCTGATCGCCGCGCTGATGGCCGCGCCCAGCCTCACCGACGGCAACCTCGCCAGCGTCGGCCTGCCGTACGTGGTCGAGGCGGTCTTCGGCGCGACGGCCGGGCGCCTCATCCTGGTCGACGTCGTGATCGCGATTATCGTCTGCACGCTGGCCTGCCAGACCTCCGGCGCCCGGATGATGTACTCCATGGCCAGGCAGAAGGCGCTGCCCTTCCACGCCGTCCTCGGCAAGGTCTCGCCGCGCACCGGCACGCCGATCGTCACCTCGCTCGTCGTCGGCCTCGGCGCCGCCCTGGTCCTCGTCGTCAACCTCGGGCAGAGCGCCGTGTTCACCGCGCTGTCCAGCCTGTGCATCGCCATGCTGTACCTCGGCTACCTGGGCGTCACCGCGCCGCTGCTGCTGCACCGGTTCCGGCACGCCCGCGGCCAGGTGAGCGCCGCCACCGCCGAGGGGACCGACGAGCACGGCAAGCGGCTGTTCAGCCTGGGCAAGTGGGCCATCCCGGTCACCCTGGTGGCGGTCGTCTACCAGGTCCTCGCGATCGTCAACCTGGCCTGGCCGCGCAGTTCCGTCTACGACCTGACCGGGCACACCTGGTGGCTGAAGTGGAGCGCCGTGCTGTTCATCGGCATCACGCTCGTCGTCGGCTACCTCGTTCACCTGCGGCTGCGCGGCGGCAAGGTGCACATCCCGCACGCCTGGCATCACCACCCCGGCGCCGAGCCGACGGCCGCAGCCGCGGCCGCGCTGGCGGAGCCGGAAAGCGCCTGAACCGTCTCGAGCAAGGGAGCGCTCAACCCGCCATGGCAACCGCAGCCTCGGAGCACGAGACCGACACCGTCGCCCTGGCCCGCGCGGACGCGCGGGCCCAGGGCGGCCGGGTCGCAGACGCGATGCCCTACCTGCCCGCCAGCAGCACGCCGTACCCGCCGCCGGGCGTAGAGCCCCGCACGCTTACCTGGGCGGAGACCGTCGCGGGGGGCAACTACACCCACAAGGTCGTGGCGCGCGGAACGCGCATCCGGCTCGAGGACGTGGCCGGCCAGGCGTGCGCGCACGTCCTGCTCTACAACTCCCTGGAGCCATGGGAGCGGCTCAACGTGGCCGACACCGTCAAGATCGGCTGGCAGGCTTACCTCACCGCCGGGCACCCGCTGCTGTCCGGCGATGGCCGCGTGCTGGCGACGATCGTCGGTGACGACTCCGGACGGCACGACGCCCTCTGCGGTACCAGCACGGCCGCCGCGAACCGGGCGAAGTACGGTGACTCGGCCCCGCAGGGGCCGAGTCCGTCTGGCCGGG
>JBEKEK010000207.1:0-12847 GCA_050013875.1 Trebonia sp. | reverse complement strand
CCGTACATGTCGCTGATCTTGCCTGCCATCGGCATGGCGATGACCTGGCCGAGCGCGTAGATCGTGATCGTCCAGCCGCTCCAGTTGATGCCGGCGTGCAAGTCATGCTCGATCGCGGGCAGTGCCGTGGCCACAATGGTCTGGTCGATCGAGGCCATGAACAAGCCGATCGAGACAATGCCGAAGACCAGCCAGCGCCGTTCAAGCGCCTGGGCGGGGGCCGCGGCGGCTGGGACTGTGTCGGCGGTCACATGCCCCTCGATCGTACTCACGTGGTGTAATAATAGTTGCTTGCTGGCAAGCATACAAGTCATTTGCGGAGAGCTCAATGGACGCCGAACTGGTTGCACGGTTGCGTGGAGTCATCCCCCGGCTCGCCCGTGAGCTCAACGACACGTCCACCGGCGAGGGCCTGACCCCGACCCAGTACTCGGTGCTCGCGCTCGTCCGCGTCCGCGGGCCGCTCGGCCTGGCGGAGCTGACGGAGCTCGAGGGCCTTAATCCCACCATGGTGTCGCGGATCATCAAGGTTCTCGACGAGCGCGAACTCATCCGCCGGATGCCCGACCCGAATGACATGCGGGCGGCGCGGCTGGTGGCAACCGCCATCGGCGAGCAGACCCATGACCGGGTCCGCGCCCAGCGCACCCAGGTTCTCTCCGAGTGCCTCGGCCGCCTGCCCGCGGAGACCGCCGACACCCTGCTGGCCGCCGTCCCGGCCATGGAGGCGCTGGCGGAGGCGGTGAAACGGGGTTAGGCCGCTGCCGTCCCGCCACGGAGGCGGTCAACCGGGTGAGGCCACCCGCGCGTCAGGCGCCGTGGTCGTCCGCGAACGACTCCGGCAGCACCGGCCGGAACACGGCGAGCGCCAGCGCCAGCGCCCCGTAATAACCGACCAGCCAGGTCAGCTCGGCCACCCGCTCGCGGCCGAGCGCCGCGGTGCCGTCGGAGTAGTCCTCGTCCGACAGGGTCCGGTCGGCCGTCATCACCCGGGCCAGCCGGCAGACCATCGCCTCGTCGGCGGACAGGCCGTCCGGGATCTGGCCCGCGAGGGCCGCGTCAATCTGCGGCTGCGCCAGCCCGAGGTTGCGGGCGGCGGGCTCGTGCGCCAGCCGCTCGAAGTCGGAGCGCAGCACCCCGGCCACCGAAAGGATGGCGAGCTCGCGTTCGCGTCCTGTCAGGGCCGAGCCGAACCGGATCTTGGCGCCGACCTGCTGCAGGGCATTGCCGACCTCCGGTGCAAGCAGCATGACGGCGAACGGGCCGAGCAGCCGGCCTTCGGAGTCGGTGACCGGCACGGTACCCGCCTGGCTGGCCCGCGGGCCGCCGGTGATCGCGTCGTAGAGGGCACGCTGGGCCGGGGCCAGCTCGGCGGGTGCTATCAGGTCAAGCCGGGGCGTCAACTTCTCGAACACAGATCCCTCTTTCACGTCGGCGCGCTCTCCGGTGGGCGCGGGCGGCGCTCCTGCCCGCGCCGCTTGCGCATTCTCGCACCTGGCTGGCCAGGGCATTCCGCCGGGCGGCGGGGCAATCGGCCGGCCCGCGCGGGCGTTCAGCGTGGTGGCCGGGCAATCAGCCGGGACGCACGGGCGTTCAGCCGGGCGGCGCACCGGTGCTGCTGCGGACGATGAGCTCGGTGGGGACCGAGGTCTTGTCGTTCTCGGTGCCCGCCCCCGACACCTTCGCCAGCAGCTTGCGGATGCTCAGCCGGCCGACGGCGTGGAAGTCCTGGCGGATCGTGGTCAGCGGCGGCCAGAACGAGCCGGCCTCGGCCATGTCGTCGAAGCCGACGATGGATACGTCGCCGGGGATGTCGCGGCCGAGCTCGTGCAGTGCCCGCATCACCCCGAGCGCCATCTGGTCGTTGGCCGCGAAGATCGCGGTGACGTCGGGCCGCTCCCCGAGGGTAAGGCCGTGCTGGTAGCCGGATTCTGATGTCCAGTCGCCGCGCAGTACCGGCGGCGGCGTGATGCCCGCCTCCCGCAGCGTGCGCGCCCAGGACTCGGCCCGGCGGGACGCGGAGAACGCCGTCTCAGGACCCGCGATGTGCCAGACCTGCCGGTGGCCGAGCCGCAGCAGGTGCCCGGTGGCCTGGCGGGCGCCCAGCGCCTGGTCGGTGTCGACCACCGTGTAGTCGGGGCCGGCCCCGGAGTCGATGAGCACGACGGGGATTCCCGGTGGCAGCGCGAACTCGGCCTGGTCGAGCAGGCGCGCCTCGAGCAGTATCACCGCCCCGTCCACCGCCTGGGCGCTCAGCCGCTGGTAGGCGCCGGACACCCGGTGCAGGGTCGGATCGGAGATCGGCAGCAGCGTGACCGAGTAGTCGGTGTCCGCCGCCTCCAGGGCGATGGCGTCCAGCGTGCGGATGTTGCCGAAGGTCTGCAGCGACGTCATGATCACGCCGACGGTGTGGAAGCGGCCGCTCTTGAGGGCACGGGCGGCGCCATTCGGCCGGTACCCGAGGGTCTGCATGGCCTGCACCACCTTGGCGCGGGTCTGCTCGTCGACGTTCGAGTGGCCGTTGGACACCCGCGAAACCGTCTGCGACGACACCCCGGCCAGCCGGGCCACGTCGGCCATCGAGGGACGCGGCGCTCCGGCCGCGGTAATCCTGGTCCGCGTCATGTCCGCGTCTCCCCCATCGCTGAAGTCCGGCCCGGAAAGCTGTGCTTGCGCGTCCATGTTAGGCCAGTGTATGTTCGCGTAAACATCAAATGTTTGCGTAAACATCAGTTCGGTAACAACGGACGGAAAATCGTATGCCAGACATACCACTAGCCGCCAGGCCAGCGCATCGCCGCCGCCTCACTGGCTGGGGATTCGTCGGGCCGTTCCTCGCCGTGTTCGCCTTCGCACTGGTCGCGCCGATCGGCTACGCGATCTACCTCAGCCTGTTCCGGGAGCAGCTGATCGGCGGCAACTCCTTCGTCTGGTTCGACAACTACCGGCAGGCGCTGGCCGACCCGCAGTTCTGGGCCTCGGTCCGCCGGGTGGCGATCTTCCTCGCGGTGCAGGTCCCGGTGATGCTGACGCTGGCGCTGCTGGCCGCGCTTGCCCTGGACAGCGCACGGCTGCGGTGGGCGCCGCTGTACCGGCTGTCGATCTTCCTGCCGTACGCCGTTCCGGCGGTGGTCGCGTCCCTGATGTGGGGCTTCGTGTACGGCGCGCAGTTCGGCCTGGTCTCGCGGCTGCGCAGCGCGCTGCACGTCGGCCTGCCCGACCCGCTGTCAGGCAGCTGGGTGCTGGCATCCATCGGCAACGTCGTCACCTGGGAGTTTGTCGGCTACAACATGCTCATCCTCTACGCCGCGCTGCGCTCGGTCCCTGCTGACCTGTACGAGGCGGCGGAGATCGACGGGGCGGGCGGGTTGCGGATCGCCCGGTCGATCAAGCTGCCCGCGCTGCGCCCGGCGCTGGTGGTCGCGGTGGTCTTCTCGATCATTGGCAGCCTGCAGCTGTTCAACGAGCCCAACGTCCTGCACTGGCTCGCGCCCAACACGATCACCCCCAACTTCACGCCGAACATGTACGCCTACAACCTGTCGTTCTCGGGTCAGGAGTACAACTACTCGGCCACGATCGCCGTGGTCATGGGCGTCCTCACGGTGCTCGCGGCCGGCGCGGTGCAGTGGTTCGGCAGGAGGCGGATGGCGTGACCGCGACGACGACACCGGTGCGGACGGCCCGCCAGGCGAACTCCGCGCACGCGGCGCGGGCGGCGCGCAGCCAGCGCGGCCGCAAGCGGCACTCGCTCATCCTCAGCCTGCTGATGACTGTGATGCTGCTGTACGCCCTGCTGCCGCTGTTCTGGCTGGTGGTCAACTCCACGAAAACCCCGGGGGCGCTGTTCAGCACCTTCGGCCTCTGGTTCGGCGGGCCGTTCGCGCTCTGGTCCAACATTCACCAGGTGCTGACCTACGACAACGGCATCTTCGTCCGCTGGCTCGTGAACACGCTGCTGTACGTCGTCGTCGGCGCGGGCGGCGCCACCTTCCTGGCCACGCTGGCGGGCTACGGCCTGGCGAAGTTCGACTTCCCTGGCAGGCGGGCCGTCTTCGCCGTCGTGCTGGCGGCGGTCGCCGTGCCGGGCACGGCGCTGGCCGTGCCCACCTTCCTGCTCTTCTCCGACCTGCACCTGACCAACACTCCGTGGTCGGTCATCATCCCGTCCCTGGTCAGCCCGTTCGGCCTCTACCTGATCTGGGTGTACGCACAGGACGCGGTACCCGCCGAACTGCTCGAGGCGGCGCGGATCGACGGCGCCGGCGAGCTGCGGACTTTCTTCCAGATCTCGTTGCGGCTGCTGACACCCGGCGTGGTCACCGTGCTGCTGTTCACCGTGGTCGCCACCTGGAACAACTACTTCCTGCCGCTGATCATGCTGAGCACGCCGCAGTGGTATCCGCTGACCGTCGGCCTCAACGACTGGGACCAGCAGTCGTTCACGGCCGGCGGCCAGGCCATCTACAACCTCGTGATCACCGGGTCGCTGCTCACCGTCATCCCGATCATGATCGCCTTCCTCGTCATGCAGCGCTACTGGCGGTCGGGTCTGGCCGCCGGGAGCGTGAAGCAGTGACGGGTCTGCGCCGCTCCTGACGCACTCCGTTTCACTCGTCAACCCCAACCAGGCTGTCCCCCCGATTACGCAGAAGACCGTCGACAACGAAGTGGAAGGCACGACAATGCACGAGAACACACGGCAGGCAGCGAGAACCCGACGCTGGCGCGGGGCCGGCGTCACCGCGTCCGCCGCTGCCGCCCTGGCCCTGGCGGCCGGCCTCGCGGCCTGCGGCTCAAGCGGCTCAGGCAGCCCCACCGGGGCGGCCAGCACGGCCGGCGCGAGCAGCAGCGCCGGCGCGGCCGGGGCCGGCCCGGGCGCCGCCGCCGTCGCGGCGGCGCTGCGGCAGCCGGCCACGCTGACCGTGTGGGCGTGGGCCCCGCAGACAGCGGACATCGTCAAGGCGTTCGAGAAGCAGTACCCTAAGGTCACGGTGAACCTGGTCAACGCGGGCACCGGCTCGGCCGAGTACACCAAGCTTGAGAACGCGATCAAGGCCGGCTCCGGCGCCCCCGATGTCGCCCAGATCGAGTACTACGCGCTCCCCCAGTTCGCGCTGCAGGGCGCGCTCGCCGACCTCAGCACCGACGGCCTCGCCAGCGCCCAGAGCCAGTTCTCCGGCGCGGTCTGGGACTCGGTCAACATCGGCGGGAAGCTGGTCGGGCTGCCGCAGGACACCGGCCCGATGGCGCTGTTCTACAACAAGACGGTCTTCGACAAGTACCACCTGACAGTGCCGGCCACCTGGGCGCAGTACGCCGCGGACGCGGCCAAGCTGCACGCCGCCGACCCGAAGGAGTACATCGGCAACGACACCGGCGACCCCGGCTTCGTCACCAGCATGATCTGGGCGGCGGGGGGCGACCCGTACGCGGTGAGCGGCGCCAAGAACGTGACGATCAACCTGCAGGACACCGGGGCCAAGAAGTTCGCCGCGCTCTGGTCCCCGCTGATCACCGAGGGACTGCTCGCGCCGGTCACCTCCTGGTCCACCCAGTGGTACACCGGCCTGGCCAACGGCAGCATCGCGAGCCTGGTGACCGGTGGCTGGATGGGCGTCGACCTGGAGACCGGCGTGCCATCGGGCAAGGGCGACTGGCGGGTCGCGCCGTTGCCCGAGTGGACCTCGGGGACGGCCGCGACCTCGGAGAACGGCGGCAGCGCCGACTCCGTCCTCGCCTCGAGCAAGAACCAGCTCGCGGCGGCCGGGTTCCTGCAGTTCATGAACACCGGCGCGGGCGAGCAGATCTCCGCCAACTCCGGTGACTTCCCGTCGTCCAACACCATGCTCAACTCGTCGGCGTTCCTCGGCCAGGCCCCGGCCTACTTCGGCGGGCAGAAGATCAACCAGGTCCTCTCGCAGGCCGCCTCCGAGGTACTGCCCGGCTGGTCCTACCTGCCGTTCCAGGTCTACGCCAACAGCATCTTCCCTGACACGGTCGGCCAGGCCTACACCGGCAAGTCCAGCCTGGACGCGGGCCTGCAGGCATGGCAGCAGCAGTCCGCCAGCTACGGCAGCCAGCAAGGGTTCAGCGTCAGCCAGTAACCGCAGAGCAGGTGCTCGATTGGTAGCCGGCCGGGCTCCCGGCCGGCTACCGCCGCGTGACGGAAGGAAAATATCCATGAGGGAGACCCGCGGACGAAGCGAGCCCGCCGGGCCAAGCGAGCCCCGCAAGTTCACCGTCGGCGAGCGCGACTTCCTGCTCGACGGCGAGCCGTTCCGCATCCTCTCCGGCGCGCTGCACTACTTCCGGGTCCACCCCGGCCAGTGGGCCGACCGGATCAGGAAGGCACGGCAGATGGGCCTGAACACGGTCGAGACGTACGTCGCCTGGAACGCGCACGCACCCCGGCCCGGTGAGTTCCGGCTCGACGGGGGGCTCGACCTGGGACGCTTCCTCGACCTGGTGGCCGCCGAGGGGATGTTCGCGATCGTCCGCCCCGGGCCTTACATCTGCGCTGAGCTGACCAACGGCGGCCTGCCCGGCTGGCTCCGCGCGGCCGGCGCGGGCGCCATCCGCAGCAGCGACCCGGCGTTCATGGCCGCCGTGCGGGACTACCTCGGGCAGCTCGCGCCGACGGTGGTCGCCCGCCAGGCCGACCGGGGCGGGCCGGTCATCTTGGTGCAGGTGGAGAACGAGTACGGCGCCTACGGCTCGGACAAGGCGTACCTGAGCGAACTGGCCGGGGCGCTGCGCGAAACGGGGATCACGGTGCCGTTGACCACCGTGGACCAGCCGGTCGGCGACATGCTGAAGAACGGGTGCCTGCCCGGGGTGCTCGCCACCGGCTCCTTCGGCGGCCACGTCGACGCGCGACTGGCCGCGCTCCGCGCCCACCAGAGCGACGGGCCGCTGATGTGCGCGGAGTTCTGGCACGGCTGGTTCGACGACTGGGGCGGTCACCACCACGTCACGCCGGCGCCGGAGGCTGCCGGGCACCTGGACGGGATGCTCCGGGCTGGCGCCTCGGTCAACATCTACATGTTCCACGGCGGGACGAATTTCGGCCTGACCAACGGCGCCAACGACAAGGGCACATATCAGCCCATCACCACCAGTTACGACTACGACGCGCCGCTTGACGAGGCCGGGAACCCGACCGCCAAGTACTGGGCGTTCCGCGAGGTGATCTCCCGGTACGCTCCGGTCAGCACGGACCTTCCGGCCGCCGGCGCGACACCCGCGCCCAGCTTCACCGCCGCGCTGCGCCAGGTACTGCCGCTCTGGGACGCGCTTGACCTGCTCGGCGAGCCGGCCAGCGATGACGCGGTCAGCACGGCCGATGAGGCCGGCCAGTACCAGGGCCTGACGCTCTACGCGACCGACATCGCCCGGGCGGCGGACGCCCACGCGGCCGCTGTTCTCACGATCGGCGAGGTCAGGGACAGGGCCCAGGTGTTCCTCAACCGGCAGGGCATCGGCGTGCTCGCCCGCGACCACCATGACACGTCACTGGCGCTGCCGGCCGGCGCCGGCGGCCGCCTGGAGATCCTGGTCGAGGACCAGGGCCGGGTCGACTACGGCCCCCGCATCGGCGAGGCCAAGGGGCTCATCGGCCCGGTGTCCGTCGGCGGGACTGAACTGCGCGGCTGGGAGGTCCGGCCGATGCCGCTTGAGGATATCGCGGCAGTCAGTGAAGTCCTGCGTAACCGCCCGGCCGGCGCGACCCCGGCGCTGGCCGGGCCGGCCTTCGCCCGCACCGTCTTCGACCTTCCGCAGGCGGCGGACCTGTACTTGTCAACGGCGGGCTGGGGCAAGGGGATCGCCTGGGTGAACGGATTCTGCCTCGGCCGGTACTGGTCACGGGGACCGCAGCGGACACTGTACGTGCCCGGCCCGGTCACCAGGCCCGGTGACAACGAGCTGATCATCCTGGAACTGCACGCGGCCGCCGCGGCCGCGCCCTTCCTGTCCGGTCCCGACCTCGGCCACATCGAACATTGAGCGGCAACCGGAGACTTAACAACGCTGAACACGGATAGTAACAACACCAGCACTGGAGAACACGTGGGCTATAAAAGACTGGCACGGTCCGGCTGGTGACCGGCAGGTCGCCGTCGAGGTCCTTGCCGTACCCGGTCCCGACCTGGACCATACTGAATGTGAACGGTCACAATGGACGTGCGAACGGTGCGAAGTGACCACGGGATACTGCGCGGATCCAACCGAGGAGATCACACGCCGATGTCCGGCATAGCGAAGCGCGTCACCCAGCTGAGTGACGGGCGCGAGCTCATCTACTTTGACGACGCGGACACGGCCCTGCCGCCGGAGCGCAAGCCCGACGAACGCCCGCCCGAGCCCCGGCCACCCGTCCCCGAACTGCGGCTCGACCCGCTGACCGGGGAGTGGATCTCCATCGCGACCGCCCGCCAGAACCGGGCGTTCCTGCCGCCTGATGACCTCGACCCGCTCGCGCCCTCGGCGCCGGGGCGGCCGACGGAGATACCGGACAACTTCGATGTCGCGGTATTCGAGAACAAGTCGCCGTCGTTCGGACCGGGGCTGCCGCAGCCGGGCGATCCGGGCGCCGGCCCGGCCGACAGGCGGATTGTCGCCGGGAAGCTAGAAGTGGGCCGTTCCCGGCCCGGGTACGGCCGCTGCGAGGTCGTCTGCTTCGGCCCCGAGCGCACCGGCTCGTGGGGTGACCTGACCGCGTCCCGGGCCCGGACAATCGTCGAGGCGTGGGCCGACCGCACCGCGGCGCTGTCGGCGCTGCCCGGCGTCGAGCAGGTCTACGTCTTCGAGAACCGGGGGCGGGAGATCGGCGTGACCCTGCTCCATCCGCACGGGCAGATCTACGGCTACCCGTACATAACGCCGCGCACCGGCCGGCTGCTGGCGTCCATTGGCTCCTACGGCCCGGAGCTGATGGCCGACATCCTGATGTTCGAGCAGAAATCGGAGCGGGTGCTCATCCGCGGTGAGCACTTCACCGTCTTCGTTCCGTTCGCCGCCCGCTGGCCGGTCGAGGTGCACATGCTCGCGCACCGCCAGGTGCCCGATTTCGCCGCTACCAGCGACGCCGAGCGGCAGGAGATCGCGCTGCTGTACCGGCGGATCGTGCGCGCGATCGACGTGCTCTACGAAACGCCGACCCCCTACATCGCCGCCTGGCACCAGGCCCCGGTCGCGGTCGGGCGGGACTCGGTGCGGCTGATGCTCCAGGTCACCTCGCCGCGCCGGGCGGCTGACAAGCTCAAGTACCTGGCCGGCTCCGAGACCGGCATGGGCGCCTTCATTGGCGACATAGCCCCCGAGGTATCCGCCGAGCGGATCAGGGCGGCCCTGTCCGCCATCCCCGACTGACCACCGACCGCAGGAAGCGCTCCCCTTGCCTACTCAACCGCACGCCCTGACCGACGCGGCCGCCCGCGGATTCGCCGACACCTACGGGAGTTCGTGCACCGGGATCTGGTCCGCGCCCGGACGGGTGAACCTGATCGGCGAGCACACCGACTACAACGAGGGGTTCGTGCTGCCGTTCGCGATCGGGCCAAGGACCGCCGTGGCCGCCGCCCGCCGCACCGACGGCCTGCTGGCCCTGGCCTCCGCCCAGTTTCCCAGCCGGGTCACCACCGTGCCGGTGACCGCCGTGGGGCCGGGCGCCGTGCCGGGCTGGACGGCGTACCCGGTCGGGGTGGCCTGGGCGCTGCGCGAGGGACACCCGCGGCTGGGCGGGACCGCGACCAGAGCCGGGGTGAACCTCTACTTCGACTCCACTGTCCCGGCCGGGTCGGGGCTGTCGTCGTCGGCGGCCCTCGAATGCGCCGCTGCGCTGGCCCTGAACGACCTGTGGGAACTGGGCGCCGACCGGGCCGAGCTTGCCCGCGCCTGCCAGCGCGCGGAGAACACGGTGGTCGGCGCGCCGACCGGGATCATGGACCAGTTCGCTTCGCTGTTCGGCGAGCCCGGCTCGGCCGTGTTCCTCGACTGCCGCGCGGTCACCGGGGAGAACGTGCCGCTGCCGCTGGACGAGGCCGGCCTCACGATCGTGCTGGCCGACACGCGGCAGCAGCACTCGCACGCGGCGGGCGGGTACGCCGACCGCCGGGCGTCCTGCGAGCGGGCCGCGCGGCTGCTCGGCGTCCGGGCGCTGCGCGACGTCGGGACCGGCGACCTGGCGAAGGCGGCCAGCGTGCTCGACCCCGAGACCTTCCGGCGGGCCCGGCACGTGGTTACCGAGGACGAGCGGGTGCTCGAAGCGGTCGCGGCGCTGCGGGCCGGCGGGCTTGAATCGGACCCGGCCGCCCTCGGCGCGCTGCTGACCGCGTCGCATGAGTCGATGCGCGATGACTTCGCCATCACCACCCCCGCCCTCGACCTCGCCGTCGCGACCGCCCTTGACGCCGGGGCGGCCGGCGCGCGGATGACCGGCGGCGGCTTCGGCGGCGCGATCATCGCGCTGGTGGCCAGCGGCCGGGCGGCGGAGACGGCCGAGGCGATCACCGCCGCGTTCGCCCGCGCCGGATTGGCCGCCCCCCGGCTAAGCACGGTCGCCCCGTCCGACGGCGCGCGGCGGGACCGCTGACCGGCAGGCCGCAATCAAGATCACGCTATGGAACGGACCGTTGGTTCCCGTGGCCGCGCACGCTCAGGCGCCATTGCGGGAGCGCGCCGACGCCGGTGACCCCAACGCCCGCCACCTGCTGTCGCTGTCAGGCGATCGTGTTCCGGAGCGTGCCGACCCCGGTGACCTCGACGGCGACTACGTCGCCGGACGTCAGGTAGAGCGGCGGGGTCCGCCGGTGGCCGACGCCGGACGGCGTGCCGGTCAGGATCAGGTCGCCGGTCTCCAGCCTGGTGAACTCCGAGATCGTGGCGATCAGCCGGGAGATGGGGAAGATCAGCAGGTCGATCGAGGAGTCCTGGACCTTCTCGCCGTTGACGGTGGTGGAGATGCGCTGCTCGGCGATGTTCACCTCATCGGCCGTGACCAGGTACGGGCCGACCGGAGTGCACTCGTCCCACGCCTTCCCCTGCATCCACTGGTGCGTCTTGTACTGGTAGTCGCGCATGGAGATGTCGTTGGCGACCGTGTAGCCGAGGACGTGGGCGGCCGCGTCTTCCTCGCTGATCCGGCGGCCCGGCTTGCCGATCACGACGGTCAGCTCGCCCTCGTAGTCGATCTGGCGCGACTCGGCGGGCAGGTCGAGCTCGGCGTACGGGCCGGCCAGACTGCTGGCGAACTTGGGGAACAGGACCGGATAGTCGGAGTCGCTGCGGCCCGTCTCCTCGATGTGCGCCTTGTAGTTCAAGCCGATGCAGATGACCTTGGCCGGGTTAGGGACCACCGGGCGCAGCTCCGCCCCGGCGGCCGGGAACGCGTCTTCGGTGCGGCGCCCGGCGGCGGCGAGAACCTCGGCGGTGGTGGCCGCGCCGAGCTCGGTCAGGCCGGCCAGCGGAACGAGCAGGTCGCCCCGGAGCTCTGCGACGACCGGCGCGCCGCTTTGGTCGTAGGTGGACGCGTAGCGCATGGTGGTGCCCTCTCTGGTGATGATCTGCTGACAGCCTAGGACGTACGGGCGGCGTTGCTCAGACGGACCCTTGCGAGCATCCACACATCGGGTACGTAATCCACATATCGTGACATTCCGGCGGAAGCGGGCTGGCGACCGCTAGCGTAGCCCTGCAATCGAAAGTCTCCATGCATCGAAGGCCGAAGGAGAACAGGCAGGGCATGGCAACGCTGCAAGAGATGCTGCTCGCTCCCGGCATCCAGCCGAGGGTCGTCGCCGACTGCGAGGAGCTGGTCACCAACGAAGTCGCGGAGATGTCCGGCGTCACCGGCGCCGCGGTCAAGCTGGCGTACCACACGGTGCGCAAGGTTGACGCCAACCACATCCACGCGATGATCGAGACCATCCTGCCGAACGCGGCCGACGCGCTGCAGCCGTACTGGGAGGGGTTCACCGCCGAGTTCACCCCGAGCAGCGGGGACTTCGGCGGCTACCTGACCGCCCGCGACGAGGAGGTGGCCGAGGCGCTGCTGGCGATCACCGACCGGCGCCGCGACAACTCCAACCGGCCCGCGATCATCAAGGCGTACAACACCATCAGGGGCCGGGCCATCAAGCAGGTAAAGGCCGCCCTGCCCGCCCTCGGCACGCTCATCCAGAAATACGCCTAAACGTCTGCGGACGGTCGTGATGCCATCGCGCAGCGGCAGCATCACCGAGCGGGCCTGGTCCAACTGTCCGGGACCTGTCAGGGCCGCGGCGGCACGGAGCAGTACTTCGCGCTGGTCAGCATGGGGTTCAGGTTGCCCGGGGAGGCCGGAGCCGGATTCCTCGTGCAGGCGGCGAATGGCGGAGATGCTGCCCGCGGGTGACAGCGAGGCCGGCCACACGGTGCTGCGCCATCCTCTACCGGGCCGACATGCCCAGGCTGCCCGCCGCCGAATAGCCGGCCAAGGCTCAGGGATTGACAATGAGCCAGGTTGCGATCGCGGTTACCGTCGGGAACCTGTTGGCGATCAGATGCGGGCGGGCAGCCCCGCTCGAGACACACAAATTCGCGGGCCTGTCCGAACTCGGGTACATCAGCCACGCGATGGGTAAATCACCCGCGGCTGGTTCACCCGCACGGGGACGGCGGCCCCTGTCGGCACGAATGTGAATGGCTGCGTCTGGCTTCTCCCGGCTGGCCCCATCCTTTCGGGTTGCCGCCGTGGCGTGAGCGTTCGGCGATTGCCCGGTGCCCGGCGTTCGCGGCTGAGGATCCGGTGAGTCCCGGGAAACCGGCAACGGCAGGCGTGCCAGTACGAGGACGACACCGCCGAGGG
>JBEKEK010000206.1:0-12882 GCA_050013875.1 Trebonia sp. | reverse complement strand
TCGGAGACGCCGAGGACCGCGGCGATGCGGCTGAACGGCGCCCGCCCGTCGAGCTGCAGCGCTTGCAGCAGCTTGCGGTCCAGCTCGTCGAGCGTTTCGGTGTCCACCCGGAACTCCTGATCCTGTGCCGGCTCGCCGGCCCGGCCGGGAAGGCGACGGCTACGGCACCCCGCCTTCTATCGTAAGTCCCACGGCTGCGCGGCGCTTGCCGCCCGCGTCGGCACAGCCTCAGGCCGACCGCTATTCGGGTGGGACGTTGGCGGTTCCGGACCCTCCGACGCGGCCAGGACGGCCTTCATCGGGCCCTGGTTGCCCGGAACACGCCCCAACCCTTTCTGGACGTGGGCCACAAGCTCGGACACCCGCAATTTGTGTCACGAGCTGACTGTTGCCGCTGCCCAGACGCTACGAGAATGAATGACAGGAATAGTGACGATGAACGGATCGACAATGGCACCGCGGTCTTGCGGAAGCAAGCCTCCGGACCGCAGCTCCGAGAAGTCAAAACGGTTCGCCTACCGCCTTCTTTTACGTGAATCGCTGTAGGACGCACCCCGAATACAAAAGCCCGACAGCAGAGCGCTTTGTTTTCCCTGCACCCTGCTGTCATTGAGATGGTTGGAGGAGTGATGACGCTGACGGCTGAAGGCGCGGTCGAAGACGTTGACCCCATCACGTTTGAGGTGATCAGGCACCGTCTGCTCGGCATCGTCGACGAACAGGCTGCGCGTCTCTCGGCCATTTCTGGCTCGAAGAATGTCACCGAGATGTCTGACTTCAACGTCGGGATCTACCTGCCCGACGGATCTGTTGCGGTGATGGGCCGCACGATCTTGTTCCACGCCTCCTCGATGGGCTCGATGGTTCACCACATCATCGAAGACTGCGCGCAAAATCCCGGGATCGGCCCCGGGGACATGTTCGTGGTGAACAACCCGTGGAAGGGCGCATTGCACGGGCCGGACATGGCAATCGTCGCGCCGATCTTCGCCGACGGGGAGCTCATCTTCTGGTCCGGCGGCCTGATGCACATGGCGGACATCGGCGGGATGCGCGAGGGGGGGATCGGCCTGGACGCTACCGAGTGCTACCAGGAGGGGCTGCTGATGCCGCCCGTCAAGCTGGTGGAGAACGGGGTGATTCGGGCTGACATCTGGAGCCTGATCGTCTCCCAGAGCCGCGCCGAGTTCGCGATGACCCTGGACCTCAAAGGTCTGATGGCAGCCAACCACGCCGCCGCAGAAGGCATCGGGAAGCTCATCGACAGGTACGGCGTGCCTGTGCTGCGCAGTGTGATGGCGCGGCTGATCCAGGTTTCTGAGGAGAGAATGCGCCGCAGGCTGAGCGAGCTTCCTGACGCGACGGTCGAGACGCTCGGCTACCTGGAATACAACGAGGCGACCGGAGAGACGCCCCGCGTCGCGCTCACCCTCACCAAGATCGGCGACCGAGTAGTGCTCGACTACTCGGCATCCTCGGCCCAGGCGCCCGATGCCAAGAACTGCACGTGGGCCGGGCTGATGGCCGGTATTTCGGCAGCGATTCTGCCGACCATCTGCTACGACATCCCGTGGAACGCGGGTCTCTTCAAGCCGCTGGAGGTGATCTGCCCGGAGGGGCGCCTGTGCAATGCCCGCAAGCCGGCGGCGGTCAGCGGAAACATCGCCGGAGCGGTGTTCGAGGTGCAGCTCGCCACGGTGGGCGCGATCTCGCGGCTGCTGGCGTGCAGTGATCAGTACCTGGGCGAGGCCGAGGCCGGCCCGCCCGGGCGGCCGAGCGTAACCGTCTTCCACGGCGCTAAGGCTGACGGTCAGCACGTGGTGGGCTTCACCCTTGACAACCTCGCCTCCGGTGGTGCCGCCTACCGTGACCATGACGGGGTTTCCGTGCAGGGCCATCACGACATCGAGCGCACGAAGATCTCCAATGTCGAGTCGCTTGAACTTGACTATCCGATGCTGTACCTGTGGCGCGGTCTGGCGGCGGATAGCGGCGGCGCGGGCCGGCACCGCGGCGGGCTGAGCGTGGGCAGCATCTACACGCCGCACAAGGCGGAGCAGTTTTTCGTTCCCGGCCTGCAGAAGTTCGAGATCCCTGATTCCGCCGGCATCTTCGGTGGCCTTGTCGGCGCGCAGAACCAACAGGTGCTGGTGCGGGCATCCGACGTGCGGCAGCGCTTCGCGGCGGGCCGGATCCCGGACTTCGAGGAGCTGACGGGGGAGTACGTGTCGGCCGCGAACCTGCCCAGGTCCGTGCGGTTGACCGAGCACGAGGTGCTGAAGACCGCGTCGGAGACTGGCGGCGGCTGGGGCGACCCGCTGGACCGTGCGGCGGGGAGCGTCCAGGCCGACCTGGCTGTCGGTGCGGTCACTCCATCGGCGGCTGCCCGGCTCTACGGGGTCGAGTTGGACGACGACGGGTGCGTGGACCAGGTCGCCACCGAGGAGCGCCGGGATGCCATCCGCTCTTCACGCCGTAGCCTTCCTGTCCGCGGGGCCGTTGACGCCGGGCCGGCCAGTGGTCCGATGTCGCGTGTCTGCCCGCTTGGGGACCGCCTCGAGGTGGTCAGCGACTCGGCCGGCCAAAACTGGACACGCTGCGTCTGCGGCCATGTCCTCGGCTCCGCTTCGGACAACTGGCGGGGATACGCGGCGTCTGACGCCGCCGAAGCCGCCGACGTCGCGGTCACCCTGATCGTGCATCCGTCAATGGAATTCCGGCGCTACTACTGCCCGGGCTGCGGCCTTCTGCACAGCGTGGACCTAGTGCCGAAGGGCGCCGCGGATCCGCAGGACGTGCGCCTGCACTTCAACGGAAACCGGAGTGGGGAATGAGCGAGAGAAGGTTCTACGTCGGAACCGATATCGGCGGCACGTTCACTGACATGGTCGTGCTCGACGAACAGGGCGGGCTGAGGCAGTTCAAGACGCCGACGACGCCGGCCGACCGCAGCGAAGGGGTAGTCCAGGCCTTCTCCCTGGCTGCCGCTGAGTATGGCATGTCGCTGGCGGCGTTCTGCGCTTGCGTCGCCTACTTCGCCCACGGCACCACGGCGGCCACCAATGCCCTGATCGAGCGGAAGGGCGAGCCCACCGGCCTCATCACCACCCGCGGCATGGAGGACACGCTGCTCATCCAGCGCTCGATGGGGTCCTGGACCGGCGTCGGGCAGGCATCCGGCCACTACAGTCAGCGCAGAAACCCGGCTGCACTCGTGGACAAGCACAACATCATCGGAGTCGACGAGCGGCTCGACTTCAGCGGCGACGAGGTCGTCGCGCTCAACAAGGACCAGGTCCGGAACGCGGCCAGGCGCCTGCGTGACGCCGGCATGAAGTCACTGGCCATTAGCTTTCTCTGGTCCTTCGTGCGGCCGGAGCACGAGCTCGAGGCCGCCCGGCTGGTCCGCGAGGAGTGGCCAGAAGTATTCCTCACCACCTCCAGCGAGCTCGCCCCGGTTATCGGCGAGTACGAGCGCACCGCGACCACCGTGATCAACTCCTACCTCGGCCCGGTGATAAGCCGGTACATCGAACTGCTTGAGCAGCGCCTCAAGGACACCGGCTTCCGCGGCGACTTCACCGTGCTGGACTCCACGGGCGGCGTCATGGACGCCCGCGAGGCGGGCGAGCGAGCGGTCAGCATGATCATGTCCGGGCCCGCCGGAGGCGTGCTGGCGTCCGCGGCCCTGGCGCGGCGCCTGGAGTACCCGAACGTCATAACGAGCGACATGGGCGGCACCAGCTTCGATGTCGGGCTCATCGTCGACGGGGAGCCGCTCGTGTCGACCACGAGCATCGCCGGCCGGTTCCACCTGGCCACACCGCGGATCCAAGTCACCGCCATCGGCTCCGGCGGCGGCAGCATCGCCGGCCTCGATGAGGGCGGCATCCTCACCGTCGGGCCGGAAAGCGCCGGGGCGGATCCCGGGCCAGCCTGCTACGGAAAAGGCGGCGACCGGCCCACCGTCACGGACGCAGACGTGGTGCTCGGCATCATCGACCCCGACTTTTTCCTCGGCGGCCGCTTCCCGCTCCACCGTGAGCTGGCAGCGGAGGCCATCCGCAAGCATGTTGCCGAGCCACTCGGCATCGATATCCTCGAGGCTGCGGTGGGCATCCGCCGGGTTGCCGACAACCAGATGGCCGACCTGCTGAGAAGCGTGACCATCCAGCAGGGCTATGACCCGCGCGACTTCGCCCTGTTCGCCTACGGCGGCGCCGGGCCGACCCACGCTTACGCGTTCGCCCAAGAGGCCGGCATCGACACGATCGTGGTCCCTTACACGGCCACCACCCATTCCGCCTTCGGCGCGGTTTCCTCCGACCGCTACCGGTCGTTCCAGTTGAGCGACCCGCAGCGGACTCCGCCGGGCGCGGTCAGGGCATCGGATCACCTAGACCTGGGCCGGGTCAACGAGAGGTTCGATGAGCTCGAGCAGCGTTGCCGCGCGGCGATGAAGGGTCACCCCGAGCTCAGGATCAACCGGACGCTGTACTTCCGGTTCCGGCGCCAGACCCACGAACTGCCGATCGCAGTGCCCAATAGGACGCTTGAACCGGAGGACCTAGATCGCCTCGTGAGCGAATTCCATTACCGCTACGAGCGCATATACGGCCCCGGCACCAGCCTGCCTGAGGCAGGGGTGGAGATCAATACCTACCGGCTTGAAGGCCGTATCCCGGCACAATCGGCTCGGGCTGAGAGCGTGCGAACGGGCTCGCTTTCCGTGGATTCCGACGCCGCCGGTGATGCGGACGCGCTTGAGGCAGCCAAGATCGGAGTTCGTGATGTGGTGTTCTCCGGAACGCCGGCGCGAACGGCCGTGTACGCGGGGGAGAGACTGCCCTCGGGAGTCCGGATTGCGGGCCCGGCGATCGCTGAGTTTGCAGGCACCACGGTGGTCGTCGGTCCTGGCCAGAAGGCCGTCGCGGACGCTGACGGGCACATCTTGATGTCGCCTGCCCAGAAGTAGCCAGCCGAGAAAGCGAAGGAGATACCTGATGGCTAGCATCGTCGCCGGAATGGCGTCATCGCACGCGTACGCCCTCCTTAATCCAGATAACTGGGACGCCAGGCGCGAGGTGAGTCAGCAGCGCTTCGCGGACAAGTACGGAACCCCGCCGCCGGCTAACCCGCAGGCCGGGAGGGAGTCGCCGGAGGAGAGCTCAGAGCGCTACGCGACGACCATCGGCGAAGCGTTCAACCAGCTGCAGGCGGAATTTGCCTCCATCGCGCCCGATGCCCTGGTCATCATCGGTGATGACCAGGGCGAGAACTTCACGGACACGATCCCGCAGTTCGCGGTCTACACCGGCGAGCAGCTCACGTCGTACGACGTCGAGTCCGAGCAGAGCACTGAGTACCGCTGCGATGTGAGCCTGTCGAAGGCACTGCTCGACGGGCTGGTCGATCAGGGCTTCGATGTCACATCGTCACGGGCCTTTCCCGACGACCGCCTCATCTCCCATGCGCACGCGCAGATCCTTACGCTGCTGCGGCCATCGGTGCCGGTAGTCCTCATCTTCGTCAACGCGATCCACCTGCCGGCTCCCTCGCCGCGTCGCTGCTACGAGTTCGGCGAGGCCGTGCGGAAATGTCTCGATGACGTGCCGGGAACAGACCGGCTGGTCCTGTACGCCTCGGGCGGGCTGTCGCATTTCAGCGCCGGATACCCGTACGGCGAGTACGGCGGCCCGCTGACCGTGGGCGACATCTGCGAGGACTTCGACCGGCGGATCGTGTCGTGGCTGCGGGACGGGAAGGGCGCGCAGCTCAAGAGCCTTTCGTCCCGGGACCTGCTGGAGAACGGCGAGATCGAACTCCGGCAATGGACCGTGCTGCTCGGCGCGCTGCGGGACGTCAGGCCGCAGTGGCTGGCCTACGAAGTGATGCACCGAGGGCTCATGGGCATGGGCGTCGGCTTGTGGCGGCTGGACCAGGCCGCCGCGCCGCGCCTATCAGGGAAGGGGCAAGAATGAGCGCGCAGCTCAGCAAGGAAGGCACCGATCGCTTCATCGAGATAGACGGCATTCGCATTCACTACAACGAGGCCGGCCGCGGGCCCGCGCTGATCTGCACCCACGGCGGCGGGCCTGGAGCCAACGCCTGGGACAACACCAAGTGGATCCTCGAGGAGCTAGCCGGGCATTTCCGCGTCTTCCTGATGGACCTCCCCGGATTCGGCGAATCGCAGATGAACGTCAGTCGGCAGGGCGTGCCGATGGACATTTTCTGTGCTCGGCTCCAGCACGGTTTCCTGGACGCCCTGGGGATTGAGCGCACGCACCTTTACGGCTCTTCCGCCTTCAGCGCCACCGCTCTCCGCTTCGGCATCGACTACCCGGCCAGGACCGGCAAGATCATCATTCAGGCGTACGGCCCTGGCCACGAACATGGCCTGACCAAGGGCCTGACCGCGGTGGGAGCGTTTGCGAAGGATCCCACCTTCGCGAACATGGAGAAGGTCTGGGAGCAGTTCACACCCAGGGCGGAACTGCGGCCGCCGGACGTGATACAGGCGCGATTCAATGCGGCGATGGCCCCAGGCCACCTGGAAAGCCGCAAGGAGATGAGCGCACTCGCCAACTCCGATCTCCTCGAGGAGGTGCGGAAGCTCGCGGCCGAGGTTCTAGTGACTTGGGGAAATCACGACGGGATGATTCCGGTCGCAGGCGTGCTCGCCGCGCTGGAGAACATCCCCAACGTCCGCGCCCACCTCTGGGGCGGGAACAGCGGCCATTTCGTCGCTTACGAGCACGCCGACGAGTTCGCCCGCCTAGTGATCGATTTCCTTCAGAATTGAGGTACCGGTGATGGACCGTACGACGATTCCGAATCCTCCAGGTGCTCCGGAGCGAATCCCGGGAATGGTTCCCGGGGTGCGAGCCGGCGGCTTCCTGTTCCTGTCAGCGCTCCGCGGCCGTCACCCGGAGACGAACGTCATCAGCGACGACACAAAGGAACAGGCCCGTACGGCTCTCGGGAATCTCAAGGTTATCCTTGAGGGTTCCGGTGTTGGCCTCGGGCATGTCGTTCACGTGATGCTGTACTTGTCCGACCTCAGGTACCGGACGGACTTCCATGAGGTCTGGATGGAGTATTTCCCGGAAAATCCGCCGGCCCGCACGGCGGTTCAGGTCGCGGACGCCAACGCCGCGCCGGGAGGCAACGCGCATTTCGTCCTCGACGTGATCGCGCTGGCCGAGTAAAGGAGTTCGGCAAATATGGAGTCCTTGCGGCTGCTTTACCGGGACGTCGACCGGACCCCCTACCTGTTCACGCTGCGCTCCTGCGCCGAACGGCTCGGGCTCAAGCTGGAACTGATCCGCTTCGACATGTTGTCCGCGACGACTTCAGGGCCGACCGGGCAGGACTGGGGGGAACTGCTTCTGTCGGGCGAAGTCGACGTGGTCGGGGAGAACTACTGGGGGCTGCAAAGTTACCGTGCGACCGGAAGCCCAGTGCTCTGCGTGGCCTCCAACACAAGCATGTGGACCGAGAAGCTCATCGTCGCCCCCGGCATCGAATCACTCGGCGACCTGCGGGGCAAGCGCTTCGCGCTGCGCTCGCCCGGACCTCAGGCGCTGCTGCCCACGGTCTGGCTCGCCGACATGGGCCTTGCTTCCTTGGTCGAGGTCGCGACCTATCCCGACCAAGAGGTCGGACGGTGGGGTCACTGGAAAAAGGTCGCGGACGGCGAATGCCAGGCCTGCTTCGTCACGAACATCTACGCCGACCGCGCGCTCGGCGCGGGCCTGCAGGAGCTGCAGTACTCGCCGTACCCGTTTGAAGGCGGGAACGTTACCTTGACGACGACCGAGGCGGTGGCCGAGCGCCGATCGGACGCCGTCCAGGCGCTCGTGGACGCGGCCTTTGACGCCACCGTCGCCTTCAAGTCGGACCCGCGTACGGTTCTCGCCATCATGCGCGCGGACTGCGCCGAACTGCTGGCCGAGAACTTCGGCGAGCTGGAGGACGCGCGGCTCGGGTGGCTCTACGAAGTGCTCCGCGACGAACTGTCCGATAGCCCGATACCCACACCAGAGGGCATCTCCAACGCGCGGCGGATTCGCCTCGGGACCGCCCCGGAACTTGAGCACTACAACCCGATGATCATGTGGGACCTCGCGTTCGCGCGGCGCGCCATCTCGAAGCGGGAAGCGGCGATCCCGCGATCCGGGGGCGCGTGAAGCGAATCACCCGGTCTACGAGCTTGAGCAGTCCGGCGGCGCCGCCGGGACCTGGGCTTCATCGCTCTCGTGGAGAAGGTCAGCGAGTTTCGCGCTGGTCCGTAGATTTTGATTGGCGCATTCTGAGCAGATTGCTCGCAGGTATGGGAGAAACCGCCATTTACTGAACCTAAAGCAGTATCCTTCTGGATGTCTCCTAAGGCCGATCGGTGCTTGCAGGGGCAGGCAGGACAGAAGAAGTCCCGTTCGGCGATTGCCAGTGCGGCGGCGAATGCAGGCTGGCGCATTGACAGGAGTCGGCGCACTTAGGCTCTGTTTTCCTGGGCTCGCTGTGCTTTAGTCGATGACGTCATGATGTCATCACTGGCTTCAAGCGGCAATTGCCAGCGGCTCAGCTACGGCAGTTGTAGATCGTGACCTTGGACGCGTAGCTGCAGGTCAAGCTACATACGCGGATGGGGCGTCGCGAGGGCTCAACGCGCTGGTAACGGATGGCTGAACACGCGGGAAAGCGGACGCGGCTGCCGTGATCATGCCAGTTTGTGGAACAAAACAGAAAAACGGCAGCCGCTGACGCGAGCGTAGACCATGACGTGCATCAGGGCCTGCTCGATGAGCTGATGGAGCGGGTCGCGTCGTGCTTCGCCCGGCGGGAGACGCGTCTGACCTGCCGGGATATGGTGCACGGCCTGCTGTCGGGACTGGAAGACCGCAACTGCTGGACGATGGCTGAGGCCGCCGGGCACCCGGGACCCCACCGGATGCAGCACCTGCTGTCCCGCGCCCGCTGCGACGAGCAGCGGATGCTCGACGTCGCCGCGGACTGGGCCGCCGGCCACCTTTCCGCAGGCCAGGGTGACGACGGCGGGGACGTGGGGCTGATCGTGGACGAGACCGCCGATGAGAAGTCCTCCGACGGCTGCGCCGGCGCGGCCCGCCAGTATTCCGGCACCGTCGGCGGCATCGCCCTGTGCCAGGTCGCGGTCACCCTCACCTATGCCGCTCCGGCCGGGCACGCCCTGATCGGCCGTGCCCTGTACCTGCCCGAGGGCTGGGCCGCCGACGTGAACGGGGTCACGCCCGACGGCACCCCCGGAGGTCACGACGACAGCTACTTCCTGTGCTGGAGCCCGCACCCGGTCCCGCTGGCGAAGCTGATCGCGGTGGCCGCCGCCCGCTGGAGAATCGAGGAGGATCACCAGCTGTCGAAGCAGGTCAGCGGACTGGACAGCGGCCAGGTCACCCACCTGGGCATCCTGGCACCGCTGGACCGCGATCAGCCTGCTCGCCTACGCCTTCCTCGCAGTGGCCGCCGCCTGCCAGCGCGCCCGCGACGCCAGCGCCGGCCTCCTCGGGCTGATCCCCGTCACGATTCCTGAGCTGGCGTCGCGGCACCGTCATCTCCGAGGCCCGCCGCGACCAGGCCTACCGCGGCACCTGGGCACTATGGCGCCGTCGCCACCAGTACCACGCCCGGCAAGCCCACCAGCGGTGGCACGCCTACGCCGGCGAGATGCCTCGCTAACGAACTACAGCTGTCGTAGTCTTGGCGCCATACATGTGTTCGCCATGGGGGAGGATCGCCTCGATGGTGAGCGGGAGGTCCTGCATCAACCCGAGCATTTCGTTGTCCGTCAGTCCTGATTACTCGACGATTGATGTCATTCGCGCGTCGTAGCCGGTGTTGGGGTCGATTACGCGACCGGCGGCCCACCAGTTCTCCCGCGCGGTCTCCAGGATGCGGAAGACGACATCCTCCCTGGGCACTCCGGCCATCTGCTGCAGGTGTTTCACCAGCGACTCGAATAGGGCGTTCTTCGTTTCGGCCGTGCGGTTGTTGAACGACAGCGTGATGCACATCAGCCGCTCCGAGCGAGGGATGCGGAATACGAGGTCCTCGTGGAACATGGTGCCCTCTGGGAATTCGTGGAAGAAGTGGAATCGATCGTCGTCTGGGATGGCGAGCGTCTCGACCATCGCGGCGTGAATCGCGTCGGAGATGGCTTTGCGTTGGTCGCGAGTGGTCACGCCCTGGTGCAGGTAGATATCGGTGGACGGCATAGCGTTCCTCCTAGCAGTGAAGTGGTGTATCGGTTCGGGTTGTGGACAGGGTCAGGCGCCGGGCGCCGGTACGCGGAAGCACGTGGTCACGGCGCACGTTGCGAGGTATTGGCCGATCAGGACGAGGAGGACGACAGCCTGTGTCTCGCCGAAGTCCGCCAGGAAGTCGCTGTAAAGGTCGTCCGGCACGTCGTGGTCTCGGACGAGGGCGAGCGCCACGTCGTGGGCCAGCCGAGCGGTCCGGTCGAGGCCGGCAGGAGTGCGCGCTGTGAGCAGATCCTCGATCACACCGTCGCTCAGGCCTGCACGACGCGCAGCTGCACTGTGGGCGTAGAGCACGTACTCGGCTCGCCAGTGTACGGCCACGGTGAGGATCGCGACCTCGCGTGCTGCCGGGGGCAGGTTCGCCGCCGCGATCGACTCGACCCAGTCGAGCTGGCGTTCAGCGATGCGCGGTACACGCAGCAGTGCGTTGAACGGCCCGACAAGCCGGCCGTCGTCGAGAGCAGCGCGGTAGCCGGCCTGCCGTCCGCGGGCGACACGCGTGACCGTCAAGCGATCGCTCAACTTCTTCTGTTCGGCATCGAGTTCGGACCGGTCTAGCAGTCGGAGGCGACCGCCAGCACTGTGCGTATCGATCGCCGCTTCGTTCACTGTCACGAGCCTCAGGCTACGTTTGCACGTGCCATGCTACAAGCGCAAGTCACGCATCTCCGGTATTCTCTTTCGACATGGATATGTCGTTGGCCACCTTGCGGACGATTCGTGCCGTGGCCGAGTGTCGTAGCTTCACCGCGGCTGCGCCCGTACTCGGTTATACGCAGTCAGCGGTGTCACGCCAGATCGCTACGGCGGAACGTGAGTTGGGCGTGGCACTGTTCGAGCGCACGCCACGTGGAGTGCAACTCACCCGTGCCGGTGGTCTTGTTCTGCGCCAGGTCGTGGTCGCCCTCGACGCTCTCGAACAGGCCGAGAAAGTGCTCGCCGACGTGCCTCGCCAACAGCGACTAGTTCGGGTGGGCGTCATCCCCGTCGCAGGGACAGAGCTCCTACCACGGTCCGTCGCCGTATTGCGACGCGCCCATCCCGACCTCAAGATGTTCACCCGCGACGGCACCACCCCTGCGCTGGTGCGGGCGATCCGTGCCGGGACGCTGGATGCCGCGCTGATCACCAGTCGGCCACCGTTCCGCTCGCCCGACCAGGAGCAGCCGCCCCTGACACAACACACAATCACCGAGGTCGCTCTCGCGCTCGCTGTGCCGTCGGCCAGTCGGCACGCAGGGCCGGAACCTGTGACCTTGGAGTCACTCGAGGGTGAGTCGTGGATCGCGAGCCGATCGAGCGAGAACGAACCGCAACTCGGTATTTGGCCTGGCCTGCCCGGGCGCCCGGTCGTGCAGCACTGGACCCGCGATTGGGCAACGAAGCTCGCACTGGTTGCCGAAGGCGCCGGGATCACGACAGTGCCGGCAGAGTTCTTGCCGATAGTTCCGCCCGGCGTCACCATCACCCGGATCGACGGGGTGCCCGAAGAGATCCGCCGTGTGACTCTCACGCACGCCCGCGACCTGGACCCGGACATGGTTGAGCCGCTCGTCCATGCGATGCGCGAAGCTGCGGCGATCCTAGTCGCGGCGTGCCGCAGCTCGCCGAGATGACTCCAGCAACGGTCACACGTCGTGCGCGTCAGGCGTTCACCGAGTCGACGAGCGTGACACGGACCTGACAGTGGAACCGGTCCAGTTGTTTGTGGGGGCGCCGGCCCGGCTGGCGCAAAACTCACGCCAGCCGGGCCGGAAAGACCTCAGGTTCGTCCGGTTTCGGCTGTAACGCGATGTCAGCGCCCAGCGGGTGGCATGATCGGGTAGCGCACGACGGCCGCACCAGTGACGACGGGCCGCACCAGTGCCGTGCGCGTTCAATGCGGTTGTGCGTGGTCTCGGTGGAACTGCGCCAGCGTTGCCCACGCGCATCGGCGATCGGCCTCGGTGTGGAGCGCGGTGTGCGCTGCGATGATCTCGGTGGCCCCGGCCTCGACGTACCTTGCCAGCGCCGCGTGACCTTCGCCTTCGCGATCCAGCACGGTCCGGTAGAACGGGATGCTGTCGTAAGATCGCCATCGCCGCTCACCAGCCACGCGTAGCGTTTGTGGACCCATGGCCGCGACCAGCACCGACGGCGCCGAGTCCGCACCGGAAACCCTCGCGGGCCGCAGGCTGTGCGCGGTGATGGTCTGCCCGTCGAAGTCGACCGAGCGGGTGTCGAGCAGAGACCGCAATACGGTCAGGTACTCACGCAGGTGACGGATCGGACGGGCTGCTGATACCCCAAATGCGGGTTCCATGACCGCTCGTGCGCCGAGCCCCAAACCCAGCGTGAAGCGGCCATGGCTCGCGGCCTGCGCCGTCTGCGCCTGGCTTGAGACGACGAGCGGATGACGGGAATACACCGGCACAACTGCGGTACCGATACCGATCTCTGGAACAACCGCGGCTACGGCGGTAGCAACCGACAACGCGTCGTGGTCGAGACGTTGCGAGAACCAGACGGACGGAAGCCCGGTATCGCGGGCCTCGCGGGCACGATCCAAGAAATGGTCCACCACATTGTCGCCGACGTCGTCGCC
>JBEKEK010000205.1:0-21094 GCA_050013875.1 Trebonia sp. | reverse complement strand
GCCACGCTGTAGGCGGCGGCGCACGACGAGGTAGCCGCCACCGCCGGGACGGCCCCCGCACCGCTCGCCACGGCCAGGCCGAACGCGGCCAGCAAAGCCGCCACCACCACCGTGATCGTCCTGCGCAACCGCCGCATTGCGGGTCGCGCTCGCAGTCTCATGTCAGCACACCTCCAGGTGTCATGGGCCCCTTAACCACGGTGGTATCCGCGGTGGGCTTGACTGCCGTGACCATAGGCCGGGGCTGATAGGGAGTAAAGGCAACGTGCTGGCTACGCCGTTGCTGCCCGTGCCGGCCTGCGGAAAGCCGCCTAGGCGAACGAAAGTTACATGGCGGGCTCGGCACCCGCCTTTCCTGCGGACCGGGCTCGGCCCTCTATCGGGAAGTCTGCGCCCTAGCGCGGCCAAGCCCAGACTCTTTTCCCTGGAAGCCGCGGCTGCCGGGAACCTGGGGCCGCCGGCAGCCGGACCGGCCGGCAAAGTATCAGGCGGAGCTGCGGAGTACTAGTTCGGTGTCGAGGATGATCTGGGCGGGGTCCCGGTCGGGATCGGCGATCTGTGCCATGAGTTCGCGGACCAAGCGGACGGCCATGGCGTGGACCGGCTGGCGGATCGTGCTGAGCCTGGGATCGGTCTGCTGAGCTGACGGCGCGTCGTCGAATCCGATGACCGCGACGTCGTCGGGTACTCGCCGGCCAAGCCGGCGCAGCGCGTGCAGCGCTCCTGCGGCCATTAGGTCGGAAGCGGCGAACACGGCGTCGATACCCGGCCGGTGATCGAGTAGGCGGCGCAGCGCGTGCTGACCCGACATGAAGCTGAAGTCCCCGTAGGCGACCATGCCTGGATCGAGGGAACCCGCCGCCGCCATGGAGCGGCGGTAGCCTAGCAGCCGGTCGATACCCGCCGCCATGTCCGGCGGCCCGGCGATGGTGGCGATTGCCCCTCGGCCGCGATCGAGCAGGTAACTGACCGCGGTGCAGGCCCCGCCGACGTTATCGGCGTCGACATACGACAGCGCGTTCCCGCCGGTGACCGGCCGCCCGCACAGCACGATCGGCAGGCCGAGGCTGGAAAAGTCGAAGTCCGGCCGTCCGTGCATGGAGACGAACAGCGCGCCATCCACATGCCCGCTGCGGAGGTACCGGGAGACTGTGTGGCAATCACGCGGGGAGTGCAAAGTGATCATCACCAGCTGGATGTCCGCCGAAGCCAGGGCCTGGCTGACCGACCGCAGGATGTGCCCGAAGAATGGGTCGGCGAACACTTTCAGTGTTTCTTCCCCCATCACCAGCGCGACCGATCCGGCCTGTCGGCTCGCCGCTGACCGAGCGGCTCGGTTGCGCACGTAGCCGAGCCCGTGTATCGCCTGTTCCACCTTGTCACGGGTTTGCGGGCGCACCCGGGCGGAGCCGGTCAGCACCCGCGAGGCCGTAGCCGACGAGACTCCGGCCAGCTGGGCGACATCGGCTAGTGTTGGGGGACCCGTGGGGTGGGTCAATGGCTTCGTGACGGTCACCGCGCCCTCTCAGCACATCAAGCGGCGTTCGTACCCCCAACGTCCCCGGTTGTTGTGGGCATCATTTTGTAACGCCGTCGAAACGTTGGCAATAGACCAGACTGCCCCAATTTCTGTCATCGATCACCGGGCTGAGCCCCGAGGTTGCACAGGCCGTCCCTGCGACCTGCCGCTACCCTCGCGGGTCAGATAGCCCGCGGTGATCGCCAATGGACCTGGCCAGGCAAATGTAGATTTCAATTCAGCTGCTCTCCTGCCCGCCCTCGCATGGGCAGCAGGGAGGAAATAGCCCCAGCGGCTAGGGATCGCCGGCTTACAGTCCTGGACTGGCCGCTCGAAGGCGACCGGAAACCAGCGATCAGCCGGGGCGGATGCGAGCCAGCCGATTTCGCCCGGGCAGAAGCCGTGAGACCGGCGAAAATTTCACCGGCCGCCAGCGCCGGCGGTGGCCGCCTTGCTGCGGCATGAAAACAGCGGCCAGGTGTTTTCATCCGCGCGGGCATCGCCTGCATCAGCCTGACCAGGAGCGACCGTTAGGGACAGCTAATTGCACCATGGGCGCCTGGTGCACTTTTTCGCCTCGGCCGCCTAATTTGACGTTACCCGGGTCCCGATCGCGGCCTAGGTAGCCAAAGGAGGCTCGATGGTGCATCGCAGACCAGTCTTCGCCGCCGTAGTCGCGCTGCTGCTCGCGCTCGGCGGTGCTTTCGCCGTGCTGTCCGGGGGCGAAGCCTATGCCGCCACGACAAGCCTGTGCCAAGAGCAGACCGCGTCGGTCGCGAGCGGCAGCTACATCGTGCAGAACAACGAGTACGATTCCGGCGCCCAAGAGTGCGTCACGACCGACGGCAACGCCGACTTCACGGTGGCCAGCTCGTCGATCGACAACGCCACCAACGGCTCTCCTGGCGCGTACCCGTCGATCTACCAGGGCTGCCACTGGGGCAACTGCAGCTCCGGCGGTCTCAGCTCTGACCCGATCGAGGTGTCGAACCTGACGCCAGGCACGGTTACCACCAACTGGTCCACGACGCAGACCGGCAGCGGCGCCTATGACGTCGCCTACGACATCTGGTTCAACCAGACACCGACCACCACCGGCCAGCCCAACGGCACCGAGATCATGGTGTGGCTTAACCACAACGGGAGCGTGCAGCCTTTCGGCACGGAAGTGGCGGCCAACGTCTCCATCGGCGGCCACAGCTATGACATCTGGTACGGCCCGCAGTCGACCTGGGACACCGTCACCTACGAGATGACCAGCCCCGCCACCTCGGTCAGCAACCTTGACGTCGGAACACTGGCCCAGGACTCGGTGAGCCGCGGCTACACCAAGGGCAGCTGGTACCTGATCGACGTCGAGGCGGGTTTCGAGCTTTGGCAGGGGGGCGCCGGACTGGCGACCAATTCCTTCTCGGTCACCGAGAACGGCGGCTCGTCCACGCCACCACCACCACCGCCGTCCGGATGCTCCGCCGTTTACTCGGTGGTCAGCAGCTGGCCGGGCGGATACCAGGCCCAGGTGGTTGTCACCAACACCGGTTCCGGGACACTGAACGGCTGGCAACTCGGCTGGGAGTTCCCGGGAAATGAGGACATCACGAACCTGTGGAACGGCACCTATACCCAGTCCGGGACGCAGGTCGCGGTAAATAACGCGTCCTACGATGGCGCGCTCGCGCCAGGCGCGACCGCTACTGTCGGTTTCACCGCGAACGGCAGCGGCAGCCCGGCGCCCAGCATCTCCTGCAGCTAACGGGGAACCCGCGGCGAGAAGAAGGCGCCCCGAGGGATGACTCTGCTCATCCTCGGGGCGTTCGCTCGTCTTGCCGCTCGAAATCGCGCCAGAACAGGTCAATCGGCGGTAACCGCTGCCAGCTCAGGCCAGAGCGCCGGTCATGCCGCGCGCCAGTCGCCTTCGGCGCGGAACTCGATATTCAGCGCGCCCAAGTTGCGCCGCCCGAAGTCGTCCAGCGGCGCGAGCTCGTTCTCGCCGCTCGGGTCGTAAAGCCGGCCGATGGCCAGTTCGCTGCCCGTTCCGTCCACCAGCCGGAAGAACCGCCCGGCGGTCAGGGCTTCGGCGACGTCCTGGGCGACTGCCTCGTCGGGCCCGGACTTGCCGACCGCGGACGGCTCCGCCCCGTCGTAGCCGGAAACCGGATCCACGGTGATTACCCAGCAGTACGGCGTGGTCAGCGAGGAGAATTGCGCGACCAGCGAATCGGGGACCACGTCGGTCTCATCCTCGTCCTGCGGAATCAGCCCCGCGGCGATGGGTTCGGACCGGGGCTCTCTGGTGTTTTCGCTGTGACCGCCCATAGCGGGTCTTGCTATCCACACCTGGCAGAATTATGCACGCCGGTGGCGATAACCCTGTTATCCGCACGGGTACCTGCTGGCGCCGCGGCTGCGAAATGCCCCAGCAGTTGCTGACCGCGGGCCCTACTGCGGCCCGGGCAGTCGCAGGCCAGAGGCCGCTGGCCGTCAGGAAACGGCAAGCTCCTTGTGCGGTTCGAAGTCCTTGGTGGCCTCGCGAAGGCGGGGGATGAGCTCCTTGCCGTAGTCGATCGCGTCGCCGAGCGGGTCGAAACCGCGGATGAGGACGGTCGAGAGCCCTAGGTGGATGTACTTCAGAAGCGCGTCCGCGACCTGCTCGGCCGTACCGACGAGAGCGGTCGAGTTGCCGCCGGAGCCGGTGAGGCGGGCGACCCGCATCCAGAGCCGCTCGTCGAGCACGTCGCCCTCGGCGGCAAAGGCACGCAGGCGCGCCGCGCCGACCGAGGACTCATTGCGCCGGACCCCCGGATCCGAGAAGTCCCGGCCCTTCACCCGCTCCTCGGTCCGGTCGCCGATCTCCTGCGCACGAGCCCACGCCTCGTCCTCGGTCTGGCCAAGGATCGGGCGGAGCGAGATCGAAAAGCGCGGGGAGCGTCCGTACTTCGCCGAGACCTCGCGGATCTGCGCGATCCGCTCGGCTATCGGTGCCAGCGGCTCGCCCCAGAGCATGTAGGTATCCGCGTTCCTCGCGCCGGCCTCGAGCGCCGGGCCCGACGCGCCGCCGAAGTAGAACGGGATCCCCACCTCAGTGGCGGCCTTCACGACGCTGTACGCGCCCTCGAAGTGGTAAAACTCGCCCTCGTGGTCGAACGGCTCGTCCGCGGTGAGGGTCCGGCGCATCACCTCCATGTACTCCGCGGTCCGCCGGTAGCGATCGTCGTGCGGTACGAAGTCCCCGTCCCGGTGCTGGTCAGCCTCGTCGCCGCCGGTGATGAAGTGCATCGAGACGCGACCGCCGCCGGTGAGGTTGTCGAGCGTCGCGAGCTTGCGGGCGACGAGGGTTGGCTGAGCGAATCCGGGCCGGTGGGCGATGAGCACCCCGAGCTTCTCGGTGACGTGCAGCGCGTGCGACGCGATCGAGAACCCGTCGGGGCTGGTCGCGCCGTAGCCGACCAGCGCCGTGTCGAACCCGGCCGCCTCGTGCGCGCGGGCGAACCGGGTGATGTAGTCGGTGTCGAAGGCCCGGCGGCCGGCCCCGCGCCCCGCGGTGAGCGCGCCATTGCCGCCCTCACCCCCCTCGAACGGGGAGATCATTCCGCCCACGATCTCGATCGGCATCTCAGACTCCTTCTGCGGGCCCGCCGACGACCGGGTCGCCGAATATTTACCACTATATTGATCGATATGATAGCAATTGCCGGGGCGGACTGTCGAGCGGCCTACTGGGCAAGCTCGCGAATGGCTGCGGACCGGAAGCCGGACGGGCCGACGAGCGTCGGCCCGCGCACGATCACGCGCTGGGTGACCCGCCATTCGGTCCCCGTAGTCCGCGACGACCCGTGAAATGAGGATCGACACCGCCGGGACCTCTCAGCGGCGCCAGCGCACGGCCTGGACAAGGCCCGGCAGTGCGGGATCGCCTGCTACATAAGGGAACCCGTGTGGCAGAATGCTGTCGGTACTGGGCCCGCTGCCGCGGGACGCGAGCCGGGTCCATGGGTATTGGAGCGGATGATGAGTGCTGCGGGGCCGCACGGCGAGCAGTTCTTTTCCGGTCTGGAAGACCCGTCTGTCGATGCGACCGTGCTGCGCATGCTGCTCGGCAGCCAACTGCGGCGCCTGCGCGAGGCGGCCGGCATCACCCCCGAGCGGGCAGGCTATGAAATCCGCGCGTCCAGGTCCAAGATCAGCCGGCTGGAAAACGGCAGGGTCGGGCTTAAGCGCCGGGACATGACCGATCTGCTCACCTTGTACGGCGTGACCGACGAGGCCCTCCGGTCGAGGTTCCTTACGCTGGTCCACCAGGCCAACGAGCCCGACTGGTGGACAAAGTACAGCGACATCCTGCCCGACTGGTTCGAGGCGTACCTCGGGCTCGAGGCCGCCGCGGCGACCATCCGCAGCTTCGAGGTCCAGTTCGTGCACGGGTTGTTCCAGACCGAGGACTACGCGCGGGCCGTCACCCGCCGCGGGCGCAAGGCCGCTCCCGCCGAAGAGATCGAGCGCTGGGTCGCACTGCGCCTCAAGCGCCAGGATCTGCTCAGCAGGCTGAACCCGCCGCGGATCTGGTCGGTCATGGACGAGGCGGTGCTGCGCAGGCCGGTCGGCGGCCGGGCGGTCATGCGGGCCCAGTTCCAGCACCTCATCGAGGTCGCTGAGCTTCCGCAGGTCACCCTGCAGGTCGTCCCGTTCGACACTGGCGGCCATCCCGGTGAGAGCGGATCGTTCACGGTGCTGCGGTTCGAGGAGCGGGACCTGCCCGATGTGGTCTACCTCGAGCAGCTCACCGGCGCCATCTACCTGGACCAGCGCCCGGACGTCGAGCACTACCTGGAGGTCGTGGACGAGCTCAGCGGCGAAGCCCTAACCCCGGAAGCGACGACGCTCTTCATCGAGCAGGTCGCCCGTGATATATGACCAGCTCCCGAGAAAGGCGCTCAGATGACCATGGACCAGGCAGCCACCCCGGGTGAGAGCGCGGCCGGCAACGCCGGGCGGCCGCCGTTCGACACCAGCGTGGCGAACCAGGCCCGGATCTACGATTACCTGCTTGGCGGCAAGGACAACTACGCGGCCGACCGGGCGGCCGTCGACGCGGTGCTCAAAGTCGCCCCTGAGCTGGGCTTCACCGCCCGGGCGAACCGTGCGTTCCTCGGCCGGGTCGTCCGCTACCTCGCCGCGGAGGCCGGGATACGGCAGTTCCTCGACATCGGCACCGGCATCCCGACGGCTGGCAACACTCACCAGGTCGCCCAGGCGATCGCGCCGGAGAGCCGGGTCGTGTACGTGGACTACGACCCGATCGTGCTAGCGCACGCCCGCGCCCTGCTGACCAGCCACGAGGCGGGCGCAACGGAGTACATCGACGCTGACCTGCGCGATACCGAGAAGATCCTCACACCGGCCGCGCGACTGCTGGACTTCACCAAGCCGGTGGCGGTGACGATGCTGATGATCCTGCACGTGATACCGGACTCCGATGACCCGCGGGCGCTGGTGGCCAAGGTAATGGACGCCATGCCGTCGGGCAGCTACCTCGCCCTGTCCCACCTCGGATCGGATCTTCTCGACCGGGAAGCGAAGCAGGGCTTCGAGAACGTCGTGAGCCGCTCGGCGCAGCAGCAGTACATCGGCCGCACCCGCGAGCAGATGGAACGGTTCTTCGAGGGCATGGACCTGGTGGAGCCCGGCCTGGTGCGGGTCGAGGAATGGCACCCCGACCCTGACGGGGCCGAGACCGGCAGGTCGGCCCTGTGGTGCGCGCTCGGCCGTAAGCGCTGAGGGCCCGGCGCCCGATCGGCGGCGACCAAGACCACGCCTGCCAGCAGGGAAAACCGCTTCGCCGTGACAGCGGGCGGCGGCTACGATCCGAGGGTGGTGATCGAGACGCCCGGCTGGCACGAGGTTCAGCTGCGGGTCGCCCGCGAGCTTGGGGAGGCGGTGTCCGGTGCCGGGCCCCTTACGTGGCGAACGTGCTGTTCGATGACTGGGACGAGGTGTGGGCCGACGCACCGCGGGCCTGCGCCGCGGCCGGCCCGCTGTGCGCGCGGCTGCGGCGCTGGCTGCGGCCGGTCTGGGGGCAGCGGTGGCCGGCCGGCGACTATGCGCACAACGACCTGAATCTGTCGAACGTGCTGGCCGACGGGGCGACGATCACCGGCGTGGTGGACTGGGATGAGTTCGGGCTCGGCAGCCGCGCGCTTGACCTGGTCGCCCTCGCCGTGGACTGCGAACGCCGGGGCGACCGCGCCGCCGCCGACCGCCTGCTGGCGCGGGCGGCGCAGGTGGCTGGCGGCGACGGGCTGCGCTGCCTGCTCAGCTACCGGGCGATCGCCGGACTCGCCTTTTTCACCCATGAGCGTCGGGCGTACGGCAGTTCGCTCGGGGACGAGGAGTGCGCGGCGATCTCGGCCATCCTCGGCCGGCTGCCGGACGCGGCCTGAGCCCGCGGGCTTCCCGCAACCCTGGCCTCCCGCACCCCGGCCGTTTGCCGGTTGCGGGCCGTGGGTAGTGGGTTCGGCGCACCGCGGAAGTTCACCTTGAATGACGATTGGAACGTCTCCCGGCGCACGGCAATTCTCGTTGGGGAGCGGCTATGGGACAGATCCGGGTAGGCACGGCGGGATGGACCGACAAGTCGCTGATCGAATCCGGCTGGTACCCGGACCCCGGACGGCTTCACCTTCAACATCAAGGCGTTCAGCCTGTTCACACAGCACCCCACCCCGGTGCGGGCGCTGCCCGCCGACCTGCGGGAGGCCGCGGGCAAGTCGGGCAAGGATCGGCTCTACCTCAAGGACGTCGACCCGGAGGTGACCGGCGAGGCGTGGAACCGGTTCTTCGCGGCGCTCGAACCGCTGGTCGCGGCGGGCAAGCTCGGCGCGATCCTGCTGCAGTTCCCGCCGTGGTTCCCGATTTCCCGCGCGAACAAGGAGTACATCGTCGCCTGCGCCGAGCGGGCCGCGCCCCGCCGGGTCTGCGTGGAGTTCCGCAACCACACCTGGATGACCGACGGCAACCAGAAGGAGACGCTCGGTTTCCTGTCCGCCCATCAGCTGCCGTACGTGTGCGTCGACGAGCCGCAGGGCTACTCGAACTCGATCCCGCCGGTGCTCGCCGCCACCAGCGACCTGGCCGTGATCCGGCTGCACGGCCACTCCGAGCACTGGGAGAGCAAGGACATCCAGCAGCGTTTCCGCTACCGCTACGACGGCAAAGAGCTGGCAGAGTGGGCCGGCAACGCCAAGCGGCTGGCCGAGGACGCCACCGAGACGCACGTGGTGTTCAACAATTGCTACCGCGACTACGCGCACGTCAACGCCCGGCAGCTGGCCGGGCTGATCAGCTAGCGGCGCGGGTTCAGTAGTACCACGGGAACTTCTGCCAGTCGGGCTCGCGCTTCTCAAGGAACGCGTCACGGCCCTCGGCCGCTTCCTCGGTCATGTAGGCGAGCCTGGTGGCCTCGCCCGCGAAGACCTGCTGGCCCACGAGGCCGTCGTCGATGGCATTGAACGCGTACTTCAGCATCCGCTGGGAGGTGGGGCTCTTGGCGTTGACCTTCGCCGCCCAGTCGAGCGCGGTGTTTTCCAGGTCCGCGTGCGGCACCACCGCGTTGACCATGCCCATCCGGTGCGCCGCCTCGGCGTCGTAGGTGTCGCCGAGGAAGAAGATCTCGCGGGCGAACTTCTGGCCCACCTGGCGGGCGAGGTAGGCCGAGCCGAAACCGCCGTCGAAGCTGGCGACGTCGGCGTCGGTCTGCTTGAACCGCGCGTGCTCGCGGCTGGCCAGCGTCAGGTCGCAGACGACGTGCAGGCTGTGCCCGCCGCCCGCGGCCCAGCCGGGCACCACGCAGATGACGACCTTGGGCATGAACCGGATCAGCCGCTGCACCTCGAGGATGTGCAGTCGGCCGCTGCGCGCCGGGTCAATGGTCTCGCTCGTCTCCCCTTCGGCGTACCGGTAGCCGTCCCGGCCGCGGATCCGCTGGTCGCCGCCCGAGCAGAAGGCCCATCCGCCGTCCTTCGGCGAGGGGCCGTTGCCGGTCAGCAGCACGCAGCCCACGTCGGCGGACATCCGGGCGTGGTCGAGGGCGGTGTACAGCTCGTCCACCGTGCGCGGGCGGAAGGCGTTGCGGATCTCGGGCCGGTTGAACGCCACCCGGACGGTGCCGGAGTCCACCGCGCGATGGTAGGTGATGTCGGCGAACGAAAACCCCTTGACCGCGCGCCAGCGGTCCGGATCGAAGATCTCAGAAACCATGGCCCCCATTGTGGCCGACCCGGCCCTGCCGCCGGTGGCCAGGTGACTGGTCAGGTGATTGGTCAGTTAGACGTTGTCAGCTGATGCTGGTGAGCTGGATGACGTCGTCACCGGGCAGCTCGCCGTCGACCACGGCGGTCACCCTGAGCTCCGGCAGTTCGACCGCGCCGTGGTAGCTGGACAGGAACGCGGTGTCGGCGGCATCCCGGCCAGAGGCGATGCGCACCAGGGCGGCGCGCGGCGCGAGCGTGGTGGCGTCCACCACCCGCCAGTGACCGTCCACCGCGGCCTCGGCGACGGCGTGGAAGTCCATCGGGTCGAGGCCGGGCGCGTAGACGGCCGCCAGCCGGGCCGGGACATCAAGCCCGCGCAGCAGCGCGATGACCAGGTGCGCGTAGTCGCGGCAGACCCCCCGCCGGGCCAGCAGGGTGTCCACCGCCCCGTCGGTCGGCCCGCTGCTGCCTGGCACGTAACTCAGCCGGGTGCCGACCCACGACGAGACCGCGGCCAGCAGCTCGGCCGGGGCGGTGAGGCCGGCGAACTCGGACCGTGCGACCGCGGTCAGCCGGTCCGACTCGGCGTAGCGGCTCGGCCGGAGGTAGATGACACGGTCGGCCTCGGTGACCGTCTCCTCGGCGGCCCGGCCGGTGACGGTGGCCGCGTAGTCGATGACCACCCGTCCCGGTTTCACCGTCAGCAGGTGCGTGCGCCCCTCGCCGGGAATGACCGTCTCCGCGGCCGGCAGCGGTGCGCCATCGCGGGTGATGCTGAGCGTCTCGGCGATCCCGGCGCCCGGCATCTCCGACACCGCGACCTTGAGGATCAACGCGGCCGTCTGCTGAACGTCGAGTACCAGATGCGCGCTGACGCGGCGGGTGAGGTCTACCACGCCCCTAGTATCCCGGCACTGCCCGCCCGCTGGTCCCCGGGGCGGCCACCGCCGGGGGGATGGTGACGGCAGGTGTGATCGGGGCGCTCAGGGGAACAGGCAGGCAATGTCGCGATTGCGTGCGCGGGCTCACGGCCCGCAAGGACGGCTGCGCCAGATCTCGGCCTGGGCCGCCGCCGCCGCGGTCTACGGCGCCGCGCAGGGCCTGTCGGCCTGGGCCGCCAAGCAGGCGCGGGGCCGCGGCACCAGACCCCAATATGAGCAGTTCGAACGGCCGGCGTTCGCGCCGCCCGGTGCTGTGTTCCCCGTCGTGTGGTCGGCGCTGAACCTGACCACGGCGACGTCAGCCTGGCTGGTGTGGCGCGCCGGCCCGGCCGGCCAGGCGGCACCGCAACCGCGGCGGGCGGCCCTCGAATGGTGGGTGCTTTCCGTGCTCGTCCGGAGTGGTTACGTGCCGCTGGCATTCGGCGGCCGCCGGCTCTGGGCGGCCACCGCCGACTCCGCGCTGCTGTGCGCCGTCATGGTGCGCTACGCGTCGCTGGCCCGCCGGGTCGATGAACCCGCGGCCGCCCTGGCGGTGCCCGAGATCGCGTGGACCGCGTTCGCGACCGTGCTGAGCGCGGCGGTCGCCGGGAAAAACGCCGGCCGTTAGTCCGGACGGGTGCCGAACTCGGCCGCCAGTTCCTCGGGAGTGGGCTCGCGGCCCAGCTCGCGGGCGAGCCTGAGCTGCACGGCAACGATCTCGGTGGTGATCGCCTCGGCGGTGTGATCCGGGATCCGCGGCGGCCGGAGGCTGTCGGCCAGGCCCCGCGTGATGGCCTGGCGGATCCACCACGAGGCGTAGCCGGGAAACGCGTATCCATTGCCCGGGTCGAACTGCTCCACCGCCCGGCTCAGGCCGATGCTGCCCTCCCTGACCAGGTCGAGGAACGGCACGCCGCGGTCGGCGTAACGCTGGGCGATGCCGACGACGAGCCGCAGGTTTGCCTCGAGCAGCCGGTTCCTCGCCTGCCTGCCCCGCTCAACGGCCCGTTCGAGGCCGTCCCGCTCGCCGGCCGTCAGCGCGTCGTCGCCGGCCGCGAGCCGGTCGCGCGCCCGCCGCCCGTCCGCGATGCGCGCTGCCAGTTCGGCTACTTCCGCCCGGTCGGGCTCCGGCACCTTGCCCGCTGCCGCGATGTAGTCCATCAGCGCGCCGTCCCCGCCGCCGGTGCCAGCGTCGCCCGGCTCCGGGCGAGGCGGCCGTGGCGGGCGGCCGCCGGCGTGCTGGGCGAGCCACAGCACGAAACGAGTGCGCGCCGCCACCGCGTCGTAGCCATCGGCGTGCCGCTCGGCGAGGTACTCGCCGAGCTGCGGGTAGAAATCGGCCACGAATAGCGCCTCGCGGTCATCGCCCGGGTTCGAACCGGTGGTCATGGCATGGCCCCTTCCCCGCTGTCGCGGTCCGTGCCGAACGGGTAGTACCGTTCCAGCCCCGCCACCAGCTTGCGCCGCGCGCCGTGCAGCTGGGCATGCACGGTTCCCTCGGCGATGCCCATCGCGGCGGCGATGTCAGTTGCCCGCATTCGGTCCCGCCAGCGCATCAGGGCGATCTCCCGCTGCCGCGGCGGCAGGCCGTCGATGATCTCCCGCGCGCGGGCCAGCGCGATCGCGTTCAGCGCCTGGGCCTCGGTGTCGGCCGGGGTGGCCTGGTACCGCGCGTGGATCTCGGGCTGCCTGCGGCGGAACGCCACCTGGTGCCGCAGCTCGCTGATGTCCTTGTGCGCCAGCGTGCCGAGCAGCCAGGCCCGCTGCCGGCCGCCCGGATGCTCACGCAGCACCGCCCACGCGATCGCCGCCGCCTCGAAGGTGTCCTGCACCAGGTCCGCCGCCAGCTCCCGGTCACCCCGCGTGCGCACGCACGCGTGCCCGAACAGCCAGCGGTCATGAGCGGCGAAGAAATCGGCCAGCTCGGCGACATGGTGCCGCGGGATCGCGGTCTGGCCGGCGTCACCCATGCGGCGTCCCCGACGCCATCGCCCTGTCCATCATGCCTATTGAGTCGCACGACGGCGGCAAAACCTTTAGCCCACCGTCCCGGTCAACTCCAGTCGTTGACCAGGACCGCCGCCCCATCGAACACGCCGGCCTTCAGATCTTGCAGCGCCCGCTGCGCCTGCGAGAGTGGATAGGGATGGGTGATGGCGCGCACGCCGTGACGGGCAGCCAGCGCGAGGAACTCGCGGCCCTGGTCACGGGTGTTGGAGGTGACGCTGCGAATCTCCTTCTCGTAGAACAGCTCGTGCTCGTAGTTCAGCGGCGGCGTGTCGGACAGGTGGATCCCCGCGATCGACAGGATTCCGCCGCGGTCGAGCGCGCGCATGGCCACCGGCACCAGGTCACCGACCGGCGCGAAGAGAATGGCGCCATCCAGCGGCTCCGGCGGAGAGTCGTACGCGTCGCTGGCCGATGCCGCGCCGAGCTCGAGCGCCAGCTGCCGGTCGGCCTGGCCCCGGGTGAGCACGTGCACGGTCGCGCCCTCGGCCAGGGCGACCTGCGCGCACAGGTGCGCGCTGCCGCCGAATCCGTACAGTCCAAGCCGCCCGCCGCGGGGCAGCGATGCGCGCAGCAGGGCGTGGTAGCCGATGATCCCGGCGCACAGCAGGGGTGACAGCTCAATGTCGGCCACCTCGCCGGGCAGCGGGTAGGCGTAGGCCGCGGGCACCGTCGTGTACTCGGCGTACCCGCCATCGGCATCCCAGCCGGTGTAGAGCGAGTAGGGGCAGAGGTTCTCCCGGCCGCTCCGGCAGAACCGGCAGGTTCCGTCGGTGTGCCGCAGCCAGGCGACACCGACCCGGTCACCGACGGCCCAGCCGTCCACGCCCTCGCCAAGCGCCGCCACGGTGCCGACGACCTCGTGCCCCGGCGTGACCTGGTCACGGTGCACCGGAAGGTCGCCCTCGCTCACGTGCAGGTCAGTGCGGCACACCCCGCAGGTAAGCACGTGCACAAGCAGCTCACCGGGAGCCGGTTCCGGCACCGGCCTCTCCTCGCAGCTCAGCGGCCCCGTCTCGATGGGCCCCGGACTGCGCACCAGCCACGCCCGCATGGTCTTCTGGTTCTCCGCGCTCACATTCGCTCCATTCCGCGTCTGCCGCCTCTACCAGCCTTCGTCCCCCGCAGGGGGTCCGCCCCAACCGCCCGCGCGTCTGCCGCTCGCGATGCGGCATCCTTGGTGTCATGCCGCCAGCCGCTGATCTGCCGTTGCCGCCCCCCAGGGACTCCTCAGGCCCGTACCGGATCTGCTGTGTCTGCCTCGGGAACATCTGCCGCTCCCCGATGGCCGAGGCCGTGCTCCGCGCCCAAGTCGCCAAGGCCGGCCTGGAAAAGCGCGTGCAGGTGGACAGCGCGGGCACCGGCGACTGGCACGTCGGCGACCGGATGGAACGCAAGGCCAGCACCGAGCTCAAGCGCAACGGTTACGACGGGGAATCCCACCGGGCCCGTCAGTTCCGCCCGTCCTGGCTGACCGAACGCGACCTCATCCTCGCCATGGACACCGCCAACCTCCGCGACCTGCGCGCCCTCGCCCCCCGCGGCGAGGCCGGCCGGATCAGGCTGTTCGGCGAGATCGGCGGCCTGGGCGGCATCGACGTCCCCGACCCCTACTACGGTGACCAGGCCGACTTCGCCCGTGTCCGCACGATGCTCGAAACCGGCATGGACCACCTAGTCGCGCTCCTCGCGGCAGATCCGGAAATTCCAAACCCATCATCCTGAACGCACGCGGCCTACTCTCCACCGGCCATAATTCCCCGCCTCGTGGCTACCCACCCCCCGGGTGCCCGGCAATCGCATCATTCGCGACATCGTCCGCGGCCGCACCCCTCGCGGACCCCTCGCGGACCGGCGGCGACCAGCTTGGGGCCAAAGTTGTACGCCACAGCGGACGATATGTGGTGATTTGTCGCTCTCTTTCCGTACAGCTTTGGCCCCAAGACGAGTCTTGGAGGCGACGGCCGGCCTGGCCGCGGCTTAGTCGGAGAGCGGGTCGTCTGGGTCGTCGGCGGCCAGCATGGCGTCGGGGGAGAGCGGCAGCCGCACCTGGAAGTCGGCGCCGCGGCCGGGCGAGGTGCGGACCGAGACGGTGCCGCCGTGCGCGTTGACCAGGCCCGCCACGATCGCCAGGCCGAGGCCGGTGCCGCCGGAGGCGCGGTTCCTGGCCGCGTCGGCCCGGTAGAACCGCTCGAAGACCCGCTGAGCCTGCTCCGCGGGCATACCCGGGCCATCGTCTTCGACGTCGAGCACCACGGCAGGCACCGGTTCCGCCTGCGGCTTTTCCAGCAGGCCGGACCCGATCTTCACGCGGACCGGGGTGCCCGCCGGGGTGTGCGTGATCGCGTTGTTCACCAGGTTCCCCAGCACCTGCCGCAGCCGCGGCTCGTCCCCGTCCACCAGGAACGCGGTGCCCGGCGCGACGATCAGGTCGATCGGCCGGCCGGGGGAGACGATCCGCGCGTCCTGCACGGCGTCGGCCGCCAGCGTGAGCAGGTCGACCGGGGCGATGTTCAGCGGCCGCTGCTGGTCAAGCCGGGCCAGCGTGAGCAGGTCCTCGACCAGCAGGCCCATCCGGGTGGCCTCCGCCTCGACCCGGCCGATGAGATGGTCGAGGTCCTCGGGGGACATCCCGTCGTCGGCCGGCCCGCTGGTGAAAATGCCGCTGCCTGACCCGGGAACCAACGCGTCCGTTCGGGATGACTGATCTTCTGCCCCGCCGAAGCCGGTACCGCCGCCGGATGCCGCCCCGGCGCGGCCGGCCGCACCGACGCCGACGCCGGCCCGGCGGCCGCCCGCGCCGCCGCGCATCCGGTAGTGCGCGGCGAAGCCGCGAATGGTCGTCAGCGGTGTGCGCAGCTCATGCGACGCGTCGGCGATGAACCGGCGCATCCGCTCCTCGGAGTCGTGCGCGGCCTGCTCCGACTCCTCCTGAGCGTGGAACGCCCGCTCGATCTGCGCGAGCATCGCGTTCAGCGACCGGCCAAGCGAACCGACCTCGGTGCGCGGATCACCCTCGGGAACCCGGTGGTCCAGGTGGCCCTTGGCGATCTCGCCCGCGGTCATCTCGATGTCGTCGAGCGGCCGGAGGTTGGCCCGGACGACCCCGACGCCGACGATCGCGAGCACGAGCACGATCGACACGCCGACGATCAGCTCCACCAGGATCAGCCGCTGGAGCTCCGCGTTAACCGGCCCCAGATCGACGGCCACGAAGAAGATGACCGTCTGCCGCTTGCCCGTGGTGTTGTTATTCACCAAGATGGCCTGGCCCATCACCCGCCAGGTGTCGCCGCCGGACTGCGCCGGAGCGATGATCAGCTCGGGATTACTTGAACCGGCCCACTGGTCGGTCGGCAGCTGCGGGACGGACTGGTTCACCGGGGATTGACCGTGGCCGAAGGGCGTGGTCCCGGTGTTGCCGGCCGAGATCTGACTTCCGATTGCCTGGAAGCCATCGATGAGGCCGGCGCCGTAGGAGCTGGCGACGTTCAGCGGAATCGGGGCGCCGGCGTAATTCGTCTGGTACCCGCTCATGATGCCGCCGAACGCGTGCTCAAGGTTCTGGTCTCGCTGTGAGTACAGGTCCGACCGCACGATGACGACGCTCAGCACGCTGATCACCGCCAGCGCCATGACCACCAGCGCGAGGAGCGCCGCGATCAGCTTGGTCCGCAGCGGCGTCCGGTCGGAGAGCCGCTGGAAGAAGTTCCGGCGGGATTCGCCCCGGTGGCGCCAGGGAGGATCCGGTGCCTCCGTGTCGCGGATGTCCGGTCCTGACATGCTGGTCACCGTTACGACGACGGCAGCCGCAGCACGTACCCCACGCCGCGCAGGGTGTGGATGAGCCGCGGCTCCTTGGTGTCGACCTTGCGCCGCAGGACGGAAACGTAGGACTCGACGATGCCGGTGTCGCCGCGGAAGTCGTAGTCCCAGACGTGGTCGAGTATCTGCATCTTGGACAGCACGCGGTTGGCGTTGGACATGAAGTAGCGCAGCAGCTTGAACTCGGTCGGCGAGAGCTGTACCTGCGCGCCGCCCCGCCAGACCTCGTGGCTCTCCTCGTCCAGCTCAAGGTCGGCGAACTTCAGCCGGGGGGTCGGCTCGACCCCGTCGCCGCGGGTGCGCCGGAGGACGGCCTTGATCCGCGCGATGACCTCTTCAAGCGAGAACGGCTTGGTGACGTAATCGTCGCCGCCCAGGGTCAGGCCGCGGATCTTGTCGTCGGTGCCGTCTCGCGCGGTCAGGAACACGACCGGGATCCGGGCCCCGCCACCGCGCAGGCGGCGGATCACGTCAAAACCGTCCATATCGGGCAGCATCACGTCAAGCACAATAAGGTCCGGGCGGTGCCGCTGCGCGGCCTGGACCGCCTCGGTGCCGCCGGACGCGGTGATCACTTCAAAACCAGCGTAACGAAGCGACGCCGAGAGGAGCTCCAGAATGTTCGGCTCGTCCTCGACGACGAGCAGCCGCGCATCGGCTTGCGGCCGCGCTTCGGCGATCGACGTGTTCATGATCTTTATCCTCGCGCCTCTGGCTGAGGGGAACCTGAACGTTTCCTCGGGGAAGACTGCTTTCTTCCCAGCGTACGCTGCGCGACAGCCGCCCGGATCACGACCACTCCCGCAGGCCAAAATCAAAAAATCATTCCGCTGAACCCGCGAGGCTTCGCGGGCCGTCCCGCCCCCGGCTTCCGGCCCGGCTCGGGACCCGTGCGGCTAAGACGCGCGGGGCGCCCCGTTCTCCAGCCAGTGGGCGATGGCGGCCGGCCGGTTGTGCACGCCCAGCTTGGAGTAGATGCGCCGTACGTGGTTCTTGACCGTCTTCTCGGCGAGGAACAGGTGAGCCGCGATCTCGCCGTTGGTATGACCCCCGGCGATCAGCGACATGACCTCGATCTCGCGTGTCGACAGGCCGAGGCCAGCCTCCTCATCAACCTGTGCGCGGCTCATGAGACCTCCGGTTAAGTCAGTTCGTGCCGCGCCGAACAGGGGGACGTCGGCGCCCGCCGGGGAGAAAGCGCACGCTAACGATGCAGCACCGCCGCGCCACGGTGTCAAGACCTACCTTTACCCGTACAGATACACCAAAAAAGCGTCGCTCAAACCCGCAGCGCTCAGCCGACCTGGGTGCCGCTCAGCAGTCCGGCCGGGACCGGCTTGCCCTGCTGGAGCGCGTCAAAGAGCTTTAGCGCCTCGGCCTGGTTCCATTCCACCGAGTCGCCCGCGGCGGTCTGGAGGTCGGCGTTCGCGATCGGCACGGTGCCGGTCTGCGGGTTGCGCAGCGCGAACGCGACTTGGAGAAGGTCGTACAGGCTGGTGCCCTTGTCCACCGCGATCGAGGTGGCCGCGGTGGAGGCGAACGGAAGCGCGGTGAACGGGTTCAGGTACACGCCCGGGCTGGTCGCCTTGCTCAGCAGGGCAGACAGGAAGGCCCGCTGGTCCTGGATGCGCTGCAGGTCGGAGGTGGCGAACGAGTGCCGGTCGCGGACGAAGGCGATCGCCTGGGTGCCACTGAGGTTGTGGCAGCCGGCCGCGAGGCCCTTGAAACCCGAGTCCCCGGTTGGGTCGGCCGGTACCGCCGTCTTGACGCAGAACCGCACCCCGCCGACCGCGCTGACCACGCTGGCCAGACCGCCGAAGCCGATGCCCATGTAGTGGTCGATGCGTAGCCCGGTGACCGACTCCACCGTCTGGACCAGCAGCGACGGGCCGCCGAAAGCCAGCGCGGCGTTGATCTTGTTGCTACCGTGCCCGGGGATGGGCACGTAGGAGTCACGGGGGATGCTGATCAGCACCGGCCTGCCCGTACCCATGTGCAGCAGCATCAGCGAGTCGGATGCGTCGGCCCCCTCCGAGCCCAGGTGCAGCTGGTCCTGTTCGCTGCGGCTGATCCCGGTGCGCTGGTCCGACCCCGCGATCAGCCAGTTGGTGCCGGCCGAGGTCCCGCTGAAGGCGGGCAGCGCGACCGACCGGTTCAGCTTGCCGTTGACCCAGAAGTAGCTTCCGGCCGTGCCCGCGATGAACAGCAGGATGACAACGCCGATGATCAGCGCGATCCGCCGTCCGTGACGGCCCGGCTGGCCCCAGAAGCGCCAGGTCCGGCCGCCTCCGCCGCCGCCGCCGCGGCGCGGCGTTGCCTGCGGTGCTCCCGGCGGCGAGATCAGCGGCGGCTGCGCGCCCCAGCCTCCGCCGCCCGCACCCGACCCGGCCGGCGGCCCGTATCCGCCCGCATCAGAGCGAGGGTTCGGCTGGAACGTCGGCTGCCTCGACGGCATCGAGACAGTTGCGTCGGCTGGCTCGGAGCTAGAGGGCGGGGCCTCCTGATACCAGCTCTGCCAGGGGTCGTTCTCGCTCATGTGCTGTCCCTAGGGGGTCGCGGCGTTTCACGCGTGACCGAATCGAGTGTACCGGCGGTATTTACGTCAGTACGTGAGACGTATATTCGCGGGTCCCGGTTGCGCTCTAGCCCCGCAGCCGTGCGGGGTGACACAGAACACAGGGGCCGGCGCTCCTCGTTCTAGCCGGTGTTCTAGTCGGTGCCGGACAGGACGTCCGACGGCTCGAGCCGCATCAGGTCGTCTTTACCCCAGTGCCGTTCCGGCTCGGCGACGAGGCGGCGCGCGTGCCGGAACCGGGCGCCGTCGAGCGCGTTCCGCACGCTGCGGGCGTTGGCGAACCCTGGCTGCTCCATCTTCAGCGACAGGTAGCCGTGAAATGCCGTCTTCGCCTCGGGCGACAGGTAGTAGGACGACCGGTCCAGCATCAGCCCCCCGATCGCGAGCAGCTCATCGACCTGGTACGGGGCGAAGTCCAGGTGATGGGCGACGCGGGACCTCATGCCGGGGTTGGACTCGAAGAAGAGATCCATCCGGTCCTTGTAGCCGGCCAGGATCACCACGATCCTGTCCCGCTGGTTCTCCATCACCTGCAACAGGATGTCGATGCACTCCTGCCCGTAGTCCTTCGAGTCGTGGGTCCTGTACAGGGTGTAGGCCTCGTCGATGAACAGCACGCCGCCCATCGCCCGGCTGAGAACGGCCTGGGTCTTGGGCGCGGTCTGCCCGATGAACTCACCCACCAGGTCATCGCGCATGGCATGCACGACATGAGCTTTTTCCAGGTAGCCAAGCCGGTAAAGCAGGTCGGCCATCATCAGCGCGACCGTGGTCTTCCCGGTTCCCGGCGCCCCGGTGAAGCACATGTGCAGGCTCGGGCGGGACGCGGAGAGTTCGAACCGCTGCCGCGCACGGTCGACCAGCAGCAGCGAACCGATCTGCTTGGCCTTCTGCTTCACCGGGGCAAGCCCGATCAGCTGCCTGTCCAGCTCGGCCAACAGGCCATCGATGCCGGCCGCCTGCCATTCGGCGGCGAGGGTGATAGTGGCGTCCGGCGCAATCGTCTCGCTCCGCCGGCCGGCCGGGCGGCTCGGGGCGGGTCTCGCCATGGGCGCGGCCGGGGCCGCCAGGACCCGGACCCGGCCGGCCGGCCGGGCCGCGGTGCGGCGGGCGCGGGCAGCCGGAGGGGCTGCCGCCCGCCGGGCGCGGGTGCTGGGCGTCCGCCGGCCGCCAGTAGACCGGATCATGGGTGTCCACTCCCGGCGCAGGCCTGGATCCGTCATCGGCAAATCCCGGACGGACTCCGGGTAGACGCCACGCGAGATGAGGCTCTCCGCGGTCGTCTGGCGCCATCCGTCCAGGAAGAACGCGAACGACGCCGCCAGGGTGGCGGTCACAATGACGACGATGGCGAACATCGTGTGGCTCATCCGCAGCCAGGCCGTCAGCAAACCACCCGCGACGACGAGCAGGAGTAGGCCGAATCCCGTGTAGCGCAGCCTGGCGGTCCCCATGACATCAGCACGGTAGCCGGGCGGCGAACCACCGGTCAATCGCGGGCCCGCTCGCCGTCCAGCGTAGTTCGACGCGGCCTAATTTCCTGGTCGAGCGTCTTCGTGCCCTGCTCAAGCAACTCGATCGCGCGTGCGTACCCCGACCCTAGGTCCGACGGCAGTGCGGGCCCGGACGGTTCAAGGCCCCGGCCCGAGGGCGCTCCCGAGTAAGCGTAAAGCGCCGGAGTGGCTGGCCGATCTCCGTCAGTTTCGACAATCACGCGCGCTTCGAGCGTCAGCAGCTGCATTCCGAGCAATCTGGCACGAACCAGCGCGTTGATAACCATATGACCCTGCCGCGAATCGGGCGCGGGCCATCTCCCCACCCGGCTCAGTGAACCTTTTTCATCCTGGTTATGCTGCGTGGATCTCCAAGGCGTGGATGGTCTTGGCGAGCTGTCCTGCGCGCCAGGGGCAGCAGCGGAGCTTGCGGAGGATTCTCCAGTTCTTGAGCTGGGCGTTTGCCCTTTCGCCGGGGGCGCGGAGCTTCGCGTGGGCTCGGTTGGCTT
>JBEKEK010000204.1:0-13222 GCA_050013875.1 Trebonia sp. | reverse complement strand
GTCACCCAGCCGAAGCCGGGCTGGCACGTATGGACGACACCAACCGGCCGAAGCTACACCCAGGAACCCTGGCGGTACATCGCCTAACGACCCGAGCCCGTCGAAGCCTAACGACGTGTGCCCTTCGAACCGGCTCTTGCTGCACTCCGTTGCCAGTGGTGATGGCCGACATCGCCACACCGACCGGATCAAGGACTTTTCGGAACAGGACGATGACAGGCAAAGTCACTTACTACGCGAGTAAAGCGCCGGAATTCGTGAAACTGCACGCGGGCCCAGGATCGGCTCAGTGACGTGAGGCGGCGTAGCCGAGCAGGGCAGCGAGCCCCAGTGCACTGCGGGGTGCGTAAGGGATGCGCCACAACCCGCCGTGCGCGGCGGCGTACGCCTCGTCCTGCCACGGGTGCGCGTGTAGCGGTCCCGTGGCCTGCAGGTCGTGCACGAGCAGTGCTGCCATGAGCGTTCTGGTGGTCGCGGGCTCGAACACCTCTGCGCCGAACCAGTGCGCGCCGGCGTAGGCGGCCGCCAGCGTACGGTTCTTCGTCACCGACCGGGTACGGGTAGGCGGGGCGATGTTGAGCGACACGGTTGTCCCGGCCTCCCGCGCGACGGTGGCCCGCCATCGCTGCAGCCGTTTTGCCAAAGCGTAGTTCGGGCCTTGCTGAGGGACCAGGCTGTCGCTGATGCCGGGGTCGGCACCGGGCACGTAGGCCCGGCGAAGCAACCGCCCGCGGGACACGGCGCGCAGCGGCCGGCCGGCCAGCTTCGCGGTGCGCGACCGGGCCAGGTAAGCAGCGACGGACTGGGCGACCGCGTCAGGGGGGACGGCGTAGACATCGGTCGGCGTGGCGAGAAACGCCAGCGCCACATCGCCGCGGGCCGCCTGCAAGCGCATGGTGAGTACGTCGGCCGCGGCGCACAGGGCCACGTTCGCCGCGCCATCGGCGTAGGCGTAGTTGCCCAGTACGAGCGGGCCGTCCAGGGCGGCCAGCCAGTCGGCGGCAGCCGGGAGCTCGCGGACTAGGTTGAGGCCCGCCCAGCGCGCGATGGCCTCGTCGCCGATGTCAGGGTGCAGCGCTATCGGCATCTCCCGGTTCACGGGCACGAGCAACTCGCCGGCGCCCTGCCGGGCCATGCGCAGCACCCGCTCCCAGGCCGGCGGACTGGGCAGGTCAACACCCGCCACCCGGGCGCCCCAGCGCAGCAGCGGCTCCAGCGGGCCCACCTCTGCGCCCGCCCCGAGCGCGATCACTGTCCGGCCCGGCAACCGCAGCCACTCCGGATGCGCCGCAACCTCCCTGACAGCTTCCGCGCACGACGGCTCGATGACCCCGCCGACCACCCAGGTCTCCAGTTGGCGCGCCAGCGCGTCGCCGCGCAATCGCTCGCCTCGGTAGGGCAGTGACAGCTCGGTTTCCCGCTGTCCGGCGCCCGGCACGCTGAGCGTGGCGAAGGAGGCCGGCGCGGGCGCCGAGAGCATGGCGTCCAGTCCCGTCTCCGCGCCGGCCGGCCGGCTGACCCGCATCCGGGCGTGCAGTGAACCCAGCCCGTCGCGGGCAACCGACAGCGCGGCAGGCTTGGACGCCAGCCCCGCTTCGACGAGGCGGCGAAAATGGATGAGGTAGCCAGAACGCCAGTTCGTCTCCTGCTCCGCGCCAAGAGCACCCACCGGGTCCACCGCCCGCAGCGCGTCGGCAACCACCGCCCTGCCCAGCGCGGACGTGCTCCGGCGCCCGTCCGCGGACAGCGGAAAAACAACCCCCTCGGTACCGTCACCCTCCATCAGGCTCCCTGTCACCGCCCCGTGGGACGAAACTCGGGCGGCATCTCTGCCGATGTGGAGATAGTGCCACTGCGGCGGGAAAAACACGAGCGCCTGGCCCTACCGGGCGTGACGTCGGGGGCCAGTTGGTCGCGGCGCGTTTCCCGCTGGCGGAGCATGGACCGTCGCGGCGCAACCACCGCTTGCTGGGCCGGCGTACGGGATCAGGGAATATCCGTCCTTTATTGACGAACGAACGTATGCCATCGGCCATCGTCACGGATGACTCGATTCTTAGATTAAGGGGGCAAGGCTACCGAAGTTATGGAGCGGGTCCAGAATAAGCCTCGACTTATCCGGTGGCTTGCTATTCTCTCCGCCACTTGGCGACAGCCAGGAAGGGCTGGCCATTTCCCTCGAAGACGGGATTTTCTCAATGAAAAGCACTTGGCGTGCCGTCACGGCGGCACTGATCGGCGCGGCGGCGGTGACCGGGGCGGCGCTGCTGACCGTGCCGGCTGCGCAGGCGGCGACGGCCACCCCAGTACCGCCGCGGCCGACCTCGGCGCTAGCCGGAACGTGGGTGAACACGAACCACGCGACGCGGAGCATTCTGGACCTCGTGGTCGCCACGACCGACAGGGGGATCACGGTCGACGGGTTTGGCGCCTGCACCCCAACGCCGTGCCAGTGGGGCAGGATCGCGGGCGCGGTGTTCGGCCCGGACTCCAGCGCCGCGACCGGGACCGCGTTCGCGGCGCAGTGGAACGTCGGGTTCGCACGGACCGTCGTGCTGGCCGTCTACAGCGTCCAGAAGAGGGTCCCGACGCTGACCGTAAGGGAGTTCACCACCTTCACCGACGGCAGCCACCGGTCCAACTACACCGTCAATGAGACGTTCACCAAGGGCAAGCCGGTCAAGGTGACGACGACGGGGACCGCCGCGGAGGACTACCCGCTTGGCGATTCGGTGCCCCCGGCGGCGTCACTGCCGGCGGTCTGGATCAACACTGCCGCCACCGGGAACGTCCGCGCGGTGATCCTCACCCGCGCTGGCGGGCTGCTCAAGGTCCACGCCTACGGCTACTGCTCCCCGGACCCGTGCAACTGGGGGACCGTCACCGGCATCACGTTCGGCCCCAGCGTCAGCGCGACGACCGGGGGCACCTTCCTGGCGCCGTATGGCTTCGGCTTCGCGGACAAGCTCCTCGACGGCACGGTCAACGCGAAGGGCACCCTGCTGACCGTCCGGACCTGGACGGAATTCACCGACCACAGCGGGCGCTCCAACTACGAGACCACGGAGGCCTTCGTTCCCCTCCGCTAGGCAGCCATTGCGCTGTATTGTCGCGTTCGAGCGGGAATGCATAACTAGCCGCTAACTGGAGGCTGCTCAGGACCCGGGGAATTACGGCAACTGACACGTCCAGATGGGTACTCGGGGCAGAGGAAGTACACTTCTCTCGAACCTTTGCCCCCGCAGCTGCGGGTAGCGGTACCCTGACGACGAACCAGACGGTAGGCGTCATGCTTCCGCGAAAACCGGTAGATGCGCCGTAATGGGTGGATCTGGGACTTTCACGCATCGAAGGTCGGCTTGCATGAATCGAGAAGTCTCCCCAGCGCGACTGTTCATAGGTTCTTCTACCGAGGGTCTCCGTATTGCTGAGTATCTGCAGCTAGCGCTAGAAGAACACTGTGAGGCTACGATCTGGAATCAGGGGGTATTTGGCCTAAGCCAGAGCACGCTAGCCAGTCTTGTAGAAGTCACAAAGAACCACGATTTCGCGGTTCTGGTGCTTACAGCTGACGATGAAACCATCAAACGCGGCGTCGCACGCCCGACACCCCGCGACAATGTGACGTTGGAATTGGGTATTTTCATCGGCGCTCTCGGCATTGATAGGACATTCGTCGTTTACTGCAAGGACGATAACATTGATGTTCCCACCGACCTCGCTGGCATTACACTAGCCCCATACAGACGCCGTAGCGATGGGAACTTGCAGGCGGCGCTAAGTCCGGTATGCCTCAGACTCCGCGAAGCATTCCAGCGCTATCAAGTTACCCAGTTTAACAGTGACACCACGAGCAGTAGTTCATCGGAAGTCCTAATCGATTACGATCTTGCTCGCTACATCACCGATCTGATCGATTCAGTTTGGCGGGGCAGGGCCGGCCTCGATGTCGCAGTACGTGACTCACTAGAAATCTCCGTGTGGATCGGAAATATTCTCGCGATGCTGCGGGACGTATTCGCGCGGCGGCATCCCGACACGTACGCCGCATGGCTTCGCCCACCAGTCAATGACCCTAACACGTTGCGTGTCACAGAAGCTCGTAACTTCACGGAGGATCGGCGGCAATACGAGTTTGCACTGGGTGAAGGTCTCGCGGGGAAGGTTTGGTTGACGGGCACACCTGTAGCCCACCCCGTCCTCCGCCAGCACCCATGGTGGGTGTTTCGGGAGGGATGCAATTCGATGAGCTACATCTGCGTCCCAGTCGGAGAACCTGCCGGCCGTGGCGGCGTACTCACCGTAGGATCGGTCAGCGGATTTGACGTGGGAGACCGCGATGTGCAAATAGTCCAGATTTTTGCAGCGGCTCTGGCCCTCACACTGGAGAGTCCTGGTGACCAACGCAGATGACCAGCGCAACAGAACAGTCTTGGTGATCTGCACCAACCATCACGGGATCATACTGCGACCATCGGTGGATCGTTCGATGAGGCTGGATAGGCGCCCGGTTGCCTCGGCAGGAAGGATGGCTTAGGCGACCCGGAAGGGCGCGGCGTCGGAGTCCTTGAGCGTCAGGCCCAGGCCGGGGCGGGTGGGGTCGGGGTGGAGGGCACCGCCGGCTGGGTCGAGGGCACCGTCGAAGAGCATCGACTCGATCCGGACGTGGTCGTGGAAGTACTCCAGGTGGCGGAGGTTGGGGACCGCCGCGGCCACGTGGGCGTGCAGGTTGGGGGCGCAGTGGCCCGAGACGTCGAGGTTGCGGGCGGCGGCCACGGCGGCGGCGCGCTGCCATTCGGTGATGCCGCCGCAGCGGGTGACATCGACCTGAAGGCAGTCGACCGCCTGGGCGTCGACCATGCGGGCGAAGTAGACGAGGTCGTAGCCGTACTCCCCCGCCGTGACGTCCGAGGCCACCTGGTCGCGGACCTCGCGCAGGCCGTCTAGGTCGTCGGAGCTGACCGGCTCCTCGAACCAGGTCACGTCATGGTCGGCCATGGCGTGGGCCATCCGGACCGCCTGCTTACGGTGGTAGCCGCCGTTGGCGTCCACGTACAGCTCGACGTCCGGGCCGATCACCTTCCTCGCGAAGGCGATCCTGTCCAGGTCACGCCGCGGGTCGGTGCCCCAGGACTCGCCGATCTTGATCTTGACCCTCGGGATCCGCTGGTCGGCGACCCAGTGCTCGAGCTGGGCGCGGGCGGCGCGCTCGTCGTAGGTGGTGAAGCCGCCGCTGCCGTAGACGGGCACCGCGTCCCTGGTCGCGCCGAGCAGCTGGCCGAGGCTGACCTCGAGCAGCCTCGCCTTGAGGTCCCACAGCGCCGCGTCCACCGCGGAGATCGCGTAGGAGACCAGGCCCGGGCGGCCGATGTTGCGGACCGCGCGGACCATCGACTGCCAGGCCGCGCCGGTGTCGAGGACGCTCTGGCCGACGATGGCGGTGGCCAGCTCGCCTTCGATCAGCTGCTTGCAGGCGCCGGTCGCGTAGGTGTAGCCGAGCCCGGACTGGCCGGCGCCGATGACGTTCGCGACGACCAGGGTGGTTTTCGACCAGGCGAGGGTGCCGTCGGCCTCCGGCTGGTCGGTGGGGATCTCGTAGACGGCCGCCGTTACGCGTTCCACGGCCGGAAAGTCCCGGGTGGTCGCCTCGGCCCACACTTGGTCCGTCATGAACGCGGCTGACCCGGCTCGGCTGCCGCGGCGTCCGGGTCGGCCGGCCAGGCTCGCTGATCCTTCTCCGGTGTGCCCTCGTCTGGATCGAGGCTGCTCTGGGCCGGTGCCGGGGCATCGGTCTCGGTCGGCGCCATGACCTCCTGGTCTGCCACCTGGGCGCCCTCGTCGGGCGACAGGGTTCCCACGCCGGGCGACAGGGCGCCCTCGGCCGACGGCGGGGTCTCGGTCTCAGGGCCTCGCCACCAGGGAGTGTCCTCGGTCGGTACCGGGTTGGCCGGGCTGGCCGGCGGCGGGACGTCCATGCCGGTCAGCGGCGGGGCGCTCTCGGTCGGCGGCACGTCAGCCGGGTTGAGCGGCTGCTTAATGTCCGTGCCGGACTCCGACAGGGTGCTGTTGGCCGGCGACGACGCCGGGGACGAGCCGGCCGGGGTCGGGAGATCCGTCCCACTCACCGACAGGGTGCGCTCGGTTGTCAACGTGCTGCTCTCGGCGGGCGACGCGGCGGGCTCAGCCGGCGGCGTGGCGCTCTGGGCCGACTGGGTGTCCTGGGCCGACTGGGTGTCCTGGGCCGACTGGGTGTCGTGGGCCGTCTGGAGAGCGTCCTGGCCGGTCTGCTGGCTCGTTGCCTCGGACCACGTCTCCTGCGGGGACTTGGGCGCGGGCTTCGGCAGACGCGGACGGCCGCCGCCTAGCAGGTTGTCACGGCCGGCCCCTAGCAGCCGGTCGAAGGCGTTGCGGACGGTGGCGCTGACCTCCTCGACCCGCTCGGTGACGGTGAGCTGCGCGCTGCGCGACTTGGCGCGGTCGTCGAAGCGGCCGTGCGCGCCCTGGTCGCTGCCCGGCCGCTGGTCGACCGGGTGCCAGAGGTTGTTCGGGCGGTTGGCCGGCTCCTTCTCGTCCGTCTGCTGGGAGTTGAAGCCGGTGCGGGCGAGGTACTGGTCGAGCAGCGGGGCGGCGAACTTCTGGGCCACGATCGTGCCGACGGTGGACGCGCCGACCCAGTGCTCCTTGCGGTCCGGGTGGTCGGCCGCGAAGACGACGCCCTCGGCGGCGACCTCGGGCTCGTAGATCGGCGGGACCGGCTGCGGGCGGCGCGGCAGCCGGGACAGTACCCAGTTGAACTGGGGGGTGTTGACGGCCGGCATCTGCACGACGGTGATCTTGATCTTGGAGTGGTCGTGCAGCAGCTCGGTGCGGATCGACTCGGTGAACCCGTTGATGGCGTGCTTGGCACCGCAGTAGGCGGACTGGAGCGGGATCGCGCGGTAGCCGAGGGCCGAGCCGACCTGGACGATGGTGCCCTGGTTACGCGGGCGCATCCGGGACAGCGCCGCCATCGTGCCGTGCACGAAACCGAGGTAGCTCACCTCGGTGACCCGGCGGAACTCCTCCGGCTTGATCTCCCAGAAGGGCGCGAATACCGAGGTGAACGCGACGTTCACCCAGACGTCGATCGGGCCGAACTGGGCCTCGGCCAGCGACGCGGCCTCATCCACGGCCTTGAAGTCGGACACGTCGGTAGGGATCGTGAGCGCCTTGCCGCCGGCCTCCTCCACCGCCCTGGCCGCGCCCTGCAGGCCGTCGAGGCCGCGCGCGAGCAGCACGACGTTCGCGCCGCGCTTGCCGAAAAGCTCCGCCGTCGCGCGGCCGATGCCGGCGCTCGCGCCGGTGATCACTACGGTCTCAGTCTTCTTAACTGGCTCAGTCATGTTCGCCCTCCCGGGATAGTCGCGTCGGCACCGTGGTTCCGGGGGGAATGGGGTGGCAGTCCCCATCGCCAGAACTCTGGCTTCCCCGGCGGATAACCGTCACGGTCACTCGTCCGCCCGATTCCCGACGGCTCCGGCCTGACAGCGACCTCCCGGGAGACACCGGGGCATCTCCCGGGAGATAACTGCCGTGCTCTCTACTTCCAGGCATGGACGGGTCCAAACGAGGAAGTAGCCATGCCATGCCAAGCAACGGTGACAGCGCAGGTAGCAGCAGGGTTGGCAATCGCGCGGGCGACGTGCTCGAGCCCCGGGTGCTACGGGAGTACGCGCTGGTCGCCGACGGTGAGCGCGGCGCCATGATCGGCCCCGACGGCTCGGTGGCGTGGCTGTGCGTGCCGCGCTGGGACAGCGCGGCCGTCTTCAGCGGGCTGCTTGGCGGGCCCGGCCGGTACACCGTCGGCCCGGCCGATCCCTGGCATGTCTGGGGCGGCTACTACGAGAACGGCAGCCTGATCTGGCGCAGCCGGTGGGTCGGTGACTCCCGGATCGAGTGCCGGGAGGCCCTCGCGATGCCCGCCGACCCGCATAAGGCGGTGCTGCTGCGGCAGATCGTGGCGGTCGACGGGGCGGCCAAGCTCAGCGCGACGCTTGACCTGCGCGGCGGGTACGGGCGCAGCGGGATGACACACCTGGCCAAGCACGACGGGATCTGGACCGGGCGCAGCGCCGGCACCTGGTTCCGCTGGTCGGGCGCGGGCGAGGCGCGCCACGTGGGCGGCCTGCTGACGATGACGGTCGAGTTGGCAGCCGGGGCGGAGCACGCTCTCGTTCTGGAAATCTCTGATCGTGAATTTACTGATGACCCGCCTGACGCCGACCGCGCCTGGGCGGCGACCCAGGAATCCTGGTCGCGGGTGGTGCCCGACTGCCAGGGGCTGATCGCGGTCTCCGACGCGCGGCACGCCTACGCGGTGCTGCGCGGGCTGACCTCGGCCAGCGGGGGCATGGTGGCGGCCGCCACCACCTCGCTGCCGGAGCGGCTGGAGGGCGGGCGGAATTACGACTACCGGTACGCGTGGATCAGGGACCAGTGCTACGCCGGCCTCGCGGTCGCCGCGCACGGCCCGCACTCGCTGCTCGCGAACTCCGTGCGGTTCGTCACCGAGCGGGTGCTGGCCGACGGGCCCAAGCTGATGCCCGCCTATACGGTGGCGGGCGAGGCGATCGGCGACGAGAAGCCGCTGCGGCTGCGCGGCTTCCCCGGCGCGACCTCGGTGCCCGGCGGCAGCGGGAGCTCCGGCAGCCCCGCGCGGGCGGGCAACTGGGTGCGCGGGCAGTTCCAGCTGGACGCGCTGGGCGAGGTGCTGTCGCTGCTGGCGGCCGCGGCCGGCCACGACCTGCTGTCAGAGGACGACTGGCGGGCGGCCGTGATCGCGGCCGACGCCATCGAGAAGCGGTGGCAGGAGCCGGACGCCGGCATCTGGGAGCTGGACGACAAGCACTGGGCGCACTCCCGGCTGGCCTGCGTCAGCGGGCTGCGGGCGATCTCGACCGCGATCGCGACCGGGCCGCCGGGCAACCAAGGTCACCGCGAGGCGGCGCGCTGGAGCAGTCTGGCCGACACCATCGCGGCCAGCCTGAGCGACGTCGTGCACCCGTCCGGCCGATGGCAGCGCGCGCCCGATGACGAACGGGTGGACGCGGCCCTGCTGCTGCCCGCGATCAGGGGCGGGTTCGCCATCGAGGACCCGCGCAGCCTGGCGACGATCGAGGCGGTGCGGGAGGAACTCGCGTCCGACGGCTACGTCTACCGGTTCCGGCACGACGCGCGGCCGTTGCACAAGGCCGAGGGCGCGTTCCTGCTCTGCGGGTTCTGGATGGCGCTGGTCGATCACGCGCTCGGCGACCCGGTCGCGGCCGCGCACTGGTTCGAGCGGAGCCGGGCCGCCTGCGGGCCCGCCGCCCTGTACACCGAGGAGTACGACGTGCACCAGAAGCAGCTGCGGGGGAACCTGCCGCAGGCGTTCGTGCACGCCGGGATGCTCGAGTGCGCGGTGACGCTGTCGCGCGACGGCAGGCTGGGGGGCGCCTGAGCGCGACGATGCCGGACAGCGGACGACCCGGGTCCGATTTCGGTGATTTGCTGCGTTTGCGGTGAAATGCCGGGGGTAGCCCGGGGATCGTGATGAATCGGCGAAGCTATGCGGACGTCGTTGCCATGCGAGGCCAGCGCGGGGCTGGGCGGCAACGGCGCGCGGGGGCGAGCGCCGCGCATCGGGACCCCGCGTGGAAACCCGAGCGCTCGGCGCTTCCGCTTCGCTGATTCTCCACTGAGTCGTCAAAGGAGACGGTATGGCAGGCGGGGAATCGCGGCTGGCTGGCGTGGCGGGCGATGGCGGGCGGGCCGGGTTGCGCTGCCTGGCCCAGACCATCGACGGGATCAAGCGCGCCGTGGGCGGCGGTCCGGTGTTCGTGCCGCGCGAGGAGGGGCCGGCGGTCTCCTGGCTGCTCACGGAGGCTGCCCTGACTCACCGGGCGCCAGTCTGCCAGTAGGCGGACCGGGCCGCGGGCGGCGGGCTTACTTGATGCGGACGACGACCAGGCAGGCGTCGTCGCCGGTGTCGGAGAGGGCGCTGCTGAGGATGCGGTCCGCGTGCGAGCGGGCGTCGGGGCCGGCCGGGGCGGCGGCCAGGGTGAAATCGCGCAGCAGGTCGCTGATCGAGCCGGACCGGCGCTCGATCAGGCCGTCGGTGAACAGCAGCAGGGTGTCGCCGACCTTGAGCTGGGTGCTTGCCTCCTCGTACTGCGCGGTCGGGTCGAGGCCGAGCAGCACCCCCTCGGGCAGCGGCAGCGCCCGGCCCTTGCCGTCGCGGACCAGGACCGGCGGCAGGTGGCCGGCCCTGGCCCAGCGCAGCATCCGGGTCTTCGGCTCGTACTTACCGCAGACGACGGTCCCGGCGATGCCCTCGGTGAGGTGGCAGGCCGCGTAGTTGAGGTGGCGGAGCAGTTCGGCCGGGCCCGCGCCGGTCGCGGCGAGGCCGCGCAGCGCGTTCCTGGCGGCGATCATGCCGGTTACCGCGTCGATGCCGTGGCCGGTGATGTCCCCCACGACGATCAGGATGTCGTCGTCGGGCAGCGGCAGGACGTCGTACCAGTCACCGCCCACCAGGTGCCCCGGCTCGGCCGGCCGGTAGCGGACGGCCACGTCCACCCCGGCGGCGGCGACCGGCGGGTCGTCCTGGGCCATGATGGCGCGCTGCAGGCGGATCGCCAGCTGGTGCTCCTCGGCGGCGCGCTGCTCGCTGTCGGCCAGCTGATCACGGGTGGCGGCCAGCGCGACCTGGGTGTGGTACTGCACGGAGACGTCCTGGAAGGCACCCCGGAGGGCTACCAGCGTGTCGCCCGCGAGCACCGGCTCGGCGAAAACCCGCAGCTGCCTGATCACCGAGGTGCCCGGCCGGACGATGCGGAACACCGCGACCGCGGGCTCGCGCCGTTCAAGCAGCTGCTCCTGGAACCGGCGGACGGCCACCCGGTCGGCCGCCATCACGAAGCTGTGCAGCGCGGCGATGGGGATCGGCGACGCCTGCGCCGGATTGAGCCCGAACAGGGCGAACGCGTCCCTGGTCCAGCGAACGGCGCCGGCCGCGAACTGCTCCTCCCAGCCGCCGAGGCTGCCAAGCCGCTGCGCGTGCTCGAGCACCTCGGCCACCTGCTCCGCCTCGCCCGGCACCCGCCAGGTGAACAGCACCCCGGCGAAGAAGGGGACGGCGTGCAGGTCGGCCAGCACGGCCAGGTTGGCGCCGCCGGCCAGCGGCGCGGTGACCAGCCCGGGTGCGTGCTCGGCACGGCCGCTGGCGAGCACCCGCAGGGCGCGGGCGAACAGGCCGTCGCCTGACGACGACTGCGGATAGGCCTCGAGCAGGGTCAGCGGGGCGATCTCGGCGGCCTGGCGGCCCGCCGGATCGGCGTAGCCGGCGCTCAGGTACACGATGGCGAAGTCGGTGACCGCGCCGCTCGCGCCGCGCAGCGGCCGGACGACCATCGCCGAGCCGGTGATCTGGCCAAGCGTCGCGAAGACCGCGGGGGACGGGGTGACCGACCCGATCGGGCCGGAGCCGAGACGGAGGCCGATCACGTCGGTGAACCCGGAGACAACGGCGGTCAGCCGTTCCCTGGTGTCGTCGTCGAACTCGCGCCGCGACGTCCCCCACCAGGCTTCTGCCACGCCGAACAGGGTGCCTGCCCTGTCCCAGAGGCCGAGCACCGCGCGGGCGGCCGCGTGGCCCCAAGGGGCCGCCACGGCCACCGGGTCGAGCGGCGGCGGCCCCGCCTCCCACCAGAGGTCGGTGCCGGTGGCGGCCACCCGCTGTTCAGGGCAGTCCAACTGCGGCGGCAGCCGCCGCCAGCGGCTGGTGTCGGTGCCGCTGAGGCCGTCGGCGCCGAGCAGCTCCAGTGCGCCATCGGCTTCGAGCAGCCAGACCGCGACCGCCGACACCCCGAACCGCGGCGCCAGCTGGCCGGCCAGCGCGCCGACCAGCTCGGCACCGTCCTTGGCGCGCACGGCCGCCGCCAGGGCCAGCGGGTTGTCGGCGGTGTCGAGCGGCTGCCCGGGCTCGAGCCACTCCCCCGCCCCGAGCCGCTCACTGGCCAATGTCTGCTGATCGGATATCCGCGGATCGGATATCCGCGGATCGGCCGCGGCGGCGGATGTTCCGGGCGAGCCTGGCGTCACGGACTCCGCCGGTTCCGGCGCGGGCGGCTCCTGGCGCAGTACCGCGGCGGCCATCTCGGCGACGGGAATGCCCGCGGCGGCGGCCATATCGGCCAGCTGCCGGGCCGCCTTGACGGCCGACAGGCCGTCCCGCTCCATCAGCACGCCGCGGGCCATCGCGGCGAGGTCGGCCGCCTGCCCGTCCGCGCGCGCCACGGCCAGCTCGCGTCTTTGACGCTCTATTACTTCCGCAAGCCTCGGCAAACTCTCCATGGGATCCACGTTGTCTTGGTAAGACTGATTATCGGGGGGCAGCGGGGTGTCCCCCGGCGCTACCGCGTCACCGCTGCCTGCCACCAACACCGCCTCCACGCCAGGACGCCGAGATGCGGAAACCGTACCATCTGCAGCCGCGTGACCGGCGGGTCTACCGATGCGTGTGAAAACGGCGGCGATACTTGTGATTTTATATTCATATGGGGCAGCAGTTGTAGGGCTGCCGATTATATAGCCAATTTGGCGACAACCGCCCGTAGGCAGGCAGCTATCGTATAACAGTCAGTCCTTACGATTTCTCCGCCGCAGGCGAAGATTGAGGAGCACCGATGACAGACGTTGACCAACGGCCCCGGCTCGATCGATCGGCCCTTGAGCAACTTCTGGCCGGCCTCACCGCCGTTCGCGGCGGTGACTTCAGCCGACGGCTGGCGCCGACCGGCGACCCGCTGGTGGATGAGATCGCCTCCGTCTTCAACGGCATGGCCGACCAGCTCGACCAGTTCACCTCGGAGGTGACGCGAGTCGCGCGCGAGGTGGGCACCGAGGGCAAACTCGGCGGCCAGGCCCACGTGCCGGGGGTCTCCGGTACCTGGAAGGACCTCACCGAGTCGGTCAACGCGATGGCGGGCAACCTGACCACCCAGGTGCGGAACATCGCCCAGGTGGCGACCGCGGTGGCCAAGGGCGACCTCACCCAGAAGATCGGCGTCGAGGCCCAGGGCGAGATCCTCGAGCTCAAGACCACCCTGAACACGATGGTCGACCAGCTCTCCGCGTTCGCCGACGAGGTCACCCGGGTCGCCCGCGAGGTCGGCACCCAGGGCGACCTGGGCGGCCAGGCGGT
>JBEKEK010000203.1:0-13349 GCA_050013875.1 Trebonia sp. | reverse complement strand
GCAGCGGCGCCCAGCTGGTCTACGTCGACATCCCCAACGGCTGCGGCAACGTGCTCAAGTCGCTGAAGTCGGTCGGCTTCACCGGCAAGATCATGGGCATCGACCCGTGCGGCGCGCCGCCGGTGATCACCGCCTCCGCGGGCGGCGCCAACGGCATGTACATCGCCTCGCCGTTCCAGCTGCAGAGCGGCAGCAGCGCGCAGGCGCAGCTGTTCCTGGCGGCGATGAAGAAGTATGCCGCGCCGGGCACGCTGGTCGACTCGATCTCCACGGCCGGCTTCGCCACCGTCATGAACGTGCAGAACGTGCTGGCCACCATCAGCGGCACGCCGACCACCACGTCCATCCTGGCCGCGTTCAAGGCGGGCACCCACGCGAACTTCCTGTCGCACCCCTACACGTGCGACGGGCAGGCACTCAAGGGCGCCCCCGCCATCTGCAACGACTACTACCTGATGAACCAGATCAGCAACGGCGCGCTCACCCAGCCGTCGTCGACCGACTGGACCACGTCGGCGGGCTACTTCCCCGGCATCGGCGGCTGATGTCCAGCTATCTGCTCTTCCTGATCCTCGGCCTCGGCTCGGGCGCCACCTACGCCATCCTCGGCCAGGGGCTCGTCCTCAAGTACCGCAGTGCTGGCGTGGTCGACTTCGCCCACGGCGCGGTGGCGATGTTCATCGCCTACGTCTTCATCAACCTCCGCGGCTTCGGCGAGCTCGAGCTCCCGCTGGTGCTGCTGCCGCACCAGATCTCGCTCAACGGCGGCGCCGGGCTTGGCACCGGGCTCGCCATCGTCATATCGCTGGTCTACGCGGCGGTCCTCGGGCTCCTCCTCTACGTCATCGTCTACCGGCCGCTGCAGAGCGCCTCCCCGCTGACCCGCGTCTGCGCGTCGGTCGGGGTCATGCTCACCCTGCAGGCGATCGCGGTGCTCAACTACAGCACCGAGCCGGTCGCCACCAACCCGATCTTCCCCAGCTCGGGGCTGTCGGTCGCCGGGATCACCTTCCCCGAGGACCGGCTGTTCTTCACCGGCGTGGTGGTGGCCGTCTCGGTCGCGCTGGCGCTTGTCTACCGCTTCTCCCGGTTCGGCCTGGCCACCAGGGCGGGCGCCGAGAACGACAAGGGCGCCGCGCTGACCGGCATCTCCGCCACCCGCATAGCCGGCCAGAACTGGGTGATCGCCACCGTGCTGGCGGGCGTGGCGGGCATCCTGATCGCCCCCATCGCCAGCCTCGACCCCACCTCGTACACGCTGTTCGTGGTGCCCGCGCTGGCCGCCGCGCTGGTCGGGCGGATCCAGTCGTTCTGGATCACCGCGCTGGCGGGCCTGCTGATCGGCTGCGCCCAGTCGGAGATCGACAAGTTCGTCGCCATGTGGTCCTGGCTGCCGCAGCAGGGGCTGCCTGACTCGCTCCCGTTCGTCGTCATCATCGTGGTGATGGCGCTGCGCGCCCGCTCGGTGCTCGCCCGCGGCGGTGACAGCGCCCAGCGCAACCCCTCGGTCGGCCAGCCCCGCGCCCCGCTCCGGACCGCCGCCGTCTGCTTCGCGATCGGCCTGATCCTGCTGTTCACGCTGAGCAGCGTCCTGCGGTTCGCGTTCATCTCCTCGCTCACGGTTACCTGCATCGCGCTGTCGGTGGTGCTGCTGACCGGCTACGTCGGCCAGGTCTCGCTCGCCCAGATGTCGCTGGCCGGGATCGGCGGCTTCCTGCTCGGGCACATCTCGGCCGACTGGGGCATCGGCTTCCCCTGGTCGCTGCTGCTGGCCGGCCTGTGCGCGGTGCCGGTCGGGCTGATCATCGGCCTGCCCGCGCTGCGGCTGCGCGGCGTGAACCTGGCCATCGTGACGCTCGGTTTCGCCTCGGCGCTGGACGCCGTGCTGTTCACCAGCGAGTCGTTCACCGGCGGGACCGGCGGCCTGCCGATCCCGGCGCCGCGGCTGCCCGGCCTCAACCTGGCGATCAGCTCCGGCAGCTCCTATCCCCGGGTGATCTTCGGCGTCCTCGTCCTGGTCATCGTCATCCTGCTCGGCCTGCTTGTCGCCCGGCTGCGGCTGAGCCCGGCCGGGCGCATGCTGCTGGCGATCAGGTCCAACGAGCGCGCGGCCGGCTCGATCGGGATCAACGTCGCCCAGGGCAAGCTGATGGCGTTCGGCCTGGCCGCGTTCATCGCCGGCATCGGCGGCGCGCTGACCGGCTACCTGCAGGGCGAACTGACCGCCGACAGCTTCGCCGCGTTCACCTCCATCGGGCTGCTCGCGATCGTCTTCGTGGCCGGGGTCGGGCGCATCGCCGGGGCGGTGGTGGCGGGCATCATGTTCTCCGCCGCCGGCCTGTTCGTCACCTTCCTTAACCTGCACCTCAACATCGGCAGCTACCAGGCGATCGTGGCCGGCCTCGCGCTGGTGCTGACCGCCGTGCAGAACCCGGACGGCATCACCGGCACCGCGACCGGCAAGGGCCCCGCCGTCGCGCTCGCCAGGCTCCAGGACCGGGTGGCCGGACGGTACCGCAAGCAGCCCGCCGTCCCCGCCGGGGACCAGGCTAAGGAACCGCTGCCTGCCAACGGGAACCACGCTCCCGTTCAGGATCAAAGACTTTAATCTTTGGAACGGGAGCGTGTTTCACCGCCGCCGCCCATTGCCCCCGGCCCCGGGAAACAAGCGTGATAGTTAATGTCCTAGAGCAGGCGATGCGAAGGGGCGTGGTGTCATGCGGGCGATAGTTGTCACCGAGATCGGCGGGCCTGAGGTCCTGGCGGCCGCCGAGCACCCGGACCCCGAGCCTGGCCCGGGGGAGGTCGTCGTCGAGACGGCGGCGGCCGGGGTCAACTTCATCGACATCTACCGGCGCTCGGGCGTGTACCGCCAGCCGCTGCCCTACGTGCCCGGCCACGAAGGGTCCGGGGTCGTCGTCGCGGTGGGGGAGGGCGTCACCGGCGTCGCCGTGGGCGACCGGGTGGCGTGGCACGACGCCCCCGGCAGCTACGCCGAGCGGGTCGTGGTGCCCGCCGGTATCACCGTCCCGGTGCCCGAGGGCACCGACCTGATCGCCGCCGCCGCGGTCATGCTCCAGGGCATGACCGCGCACTACCTGTGCCGGTCCACCTTCGCGGTCACCGACGGGACGGTGGCGGTGGTGCACGCGGCCGCGGGCGGGGTCGGGCTGCTGCTCACCCAGATGATCAAGACCCTCGGCGGCACCGTGATCGCCACCACGTCAAGCACCCCCAAGGCGGTGCTCGCGCAGCAGGCGGGCGCCGATTACGTGGTCGGCTACGAGGAGTTCGGCGCCACCGTCGAGCGGGTCACGCGGGGCCGCGGCGCCGACGTCGTCTACGACGGCGTGGGCAAGGCCACCTTCGACGCGGGGCTGGCGGCGCTGCGCCCGCGCGGCATGATGGTCCTGTTCGGCGGGTCAAGCGGCCAGGTGCCCCCGTTCGACCCGCAGCGGCTGAACAGCGGCGGCTCGCTCTTCCTGACCCGCCCCACGCTGGCGCATTACACCGCGGACAGGGGCGAACTGCTGTGGCGGGCGACCGACGTGCTGACCGCCGTCGCCAGCGGCGAACTCAACGTCCGCATCGGCACCGAATACTCACTCGCGCACGCCCCGCAGGCGCACGAGGACCTGGCCGGGCGCCGCACCACCGGCAAGCTTCTGCTCATCCCGTAGCACCCGTTAACCGACGCGCGTGTCGGTTATCTCACCGCGCTGGCACGACCGACCCGACTGCGCACCACTAGTATCGGGTAATCCAGCTGGAAAGCCGCGTCTAGAGGAGCCTGCCGTGACCTACCTCGAGCACATCAACGGCCCGCAGGACCTTAAGGGGCTCTCCCAGGAGCAGCTCTCCATCCTGGCCAGCGAGATCCGTGATGTCCTGATCGAGTCGGTGACGCGCACCAGCGGTCACCTCGGCCCGAACCTGGGGGTGGTCGAGCTGACCATCGCGCTGCACCGGGTATTCGACTCGCCCAAGGACAAGCTGATCTTCGACACCGGCCACCAGTCCTATGTGCACAAGCTGCTGACCGGCCGGCTGGCCGAGTTCCACACGCTGCGGCAGGCGGGCGGGCTGTCGGGTTACCCGAGCCGGAGCGAGTCAGAGCACGACCTGGTGGAGAACAGCCACGCGTCCACCTCGCTGTCCTACGCCGACGGGATGGCCAAGGCCTACCGGCTGCGGGGCGAGCACGACCGCACCGTCGTCGCGGTGATCGGCGACGGTGCGCTGACCGGCGGCATGGCCTGGGAGGCGCTGAACAACATCGCCGTCGCCCGGGACTCGCGGCTGGTCATCGTTGTCAACGACAACGGCCGCTCCTACCAGCCGACCATCGGCGGGCTGGCCAGCCACCTGTCCTCGATCCGGGTCAGCCAGCGCTACGAGCAGGTCCTCGACCTGATCAAGACCACCGTCACCAGCGCCCCGGTCGTCGGCAACCCGCTGTTCGGCGCGCTGCACGGCGCCAAGAAGGGCCTCAAGGACTTCCTCCAGCCGCAGGTGCTGTTCGAGGACCTCGGCATCAAGTACATCGGCCCGATCGACGGCCACGACGAGCAGATCATGGAGCAGGCGCTGCGCCGGGCGGCCGAGTACGGCAGGCCGGTGCTGGTGCACGCGATCACCCGCAAGGGGTTCGGCTACGCGCTGGCCGAGCAGAACGAGGAGGACTGCCTGCACCAGGTTCCGGCCGCGCCGGTGCCCCCCGCGGCCGGCGTCGGCCGGGTCGCCGCGGTGGCGGCCGCGCCCAAGCGCTCCTGGACCGACGTGTTCGCCGAAGAGATGGTCGCGATCGGCGCCCGCCGTCCCGACGTGGTCGCGATCACCGCCGCGATGCTGCACCCGGTCGGGCTGGCCCCGTTCCAGGCCGCCTACCCGGACCGCGTCTACGACGTCGGCATCGCCGAGCAGCACGCGATGACGATGGCGGCCGGGCTGGCGATGGCGGGCCTGCACCCGGTGCTCTCGGTCTACGCGACGTTCCTGAACCGGGCGTTCGACCAGTTGCTGATGGACGTGGCGCTGCACAAACTGCCGGTCACCGTCACCCTGGACCGGGCCGGCGTCACCGGCCCCGACGGCGCCAGCCACAACGGCATGTGGGACGGCTCGATCCTGCAGGTCGTCCCCGGGCTGCGGGTGGCCGCGCCGCGCGACGGCGTCCGCGTCGCCGAACTGCTCAACGAGGCGGTCGCGGTCAGCGACGGCCCCACCGTGGTCCGCTACCCCAAGGGCAGCGTCGGGGCCGAGATCGAGGCGGTCGGCAAGCTCGGCCAGATGGACGTGCTCGTCGTCCCCGGCCCCGGCAGTACCGCCAGCAATGGCCAGGACCTGCTGCTGCTGGGGGCCGGCCCGATGGCGGTCACCGCCGTCGAGGTCGCCAGGCGGCTGAACGACCACGGCATCGGCGTCACCGTGGTCGACCCGCGCTGGGTCAAGCCGGTGGACCCGGCGGTCGTCGCCGTCGCCCGCCAGCACCGCCTGGTCGCGGTGGTCGAGGACAACGGCCGGGCGGGCGGTTTCGGCGACGCGGTCGCGCGGCTGCTGCGCGACGCCGACGTGGACACCCCGGTCAAGACCTACGGGCTCGACCAGGAGTTCCTCACCCACGGCACCCGCGAGCAGATCCTGGAGGCGGCCGGGCTGACCCCGCAGCACCTCGCCCGCCGGCTGACCGAGGCGGTCGCCCGCCGCGCGCAGCTGCCGGCGGCGGCGGCCGCGCAGCCGCCGCGAGCCCAGGCCGTGTCGACTGACAACCCGGCGGCCGCGGACACGCCTGTGACGGAAGACTTATCGACGGCCGCGCGCCTGTCCGAGTAGCTTTGCCATTATGCTGCGAGTTGCTGTGGTCGGTTCAGGCCCGGCCGGTCTTTACACCGCCGAGGCCCTTATCAAGCAGGCGGCGCTGCTGCCCGAGCCGGTGCGGGTGCGGGTGGACGTGCTCGACCGCCTGCCCACCCCGTACGGCCTGGTCCGCTACGGTGTCGCCCCCGACCACAAGTCGATCAAGTCGGTGGCGAACTACCTGCGCCGCGTCCTGGAGTCGCCGGACGTCAGCTTCATCGGCGGGGTGACCCTCGGCGTCGACTTCACCCGCGAGGAACTGCTCGAGGTCTACGACGCGGTGGTGTACGCGACCGGCGCGATGCGCGACCGCCGCCTCGGCATCGACGGCGAGGACCTGCCGGGCAGCTACGCGGCGACCGACTTCGTCAACTGGTACTGCGGCCACCCTGACGTGGACGCGGCCGCGTTCACCCTCGACGCCGAGTCGGTCGCGGTTATCGGCGTCGGCAACGTCGCCGTCGACGTGGCCCGCATCCTGGTCCGCGACCCGGCCGAGCTCGCCGCGACCGACATCCCCGAGCCGGTGATGGACGCGCTGCGCGCCTCGCGGGTCCGCGAGGTGCACGTGATCGGGCGCCGCGGCCCGGCCCAGGCCAAGTTCACCACCAAGGAGCTGCGCGAGCTGGGCGAGCTGCCCGGCGTCTCGGTTTCCGTGCCGGCCGCCGAGCTCGAGCTGACCGCCGGCTTCGACCTGTCCGGGGAGTCGGCCGAGCTCGCCGCGTCCGACCGCCGCGTCCGCGGCAACCTGGTCGCGATGGCGGGCTGGAACGCCGCCGCCGGTGCTGAGGCCGGTGCTGAGGCCGGTGCTGAGGCCGGTGCTGAGGCGGAGTCGGGGGCGCAAGCCGCACGGAAGCTGCGGCTCCGCTTCTGGCTGCGCCCGGTGGAGATCGAGAAATCCGCGGCCGGGACGGTCGGCGGCCTCCGCCTGGAACGCACCCGGCTGTCGGCCGGCGGGGTATTCGAGGGCACCGGCGAGTTCGAGACCATCGACGTGCAAATGGTCCTGCGCAGCGTCGGCTACCAGTCGGTGCCGCTGCCCGACGTCCCCTTCGACGGCCGGTCCTGCACGGTCCCCAACGCGGCCGGCCGGGTGCTGTCGGAGACCGGCGAGCCGCTGCCGGGGGAGTACGTGGCCGGCTGGCTCAAGCGCGGCCCCACCGGCGTGATCGGCACCAACAAGGCCGACGCGGCCGAGACCGTCCAGGCGCTGCTGGCGGACCTGGCGGGCGGGCCGCGGCCCGGCGGCACCGCGCTGCCCCGCCCCGGCCTGCTGCGCCTGCCCGGTGCGGCGCAGGGCGCCGCCACCGCTGTCGATGAGGACGTCCTCGACGACGCGGCCGAGGGCTGGGCGCTGGCCGAGCTGCTCGCCGCCCGCGGCATCGACCCGGTCACCTACACCGCCTGGCTCCGGGTTTCCGCCGCGGAAGAGGAGCTGGCCCGCGCCCTCGGCCGGGGCGACCGGGTGAAACTCCCCAACCGCGATGCTGTTTGGACCGCCGCGCGTTCGTAACTGAGATCGAACGGGCGGGACGTTGCCCGTGTTTGTCGGCTGTTTGCTTACGTTCAGCTTACGATCTTGCGGTTTGGCCTCCCCATCCGGAAGAATGTCATCACCCCTCGGCATTATGTAGTTACAGAGCGGAGTCGGAAGTTCGGCGCCGCGATCGGGCGGAGGGGATTTGACATGCGGGACTGGGGCGGCGCTCCCGGCATGCAGCACACGCTGCTGGCCGAGATTCTAGGGCTGGCGATGGCTCGGCGGGCGGCGGACATCCTCGACCGGCATCGCGCGGCCCTGAACGGCGGCCCGGACGGCCTCGATGGCCTTGATGGCCCGGGCGGCCGCAATGGCCCGGCCGGCCCGGCGGGCGGCATGGCGGGCGGCATGGCCGGGCAGGCCGACGTCGACGACGCTCAGTTCGCGCTCGACAACGCCATCTTCACCGCCGTGCTCGACGCGGCCAACGAGTGCCTTGGCCGGTTCGACGCCCGCCCGGCCGACGAACGCTGGTGCGACGCGCTGCTGCAGCTCATACAGCTCGCCCAGGTCGCCAGGCACGCCGCTGAGCCTGGTCAGCCCGGCTAGCGGGGCGTAGCGGCGGCACCGTTGGCGGGCGCGTGGTCTCCTCAGCCGGTGATGGGTAGCGAGGGCGGGAGCGGGCATGTTGACCCCGCCGTAAGATGCTGATTAATATCACCAAAAAAGTCGTAAATGCTGCGCGTTCGCGGCGGAGGAGGCACGATGGCGCTGCCGGACTTCCTGGTGGCCGGGGTCCCCAAGGCCGGGACGACCGCGCTGCATGCCGCGCTCTCCCGGCACCCGGAGCTGTACCTGTCGCCGGTCAAGGAGCCGAAGTTCTTCCTCTCCGACGGCCCGCCGCCCACCAAGGGCGGCCCGGGCGACGCGCTCACCTACCGTGAGCACATCTGGCAGCGTGACCGCTACGAGGCGCTCTTCGACGCCGCGCCGGCCGGGGCGCTGCGCGGCGAGTCCACGCCGCTCTACCTCTACGACCAGGCGGCGATGGCGCGGATCAACAAGCTGATCCCGGACGTGAAGCTCATCGTGGTGCTGCGCGACCCGGTCGAGCGCGCGCATTCCAACTGGACTCACCTGTGGTCGGCCGGGCTCGAGCCGATCGGCGACTTCGTCCGCGCCTGCGCCGAGGAGGAGCAGCGGATCGCGGCCGGCTGGGCGTCCTTCTGGCACTACAAGGGGCTGGGCAAGTACGGCGAGCAGCTCGCGCACGCGTTCACCCTGTTCCCCCGCGAGCAGGTGCTGGTGCTCAGGTACCGGCTGCTGATCGACGAGCCCGCCGACACCCTCGACAAGATCTGCGCCTTCCTCGGCGTGGCGACCGGGCTGCTCACCGAGATCCCGCGGGAGAACGTCACCGCGCACCCGGAGCGCACCCTCGCCCACCGCGCCGTCTCGCTCGGCATGCGGGCAAGCAACGCCGTCGGCCGGCTGCTCCCCGGGTCCATGGCGACCGCGGCGACGCACCGGCTCGAGCGCTATCTGCAGCGCGGCGCCCGCGAGCGGCAGCCGCTCGGCTGGGAGCAGCGGCAGGCGCTGCTGCCGGCCTTCACCGACGACGTCAAGCTGCTCGAGACCGTCGTCGGCGAGGACTTCAGCGACTGGCTCGCCCCCCGCGACCGCTCCGGCGGCCTGGTCGGTGTCCGCCCGGCCGGCAAGGGCCAGGCCAAGAACGGGCTGCAGTATTTCCCCCGGTAACCCCCCAATCATCCCCCGGTAACCCCCGATCATCCCCCCGGTAACCCCCCGATCGTCAGCGCAGCTCGGTGACCAGGGCGTGCGAGCCGTCGGGCTGGGTCAGCTCGTAGTACAGCCGGGTGCGCCCGTCCGGCAGCTCGATCAGGTCGAGGTAGCGGAGGCCGCCACCGGACCAGGGCGAGGCGGCTGCCGGGCCGGCGCCGGGGGCCGAGGCGGCGAGCAGCGCGGCGGGGTCGGTACCGAGCGCGACGCCGGTCCGCTCCTCGTAGTTCTCGGCCGCCGACGCGCGCCCGTCGTAGTACGCCGTGACCGTGTCCCCGTCAAACCTGACGGCCGCGACCCGGGTGCCGCGGGAATCCCACTCGCCCGGCCGCCCGGACAGCGCGGTGCCCTGCCAGGTCCAGTCGAGGCCGTCCAGGCTGGTCGCGTACTCGGTCGTCATCTGGTCGGTTTCGGCCGGGTCGGCCAGCGGGTGGATGGTCGCCCACATGTGCCACTGGCCGGCCTGGTGGCAGATGACCGGGTCCTTGATCGCCCGCTTGCGCGGGTCACCGGGCAGCACGAGCTCGCGTCGGCTCACGTCGAATTCCGCCGGGTGCGCCGCGTCGGCCGCCTCCACCCGCCAGTGCTTGGTCCCGGTGGTTGCGCAGCTCAGGTACAGCCGCCAGCCGCCCTCGGGGAGCTGGACAAGCTCCGGGCGCTCAAGCGACTCGGTGTTCATCTCCGCCTTGGTGATCACCGCGATCGGATCGCCGAACCGCACACCGTCAGCCGAGTAGGCGATCGCCACCGCGTAGCCGCGGCCGCTGCCAATCGGCCGGCGCAGCCGGTAGGCGAGGTAAAAGCCGTCATCAGCCGCCACGGCGGACGGCCCGCCAGCCCAGAATCCCTGACCCGCGCCAGGGGGCGCGATCGCGATCGAAGCGTCCTCCGGCCGGGGAACGAGCACGTCACTACCATGGCTACTTATCATGTAGGAATTATAGGCAAGCTCGTTACCTGGCGCGGCCAGATGGCCCGATGTTACGTAATCGAATTGACACTGGCTGCCTTCGGTGATCATACGCACCGCACGCGACTGGCGGGGACCGTTTTCGGGCCTGTCAGGCTCGGGGACAATGGGGATTATGAGTCACGACCTGCCCGCCGACCGCTACCTCGACCGGGAGCAGAGCTGGGTCCTGTTCAACCAGCGCGTCCTCGAGCTGGCCGAGGACGACCAGATCCCGCTGCTTGAACGCGCCCGGTTCCTCGCCATCTTCGCCTCCAACCTGGACGAGTTCTTCATGGTCCGGGTGGCCGGGCTGATGCGCCGGATGGCGGCCGGCTTCCCGGTTGGCGGCGTCGACGGCAAGACCGCGGACCAGCTGCTGCAGAGCACCCTGACCCAGGCCGGCCTGCTGGAGAGCAGGCACGCGGCCGTCTTCGCGGACCACGTCAAGCCGGCCCTCACCAGCCGCGGGATCGAGATCCTGCGCTGGAAGGAGCTGACCGGCGCCGAGCGCGCCGACCTGACCGAGCTGTTCAGGAAGAGCGTCTACCCGGTGCTGACGCCGCTGGTGGTGGACCCGGCCCACCCGTTCCCCTTCATCTCCGGGCTCTCGCTCAACCTCGCGGTCACCCTGGTCGACCCGACGGCGGGCATCTCCATGTTCGCGCGGGTCAAGGTGCCGCCGTCGCTGCCCCGCTTCGTCAACGTCGGCCAGTACCGCTACGTGCCGATCGAGGACATCATCGCCGCCCACCTGGACCAGCTCTTCGGCGGCATGGACATCGTCGAGCGCTATGTCTTCCGCATCACCCGGGTCCGTGAGCTCGAGGTGGACGAGGACGTCACCGAGAACCTGCTGCAGGCGATGGAGCGCGAGCTGGCCAAGCGCCGCTTCGAGCCGGCCGTCCGGCTCGAGGTCGAGCAGGACATGTCGAATGACGTGCTGCGCCGGCTGGCCAGGGAGCTGTCGGTCGATGAGAAGGCCGTCTACCGGGTGCCGGGGCCGCTCGACCTGACCGGCCTCAACGAGATCGCGGATCTGCCGATCGGTGAGCTGAAATACCCGCCGTTCGTGCCCAATCCGAAGGCCGTGCCGACCGACGCCCCCATCTTCGACACCCTCGACGAGCGGGACCTGCTCGTGCATCACCCCTACGACTCGTTCACCACCACCGTGCAGCGGCTGGTGGAGGAGGCCGCCGCCGACCCCCGGGTGCTGGCGATCAAGCAGACGCTCTACCGCACCAGCGGCGAATCGCCGATCGTGGACGCGCTGATCGACGCGGCGGAGGCGGGCAAGCAGGTCGTCGTGGTGGTGGAGATCAAGGCGCGGTTCGACGAGAAGGCCAACATCACCTGGGCGCGCAAGCTCGAGGAGGCCGGCTGCCATGTGGTCTACGGCTTCGTCGGCATGAAGACGCACGCCAAGGTGATGCTCATCGTCCGCCAGGCGGCCGATGGCACCCTGCGGCGCTACTGCCACATCGGCACCGGCAACTACCATCCGACCACGGCCCGGCTCTACGAGGACCTCGGCCTGCTCACCTCGGACCCGACCGTCGGCGAGGACGTCACCGACCTGTTCAACCACCTCACCGGGTACAGCAGGCAGATCGGCTACCGCCGCCTGCTGGTGGCGCCGGAGGCGCTCCGCCCCGGGATCTTGGCCCGCATCGACCGCCAGGCGGACCGGGCCCGCGCGGGCAAGCCCGCGCGGATCGCGTTCAAGTGCAACGCGCTGGTCGACGAGCAGGTGATCGACGCGCTCTACCGCGCCTCGCAGGCCGGCGTGCCGGTGGACATCTGGGTCCGCGGCATGTGCGCGCTCAAGCCCGGCGTGCCCGGCCTGTCAGAGTCCGTGCGCGTGCGGAGCATCCTCGGCCGGTTCCTCGAGCACTCCCGGGTCTACGCCTTCGGCGCCGGCGACTCGGGCCCGGGCCCGACCTCGGGCGAGGACCTGGCGGCGGGCGACGAGATCTGGCTGGGCAGCGCGGACATGATGCACCGGAACCTGGACCGCCGGGTGGAGTCGCTGGTCCGGGTGAGCGATCCGGCCCAGTGCACCAAGCTACGTGAGCTGTTCGCACGGGGCATGGATGACGGCACGTCCTCCTGGTGGCTTGACGCCGAGGGCATCTGGACCAGGCACGTGCGCGACGAAGCGGGCGCTCCGCTCTACGACCTGCAGGAGAGCCTGATCATGGACAAGACCCGAGGACGTCACGCCGATGCCTGACCATAAACCCGGGTCCAAGCTGATCAAGGCGGCCGGCGCGGTCGCCTGGCGGGCGGGCCCCGACGGGGGGCCGGAGATCCTGCTCGTGCACCGGAGCCGCTACGACGACTGGTCGCTGCCCAAGGGCAAGACCGAGCCCGGCGAACTGCTGCCGGTCACCGCCGTCCGCGAGGTGCTCGAGGAGGGCGGCGCCCGGCTCGCCCTCGGCCGCCGCCTCATCTCGGTTCGTTACCAGGTCGGCGGCCGGCCCAAGCGCGTGCACTACTGGGCGGCGCGGGTCGTCTCCCTCGACGAGCGCGCGATCCCCAACGACGAGGTGGACCAGATCGCCTGGGTGGACGCCGCGCACGCGGTCAGCCACGTCAGTTACGCCCACGACCACGGGGTGCTGGCCGACTTCGCCCGGCTCCCGGCGCGGACCGTCCCGCTGATCCTGCTGCGGCACGCCAAGGCGGTGCACAAGGCGGGCTGGAAGCACGCCGACGACCGCCGCCCGCTCGACGACTCCGGCCGCGCCGACGCCAAGTCCCTGGCCGAGCTGCTCACCTGCTTCGCCCCCAACGCCCGGCTGATCACCTCGCCCGCGGCCCGCTGCGTGGAAACGCTCCGCCCGCTGGCGGAGCTGTCGGGCGCGCAACCGCGGGAAGAGCCGTCCCTCTACGTGCACAACCAGCTCTCGGCAGCGGGCGCGGGCGACTCCCGCCCGTCCATTGCCGCCCTCGTCAGCGAGGTGATCGCCGCGGGCGAGCCGGCCATCATCTGCGCCCACCGGGAAAACATCCCCGACCTCCAGGTCGCCGCCCTGGCCGCCCTGGGTGTCCACCAGCCCGGCTCCGACGCGGCCCCCGGCAGCGCGCTGGCCGGCCAGGTGCTCGCCCCCATCATCGAGCTCCCCGCGGACTGGGCCGACACCCTCCCCACCTCCGGCTTCTGGGTCCTGAACCTAACCCACCGGCCGGCCCCCGCACCCGCGTCCCAGGATCCGACCGCAGCTGTCCCATCAACATCTGCCCCATCAACATCTGCCC
>JBEKEK010000202.1:0-13371 GCA_050013875.1 Trebonia sp. | reverse complement strand
GCTACGGCACGCGGATGAGCAGTTCGCCGTGCAGGACGCTGATCCAGCCGTCCGGGTGGGCCGCCCACTCGCGCCACGCGGCCGCGATCGCGTCGATGTCCTCCTGTGTCCCCAGTCCGCTCGTTAGGAGTTGCTCGGTGATCGCCGAGCCGGCGATGCGGTCGGCCCACATGCCGCCCCAGGCCCCCCGCGAGGCCGGGTCCGCGTAGCACCACGTTGACGATGTCGCCGACACATCCGTGACCCCCGCGGCATGGGCCCATGCCAGCAGCCGTCGTCCCGCATTCGGCTCGCCGCCGTTCGCCCGGGCCGCCGACTGGTACAGCTCTCGCCACCGATCCAAACCGGGGAGCTCGGGGTACCAGGTGAAGCCGCTATAGTCGCCGTCGCGCACCGCCACCACGCCTCCTGGGCGGCACACCCGCACCATCTCCCGCAGCGCCGCCACCGGGTCCGCTACGTGCTGCAGCACCTGGTGCGCGTGGACCACGTCGAATGATCCCGACGGAAACGGCAGGTCGTGGATGTCGCCCGTGACCAGCCGGGCCGACGTGCGTCCGCGACGCTCGAACTCCGCCCGGGTCACCGCCAGCGCCGCCTCGGTCGCTTCCACCGCGGTGACCGGGCCTGGCGCCACCCGTTCGGCCAGGTCGACCGTGATCGTCCCCGGCCCGCTGCCGATGTCGAGCAGCGACAGACCTGCCCGCAGGTAGGGGAGCAGATAGGCGGCGGAGTTCTCCGCCGTCCGAGTCCGGTGCGAGCGCAGCACGCTCTCGGCGTGCCCGTGAGTGTAAGTCGCAGCGTCAGGCATACAACCGACCTTACCACCTGTCTCCATTATGCGAGACGGGTGTCTCATTATTTGAGACACCATGGAGTTACGGCTGCGCCCTGAACGGCAGCCAAGCGTTAGCTGATCCAGTTCAGCGGCGGCGACAGTATGGGAACTGACGATCAAGAGCATCCTCGGCCAGCTGCCGTGCCGCACGACCTCAGCAAGAAGCTTCCGGGCCAGGGCGTGGAACTGCTCAGCGTCACCGCCGAGCACGCCGAGGCGATCCGCGAGTTTCCCGAACTGATCGGGCACGACCCGTTCGACCGCCTCATAGTCGCGCAAGCATCCCGCGCCGCCCGGTCATCAGGCTGGTTCCCCGGCGGGGTGCTGTTCATCGATCTGCACGGCTACGATCTCAGCCCGGTGCAGCCCGGCCAGGCGCTGGACGCCCTGCTGCGGGCGCTCGGGGTCCCCGGTGAGCACATCCCGGACGGAGCCGAGCAGAGGGCGGGGCTGTACCGGTCGGTGCTGGCGCAGGCGGCTGACCCGGTTCTGATTGTCGCGGACAACGCCTCGGCCGAGGCGCAGGTGCGGCTGCTGATCCCCGGCCCGGGGCCGCACCGGGTCATCATCACCTCCCGCCATACCCTGGCCGGGCTCGGGGCGCGGCTGCTGGACGTCACCGTCCTGGACCAGGCGGCCGCAGTGAGCATCCTGGATCAGGTGGTGCGGGCGGCGCGGCCGGCCGATGACCGGATCGGCGGCGACCCGGCCGCTGCGGGGAGGCTGGCCGGGGTGTGCGGCGGGCTGCCGCTGGCGCTGCAGATCACGGCGGCGCTGCTGGCCGCCGACCCGGCGCTGACCGCCGCGGAGCTAGCCGATCAGATGAGCGATGAGGTCCGGCGCCTGGGAGCGCTGCGCTATGACGACGGCAGCGGGGTTAGCGCCCCGTCGGTGGCGGCCGCGTTCGAGCTGTCGTACCGGCAGCTGGATGAGGATGCGGCGCGGATGTTCCGGCTGCTGCCCGCCGTTCCCTGGCCCGACGTGTCCACGGAGGCGGGCGCGGAACTGGCGGGCTGGCCGGGTGCGCGGGCGCGGGCCGCGCTCGGCCGGCTGACGCAGGCGCACCTAGTCGAGGCCGCCGGGGCGCGCGGCCGGTGGCGGATGCACGACCTGCTGCGTCTGTACGCCCGCCAGGTCCCCGACGCCAGTCCCAGTGAGCGGGAGCAAGCCGTCGACCGCCTGCTCGCCTGGTACCTCCGTCGCGCCCGAGCGGCCGATGATCACCTGCGGGCACTGGCAGGCACGCCGGTGCCGGCGGAGTTTTCCGGCCGGGATGATGCCCTGGCCTGGCTGGACGCCGAGCGGCCCAACCTGGTCGCCGCCGTGGCGATGGCAGCCGCTACCGGCCGGAACCAGGAAGCCATGCGCCTGCCGCTTAACCTGAGCGAATACCTGGCCTGGCGGCGGCGGTTCGATGACTGGCTGACAGTCACCGCGATCAGCCGCGACAGCGCCCGCCAGCTGAACCAAAAAGGCAACGAAGCCGCAGCGCTGACCAACCTCGGTCTCGCGCTGGGGGAGGTGCGGCGGTTCGAGGAGGCGATCAGCGCCTGCCAGGACGCGGCGGCCATCTGCCGGGAGGCCGGCGACCGGCCCGGCCAGGGCCAGACCCTGGACAACCTCGGCGGCGCCTATCAGGAGATGGGGGAGCCCGCCCGGGCAGCCGCGTGCTGGCGGGAGGCGGCGGACGCCATGCGCGACGCCGGTGACCACGAGGAAACCGCACGCCTGGAACTGAAGGCCGCGAACGCCCAGACCGCGCATCGCCCCTGGTGGCGACGCTCTAGCCGCTGAGCGGAGATCTGGGTGCCGCAAGCTATTCAGCTGCGGTCGCGGGTTGTACCGTCACCTGCTCCTAGCGACACTCTGCCTTAGCGGTCTGGCAGTGCGGCGATGGCGCTATCACGAGCGCCGTCTCCGCGCGATGCGGACCCTGAGTCTTCTGCACGCCATGCACCATGGTTTCGCCTGAGGCGGCCCGGCCGGGTCTGTTTTGTGCAGTTCAGGGTGTTGCTAGAGTCCGGGATCGTGGCGCTGGGGCTGGTTGAGTCTGGCGGCGTAGTCACTAGCTGACTCACTATCTCAGACCTTCTCTCCCGTCAGGCGGCGACTGGGCATGTGCTAGCCAGGCCTTGACCGCCCATCGGAGGAGGCCTGTCGGCGAGCAGGGGAAGCGGCGCAGTCACGGCTGTCGGCTTGGTCGATCGCCGCCTCCATCCTTGCGACACTCCGCGCGGCTGGTTCTTTCGAGCAGGGGAGGTGGTGGCGGGCCCTCCCTGCCGCACCGGACGCGTTGCTGTCGGCCTAGCCGGCGTTCGGAATGCACGGAGACAGTACCGGTGACGCGCTTTCGACGGCGCCGCGTTCCGCGTGCTGAGCCTGCTTGTCCTGGCCAGCGTGCCGTCTCGGAATAACCCAGTGACGGGGGGTGTCCTATTTACCAGCGCGGCGGGCGAGATGCCCGCGGGCTGGACCTCTGGCCTGAGCCGCCAGAGCCGCCTCCGGCGCAGATGGCGAAGGTACCCGGGTTCCTGGGCAATGGCGAGGTGACCTCATTGTGATCGACGATCGGCCGCGGGAGTTTCTGCAGCTCTCCGACGGCCGCTACGTCCGGGTCACCAGCACCGACGACGGCGAGTTGATGCCGGTTGAGGAACCGGTCAAGCCGCAGCGAGCTCGCAGCGGTTCAGCGTCCACCGGAGCAGCGTTCAGTTCGCACGTGGTCGCCGACGCGCCCGGCTGCGGACTGTGCACCTGGACGCCGCGTGACGGCAGGTGGGCGCTGAAGTTCGTCAACCAGGCATGCCTGCTGCACCGAGACGACCAAGTCGAGCATGACTGACTGCCGACCCTGCCCGGCTGGTACGGTCGCCCTTCATCTGACGTCAGCGCTGGTGGCGGAGGCGGACGGAGATCGGATGACGGAGCGGATGACGGGAATCGAACCCGCATGACCAGCTGCTGGGTTGCGGTCCCGGCTGGGGGATGCGGCCTTGGATGCTGTTGAATCGGCAGTCCTCGGCGTTGCTTTGGAGTGGGGGCAGTGCCTGACGGTTTAGGTCAAGGCCTGGGCGGCAAGCAGGGCAACGCCCGCCTGCACTGGCACGTCGCCCCGGTCCCGCCGGGAGTGCCCTACGCCGGCAGTATCACGCGGTGGTGGCCGAGAACGGTGTCCTGGACGTCGACGACCACGTGCAGGTTGCCCTGGCCGAGGCGATCGGGAGCCGCATTAGCGGAGCTCCGCGGACCGGGAAAATCCCGAAATAAAAATGCCCCGCTAAACGGGGCATTTTTACTTGCCTTTATCGTCAGGCAGCGAGTCGGATACGCAGCCGCGATACGACCCGACGCTGCGGGTGGGCCGACTCGGCTTGCGCCCGCCGGACTATGTGCTGCTGCCGGGCTCGGGCATGCATGCCGTCCACCCTTTCGGCGGCTAGCTGGCTGATGATGTACGGGTGCATCTGCACCTTCATTGCCTTTCTGACTACTTACCCGCTCGGCGCCCACTCTGAGTGACAGGAGATGCATTCACCGAGAGAAGACGGCGGCGCGGGAACATACCTTTTCCGCTCCGCCGATAAAACACCCAGAAGAGCGGACAAATTCCATGCCGAATTATTCGAGAGAAGTTTCGACCGCGAAATCGAAGCCGGCGGACGAGGGAACGGCCAGAATGGCAGAGGGCTGGCCGTTAAGCTTACGGTCGGCGCAGGTGTTCCCAGGAGGCGGAGATGAAAGTGGCGAGGCGGTCTCGGCGGACTGCGCGCCCTGGCCGACGCCGACAACGACCACGCTGGCGAGCAACTGGTGGAACTACTGGCCGAGCATGGAGACCTCGGCGGACTGCGTTCCCAGATTAAAACTGGCGATAAAAATAAAGAAGCTGCCTGGCAGCTGATCGACCTGCTTGCGAGCCAGGACCGGGGGCAAGGAGCGGGTGACGGTAATCGAAACCGCATGACCAGCTTGGAAGGCTTCGGTCTGCGGCAGTCTGACCTGCGGACATGCAGGTCAGGTGATGTGCCCGGTTGTCCGGGAGTGACCGTGGATTACCCTGTTTGCTGCCCCGTCGGGCACGCAACGGGCACGGCGTCCGGTCGTCAGGTGCTGCCTCGTATGTCTGCTCCGCTGGACGGGCTGCGTGACGGTGGCCGTGGCTGACGCCTACGTGGTCGACACAGGCGTGTTCCTGCGCTGGTTCATCGACCAGGAGGGCTTCGAGCGTGCAGCAGAAACTCATCGACGGAGCGGTAACAGCGGAGACCGTCGACTTCGCCCGGGTCGAGGTTGCCGGGGTCCCGCGGAAGAAAGGGTTTCTGGCCGGCCGGCTCACGCTGGAGGAGTTCACGGCGGCGGTTCGCGCGATCGACGACATCGGCGTAGCCGTCCATCCGACCACCGCGGACCGTCTGGAGCGTGCGGCCGAGCTGGCGGCCCGCAGGGTGCTCGGCATGTACGACGCGCTGTTTGTCCAGCTCGCGGGGGAGCTGGAGTTGCCGCTACTGACCAGCGACGCGAAGCTTGCCCGGGCTGCCTAGGGGACGATTCAGGTCGAGCTCCTGCAGGCTAAGTCCAGCTAACCTGTCATCCGACCCAGGACGAGGCCGCCAGGGCTCAGGCTGATCCAGTCACGGTAGTGATCTGGCCCATGACTGCCGCATGAGCCCGGTCCGGCGACTGCTCCGGCCGACGAATGAGGCTCTCACCTGCGAGAGCGGGCGACGGTAATCGAAACCGCATGACCAGCTAATCCGAAAATTGGTCAGTTACCGGGCAGGCGGCAGCAGCCGACGGAGCGCTAGCGGAGTCGGCTTAGGGTTTGCGTTGCGTCAGGAAGCGGGCTGATCGTGACGGCGCTGGCCGTAGGCGCGGCCTCGGCGGTGCAGGACGAGACGCCGGGGGCAACCATTAGTACCGCTCAACCGGCTCTGTGCGATACTCAGGCGTGATTGGAAACGAATCGCGCCGAGTGATCCTGAGGCAGGAACGACATAGTTCGGGATCACGCTTCTTGGAAGCCTACCTGGATCGAGAGAATAACCTCCATCTGGACGCACAAGACCTTGGTCACGGGACCGAGATGGTTAGCAGTGACGGCGAGTACGAGTATTTTAAGACAATTGCTGCCGTGGATCTTCCAGACCTGTTGGACCTGCTTGGCGCACCGACGGGATCTAATGTCCTGGATGTACTTGGCGCCGAGTGGACGGGTGCAGCGTCCTACGACCTGGAGGAGCGGATCCGCCGAAGTGATCTCCGTGTCAATGTGTCGACGTGGGCGGGATAGGCGCCGGCCGTTGATCGTTCCGCCCGAACCGAGCCGGGAGACTGTCCCGGTCACTCCGGAGTTCGAGCAGTTCTCTGCGTCATTGCTGGACGGGCAGGTTGACCGCGGCGATCTGGTGCGGCTCGCCGCGCGCGCTCGCCTCGTCTTCGGCATCGCACGGGTGGAAATACGAGACGACCGTCTCGACGTCGCGGTGACGGCGGCGGTCACTGCTGAGCAGTTCGCTAGATGGCTCCTCCTCGACGAGGCTTACCTGGTGTCGAGTGACGCCCACCAGGCGTCGTGGGCGATCCAAGTCAAGGTCGGCGACCTAGACGATCCCTACCAGACCAGGATCCACGTCACCCGCCCCGTAGTCGGTCCCTGGGAGCTTCTGATACGGGTGGACGGTCGCCCTGATGGCCCACTTCCCCGAATCGCTGCGGGCGCCTCCCCTGCCTACCCCGTCGCTGGATCTGGCGTCCTAGTCACGAATGTGACCTTCAGTCCGCACCCGATGGATTGACCCGTCAGCCGCTGACCCCGCAGTAGCCGATCTTCCGGCGGACCGAATTTGTGGGCAAGGAGAGGATCCATCAGCTTAAGACGAAACGACCCGCTATCGCGTTCACGGAAGCCGACATAAAAACGGTTCGCATCGATATCGACGTCGGGTACCGAGCCGGAACTGGGCCACGACATATGTCCCGGCGGCTCATAATCTCTTGTAACATCGAAGCAACATCCAACAACTCTCTTCTTCTAGCGGCACGGGACGAGCGAACCGACTGGAATAGTCAGAGCCGACGTACCCACGCTCACCGCCCGACGACGAATCGCTGTATCGCCCTGATCGCGCATCGAAATAGGCCCATTGGGAGAAACGGCGAGCAGAAAGTCATCGCCTGCCGCGGCTTCCACCCAGCGAGCCAGCTCCTTTGTGAGTCGTGCTGGCGGCCCATCATCGTCAGCTTGGTCAAAGAACGTCGGCTCAGCCACTGACTCGCAACCTCGAGGCGCACCGTGAGCTGACGCCCAATTTGCCAACGGGTGCGCACTACCCTCGATACCGTCGTCGGCGGCCGATGAAGAAGCTCCCTTTCGGACGCGGCACCCGCGCCCACCTGCTCGTTGGCGATGAGAACCGGGGACAGCCAGCGTCGAACCCCCAATGCGGGTGACATGATCCGTATGTGATCAGTACCGACGAACCACTGTTGTGCCGGCGCTGCGGGCGGCCTGTCAGGGTTTCCGCCGCTGAGTTCGAGACTTTTGAACGGATGCACTACGTGTGCTTCCACTACGAGTTTGAACATGATCCGGTCGACCCCGACCGGGAATGCGAGGCAGGCGGCTGTCCATCCGGGGCTCTCGGCTCAGGCCGCGACACCGTGACAAGCACAGCTCGGCATCTATCGGCGGAAGCCAGCGGTGGACCGAACTGGGAGAACGACACCCTGAGTGCCTACCTTGAAGCGATGGCCGCGTGGCTCGACGACTCCGACGGCTACTACATGAAGCAGCGCAGAGTCCGGCCGTCGAATGCCTGGGTAGTCATGAACGACGCCCTGCGCGCGGCGACTGGCTATGAGTAGTCACGGGCGGTGCTCGCGTGCTGCCCTGACCTTCTGGTCTACGCTCGACAGATGGGCACCGACCACTCGATGCGAACGAGGCGCTGATCATCGCCGGGCATCGCTGCTTGTTGCTGGGTCCCAGGTCAAGCTAGTATCTCGAACGCCTGGCGAGGCTCGGTGTGGCTCTATGCCGGCCGCTGATGGCTCCCCGCCTGGCTCCCTAGGTGGGCATCGCCGGCGCGTCGGCAGGCGGGGTGAGACGGCGAGGCAGGTTTGCGCTGCCCGGCTTGTCAGGGTTCCGGTCGCTGCCTGGTACCTGGCGACGGGGTTGGCGTGCACGCGGCCGCGGTTCTTGATGTCGTACCCGTTGTCCCGCGCCCGGGCCCGGACGGCGATCGTGTCGGCCGCTGGGCTTGCGTGCGCCACGGGCGCCCGGCCGGCGCGCTGTCCCGCCGATCTTGCGGGCGTGCTCGACGTACTTCCCTGGCGCGGCGCACAGCTCGTCGCCGTGTCGGGCGCTGAGGTCGATTTCGTAGTCGGTTCCGTCGAGGGCGAACCGGACCGTGCCCTCGGCCGGGCCGGCATCGAGGTCGTCGATGAACAGCGTCTGGATCTTCTGGGCCATCGCGCATACTGAGCCGAAGTCGTTGCGTCGACGCGGGCGCCTAGTGATGGCTGGCCCGGTGCCGGGTCAGCACGTCGAGGCCGAAGTCAGCCTCGGGGTTCCGCCAGACCGAGTGGGCGTGGTTTGCGTCGCGCTGGGTGTTGTCCCACTCGATGAGCAGCTGTGGCCCCTGCAGCCGGTAGTAGTGCGGCGCGCCCGGCTCGAGCGGGCCGGCCCACGCGAGGAACACCGCGTCGAGCGCGGCATCGTCGTAGGCCGCCATCGGAGACACGCCCTCGGGCACGCGGCCGAAGTAGGTGCCGAGCAGCGACCGCAGGAGGTCGCGCTGGCCGCTGTCGAGCTCGCTGCCGGGCACGCCCTTGGGCGCGGCGGAATACGCCATGACCTTGTGGTCCGCGTCGGTATAGCCCGCCGCGTGGTCGATGGAGTCGCTCGCCGCCTGGAGCTTGCCCTGCTCGGTGTCGTCGCCGAACCGCTCGTCCCGCCAGATGCCTGTGAGCGGGATCACCTGGTCCCCTTCGCTGATAGCGGAGCGGTTGGCGGTGACGAGATCGGATGGCGCCTTCGGCAGCAGCACGGCTTGACGCCTGAGCTGGGGCGGCAGCGACCGCACGAGCTCGCGGGCCAGATCCTCGACCTGGGCCAGCGGCCGGTTGCGCGCGCCGCCGAGAAGTGGTGAGGCGGCCGGGTCGGCGCCCATGAAGCACGGGGTGGTAGCGACCAGATCGCCGTCGACCACGAGGTTGCTGAGCGATACGTGGTGGCCGCCGAACCGGTAGCCCCAGGCGCCGGTGCCGCCCGGGGTGCCGAAGACGCGCAGGTAGTACAGGCCGGGATCGCGGCCGCGCTCACGGTCGAACCGGGCGGCGAAGCCCTCGAGGCGATCCAGCACGTTCTCGAGCCCCATGATCGTGGCGACCGTGACGTACCCGGCCAGGGAAAGCCCGGCGGCGACGAGCGTCATCGCCGCGCGCTGCTGCGCGGGCCGCTGCTGGTGCAGGGCAAGCCCGCCGTGATCCGTCGGCGTGTAGAACCACCGCCGGCGTTCGGCCTCGCTGACGTCGTCGGCCGGGCCTGCCCACTGCGCGGCCGGCCGCTGCTCATCGTCCAGCCGCTCGAGCCAGGCCTGCGCAGCCTCGGCCATCTCCGTCGCGGTCTGGCGGGGTGTGGTCATATCTCCCAGCCTTGCTGATCCGACCACTTCCGTCCACCACGTGTCCTGGAGGATCGGTGCCCACGCCCGCTGACGGCAGCCGCGAGCTGCTGCCCGTCATCGCCTTCATGCGCGGCAGCCCCCGGCAAGCGCGAGGAGCTGAAGGCGGCGATCGAGGCTCCGATGAAGCGACCAAGCGGGAGGACGGGTACGTAAACCACGACCTGGACCAGGGCGTGGAGGACCCCGACTTCCTCACCTTCTACGAGAACTGGGGCTCGGGCGACGAGTTCGACGCGCACCTCGCCGCTCCGCACCTCGTCGACTTCGCCGTCAAGATGGGCGACCTCCTCGATGACGTCAGCCTAAGCATTAACCGGGTCCGCCGCATCGCCTGAGATCCGCGCAGCCGCACGTCGGCACGCCAACCGACTGCCTCCACCTTGTCTCCCTTTGCCGCCTAGAATCGACGATCCGCACCATGCTTAGACTCTGCTGCGGCGACCGCCGCGAGACATCAGCGCGGGCAGTCTGCACGCCATGTCCCCCGTTTTCGTGCGCGCGATGCAGGCCATCGAAGCTGGGCTGCTGACTAAGGCAGTCAACTTCGAGCTGATCGACCCAGGGTGGCCCGCCGCAGTGAGTCCGCCCGGCACGGACGATCGGGGGCGGCGGCAGCGGCTTGGCTCTTCGACCTGCTTTCCCGAGTTCCGCCGGTACCCACGATGTGCAGCCATCCGGTCGTCTTGGCATTTATCGCCGCCACGTACTCAATGGAGTGCTTGAGGGTGTCGGCCTACCTTTCGACGAGGACCGGTCGGGCCCGTACCTGAGACCCGATGGTTAGGCGTCAGGGACCAAATCAGACTGCTGCGGAGTTCGGTCTTCACGCTGACCGCAGTGGTCACAAGCGTCGTGGCGGTGCGGCGTAAGAGAAGAGGGCGGTGCTTTATTCCCGGCTAGCGCCGTCATCGCGAGCCTTGCCGACCTCCTGGCCGATGGACAGGCCCCACCCTGGCTTGTTCGGGTTGGGACGCGCCTCGCGCTTCACTTCCCGGCCGGCAACCGCGGGCTGTGCCGTGACCGTCGCGGCCTGCTGGTCCAAGAGCCCGGCCGCTTCCTCTTCGCCCTCCATTCCCTGGTCGGCAACCGCAGGCTGTGCCGTGGCCATCCCGGCCTGTTCCTTCAGGAACTCGGCCGCCCCTTCGTCGCGATGCTTCCGGGCACCGCCGCGAAAAAACCCTATTGCGCTGCGAAAGAAACCCATGGCGTGATCATAGGCCGTCGGCTTGCGGAGTTCCCATCCGCGCTTCACGTGTCGCACATCAACTGACGGAGATGTGTCGCACATCAGTCGTCAGATCACACGATACCGACACGATGCCGCATCGATTCAGCGGACGGCGGAGATACTTGGACACATGGCACCGTAGTTGGGTTGAATAGCGAAGACGCTAGGAGGTCACGCCGGATCGCGGTCGCGTTTGTTGTATCTGGTGGTGCGTGTCGCCGGATCCTGAATTCAGTCGACGTTGACATCTTTGAGTAGATGTGAGCGAGTACCTCTAACCATGTTCCGGTGCCGAGCTCCACCTGCCCAGTCCGCCCTGCTGCTACGGGGCCTGATCGCCGACTGACACCATTCAGGGCCGGCGCTCCCGCGTAAAAGGATGCGGCAGCGCCGGTCACAAGGGTCGCCGATGATGGTCACGCCCTGACCGGGGCGGGTTGTCGGCAACCACGCAAACTCCTCGGCCGAGGATTTCCACGCAACCAGCCGTCTATTCCTCCGAATATCTCACCGTATATATCTCACCGTGATATTGGATTTACCGCCGACCTCGTCTTAACGTCAGTTCATGAGGTTCCCAATCCGGGAGAGGAGGTGAACCCAAGCAACGGAACCAATGGAATGTCAGACGGCCTGCTTACAGTGGCAGAGCGGCTACGAGAGACCGGGCGCCTTCCACGTCGGCTCATCGTCGAGCAGCATGTTCGCAGAACCCGAGTTGGACGCCATGTCCACGTCCTCGAGTTCATCGCGGCAGGGGAGTCGGCATGACCGCCGGCCGGCTTCTCACGGTGGAGGCGGCGGCCGAGCGGCTTAGCACTTCTCCCCGTTTCATCGGCCGGTTGATCGCCGAGCGCCGCATCGAGTTCGTCAAGGTCGGCCGGCATGTGCGGATCAGCGAGTCAGCCCTGGACGACTTCATTCGGTCGGGCGTCGTGAAACCAATGACGACACGCAATTACTAATGAGGAGAGATGGTCTGATGACAGGTCCCAAGAGCCGGCAGTTCGGCAACATTCGCAGGCTTCCATCGGGGCGATATCAGGCGAGGTATCGGGGGCCTGACGGTCAACTCCGTCCGGCCCCCGTCACCTTTGAACGCAAGACGGGTGCCTCGCGGTGGTTGAGCCTCAAGGAAGCCGAGATCTCGAAAGGAGAGTGGATCGCGCCGGAGTTGGGGGAGCAGAAGTTCCGGGCCTACGCCGAGCAGTGGATGCGCGACCGCGTGCTGAAGCCGCGGACGGCGGAACTCTACAACGGCCTCTTGGCTAATCACCTTTACCCCACGTTCGGCGACCTTGGCCTGAGCGACGTCGACGAGACGACGATTCGCCGTTGGCGCAAGGCGCGGCTGGATGCCGGGACGAAAGCGAAGAAGCCATTCGGACCGGTGACCGTGGCCAAGGCGTACCGCCTGCTGCACGCCATCTTTGAGACGGCGGCGGAAGACGACCGAATCATCGCCCGCAACCCGTGCCACATCGACGGGGCAGCCAAGGAAGAGTCGGACGAACGCGAGATCGTTCCGCTTCCGGTCGTCTTCGAGATCGCCAAAGCTATTCCGGTGCGGTATCGCGCCCTGGTCCTGCTCGCCACCTTCGCCGACATGCGCTGGGGCGAGCTGGTCGGGCTTAGGCGCGAGAACATCGACCTGAAGGCGTGCGAGATCCGCATCAAGGAGACGCTTGCCCAGCCCGACAAGGGCGGGCTGCGGAGAGACACGCCAAAGTCGCAGGCCGGAAAGCGCACCGTCGCGTTCCCCGCCGAGATCGCGCCGGAGATCCGGTGGCACCTCGAGCGGTTCGCCGAACCAGGGGAGCGGGGGTTCGTCTTCGTCGGGCCGAAGGGCGGCAAGCTGCGCCGCTCGAATTTCCACAGATCGGTCTGGAGCAAGGTCCGCCAGCAGGTCGGCCTGCCCGGTCTCCATTTCCACGACCTGCGGCATACGGGCGGGACCCTTTCGGCCGCGACCGGCGCGACGCTCAAAGAACTCATGGCGCGACTCGGCCACTCAAACGTCCGGGCCGCGATGATCTACCAGCACGCCACCCGCGACCGCGACCGGGCCATCGCGAAGGCTCTCGGGACGTTCGTGCGACAGGTACAGAACGCGACGGAAAAGCCAGCGGACGACCAGGAACGGGGCGCGGCCGGGGCATGAGCCGGACACCCTCTTATGGCACGTGTGTGGCACGCAGGCGCCGGACACGAGGCAAGCGAGCCTTAATCGAACACCGAAAATTACGGCTGACCAGCCAGATTCCAAAAGAGCGGATGACGGGAATCGAACCCGCATGACCAGCTTGGAAGAATGGCCCGCAACTCGTCTGCGCGTGCCGCCGAAAGCCCTATAGGGAAGGGTATACAGCGCCTAGAAGACCACTGAGCCGCATCGGTGGTTTTGAGCAGGAACGGCAGCAGCGGCGCGATCAGCACGGCCCCCCTGACCCGCGCTGACCCGTGGACCGCCAGGTGGCGCGTCACCTCACCGGTGCCCATGGCGAACCCAGCCAGCACCACCCCGTGCAGGTCAAGCGCGCTGAGCAGGACATCAAGATCGCCGGCCAGCGTATCGAAGTCGTATCCGATGCTGGGCCGGCTTGACGCGCCGAAGCCGC
>JBEKEK010000201.1:0-13417 GCA_050013875.1 Trebonia sp. | reverse complement strand
AGCAGGTTGTTGAAGTCGTGCGCGATGCCGCCGACCAGCTGGCCCAGGCTCTCCATCCGCTCGGCGTGCCGCAGCCGGCCCTGCGCCGCGGCCCGCCCCGCGTCGGCGCGCACCACCTCGCCCATCAGCCGGGCGTTATAGATCGCCTGGGCGCCCCGCTCAGCCAGATCGGCGCAAAGCTGAAGGTCGGTCTCGTCGTACGGCTGCTCAGTCACATCACGGAAGACAAGGAGCACGCCGAGTGCCGTGCCAGCCGTGATCAGCGGCGCAATGATCAAACTGCGCACTTCGGCGCGGGCGGCTATATAGCCTCGGTCGTCCATCAGCCCCGAGCCGGCGGGATCGAACCGTGCCATCAAGATCGCCTCGCCGGTTCGCAGCGCTCTCCCGGAAAGTGACCCGGATACGGACGCCGGGCGCCCGTACACGGAATCTTTCATCGCCGCCGCACGGAGGGCATCGTTGTGATGCGTCGCGGTCGGCAGCAGGAGCTCATCCGACTCGTCGAGCAGGCGTATCTGACAGCAGTCCCCCAGGGCCTGCGCCGCCTTCGTGACCACCAGGTCGAGGACCACGTCCAGGTCCAGGCTCGAGCCGAACAGCTTGCCGGCCTCGGCGATCAGCGTAAGCCGCCGATGCTCGGCGGTGGCGCGGGCGAGCGCCTCGACCAGCGCCCGCTGATCGCTGTCCTCGCCGTGTAGGTGCGACAGCCACAAGGTCCCGGCCCCGTGCACCAGCGGCACTCGCAGTCCGCTTGCCTGGAGCAGGAACTCGGAGCGGTCCTTCCGCTGGAAAAGCAGCGACCCGGACCACCATCCCGCCCCGGCGATGACCGGCCTAAGGCTCTCCCGGCCCCGGCCGGTCACGGTCCAGGGCTGGCCCCCCACATCGGTGAGCGACCGCCCCAGCGCCTGGGCAGCCGGGACGCCGAACAAACCGGCGGCCGCCTCGTTCCAGGACAAGATCTTCTCGTTCTCATCGACCAGGATCACCAAAAACCCCGGCATGCCGGAGATAGCCGCGATGTCAAGCGAGTACCCGCTGCCCTCCGGGATCATGACCCCAGCCCCGCATGCGCTCCAGTCACCCTGCGTGCCGCGGGCCGCAGCGCAGCGGCCCGGAGCCGGTGCAACCAGGTCATAGGCCCCACCATCCCGACCAGATGCGACAGCACGAGTGCGTAAGCCTGCTCCCGCGGCACCTGCAGCGGTGCCCCGTAGGCGCGGCACAGGGAGCCGAGGCGGCAACCCCATAGCACGAGAATAACATAGAGTAATTTATTATCACTCTAGGTAATTGACGGGTGGGGTGCATCAGGTCGGTGTTCATGCGCGGCGGTTAGCCCCGGCGCAGCCGCCAGCCCTCCTCGCAGCGCTCGATGAACCCGGCCGAGGCGAGCCCGCCCAGGCGTCGGATCGCCGTCGCGGGAGCCAGCCCCGCCCGTTGCGCGATCCGCGTCGTCCCCATCCCGCCGCGCCCCGGCATCGCGTCGAGTACCTGGGCCGACTCAAGATCCAGGTCGTCGCGGTCGAGGGCCGGCCGGGCGCGCGGGCGGCTCGCGGGGCGCGGCTGGTCCCGCGTGCCCGCGGGCACGTTCCCCGCGAAGCCTCCCCCTGGCACCAGCGCCTGCGGGGCGCCAACCGGGGACAGGTGCTCCACGACGTCGGCCGCGCTAGTGACGAGCGTGCCCTGCCAGTCCCTGATGATCTGATGGCAGCCGGCCGAAATATCCGAGGTGACCGGCCCGGGGACCGCCATCAGCCGCCGGCCGAGGTCCCGTGCGTGCCGGGCGGTGTTGAGCGCCCCGCTGCGCTCGCCCGCCTCCACCACCAGCGTCCCGGTCGCGAGGGCGGCGATGACCCGGTTCCTGACCAGGAACCTGAGCCTGCTGACGGTCCGCCCTGGCGGCCACTCGCTGACGATCACGCCCTGCGCGGCGACCGCGTCGAGCAGCTCCGTGTGGGCGGCCGGATAGGGCACGTCCACCCCGCACGCCAGCACCGCCACCGTCACCCCGTCCGCGCCCAGGGCGCCCCGGTGGGCCGAGGCGTCGACGCCGTACGCACCGCCGGAGACCACCGCCCAGCCGCGCGCGGCGACCGACGCGGCGAACTCGGCCGCCACGTAGGAACCGTAGGCGGAGGCCGCCCGCGAGCCGACGATCGCCACCGAGCGCAGGCAGCTGAACCGCAGGTCCGCGTTGCCGCGCAGCCAAAGCGCGTAGGGCTGCTCGGCACCGAGGTCGGCCAGTTGGCCCGGCCACTCCGGGTCACCCGGGCAGACCAGCCTGATCCCCGATTTGCGGAAACCGACCACGTCATCCGGCGTCGGCAGCTCGTCAAGGCGCACCCGCCAGCGCTCCATGGCCCGCTCCATCGGCCGCCCGCCGCCACCGGGCAAGCGGCCCGACCTGATCGCGTCGAGTGCCCCCGGCGCGCCCTGCCGCCGCGCCAGTTCGCTGAGCCAGCGGTCGGCCGGCTCGGCCAGGTAGGTCAGTGCCGCCCGCGCATACGACTCGTCGTCAAGGCCGCCGTTCACTGCGCCACCCCCAGCCACAGCCCGATCGCGAGGTTGACCTCATCGGCTCCAGGCTGGTCCTTGCCCGCCAGGTCGGCCAGCGACCAGGCGACCCGGACAATCTTGTCCGTCCCCCGGGCGGAGACCTGGCCGAGCTCCATCGCCCGTTCCAGCGACTTCAGCGACCCCGCGGCCGGCGGGAACGCCCGCCGTAGCTGCGCGCCGGGGATCTCCGCGTTCAGCCGCCACGGCGTGCCCGCCAGCCGGGCCGCTGAGCGCTCGCGGGCCGCCGCGACCCGCTGCGCGACCACCGCCGACGGCTCGGCGAACTTCCGGTCGTAGAGCATGTCACGGCGGCTCACCGGGGCCAGCGTGACCTTCACGTCCACCCGGTCAAGCAGCGGGCCCGACAGCCGCCCTAGGTACCGCCGCCGCACCGCCGGGGAGCACCGGCACCCGGAGCCGCCCGGCGCGGCCGCCCGTGCGCAGGGGCACGGGTTCGCCGCCAGCACCAGCGTGAACCGCGCGGGGAAGGTCGCCTGCACGGTCGACCGGGTGATCGTCACCTCCCCGGACTCCAGCGGCTGGCGCAGCGCGTCCAGCGCGTCCCGGCAGAACTCGGGCGCCTCGTCGAGGAACAAGATCCCCATGTGCGCCAGGCTCACCGCCCCCGGCCGGATCACGGCCGCCCCGCCGCCGACGATCGCCGCCTTCGACGCCGTGTGGTGCGGGGCGCAGAACGGCGGCACCTCCATCAGCCCAGTCCCCGGGACGAGGAACCCGGCGACGGAGTGGATCGACGTCACCTCGATCGCCGCCGTCGTCTCCAGCCTTGGCAAGATCGTCGGCAGTCGCTCGGCCAGCATCGTCTTGCCCGCACCGGGCGGCCCGAGCAGCGACAGGTGATGGCCGCCGGCCGCACAGATCTCCACCGCGATCCGCGCCTCCGCCTGCCCGAGCACGTCCGCCAGGTCCAGCTTCCTGGCCTTGGCGAGCGCGGCCGACGGATCGTCGGCCGGTGGCCGCGGGTCGGGCGGTACCGGCGGCGGGCCGCCCCGCAGCCACCTGACCACCTCGGCCAGGGTGGACGCCCCGATCACGGCGAGCCCGGGGACCAGGGCGGCCTCCGCGACGTTCTGCGCCGCCACCACCACGGTGTCCACCCCATGGCCGACCGCGGCGACCGCGGGCAGCACCCCGGGCACCGGGCGCAGCCTCCCATCCAGGCCGAGCTCAGCCAGGAACATCTTTCCGGCCGGGGCTGTCAGCGGCAGTCCGTCGGAGGCGGCGAGCACGGCAATGGCGATCGCGAGGTCGAAGCCGCTGCCCCGTTTGGGCAGGGCGGCCGGCGAGAGGCCGACCGTGATTTTCGAGTTCGGCCAGCTTTCGCCGCTGTTGATGATCGCCGCGCGGATCCGGTCGCGCGCTTCGCGCAGCGCCGTGTCCGGCAGCCCCACCAGGATCGTGGCGGGCAGTCCGTTGGCGATGTCCGCCTCCACCTCGATCAGGTGCCCGGTAACGCCCACAAGCGCCACCGAGAACGTGCGGGCCAGCGTCATCTAGCCCACCCCGCGGACATGCTCGATGGTGAAGCCCTCGGCGCCGTCACGGAGCAGCCCGAGCACGTCGATTCGGATCTGGTCGAAACGGGTGCCGTGCGCGGCCAGCCACTGGGCCGCGAGCCGGCGCAGCCGCTTGCGTTTGGCCGGGCCGACCGCGTCAAGCGGCGTGCCGAATCGCGTCCCTGACCGGGTCTTCACCTCGCAGACGACGAACGTGTGCCGCTCGACCGCGACAATGTCGATCTCACCATCGGCCGATCGCCAGTTCCGGTCCAGGATCCGGAACCCGCAACCCTCCAGGTAGCTGACCGCGGCTTGTTCGCCTTCCCGGCCGAGGACGTCCTTCGCTCCCATCGCCACCACCTCCACCATCGACGATGGCGGCGGCGGTCAATACACACAGCAGTTAATCCGTGACTGCGAGCCAAATCTTCAGCAAAAGCAAACTGTGGATAACGCCCGCCGAACGGCAGCCAAATGTCAGTGGCGCCTGTTCTACTGCCCGCAGGACTAGCGCGCTGACGGCCATTCAGTTGGGACGACCGTTAGCCCCCGCGATGGCAGCGGAGCAGCGGAAGGGAATGCCCAGGGCGGCGGCAGGGAAGGGGCCTGCCGGGAGGGCCTGCCTGGTCGCGAGCGGTACCAGTTGGCGCCTCCTGGTAGAGCCCGGAGACTCTAGCTGCCGCTTCTGCCGTCGCTGCGCTCGCGCGCAGGTTGCGGAGCGCGGCCGGCCGGCTGGGCCGGGGACGGCAGCTGCTTAGGCAGCGAGATCGCGTGGGTCACCTTCTCCGCGCCGATCGTCAGCGGGTGACCGTGGTGGGTGATGGGCAGCGGGTCCCCTGAGATCAGCTCGTAGCTGGCCTCGTGGTGGCGCACGCGCACGCGGATGACCCGCCCCTGGTAGCGCATGCGGAACGTCAGTCCCGCGAGGCCCGGCGGCAGCCTGGGCCAGAACGAGAGGCCGTCGGTTCCGGCGCGGGCACCGCCGAATCCGCCGACGAGGGCGGTCCAGGCGCCGGCCAGGGACGCGATGTGGAGACCGTCCTTGGTGTTGTGCTCGCGGTCCTCGAGGTCCATGAAGGCGGCCTCGGCCAGGTAGTCGTGCGCGAGCTCGAGGTGGCCGACCTCGGCCGCCATGACGGCCTGGGTGCAGGCGGACAGGGACGAGTCCCTGACGGTGAGGGACTCGTAGTAGTCGAAGTTGCGCAGCTTCTGGGCTTGGGTGAAGGCGTCGCCGCGCGCCTGCATGGCCAGAACGACGTCGGCCTGCTTGACGACCTGCTTCCGGTACAGCTGGAAGTAGGGGTAGTGCAGCAGCAGCGGGTAGTGATCGGGCGGGGTGGCGGCGAAGTCCCAGCGGGCGTAGTTGGTGAAGCCGTCGTGCTGCGGGTGCACGCCTAGCCGCTCGTCGTAGGGGATGAACATGTCCGCCGCGGCGTCGCGCCAGGCGGCGGCCTCCTCCGTGGTGACGTCGAGCGCGCGGGCCTCGTCGGCGAGCTTGGCGGCGAGTTCGGCGGCGGCGGCGAGGTTGGCCTGCGCCATCAGGTTGGTGTAGACGTTGTTGTCCTTGATCGCGCTGTACTCGTCGGGCCCGGTGACGCCCTCGATGCGGAATTTGCCTGCGGCGTCATGCTGGCCGAGCGAGCGCCAGAGGCGGGCGGTCTCGACGAGGAGCGGCAGGCCGACTTCGCGCTCGAAGTCGGCGTCGTGGGTGGCGTCCAGATATCGCACGACAGCGGCGGCTATGTCGGCGTTGATGTGGAAGGCGGCCGTGCCGGCCGGCCAGTACCCCGAGCACTCCTCGCCGTGGATGGTCCGCCACGGGAACGCGGCGCCCTGCAGTCCGAGTTCTTTCGCGTGCTCCTTGGCTATCGGCAGGATGTTGTGCCGCCAGCGGAGCGCGTCGGCCGCCGCGCCGGGGTGGGTGTAGGTCAGCACCGGCAGGACGAACATCTCGGTATCCCAGAACGTGTGGCCGTCGTAGCCGGTCCCGGTCAGGCCCTTGGCGGGGATCGGCCGCTGCTCGGCGCGAGCGCCGGCCTGCAGGATGTGGAAGAGGCCGAACCTGACGGCCTGCTGGATCTCCACGTCGCCGTCGACCTCGACGTCCGCGCCCTCCCAGAAGTTGTCGAGATACGCGCGCTGCTCGTCGAGCAGCCCCTGCCAGCCGGTCAGCTGGGCCGCCGCCACCGCGCCGCTCACCTGGTCGACCAGGGCCGGGCGGGACCGCGCCGCGGACCAGCCGTAGCCGAGGTACTTGACCAGCCGGAGCTGCTGGCCCGCGGGCACCTCGGTCGCGACCATCAGCCGGCCGAGGTCGGGGAACGACTCGGAGAGGACGGCCTTGCGATCCGGGCCGTAGACCTCATGGCACATCGCGGCGGCCAGCCGCAGCTTGCTCGACCGGGTGGAGTGCACCAGGACGGCACGCGGATGTTCGCCGTCCACCGCCATGTGCTCCTCACTGACCAGCGGCTGGGCCAGCATCGCGGCCGCGCGCGGGTCGGCCGCGGTGACCGCGATCTCCTCGTTGGCGACCAGCTCCGACATCACCACCAGGCGGAGCCGCTCGTCGACCGGCGTGACCGTGTAGGAGATCGCCGCCACCGCACGCTGGGTCAGCGAGACCATCCGCACCGAGGTGACGTTGACCGTGTGCCCGGCGGGCGACGTCCAGGTGACGTTCCTGGTCAGGGTGCCCGCCCGCAAGTCCAGCGTGCGGGTGTGCTTCTGCAGCGTGCCGTACCTGATGTCGAACGGCTCGTCGTCCACCAGCAGTCTGATGATCTTGCCGTTGGTGACGTTGATGACGGTCTGGCCCATCTCGGGAAACCCGTACCCAGCCTCCGCGTACGGCAGCGGCCGGTCCTCGTACAGCGAGTTCAGGTACGTGCCGGGCAGTTCGCTCGGCTCGCCCTCGTCCAGGTTGCCGCGGAGCCCGATGTGGCCGTTGGAGAGGGCGAAGACCGACTCGCTCTGCGCGAGCAGGTTCAGGTCGAGGCTGGCCTCGTTGAGGCACCACGGCTCCGCGCCGTACGGCTCATCCTTGATCATTCCAGCACCTCCGCGTCCGGCCTGCGGCTACCGCGCGCCATGACATCGCCGACCCTCACTGGCACTTACTGACACTACTGGAACGCTCGGGTAACAGCAGGTCGGCCAGGTCCTCGACCACCACGTCGGCACCGTGCGCGCGCAGTTCGTCGGCCTGCCCCATCCGGTCCACGCCGACCACGAACCCGAACTTGCCCGCCCGGCCGGCCGCGACCCCGACCAGCGCGTCCTCGAAGACGGCGGCGTTGGCCGCGTCGGCCCCGAGCATCCGCGCCGCCTCCAGGTAGGTGTCCGGGGCCGGCTTGCCGTGCAGCCCGCGCTCGGTCGCGACCTGCGCGTCGACCCGGACGTCGAACAGGTCGGCCACGCCGCCGGCCTTGAGCACGGCCCCGGTGTTGGCGCTGGAGGAGACGATGGCGGTCTTGAGCCCGGCTTTGCGTACGGCGTCGAGATACCGGCGCGAGCCAGGGTAGACCTCGACTCCGTCGCGGTGCAGCACCTCGAGCACCAGCTCGTTCTTCCGGTTGCTGAGGCCCTGCACGGTGGGCGTGCCCGGCTTGTCGGAGGGCGTCCCCTCCGGGAGCTTGATCCCCCGCGATTGCAGGAACGACTCCGTGCCCTCGAGCCGCGGCTTGCCGTCGACGTACTCGTCGTAGTCGCGGACCGAGTCGAAGGGGACGAACTCCCGCCCGTTACGGGCAGACCAGACGCGCAGGAACTCGTCGAACATCTGCTTCCAGGCGGCGGCATGGACCACCGCCGTCTTGGTCACCACCCCGTCCATGTCGAACAGGCAGGCGGTGATGCCATCAGGGAGCCCTAGCATGCCGTCACGAATCCTGATCTATTCGGAAAAGCCCGGCTTGCCGTTTTCGTCGGCAGGCAGTTCGAGGTCACTCTTCGCCAGCTCCTCGATGTTGACATCTTTAAAGGTGACTACCCGCACGTTCTTGACGAAACGGGCCGGCCGATACATGTCCCATACCCAGGCGTCATGCATCGTGACCTCGAAGAAGACCTCGCCATTGTCCGCGGCCCGCACCTTCAGGTCAACGTCGTTGGTCAAGTAAAACCGTCGCTCCGTCTCCACCACGTGGGTGAACAGGCCGACGACATCGCGGTACTCGCGGTAGAGCTGCAGCTCCATTTCCGCTTCGTACTTCTCCAGGTCTTCCGCGCTCATGTCACCTATTCTCCCTCCGCCTGCCCCATGCCGGGCACACACCGGAACGACCGGCGGTGGACCGGCGACGGCCCGTGCTCCGCCAGCGCCCGCAGGTGCTCTCCGGTTACATACCCCTTGTGACGGCAGAAGCCGTATTCCGGATACCGCTCATCTAGCTCGAGCATCATCCGGTCCCTGGTTACCTTGGCCACGATCGAGGCGGCGGCCACCGACGCGGCCACCCGGTCCCCCTTCCACATAGCCAGTGCCGGGGTGCCGAGCCCGCTGACTGGGAAGCCGTCGGTCAGCACGTACCCGGGGCGGCTGGTCAGCCCGGCGCACGCGCGGCGCATGCCCTCGACGTTGCATACGTGCAGCCCGATGCGGTCGATCTCGTCCGGCGGGATCACCACCGCGTGCCAGTCAACCGCCTTGGCCGTGATCAGCGCGTACATCTCCTCGCGGACGGCCGGGGTGAGCAGCTTGGAATCGGCCAGGCCGGGCATCCGCTTGATCGCGATCGTGTCGAGCACCACGGCCGCGACGACCAGGGGGCCAGCGCACGCTCCGCGCCCGGCCTCGTCAATGCCAGCGACCGGCGCCAGCCCGGCGCGCGCGAGCACGTTCTCATAGGCGGCCAGACCGGCGCTGCGCCGCGGTGTGTAGGTGGGGGCAGCCATCATTGGCAGCGTACGCCAACCGCGCCGCGGCCGCGCCCCGCTCCCGCCGGGCAGTCCGGCCGATTGTCAGGATTCGCGGCGGGCGCGGCGGCCCTTCAGGCGGCGGCGGGCGGCGCGCTGCAGCAGGGTGAGCGGGACCGCGCCGCCCAAGCCGAGAGCGAGCGGGAGCACGGACCCGGCCGCCTGGACCGGGGTGCCGTTGTCCATCGCGGCCGTCAGCGCCGCCGCCGACCCGCCGGCCGCGGCGTTCGATGCGTTCAGCTTGGGCTGCTCGAACGTCGCCGGGATGTCGAGGAAGCTCCACCGGCTCGGCGGCCAGATGATGACGAAGGCCCGGCCGAGGACGGCGCTCTCGGGGATCGTCCCGCCGCCGGGATCGCCGGTGTGGCCGCGGGAGTCATAGGAGACGGCGCGATGATCGCCCTCCACCCAGAGCCTGCCGGGCGGGACGGTAATGCTGAACTTCCCGTCGCACGGCGCGTTCCCCGGGTACAGGTAGGAGCTCTCGCTGAGCGCCACCCCGTTGACGTACAGGTCGCCGCTGGCGGTGGGGCAGGCAACCTGGTCGCCGGGCAGCCCGATGACGCGCTTGATGTAGATCGACGAATCGTGGCTGATGCCGACGATGCCCTCGAGCTCGTCCAGCCCCTTGCTGAAGATGTTCGTGCTGGCCGGGGCGTTGTCGAAGTCCCAGGAGCCGGTGCCGTCGAACACGATGATGTCGCCGCGGTGGATCGGGCGCATGTGGAAGATGACCTTGTTGATGAGCACCCGGTCGCCGATCTCGAGGGTGTTCTCCATCGAGGCGGACGGGATGTAGAAGGCCTGGATCAAGAAGGATTTGATAAGCAGCGCGAGCACCAGTGCGACAACGATGAGCACCGGAAGCTCGCGCCAGAAGCTGCGGCGCCGCTTGGCGGGCTTGCCACCGCGGCCGGCGTCATCCTTCTTCGTGCGCTGCCCTCCGCTGCCGTCCGCGCTGTCACGGCCGCCTTGAGCATCGCTGTCCGGGCCGACCGCGCCAAGGTCATCACGGGTGGCGCCGAACGCGCCCCGCCCCTGCCCGGGGCGGGAGTCGCCGCGACCAGCCTGATCCTGCTGCCGCCGGCCGCCCGCGCCCGACCAGGCGGCGCCGGCGGTCTCGCCCCGCGCCCGGTACCCGGCGCTGTCACCTTGCCCGAAGGCACTGCCTACGCGCCCTGGCGGTTCGACGGGTTCCGGGATCGTGCCAAGACCCGGAATCGCCTGGGTGTCGTCAAGGTCAGGCACCGGATCGGCTGGGTCCCAGGGCGGGGATCCGTAGCCGCCCCGCGCGCCCGAACCGCTCATCCGCGCTCCCCCTGTTCCATCACGCCAGGCCGCGTCGTCATCGCTCATCACTGCGAGCGTATCGCCACTTCCCCCGGGCGCGGCCCGCCCACGGCGTTGTTCCCGACACCGGCCGGGCAGCAGGCTGCGCACTTCAACGGAAATCGTTAATGGCATCGCAATAGTTACCCGGCTCACGCCGGCCGGTTCGGTGGTCGCTCGCGCGGCCGAAGCCGAACTCAGCTCAGCGCCGCCTGCGGCGGCGCCAGAAGAGCGTGCCGGCCGCCAAAGCGGCGGCCCCGCCGCCGACAGCGGCCGGCGGCGCGGTGGCGACCGCGGCCGCCGCGCTCAGCGCCGGCTGCTGGAAGGTGTTCGGGATGGGCAGATCGGAGACGCGGGAGAGCGGCCAGATGATCAGGAACGCCCGGCCCACCACCGCACTTTCTGGGATGGTCCCGATGCCGGGGTCAGTCTGCCGGTAACGGGAGTCGTCGGAGTCAGCCCGGTTGTCGCCCATCACCCAGAGCCTGCCCGACGGCACGGTGATGTTGAACCGTATCTGGGACGGCGCGGCGCCCGGATAGATGTAGGACTTCTCGCTCAGGGCAACGCCGTTGACCGTGACCTGGCCCTGCGCGTTGCAGCAGACCACGTGGTCGCCAGGGACGCCGATGACGCGCTTGACGTAGTCGGTTCCCGGCCCGGCGATGCCGACCAGGTTCTTCGCGTCGTCAAGGAAACGGACGACCGGGTCACTTGGCGGCGCCGCTACCGGGTCCCAGGACCCGGCCCCGCTGAACACGACGATGTCGCCGCGCTCGATGGGACGGAGCCGGTAGACCATCTTGTTCACCAAGATCCGGTCACCGGGCAGCAAGGTGTTCTCCATCGACCCGGAGGGGATGGAGAACACCTGGACGACGAACGCTTTGAGCAAGATCGTCAGCACCAGCGCCGCGATGACGATGACAGCGAGATCCCGCCCGAAGTGCCGCTTCCGGTTGGCCCCGCTTTTCGCCTCGTTGTCCGCTGATACCTGCTCGTCCGCTACCTCCGCGCCAGATTCAGCATCGGGCGCTGGAGTAGCAGGATCGGGGGTCACCCGGAATCAGCCGTCAGCCGAGGTCAGCTGGCGACGGTCTCCCGCCGCTCCTTGATCCTCGCGGCCTTACCGCGCAGGTCGCGGAGGTAGTAGAGCTTGGCCCGGCGGACACGGCCGCGGGTGACCGCCTCGATCTTGTCGATCGACGGGCTGTGCACCGGGAAGGTCCGCTCGACGCCGACGCCGTAGCTCACCTTGCGCACGGTGAAGGTCTCGCGCAGGCCACCGCCCTGGCGGCGGATCACGACACCCTGGAAGACCTGGATGCGGGAGCGGTTGCCTTCCGTCACCTTGACGTGCACCTTGAGGGTGTCACCAGGGTTGAAGGCCGGGACGTCATCCCGGAGCTGCGCCTGCTCAAGCTCGGCGATCGCGGTGTGCATGATGGAAGTTCCTCAGTCCTGGTCGGAAATGCGCGGCAGCGCGCATCCGGGTGTAAGCCTGCGTTTAGCCAGGGAAGCACCCCGGCGGAGTCAAAGCCCGAAAGGGCAGCGCATATCAGTGTGCCATACTTTCGCCGTCAACCGGAAAACCAGCCTCGGCGAGCACCTGGCGGTCCCGCTTGCCGAGACCGTCAGCCGCGGCCGCGAGACGGCGGATCAGGTCCGGCCGGCTGGCCGCGGTGCGGCGCAGCGCCTCGTCCCGCTGCCAGCGGGCGATGGCGCCGTGATGGCCAGACAGTAGCACGTCCGGCACCTCAAGGCCGCGCCATGAGCGCGGGCGGGTATAGACCGGCCCCTCAAGCAACCCGCTCATCTCGCCGCCGGCCCCGCCGAACGAGTCGTCCGCGGCCGACTGCTCGTTCCCGAGCACCCCGGGCAGCAGCCGGCACACGGCCTCAACGATCACCGCGACGGCGGCCTCTCCCCCGGCGAGCACGTAGTCGCCGATGCTGACCTCGTCCACCACCATCCGGGTGCGGGCGTCAGCCACCACGCGCGAGTCGATCCCCTCATACCGCCCGCACGCGAAGACCAGGTGGCTCTCGGCCGCGTAGGCGGCCGCCAGCTCCTGCGTGAACGGCATCCCGCTGGGCGCCGGCACCACCAGCCGCGCGGGCCCTGTCTTATCGGCCGACGCCGTCGCCCCGGCCAGCACGGCGTCCAGCGCGGCGCCCCAGACGTCGGGCTTCATGACCATGCCGGGGCCGCCGCCGAAGGGGGTGTCATCGACCGTGTGGTGGATGTCGGAGGTCCAGCGGCGCAGGTCGTGGACACGGAAGTCGATGTCGCCGCGCACGCCGGCCTTGCCGATTAGGGAGACGCCAAGCGGCCCGGACGCCCCGACCCGGCCGTCAGCGTCGACCGGTCCGAAGTAATCAGGAAATATCGTGACAATGTCGATGCGCATCGTGACCTCTCACGGGAGGGCGGAGCTTGATCACGAAGACTTTTGTTATGACGTAAGAAATTCGCGCTATACGAGCGAAAAGTCTTCGCGATAAGAAAAGTCTTCGTGATCATGGCACGCGGGCGCCGGGGACGGCCCCGGGCGGCGTCTTCCAGGTGTATCAGGTGGCGTCTTCCAGGTTGAGCAGACCCTCGGGCGGGTCGATGACCAGCACGCCGCCGGGTAGGTCGACCTCGGGGACGATCGCCTTCACGAACGGGACCAGGATCTGCCCGGCGCCCGCGGCGGGCGCGATGGCGAGGATGTCCTGACCGTGGTGGAGCACGTCGGTCACGGTGCCGACCACGGTGCCGTCGACCGTGCGGACGGAAAGACCGACGAGGTCGCCGTCGCGGAACTCGTCGGGGTCGTCGGGCGGGGCCAGGCTGGACGAATCGACCATCAGCCAGGTGCCGCCCAGTCCGGCCGCGGCGGTCCTGTCGCCGATGCCCTGGAACCGGACGAGCAGGTCCCCCGAGTGCCAGCGGGAGCCGGCCACGGTGAGCGGGCCAATGCCGACGGGGTCGGTGTCCAGCCGCGAGCCCGGAGCGAACCTCAGCTCCGGCTCATCGGTACGGACACCGACCACCACGTCACCGCGAACCCCGTGCGGACGGCCGATGCGGCCGACGGTGACCTG
>JBEKEK010000200.1:0-18680 GCA_050013875.1 Trebonia sp. | reverse complement strand
GACGACTTCGCGATCAGGCGCGGCCAGCACTACGGCACGCTGCTGATCGACTGCGAGACCGGTGCCCCGCTGGACCTTATCGAGGGCCGCGACGCCCAGCCGCTGGCCGACTGGCTGGCCGCCCACCCCGGCGTGGAGGTCATCTGCCGGGACAGGGCCAGCGCCTACGCCAAACCTCGGGAATTGCATCAGACGGGCGAAGTTTGACCAGTTTGGCGGCTGTCCAGGCGGTCCCGATGCCATCAGTAGAGCGACACGAGAGGCCTGTGTGACCTGCGGTGATTGCAAGTCGCGCCCGCTGGATGCATGATCCTGGCCTTAGATGGTTGCTGTTTCTGCTGGGGGGTCGGGTGGGACGGGCGGACCTGGCGGGTTCGGCGGGCCTGGAGCTGGTGTCCGGGGTGGTGCAGCTGCGCCCGGAGGACGCGATGCTCGAGGCGATGCTGTCGGGCTGGCGTGCCCAGCAGGCGGCGCGGGGGCTGCGGGAGGACACGGTGGCGGACCGGGAGCGGCTGGTGCGGCGGTTCGGCGAGTTCGCCGGCGAGTACCCGTGGGCGTGGTCGCCGGGCCACATGGTCTGTGGGTCACCGAGCGGGGTGGGCGGGTCAAGCCGGCGGAGATCAACGCCCGGTTCACCGCCTACCGGGATGCGCTGGGCCTACCCAGGGCGCTGACGGTGCACTCGGAGCGGCACGCCTACGTCACGCACCTGACCGAGGACGGGGCCGACCGGCGCTTCATCCAGCAGCAGGTCGGCCACGAGTGCGACAGTTCCACTGCCATTTACACCCACGTCAGCGACGACTTCATGAACACCGCCCTGAGCAGGGCGCTGGCCCCGGCGTTCGCCGGGCATGAGGAGGAAGGAAGCGGATGACCGCCAGGCTCGACTACCGCTGGCACCTGCGCACGGTGATGGCCGACCGCGGGATGTTCTCCACCACCGACCTGGCCGGCCCGCTGGCCGGGCGCGGGATCACGCTGTCTTCCAGTCAGGTCTACCGGCTGGTCACGGAGCGGCCCGAGCGGCTGAGCCTGAAGATCCTGATGGCGCTGCTCGACATCCTGGACTGCACCATGGACGACCTCATCGAGCCCGTCGCCGCGGCTGGCTCGGCCCGGCGGCCCGGGAAGGCCGCGGCCGGCGGGGCCGGGGACGCCCCGGGGATCGGCGCCCTGCGGCCGAGGCGGGCGCGGATCACCGGCACGGCGCAGTGACCGGCGGCGGCCTGCTCGCGCTGATGGCGGAGCTGGAGCCAGGGCTCAGCGCGGAAGCGGTCCTCGGGGCACTGGAGCAGGCAGCGATGCGCCACCAGGAGCGGTGGCGCATCGCGGCGGCCGTGACAGCCCAGCCCGGGCTGCTGACCGGCGAGGGCGCTCGCGCCCCGGTCCCCGGCGTCCTGCGGTTCATCAGCGCGCTCGCCCGCGCGGGCGCCGCCAGCGTGGTCGAGCCGCGCTGCCCCCGCTGCGGCGGGCAGCGGCCGCTCGGCGTCCCGGTCGACGGGCTGCGGCTCTGCGCCGGGTGCAGGAGCAAGGCCCGGGCAGTGCTCTGCGGCCGGTGCGGGAAGGTCCGCCAGCCGGCCCGCCTCAACGACGGCGGGCAGCCTGTCTGCGTGAACTGCTGGCACCGCGACCCGCGGAGCTGGAAGCCCTGCGCGAGGTGCGGGAACAGCCGGCGGGTCGCCGCGGTCACCGAGGCCGGGCCGGTCTGCCAGAGCTGCCGGCCGGGCCCCGATCTTCCCTGCAGCATCTGCGGGTCCGCCGACGGCGGCCGGATCGGTATCTCGCGGGCAACCGGCACCCCGGTCTGCGAGCGGTGCCGCAAGCGCTGGGCCACCTGCTCGCGCTGCGGGACCGGGGCACCTGTGAAGGGAGGCACGCTGCGCGAGCCGCTCTGCGCCCGCTGCCTCAACCCCGACCCGGCGTTCTGGAAACGGTGCGCGTCCTGCCAGCAGACCTGGCAGCTGTCGACCGCGGAGTGCACGCGCTGCTGCCTGGACCGGAGACTGAAGGAGGCGTTCACCCCGCCGGGCGGCGCTGCCGCTCGGGAGCTGGACCGGCTCCGGGAGGCCATGGTCCGCGTCGGCCGTCCCGACCTCATGCTGGACTGGCTGAAGAATCCCACCGTCCGCCGCACCCTGCAGGACGTCGCCGCCCGCGGCGCCATCACCCACGAGGCCCTCGACGCGCTGCCGCCGGGCCGCACGCTCGTCCACGTGCGGTCGATGCTGGTCGCCGCAGGCGCGCTCCCGGCCCGGGACGAGCGGCTCACCGCCCTGGAACGCAGGATCAGCCAGGTCATCGCCGGAAAGGCCGATCCCGGGGACCGGCAGGCCCTGCGCGGATACGCCCTCTGGCACCATCTGCGCCGCCTGCGCGGCCGCCTCGACGGCCGGCCCGCCTCCCGCGACCAGGCCAAGAACGTGCGCGACCACGCCGCTGCCGCCGCGGCGCTCCTGGACTGGCTCACCGCACGCGGGCTGACCCTGGCCGCCTGCGCCCAAGCCGACCTCGACCAGTGGCTGACCGGGACCTCCGGCCACCTGATCAGGTCGGCGAGCTTCGTCCGCTGGGCAGTCGCCCGCCGGCACGCGTCCGGCCTTACCGCCCCGGCCACGCGCTGGCCCGGCCCGTCCGGCCCGCTTGACCAGGACCGCCGGTGGGCAGACGCACAACGGCTCCTCCGCGAGGAGGCCTACCCGGCCGCCGACCGGGTCGCCGGGCTCCTCGTCCTGCTCTACGCCCAGAAGCTCAGCGTCATCACAGCCCTGACCAGGACCAGGACGGCCGCACCCTTCTTCGCCTCGGCAGCCGTCCCGTCATCCTGCCCGCCCCGCTGGATGCTCTCGTCACGTGGCTCGCTGCCGGCCGCAGGCCACGGGGCAGCAGCCTGCTCGGCGTCCCTTCCCCCTGGCTCTTCCCAGGACGCAAGCCGGGAAGCGCGCTGACCGAGGACGCGCTCGCCCAGCGGCTCCACGCCCTCGGGATCAGCCCCCGGCAGGGCCGCGCCACCGCCCTGTTCACCCTGGCCGCCGAGGTCCCGGCCGCCATCCTGGCCAAGACACTCGGCATCCACGTCCAGGCCGCGATCCAGTGACAGAAGATCTCCGCCGGGGACTGGGCCGCCTACGCCGCCGACATCAGCGACCGGGCGATGGCCACGGCCCTGCCGGCACTGCGAACGCCCGCAAGCCCGGACCTCAGCAGCGGGCTGGAACATGATCATCTCGCGGGAAATAACCCCGCTGCGCTCGGCCTCTTCTGCCTGGCTCAGATCCCTGGCGCTCCCGTCGCCACCAGACAAGGCCGCCGGCTTTCATCTTTCTGCTGGCCCCGAATACGCTAGCGACCCGAGAGAGGAGTGCCGATGACGGTGGCTGGCGGCTCGTCGGAGGTGACCGCGCCTGGCCTCATCGCGATGTGGGCGGCGCCGCGGTCACGCTCGACTGCGTTCTTCCGGTACATGCTGGAGCACGGCGGCCTCGTCGCGCTCCACGAGCCGTTCGACAACATCGCCGACCACGGGTCAACCATGGTGAACGGGCACCCGGTATCTGATCCCGCGGAGCTGATCGCCGCGATGCGCGGCCTCGCCGGGACCGCGCGCGTGTTCTTTAAGGAAACCACCGACCGCCGCCACCACGCAGCGCTTGCCGACCGGCGGTTCCTCGCCGAGGCAACGCACACGTTCCTCATCCGCGCGCCAGCTGAGATCGCCGCGTCCTGCTACGCGCTCCAAGGCGAGAGACTAAGTCTGTCGGAGATCGGGCTTGAGCACGCTTACGATCTCTACCAGGCCATTCTCGCGGCCGGCGGCACTGCCCCGGTCGTCGTGGAATCCGACGACCTGATCGCCGACCCGGCCGCGACCGTGGCGGCTTACTGCGCCGCCGTCGGCATCCCGTTCAGCAAGCCCGCCCTGTGCTGGGCACCCGGCGACCGCGAAGAGTGGCGGCAGAGCGCTCGCTGGCACGCCCGGGTAAGCGAGAGCACCGGGTTTACGCAGTCCCCTACCAGCTACGAGACCACGACGGCCAACAACGCGATGCTGGCACGCTATAGCGCTCACCACGAGCCCTTCTACCGCGCGCTCCGCGCCCGCAAGATCGCAATCTCCTAGTGCTACGTTCCTTAAAGGATGTATATAAAGCGTCGGCGGTAGGAGCGCGGTTGGGGCTGGGGCCGTCCCCAGATCCAGGGCCGGGCGCGGGCGTTGAGCTGGGCGGTCGCCAGTCGGGTGGCGTGCGCGATCTCGTCAGGGCCGGCGAAGTTGTGCCCGGCCAGCGCCTGGTGCCGGAAGATCCGCCACCAGGGCTCTTGCATGTTCAGCCAGCAGGCGCCCTTGGGGATGAATACCTGCCGGATTCGGGGGTGGTCTTCCAGCCAGGCCAGGGTGCTCTTGCTGTGTGGCTGGAAAGGTTATCGGTGACCACGTAGATGGTGCCCTCGGGCTTGGCCTGCTCGGCCAGCTGGAGGAAGTCCTGGTAGAAGGCGCTGTTGCGGGACGGGGCGCACAAGGTGAGCGCCTGCCCGTCAGCGACGCGCAGCCCGCCGTAGACCCAGGTCTTCTCCAGGCCGCGGGAGTCGCCCGGTGACCAGCCCGGGGCCGGCGGGAAAGTGCGCGGGATCACCGGCCCGAGTTCGTCGGCGCAGATCACCGTGGAGCCGGCCGGCGGGGCGGTGTAGAGCTCCACGATGCGGGTCCTTTTGGGGCGAACTCCGCGTCGGTGCTCGCCGCCCAGCTGCGGGTGCGCCGCCAGCGGACCTTCTCGGCCAGCAGGATCCGCCGCACCTGGCTGCGCTGGACCTGGATGCCGGCGTCCCGGGCCGCCCCGGCGAGGGTGTCCAGGGTCCACTGCGCCGGCCCGCGCTCATCGTCGACCGACAGCTCCCCGGCCGCGTCGCGGGCCAGGCGCCCGGGCGGCGCCGAGCGGGCCAGCGCGACGACCTGCGACCGCTCCGCCTCGGTGATCCGCCGCTTGCGACCGCACCCTGGGCGGTTGCCCAGCCCGCCGATGCCGGAATCATTGAACCGGTGCAGCCAGCGGCGCACCGTGTTCTCATGGCAGCCGATCCGGGCCGCGATCTCCGGGACGTCCAGCCCGCCCCAGCTCAGCGTGATGATCCGGGCCCGTTCGGTCCAGTCCGCCGGGGCATGCCGGGCACCCGCAAGCCTGCGGACCTTCCCGGCCTCGCCGTCATCGAGCGCTGCGCGCGCCCTTAACGGCCTCGCCGTCATCGAGCGCTGCGCGCGCCCTTAAGTACTTCGGCACGGAACTCGCCTCCAAGCAGTGAGCCGATCTTCCCGTACCATAACTTAACTACCCAAAGAGGAACATAGCACTATTACTACAGCAGCGCCTCGTGATCTCTGATTCGGCGGGCGTAATGCGATTTGCGGGCGGCGGCCTGGCGGCGCCGTCTCCAGTCTGACCAGTGCTCGTGGAAGGGTTCGGGGCAGGCGGTCCGCGTGTAGAGGCAGAACAGGCGGCGGGCCTCGGCGGCGGTGAGCGGGATCAGGTCACGCACGGTTTCGTCGGTCATGAAGGCTGGCGGGCTGTATGTCCTTGGCGGGGCGAAAAGTTGTCCACAGCGGTCAGGCCCCCTTTTCGGCGCTCTCGCCGTCAGTGTTTCCGCTGGCAGGGACAGGTTCCCGCGGTTGCGGGGGCGCCTGGGCGGGGCGGGCGGCGTGCGCGGCGGCGGCGAGGAACGCGTGCGCGAGCATGGCCAGGGTGACGTGCCGGTACCAGGCGCGGTAGCGGCGGACCTGGTAGTGGTCCAGGCCGGCCTCGTTCTTCGCCTCGGCGAAGCAGTCCTCCACCCCCCAGCGCGCCCGCTACCGCCGCGAGCTCGGCGAGGGTGACCGGGCGAGGCGAGTGGCAGCGGTAGAAGGCCAGCTCGAGGTCGCCTTTCTCGCCGGGCTGGAGGGAGCGGCGGGCCAGCAGCCAGTGCTGATCGCTGTCGGTGGCGACCAGCGCCCAGTCATACAGCCGCGGTCCCTTGGACCCGTCGGCGCAGTTCAGCCGCTGCCACGCGCCCGCTGGGGCCAGCCCCGCCAGCTCATCGGCCCGTTTCGCGCCCGCCTTCGTCTGGATCATGGCTTTGCACGCGACCGCGAGCACGTACGGGATCTCCTCTGCCTCCAGCCATTCCCGCAGGCCGAGGTTCCCGCCGTACGCCTCGTCGCCCGCCACCCACTTGAACGGGACGCCCGCCTTCACCGCGCGCCCGATCATGGCCTCCGCCAGCTTCGGCTTCGTCGCGAAGACTGGAAGGATCCTTGCTGTAGCCGGAGTTCTCCTAGGGACCCTGCTCTCGCCTGTGCTGCTGCTTGGCCTCAGTCATATTTTCCATGGAGATTGGATTTCCCTCGCCAACATTGGCCAGACGTACGGCTTCGCATCTGCCGCCCTATCTGGGCTAGCTCTGCTAGCCGTTGCATACTCGCTGATCATCCAACAGCATGAGTCTGCTGTCACTCGTATTGAAAACCAGCGATCCCTGCATACCGAGCTTCTCCGCATGGCAATTGAAGATCCGACCCTTATAGGGACAGTGATGGTCGATATTTTCCGTGCACGGGGGTGTCCTGGGCCTGCACGCCCGGTGCCCTGTCGGCGTGCAGGGGATTCGATTGGGGTCGCGCGTTGCGCTTGGGCGGGATCCGCTTGGTTCTGGCACGCGGATGGCACGCCTGTGCACTAGCTCGGCGGCTCGGTCAGGCGGGCCGCAATCTCCTCCGCGTTATCGACGGTCAGTACTACCTTGTCGTATTTGCTGTTGGCCAAGTCGATGACAATTCCGGGGTTGTGGCCGTGGCAGACGGCGAACGTGACGCGCTGGTCCTCATGGAAGCTCCCAATCCGGATGCCAGGGAGCTCCGTGCCTGCCCACTTCAGGCCACGCACTTCGGCAATGCAGTCCGGTACGGTCCGCACGCCACTGATCGCGCTTCGGGGGAATGTCTGATCTCCGTGCGCCGCCTCGAATCTCTCGCCACGAGACATGTGGATCGTAACCACGTCGCCGGTAATCAGCAGGTGCGCCATGAAATGACATTCTGGCGCATACCGGCCGTGGCCGCTAGGGTCCGGCCGCTGCACCTGTCTGTCGGACGGGTTCTGTCAGGAGGCGGCGTAGCCGATCCCGAAGGGACGGCCATCAGGGGGCGACTTCCGTCCGGGCCCCCGGCGGCCGGGTGCCGGCGGGGCCCGGCGGCTCGGCGCTGCTCGTGGTCCTGGCGGGGGCCCGATCCTGCTTGCGGCCCTTGCTTGTCGTCCTGGTTCCGGGGGCCGGCCAGTCGGCCTACGCGGCGGGCTTCGGCTTGGGCTTGGCGGTCCAGCGGGCGTTCATCATCTTGCCGATGCGCTCCCGCTCGTGCCCCCGGCCGCCGCCCGCACCACGTCGGCCAGTTCCCGGTCGTGCCCGCGCGGCAAGTAGGCCGGCAGCTTCGGCAGCCCGGGCTGCAGGTCAGCTAGCTGCACCGGCCGGTGCACCTCCAGCGCGAACGGGTCAGTGATCTCCGCCAGCATCCGCCCGACAGGCAAGCCGGGGTTCCCCCTGGCGAAGTAGAAGTTGTTGACCTGCGTGTTGCGGTCGCCGATCATCGCGCCCTGGGATCCCAGGAGCGAGACGGCGCGCGTTTCGGCTGGCTGAGCGGTGTTGCGTTCGATGGAGTGCAGGATGGTGATGACGCGGGTGGAGAAGGCGTCGCTACGGATCTGCGCCAGCAGCGGCGGGTCTTCGGTCTCCAGGCGGGCGACCAGGGCGCAGACCTGGTCGTCGTAGTACCCGGCCAGTTCCCCCGCGACAGCGGCCACATCCGGGGCAGCGGCGCTCAGGCTCGCGCGGATGGCCTCCCGTGCCCGTGCCGCGTCGGTCTCGGGGGCGTCGGTCAGCCTCGCGGCCAGCAGTTCCTGGAGGGCCGCTTGGGCCTCCTCGCCGCCCAGGATCCCGGCGAGCCGCTCTGCGGACGCCTGAGGGAGATCGGGCAGTTCGGGAAGCGTTCCTGTGAGCCGGAAGGTCTCGTACCATCGGGCAGTCTGCAGGCCCTGATCTTGTTTACGCAGGCCGGATGCGGCCTTGGTGATCTGGCGTCCGATCACCGCGATCGCGTTGACGAGGGCGCCGGTGACCACCTCGTCGGGATTGATCAGCATCAGCCTTCCCCACGCCGTGAAATGCCCGATACCGGAGCTTAACGCCGACTGTCTCGCCTGTGCGTGCTCACAGTGACCGGGCGGCGACCGCGCCTAATTTCAGTGAGCGACGCCGTGACTACCACTCGGCTGCGCCAGAGGACTGCGAGATCGGCGAGCGCCTCCCGCCAACGGATGGCAGAGGCTTGGTACGGGCGCGGTGGAGATAAGCGCCCCTGCCCGCGCGGTGCGCGCTCGCCTGTGCACAGCCGGTTCTACGGGCTGCCCGAGCGCGGTGACGCCGACACGCTCGCCGAGCGGGCCAAGGACGCCGTGCTGAGCCTGAGGACGTCCGTCTTCCTGGTCGACGACGTTCACTTTCTGGCCCCCCAGAAACGCCGATGCGAACGCGGTGAAGATGGCCAACCACCTGAAGTTCCTGGCCAACACCTTCCCGGTCACCCTGGTCTACGTGGGTGTCGGGGTGGCGGGCACGGGGCTGCTGACCGAGGGCCGGGCACCGAAGCGGGCGCTGCAGGCCCAGTTCGGTCGGCGGACCACGGTGCTGAGCATGCGTCCGTTCCAGGTCTACGACGAGCCGGGCCGCGAGGAGTGGCGGCGCCTGCTGCTGTCGGTCGAGCGGCAGCTTGTGCTGGCCGGGCGGTATCCCGGCATGCTGGCCGATGACCTGGCGGACTACCTGTTCGCCCGCTCCACCGGCCACTTCGCCTCGCTGATGGCGCTGGTCAGCCGGGGCTGCCTGCGCGCCATCCGCACCGGCGCCGAGCGGCTCGACGCCGGGCTGATGGACCAGGTGACCAACGACGCCGTCGCCGAGGCGGACCGCAGGGAGCTGGCCGCCGCGATCGGGGCCGGGCTGCTGACCGCCCGCCCCGCCTCCCGCACCCGGACAGCGACGGCTCGGTGAGCAACTGGACGGCGGACCGGCTGCCGATCAGCGTGGTGCCGCTGCCTGGCGAGGAGCTGGAAAGCTGGATCGCCGCCTATGCCCGCCGCCGCGCTCGCGGCCTGCCCGGTCCCGGCCGTGAGCGCCGAGTAAAGCAGCGTCGCGCCCAGCGACGCCGCGACCGCCACGGTGAGCGCGATCGACTTTGGCCTGGGCAGTCGCAGGACCGCGACGTACAGGGCGACCCCGAGCAGGAGGCCCACCGGCAGCGAGACGTGGCCGGTGGCCGTGACCGTCCCGGCCGTGGCGGTCACCACCGCCAGCACCGGCAGCGGCCAGCGGCGCAGCACGACGACGAGGGCGCCGGCCATCAGCGGGATGAGTAGCTGCCTGCCGGCCGCGTGCCCGCCGGGGCCGGCCGCGATCGTGAGTATGACGGCTCCGGCGGCAGCGGCCATGACGGTGGCGGTGGCCGACCACTGGCTCTCGGCCATCCCAGCGGCTAGCCAGCGCCTGGCCGGCGCCCTGGCACCGTCGGTCGGCTGATTCGTAGTCACGCAACGACGGTAACCAGCGCGTTCGCCCGGCGCATCGTTCTCAAGGATTACGCCGCGGTCCCCCCGGAACCAGACGCGTCCCGGGCGGGCGGCGTAGGATCCCCGCGAAGGCGTTGACCGGCCTGGTGGGATTCCGGCGTGACGGCGGTGATGGATCACAGGGCGCTCCGAGGCCGCCGCCGACCCAGTACTCGAGGCCATGATGACCAGGCGCCTCAGGTCGTCCAGGCGTACCCCGCCGCGGGAGAACGACCCGCGCGGCTACGGCGGCCTCGGCAACGAACCTGATGGCGGCACAGCCCAGTCCGCCTGAGCCAGCCGCGGCTGCACCTTCGATTGCTCATGATCATCCGGAAAGCCAGCAAGACCGCGTTGCTCAATGACCAGAACACCACCGGCCAGCGGCGTGTGATTGCTCATGATCGTCCGGAATCTACAGCCAGGTCATCGTCACGGCGATGCTTGCCTCCGCCGTGCCTGTCCTCTGACATCGAACATTCCTCTTTGTCAATTAACGTTGCTCGACTGGGGTCTTCTGCCACTACAGTTTCCTCACTGCGTGACCGTGGGGAACGGAGCGTGACCTGTGGGGCTGGGCGAGGAGGAGGCAGGGGCCCGAGACACCGATCCGGAGTTCGAGCTGTGTTATCTCGACGCGGACGGCGACGAGCACCGCGAGCTGCCGGCTGCATGGCCGGGGCTTCGCCCTGAGACGTTCATGCCGGCCAGGGAGTTTCGCTGGGCCAGGAGCCAGAAGCATCTGCCTGGCCTGTGGTGGTCGGTGACCACGGGGTCGCATGTCGGGTATGAGTCCTGGCTTGAACGCGACCACGTAATGCTTCTGGACTTCGATCCGCATGTCACCGCGATCGCGGCGCAGCCGTTCTGGCTGTACTGGCGTGACGGGGTCGGCCGGTCCCGGCGTCACGCGCCGGACTTGTTCGCCCGGATGGCCGACGGTTCCGGCATTGTCATCGACGTGCGTCCCGATGACCGGATCGAGGAGAAGGACGCGGAGGCGTTCGGGGTCACGAGGGGCGCATGCACGCTGGCAGGATGGGGTTTCCGGCGCGCGGGCGTCCCGGATCCGGTGCTGACGGCGAACGTGACGTGGCTGGCACGCTACCGCCATCCGCGGTGCGGTGGCCCGCCGGGCCTGGGCCGCCTTCTGCTGGAGGTCTTCGCAGGGCCGGTCCCGCTGATGGCCGGGCTGCTGCCGCCGGCGACCCGATAGCGGTCCTGCCGGCCTTGTTCCACCTGATGTGGAGGCATTCGCTGACCGCGGACCTGGCGGCCAGGCTGACTGCGGAGACCCTGGTCGTCGCCGGGGCGGCTGCGGGCGGCGGGCGGTGACCGGGCGGCCGGGCGGGTCTCGGTATCGGGGACCGTGTCCGGTTCGGAGGCCGGGACCAGGTAGTGATCGGGATATCAGGGACAGCGGTCCGGCTCGCCGATACCGGCGGCGAGGTGGTCACCGTCACCGTGTCCGGGCTGCTGGCCGACGGGGATTTCGCGGTGCTGGATGCCCGGCCTCGGCCGGGGATGCCGCAGGCCTCGGTGCTGGACGGCCTGCCCGCGGATGCCGTGGAGGATGCACGGTGGTGGGAGCGGCACATCGTCGAGGTGCTGACCGGGGTGCCGCCGGACGCGGAGGACGGCACGGTCCCGCGGCCGGAGTACGACCCCGGGTCGGTCGCGCTGACCAGGCGGGAGCAGGCCAAGGCCTCCGAGCCGACGGCCGCCGGGCACCCGGTCACGGCGAGCGCGGTCGCGAAGCGCCGCCGGCGTTACCAGGAGCAGGGGCTGGCCGGCATGGTCGATTACCGGGCCCGGCGGCGGATGCCGCCGCACGGCCGGGCCGATGCGGCCGTGGTCGCTGCCATGCGGAAGGCGATCGGCGAGGCGGCGGAAGACTCGACGCGGACGGCGGCGTTCGTGTTCCGCCGGACCAGGGAGATCCTCGCCGGGGACGGCTGCGAGGCGGGAAGGCTGCCGTCGGAGCGGACCCTTTACCGCCTGTTCGCCCGGCTAGACGCAGGGCATCACACGACCGGGTCGGCGAGGACCCGCCGGTCACTCGCCGCTCGTCCCGAGGGGCCGTTCGGCCGGGTGCCCGCGGCGGCACCCGGCGACGTGATGCAGATCGACTCCACGCCGCTGGACGTCCTGGTCCGCCTGGACAGCGGGGTGACCGGAAGGGTGGACCTGACGGGGATCATCGACGTCGCGACCAGAACGGTCACCGCGGCCGTGCTCCGGCCGACGACGAAGTCGGTGGACGCCAGCGTGCTGCTGGCCCGGACCGTGACCCCGGAGCCGATGCGGCCGGGCTGGCCGCAGGCCATGCGGATGTCGGAGTCGGCCCTGCCGTTCCGGCGGATGCTCAGCATCGACGAGCGGCTGGAGCACGCTGCGGGCCGCCCTGTCATCATCCCCCAGATGATCACCGTGGATCACGGCAAGGTATTCGTCTCCGAATCGTTCAAGGCGTCCTGCGCGTTCCTGGGCATCAGCTTCCAGCCCGCCCGCAAGGCCACCGGCACTGATAAACCTCGGGCTGCATACTGCACCTCTTCGGAGCGGTTCGCGTGGTGTTTACGTTTGTGCTGGTCAGGCTTGCGTGGCCAGTTTGGGCCGGCGTCCTATTCTCGGTCTGGCCGGGGGGTTGTCCGGGTCGGGCGGGTAGTAGAGGTACTCGCCTTTGTCGTTATACCTCTGGGCACTGAGGTGATCTCACTGAAAGTGGATCGGACATCCGGTCTTTAACGTCGCGGGAGAGGTGTTTCGGGGAGGCGCGCAGACAGCCCGGACATGCCCGGAAACAGCCGTGGAGCCCCGGTAGAAGAAGTCTCACCACAAGCCTTCTTCACCGCCAAGGACTCCAGTAGGGTGGGCTGCCCAGCGAGGTCCCTCGTTCAACCTGCATGAACTCGGGCCTTTTCCGGGCAGCCTCCCTCCAAACCGGACTGGCGCCTTTCAGCGCATCCGGCTTTCCAGTGATCTATGCCGCGTGCGTGACTGGGGTCACGTGGATGTGCTCATGACAGGCGGCGCAGACGATAAGGGTTTTGCGCCGCATTCGCGTCATGAGGGCTGCCCACGCGGGCTGGCCTGGTCCGGGCTTGCCGAGATCAGCGAGTGTGGCGACTTGATGGACAGTCACCGTCTTTCCTTGCTCGCATAGCTCGCACTCGCGCTTGCCGAGCCGTGTGATCAGCTCTTTGCGCGGGTGGCTTGCGGGGGCAGGCGCGGGGTCGGCTATGACCGCGTGGTCGTCGTGCTTGAGGGGTATCCCGCCGAATCGCGCTATCAGGTCCTTCTTGCCCGTGCGCCGCTTTCTGGCCTCGAAGCAGGTCCGCAGTCCGTCGCTGGTCTCGATCTTGGCCTTGTGGCGGGCCGCCATCTTGGCGACGGTGGAGCGGTGCTTGGACGCCAGGGTCTTCAGCATCGACAGCTCGGCGTTCCAGCGCAGGGCACCGAGCCAGAAGACGTTCTGGGCAAGCAGGTAGTAGTTCACGATGCCCCTGTATTCAGCCCCGTAGGTCCGGACGATTTCGTAGTCGTCCAGGTTTAGCCTCCGCAATTCAGCAGCAAGGGCTATTTGGACGGGGATTATTCGATTAGTGCTTGTGAGCAGTGAATACATGCTGCTGATGGCTGCAGGCGTGTGCACCATACGGGTGCGGGGCAGTCAAGGTGCCCGGGAGGACGTTAAAGAGGGGACGGCCGCGTAGCGGCCGTCCCCTCTTTGGTCGTGTGAAGGCGAAGAGCGCCCAGGTTCTGGGAGATTACCGGTTACCACACGCAGCAACTTCCAGACCGGAGCGCTCTTCGCCATGCAGCATAACGGGTGGGACCATGCCCTGAAGGTCACCGCGGACGGGAAGGGCCTGGTCGGTCACGCGGGCGCGATCCTGCTCCGCAAGGCCGCCGACCAGGCCGGGCTCACCGGCCTGCTGTCCGGTGCGCTGAAGGAAAACCGCAGCTCACCGCTGATCGACCGGGGAACCGCGATCATCTCGATGGCCGCGGCGATCGCGCTCGGGGCCACCAGCATGAGCGACATCGCGCTGCTCGCCCACCTCGCCCCGCTACTCGGCGCAGCACCGAGCGGGCCGACGGCCCGCCGCGCCCTGGACCTGGCCGGATCCCCGCGGATGCTGGACCGGATCGCCCGCGCCCGCGCGAAAGCCAGGGCGCACGCGTGGGAACTGACCGCCGCGGCGGGCGCGGGATTCCCGCACCTGGCCGTCGCGGGGAAGGTCCTGGAGGGCTGGGTCGTCATCGACATGGACGCCACCCTGGTCACTGCCCGCTCGGACAAGGAGGGGGCAGCCGCCACGTGGAAGAAAGGGTACGGTTTCCACCCGTTGGGGGCCTGGTGCCGGAATACGCGCGAGTGCCTGGCCATGCAGCTGCGGCCGGGCAACGCCGGGTCAAATACCTTCACTGACCATAAAGAGGTGCTGGCAGCCGCGCTGCGGCAGGTCCCGTCCCGGTTCCGGCGGAAGATCATGGTCCGGGTCGACGGGGCCGGCGCCAGCCACGATCTCGTGGAGCACCTGCTGGCCCTGAACTCCAACCGCAGGACGGTGCTGTTCACGACCGGGTGGATGATCACCGCCGCTGACGAAGACGCCATCGCCAAGGTCCCCGCAGACGCGTGGAAGCCCGGGACCGGCCAGGACGGCACCGTGCAGGACGACAAGGACGTCGCGGAGATCACGCACCTGCTGACCCGGGCCGAGAACTGGCCACCCGGCCTGCGGTTCATCGTCCGCCGGGTGAAGCCGTCCCGCCGCCAGGCCAGGAACCTGACCACCTTCGAGAAGAAGACCGGCTGGCGCTACTCCGTGATCTGCACCAACATCCCCGACGCCGGGATCAGCGGAGTCCCGGGCAGCCACCACCCGCAGTTCACCGACGTACTGCACCGCGAGCACGCCAGCGTGGAGACCGCCGGCGTCCGCACCGCGAAAGCCATGGGCCTGCGGAACCTGCCGTCGAAAGCCTGGCAGGTCAACTGCGGCTGGGTCATCGCGGCGAACATCGCCGCCGACCTCGCCGCCTGGACCCGCCTCCTGGGCCACCGCGACGACCCCGAACTCCGCGACGCCAACCCGGACACGCTCCGCTACCGGGTCTGGCACCTCCCCGCCAGGCTCGCCCGACACGCCTGACAGCGCACCCTCGCCATCAGCGGAACCTGGCCCTGGGCAGATGCGTTCCTGACCTGCTGGCAGCGGCTCTGCGCCTTGCCTGCACTCACGTGACCAGCACCAACAACCCAAACGACACGGAAGGAGGACCACCCCGGCGCAGTCGGAGCCGGTGCGCACCCGGGCACACCGGGCAGTCCGCGAACCCTCGACCGGAACCGAAACGGACATGAGAATCAAAAACGGAAACAAGCACAATCAGTAACCGGACCTCAGCTCCCCTGAACGATTGAGGATAGGCGGGCTCATCGCGCTCGAACGCGCCCCCGTGTCACCTGTGACGCAAGTCGCCAACACCCCGAGGCCTCGAACAAACCCAAAGATATGACGCCGTTTACAGTAAAGCACGCGTTTCAGTAATCGGCTAGACACTGGAGCTTGACACTTAAGCGCCATCAGGGAACTACTCTTAGAACTGGCCTTTGATCGTTTCGGCTAAGCAACGTCCGGACACGATCGTTGTACCACGCCAATTCATCTGCCAGAGCTGGAAGGGTCAGACCGTTGTCTTCCGCTAGATCAAAGGCGTTCGACAAGAGCGCAGGCATTTCCCCAGGATAGCTCGTGGTGGGTTCGTTACGCAGCGTGCCGTTAGCCTGAAGAATACTAAGACGCTGATACCCGCGACTTGCAGCTGAGTCAGAGATATGGCCCAGCTCACGGCACCGGTAAAGCAATGATTTGACGGAAACACCCCAGTCCCGCTGGAGCTCGATGAGGGCCGTGAAGTCAACGCGCGGCGGCAGTTCGGCACTGATGGATTCCTCAGGGGTAAGAAATTCGGCAGCGAATGAATTGGCCTCTCGCTCTTGTTGATAGTCACCAGGAGCCGTCTCTCCATGCATGATTAGGTGACCCAACTCGTGCGCAGCAGTGAAGCGATGCCTGTAGACGTCCTTTGCTCGATCCGGCGTCATCACGACCACCGGGCGGGGCAGACGTGACGTGCTGAAAGCATCGACTCGCGCGATCTCCTCGTCATCGAACGGGACCATGGCGGTGACCACCCCGCGAGACTCCATGGTTCGCACCAGGTGCCGAACCGGGCCAATGCCAAGCCCCCACAATTCGCGGACGTAGCGTGCGGCGGACTTGGGGTCCTGGGGAACGTCCGCGGACGGGGCGCTCTCGCCACCCGAGAAACCGGGCACCTCCACGAACGGCAAGCGGACCCATTTCTCAATCGCATATGTCAGTTCCCAGAGTTGCTCCACAAAAGCCACGGCCTTTGCCCGCTGAAAAGCGCGGGTATTCCGCAGGCTCCGAAAATGGGCCGTGGAGGCATCCAGTCGCGCGTGCGGCCTTCCAGGAAGGAAGAATGCGGGCGGCACATTGAGGGTCTCCGCAAGGGCAGGGATCAGTTCCGGCCGGGGACGCATGCCCGCCTCGTACTGACCGACCGCCGCTGCAGTTACATGGATAGCGTCAGCTACTTCTTTCTTAGTCAAGCTCGCGAGGTAGCGCGCCTGAGTCAACCTGGCTGGGTCGAAATCACGCGCGATAGCGCCCGGCGACGGCGTTCTTCCTGTAGTCCCGCTGATGCTGAATAGCTCAAGCGGAACGTCTTTATTCTTCTTCATGGCTGCTGGTCATGGGCTTCACCGGTTCGGCTTCAGGGGAGGAGGGCTGGCGGGTCACATTGATGCCGAGGTTGATCCTAGGCATCTCTCCGCCGTCGAACGCACTGACTCCGACGTCACGGCGGCGCTTACGAACCGGCTTGGCGACCTTAACCACGACCGGCACTTCCTCGCCGTCGCGAAACGAGAGCTCGCCGCTACGGGCGTCGAGTTCGGCGTCGCCCCAGTAGATGTCGACGAGGCCGGTCTTGTAGTCGCAGACGTAGCTGATGCTCGCCAGCCGGGCGCTGGGGCCAAGTCGGGTCATGAGCGTGCGGAGATCCCTCACGGATTCCTGCGCGGCCTGCTCAGGCCAAAGCCCGTCTTGGATGGGTTCGGGCCCGAGGACTGAATACATCTGTCGGCGAAGCTTGGATACGGGCTTACGGACCCGTCCTTCCTTCGCCTTGGAGGACTTGAGGTTCGCGGAACGCACGGGGTACAGGACGTAGCTGTCGAAGACGGCCAGAGAATAGTTATCGAGAGGCACGATACGAACGCGGTCACCGAACTTCTTCACCATCCGGTCCTCCAGCTCCTGAAACTGGAGCGTCCAGAGGCTTGACCCGAACGGATACTTCTTCCTGGCCCGGCTTGACGACTGGGCGTTCTGCGACTGCGTGGAGGCCGCAGTGAGCGACTTCCTGATCACCTCGCGCAGGGCGTCCGCGTCACTGCCGAACGCGCGGTCGGCCCAGAGGTGATTCGAGTCGATGCTCACTTGATGTGGCTCCTTGTGTCTGCGGCCCTCCCCCGGACCATCTGGCTTTAGCGTAGCGCACGAGATGCCCGCTCACGGTTGTTCGACACGCCGGCATGTCCCGCTCAGGGTATCGCCCTTGTAGTGACGAGGACGCCTGGGCTGGGTCGCGACGCCCGCGGGCGGGTAATTGGATTGGCACGGGCGACGGTGACGGATGCAGTGGGGTCTCCGCCCGGTGTGATGGGCCGCCACGTGGGCGCGACCGCCGCAGGGACCAGGAACCATGCCGATCGGGGCGGTCGGCCCGGCTGTGGCCGTCGTCGCCCCAGCTTTCCCCGACACGCCGCTACCCGGCACGCTGCGTCCGTCCCGGCGGAACCCTGAAGCGCGTACACACGGAAGCGCCCAGCGGAGTCGCCGCTTCGAACGCCGACGGCATCCGGCTGCCACCGCCCAGGAACACCTTGCTGTCCCGCACGTCCCCGACAGGTATCCGATCTGCCGGAGGTGCCGGCGCCACCCACGCATCGGCCACACGAGCGCCGGCTACCAGCAGGTATCACCGAGCGTGAGGGCATCGGCATAGGGACTCCGGGCACACTCCCGGCGCCCGTCGTGAAGGTCTAGACCATTGGTCTAGCGATCCCGGGGCGGCGTCGGCCGGACGCAACGGCGCGAATCCGAGGAGCGTGCCGCCGCATCGGGCACGGGACGGGCCGTTTTTGACAAGCCCCGGAATGCTGGGTCCGTGCGCGCGAGCAAACATGGAGCAAACACGGGGACAAAACGGACACATAAAAAATAACCTGGGATGGTAAAACCCCAGGTCAAAACGGGTGCGCCGCCAGGGACTTGAACCCCGAACCCGCGGATTAAGAGTCCGCTGCTCTGTTCGTTTATTCTCCTTGAACTGCTGACAAACAATGCTAGCACGTGCCGGGAGCTGCCATTCTGTCCGGTCGCCCGCATCCGCGTCGAGCTGCGGATGCCGGATGCTGCCGGGGCGTACCGGGGCATCCGAGCAAACATGGAGCAAACATCCGTGCGTACTGGTCTATACCAGTATGCCATGGCCTGTGGAGCGCGGCTCGGGGAGGCTAGGCACATCATCGGTGAGAGGTACAGCTCCCGGCGTGATGCGACATGTTGTCCATCATGAGGGTCTGGGTGGCAGATGTCATCACGCTTGGTAACTTCTGCTGGCAGTACCCGGTTCGAGCGGCCAGGCGACCGGTCAGCGAGCACCGGCGTGCGGCGCGGCCGCCGTCAGCCCGTCGCGAAGTGTCAGCTGGAAGGCTGACGCCGTTAGGTCGTCCCGCGCCCGTCAGGTGCCGTGGAGGGGGCTGGCCATGCGGCGGAGGATCTCGTCGGCGAACCCGGGCACGCCTGCCCGGCCGAGGAGGGTCGCCAGGTCCCGCGGGGTGAGCGGTGGTCTCCGGGTGCGGGCGGCCTGCTCGCGGATAACCTGCAGGATGGTGGGCGGGCTGAGGTCGAGCTGGTCGAGGAGGAAGTCGTCGGGGTGGACTGCCTCCAGCCC
>JBEKEK010000199.1:0-13475 GCA_050013875.1 Trebonia sp. | reverse complement strand
TGCGAGCCGCCCGAGGTAACGGCGCAATAGGTTCGCGCTCTCGGTGTCGTCGGTATCCAGGTCCCGTGCTGCCGTGCTGACATGGAGGATGAGCACCGATACCTGTTTGTGTTCGTCCTTAAGGCGGGTAATCACTGAGTGCAGTTCGGGAAACTGGCGTTGCATCGCGGGCAGCATCCGCTCGTCCTCGATGCCGTGGTGCAGGCTGAGGTGATCACAGAAGTACTCGCAACGGGTCTTGATCTGCCAGGCCAACTGGCCGACAGTCAGTCCGGCAACGATCTCGCGAACGGGTTCTGCGGCCAGGGCGGCCTGTTCGAGCATGCCAATCGCGGCGCCTAGCTGGGCGATGTCGCGGCGCAGTGGCCTGTGCGCCAGGCGCAACTGCTCGACCATGCGGCGACCGGCCTCTGTACGTGAGTCTTGCGCGGTCATCGGGCACGCTCGGCGCGCACTGCTTCTCGAACGCCGGGCACGACCTCGGCGGCGAGTCGGGTGAGCTCATCGCGGGTGCCGCGGCCGCCGAACACGAAGCCGTCCATGCCGTACTCGATCGCGAGTTCGGTGAGGAGAGGAACGAGTTGTGCGGCGGGTGCCTGGCCGTCGAGGTTGTAGATCCGGCGGATCGTGGCGGGGTCACGTCCGGCTGCGTCGGCGGCCTCGTCGATGCGGGCGTGCGCATCGGACATTGCCTTGCCGGGGTCGAGGTAGCCCATCGTGGGCAGCCAGCCGTCTGCGGTCGAGCCGACGAGTGCGAGTCCCTTAGGCTTGTACACGCCGAGCCAGATGCCGATGTCGTGGGCGGGTCTGGGTCCGGGATGCACACCGCCGAGGGAGTACGTCTTGCCCGCGGACCTCGCCGCGCGCTGGTCGCTCCACATCAGGCGGACTACGTCGATGGCCTCACGCAGCGCGTCGATGGCTTCACCGGGGCTACGGCGCGGGCCACCCATGGCTGCGATGGCGTCCCAGAACGCACCCGCGCCGAGCCCGAGTTCGACGCGCCCGCCGGAGAGCAGATCAAGCGTCGCGGCGGACTTGGCCAGCACCGCGGGCGGTCGCAGCGGCAGACTCGCCACGTCCGGGAACACCCGGAGCCGCGAGGTGCGCGCCGCGATCACGCTGAGCAAGGTCCACGTGTCAAGGAAGCTGCCCTGGTATGGATGGTCCTGCACGCCGAGGAGTTCGAAACCGAGCTTGTCGAGTTCCTGCGCGACCGCGACGAGTCGCGCCGGGTCGTCAGCGGTCGGCGTCAGGAAGTATCCGAACTCGAGGTCTCTGCCGTAATCGGTCATCACATGCTCCTAGAGGTTGATCCATTGCCCAGTACAACGACAGCGACGCCATTATTAATCCTTGCGCACGCATCGATCTGCGTCTAGCATTACCGTCACGCACTCGGACAGGAGATCGCCATGACCCAGATCCAGACGGTTCACGCCGCCCGTTACGACTCGTTCAGGGGCCCGACGCTCGACTCGACTTTGTGGCAACCGCTGATCACGCCCCTGGCGGACGGCAGCGACTGGGTGTACCTAGAGCCCGGTGCCCGCACCACGGTCGCCGACGGGAGGGTCGAGATCGAGATCGACCGGTTCACCCGCGCGCACGACAGCGCTCAGTCTCCGGACAACGCCAAGCACCTGATCATGTCGACAGAGGCGTTCCCGGTGCCCGCAGGCAAGACCGTGACCTTCGAGATCGAGATGGCGGCACGCAAGCTAAACGGCAACCCGGACGATCACCGCGACGGCTTCATCACCTTCAACGTCTTCGACCTGCAGTCCTTGCTTGTCTTCGACCTGATCAACACCGGTACCCGGACACTCTCGGTGTACGAGCGCCTGGCCGTGCCCGGCCTGGTGGACGGCGAGGACGCGTTCACCTATGTCGTCGATCCCCCGCTGTGCGGCCTTCAGACGACGCCGGACGACTACCAGCACTGCGCCATCGCCCTGGACGCAGCCGCTGGCTCCGTCCGCTTCACCGTCAACGGCGTGCTCGTCTACCAGGTCCCGTCGCTGCCCGTGATCCCGACGCGACTGCACGTCGGCATGGGTCTGATGACGCTTCTGCCCATCGAGGACGGGCGAAGCGTCTCCGTGCGCGGGCAGGGCATGGCGGGCCGCTGGCGCGGCTTGGGCTATCGGGTCGGCTGACGCCGGGCCTTCGCTGCCCGCGCGGCCGGAGCCGTGTCGAGCGCGGTCGTGAGCCGGTGCTGGTCGGCCAGTCCGGCGATGGCCCGGGCGTCCGAGTCCGCGATCGCCTCGATGATGTCCGCGTGCAGTCGCAGTCGACGCTGCAGGTAGTCCGGATGGCTCTTGTCCGGGACGATCGCGTCGACGTTGCCCTCGAGCGTGGTGACGAGCGCCAGGTAGACCTGGCGCAGCACCTCGTTCGGGGATATCTGCGCGATCCGCCGGTGCAGCGCCCAGTCCGCGCGCAGGAAGTCGACAGGCGAGTCGAGCCTTCTGGTCATCGCGCTGAGCAGACGCCGCAGCTCCGCCACGTCGTCGGGCAGCGCGTAGCGGACCGCATCGGCCAGCATCAACGGTTCGAGTGCGTCCCGAACGACGATCGCGTCCGCGGTCAACACGCCGTCGGTCGAGAGCGACAGCAGCTGCGGCCCGATCGCTACCGGCTCTGGCTCGGAGCGCGGGGCACGCGAATCCTCGGCGAGGTTGTGCAGCACCCGCTCCAGGCCGGCCCGGATCGCGTCGACCTGTCGCGCTGTCATCGGATCGGCGAACCAGCGTTTGATGCCTTGCAGATGCAACGGCGCAGCGCGGCGCAGTCGCTCGCGGCCGCGGTCGGTGAGCTCGACGGACAGGTTTCTTCGGTCGCTCTCGACAGCCAACCTGCGGACGAAGCCGGCGGCCTCGAGCTTGGCCAGCACGCGACTCAGGCCGCTCTGCCCCATCAGGGTGAGCTCGACCAGCTCGCGCTGGGTGATGGCCCCGCACGCCTCCGCCAGATGCATCAGCACCTCGTACCAGGACAGCTCCAGGCCCTGCTCGCGCAGCATCTCCTCCGCGAGCCGCTTGAGCAGCCGGTCGTTCGCGTACAGCATCGCCCGCCATGCGGCCACGTCGGGCCGGTCCTTGACTGTCATGGCGTTCATCCTATGCGCACACATCGAATCCTCCCGTACAGGCAGGCGGTCAAGGCTGGCGGTGAGCAGGCTCCGAAACTAATCCTTGCGCAAGCATTGATTTTATGCTTCACTGGCTCCATGCCGGTAGAGCCAGAACACGCCGAAGGGATGAGTGGCATGGGAGTACGAGGAACCGTCTGCCTCACTGTCGACAACCTTGGTCGCGCTCTGGAGATCGGCACCGGTGCCGCGGTCCGTCCCGATCCGGACGAGCCCGGGCTACGACATGGCGTGCCGCGCATGCTCGCGCTGTTCGCCGACTACGGCGTCCGGGCGACGTTCTTCGTCGAGGGCTGGAACGCCTTGCACCACCGCGACGTCCTCGACTCTATCGCCGCCGCCGGCCACGAGATCGGGCTGCACGGATGGGTGCACGAAAAGTGGGCCGAGCTCGGCTCGGGCCGCCGGGAGTGCTTGCTGTTCGACGGCACCGCGGCGTTGCGGCTGGCCGGCATCACGCCGCGTGGCTTCCGTGCACCGGGTGGCTACCGGGGTGAGCGCACCGCCTCCGTGCTGGCGGAGCTCGGTTACCTGTACGACAGCAGCATCGAGCAGGCGACCGAGGACGACCCGCTGCGGGTGCGGCGACTGCCCGAAGGCATCGTCACGATCCCCTACCACTGGGACACGAACGACTACTGGCAGTACCACATGAACCCGTCCGGCGATAAGAGCCCGGCACAGGCCTCCGCCTATTGGCAAAGCGTGCTCGACGACGTCGCGGAGACGGGCGGGCTGGCCAACTTCATCTTCCATCCGTTCGTCTCGGCCGTCGGCGATGACGCGTCGTTCGCAGCGTTGCGCGGCGTGGTGCGACGCGCCGCGCAGGACAACCGCCTCGACATCGTGTGCGGCCAGGACCTCGCCGAGCGGTACGACGCACCGCACCGCACCGCCGAGCAGCAGCTGGCCAGCACGGCCTGAGCATCCGGGCGGCTCGCGCCGCCACACCGCCTGCCGCCGTCCGACGGCGGGCCCCATCACCGCAAGGAGCAGCAATGTCCGACCAAACCGAACCGAACGTGGTTCTCTACACCCGCAACGGCTTCGCCGGGCCGATGGCGACGATGGTCCGGGAGCAGTACCCGCCCGCGTACACCAGCGTGTCCGGCAGCTACGCCCCGCGCATCCTGGACCTGCACGCCTTGGATCCGGCCGCCTTTGCCGACCCCCGCGCGCTGCCCGTCGCGGTCTTGAGCGACGCCACGTTCAGCGTCGAGGTCAACTATCGCCACGAGCCCGCGCCGTTCGCGCTGCGCAACGTCTTCGCCGATGAGGTGCACGTGATCCTCGGCGGCACAGCCACACTGGAGACCGAGTTCGGCGTGCTTCCGGTCGAGAAGGACGACCTCGTGCTCATTCCCCGCGCGACCTCCTACCGCTTCAGCGACATCACCGGCGAGCTGCGCGAGGCCATCCTGGTCTCCGAGACCGAGCTGACGTCGGTGATGGAAGTCGGCCTCGGGCCGCTGAAGCGCAAGACCACGCCTACCCCGTACGCTGACCCCTCCGTTCGAAACGGACGGTATGAGACCGTGATCCGCCATGGCGAGGAGTTCACGTCGGTGTTCACCGACTACGACCCGCTGCCGGTTGTCGCCACCGACGGAGCCACCCTCGTCAGCAAAATCAACATCAACGACCTGCGCTCGATCGACATGGGCAGCGGGTTGCTGCTGCCGCCGCTGCTGTTCGACGACCACACCACCAACACGCTGATCTACGACCTCAGCGCCCGCTCGGGCGACCGGCCACCGGTGCACTACAACGCCGACTACGACGAGTGCATCCTCTACCTCGCCGGCCCCGGCAAGTGGGGATCGGTCGACAAGCCCGGCCTGATCACCCACACGCCCAAGGGCTTCCCGCACCAGGGGCCGGTCGAGAACGTCCCGGCGGGTTACCGCGCGATCCTGATCGAAACCCGCTCCAAGCTGCGCGTCACCGCGGCGGGCCACGAGATCGCCCAACTCGCCGAGACCGACCAGTACGCGGTGCACCCGAGCCAGACCCAGTCCGTCTGACCGCCTGCGGCAGGGCGCGGTGTCCCCCTCCGGCGCCCTGCCGCAACTTTCCCGGAAGGCTCGCCATGCACGCCACACTTGACCACCAAACCGAGGTGGACGTCGCCGGCTGGGTCCAGTACCTGACCGCGTGCGGGCTCGGGCCGAACGGCCCGGCACCGATCCGGTTGCTGCCCGGCGGACCGGCACACGACGTGGTGCGGATCGGAAGGTCCGTCGTCAAGGCGGTGCGTCCCGGGCACCCGAATCCCGAACGCATCTTGGCGATCGCGCAGACGATGGCCCGCGCCGCGGCGTTCGCGCCGGCCGTGCTGCTGCACGACGACCAGCGCGGCGTGCTCGTCACCGAGTTCGCGGCCGCGCCGAACTGGCAGCAGCTGCTGGATGCCGGACGGATCGACCACCGGGCGTTCGGGGCAGCGGGAAGCATGCTGCGCCGCCTGCACGACATCGGTCTCGCGCACGGACGGTTCCGTCCGGACAACGTGCTGGTCGGCCGGCACCACAAGCTCAGGGCTGTCGGCTGGACGGGCGCTCGCGATGCGCATCACACGCTGTCAGACGAGGCCGCGGGTTTCGCCGCGCACCTCGTCGCCGGGAGCGTCCGCCAGCCCTACGCTCACGACTGGTACGTCGAAGCCGCCCGCTGGTTCCTCACCGCAGCCGGCGTGATCAGCCGCCCCGATCTCGGCGGCCAGGTAGGCCGGGCCGTCGCCAACCTGGTGCCGAGCCAGGCGCCGAAGAACCAGCCGGAACTGCGGGCACGCGCGCGCGGCCTCATCGACGGACGCGACCGGCTGCCGTGGTAACCGCTTCTATAAGAAAGGTGTGGTCATGAGACTCGCCAACATCAATGGCACGCCCGCCCTCGCTGTCGACGATGGCTACATCGACGTGGCCGCCGCATCGGCGTCGCGCTACGACAGCTTCGACACCGTGTTCGCCGACTGGGCCGCGTTTCGCGGCTGGGCCGAGCACACTGTGCGCCACGCGAGCACACCCTGCTACCCACAAGACATGCCGCGCGGCCCCGCCGTTCCCGCTCCGCGCCAGGTCTTCGGCGTCGGCTTCAACTACGCCGCCCACAGCCACGAAGCCGCAGAACTCACCGGCGGCGCCAAGGCGGACGCGTTGCCGCTGATGTTCACCAAGTTCCCGTCCTCGATCACCGGGCCGACCGGGCAGATCGAACTGCCCGACGGCCGCACCGACTTCGAGGTCGAACTCGTCGTTGCGATCGGCGTCGCCGCAGATCGGGTGAGGGTCGAGGACGCCTGGTCCCACGTCGCCGGACTGCTGGTCGGCCAGGATGTCTCGGCCCGGGCCGTTCAGTTCCTCGGCCCCGAGCAGCACTCCATCGGCAAGTCGTTCCGCACGTTCTCCCCGCTGGGCCCTGAACTGGTGACGCCCGACGAGTTCGCCGACCCCGCGGACCTCGAACTGCGCTGCTGGGTCAACGGCGAACTGCGCCAGAAGGGCCGCACCAGCGAGATGACGTACTCGGTCGCGGAACTGATCGCCCTGCTTTCGGCCGTCACCACGCTGCTACCCGGCGACGTGATCTTCACCGGCACGCCTGCCGGGGTCGGGGCACTCGAGGACCCGCCGCGGTTCCTGCGGCCCGGCGACGTCGTCGTCTCCGAGATCGACGGCCTGGGCCGGATGGAGAACCGCTGCGTCACCAGCCGTCCCGCACCGGACCTCGGCACACGCTGGCACGGCTGAACCCGGGAAAGGGCGACATCGACATGCCCACCGTGCTGGTCACCGACTACGCCTGGCCGTCGCTAGACATCGAGCGGGACGTGCTCGCAGCGGCCGCCGCCTCACTGCTCGTCGCGCCAACCGGCGACGAGGGCGAACTGGTAGAGCTCGCCGCTGACGCCGACGCGATCCTGACCTGTTTCCGCCCGGTCACGGCCGCCGTCCTCGACGCCGCCTCACACTGCCTCACCGTGGCCCGATACGGCGTCGGCCTGGACAACATCGACGTTCCGCACGCCCACGAACTCGGCATGCTGGTCACCAACGTGCCCGACTACTGCGTGGACGAGGTGTCCGACCACGCCGCGGCGCTGATCCTCGCGATGGTCCGCAACGTCGTGCCGTTCACGCGCGACGTCGTCGACGGCCGATGGGACAACACCGCGCACGGCCCCATGCATCGGTTGCGAGGCCGCAGGCTCGGCCTCGTCGGGTACGGCGCGATCGCGCGCAGCCTGGCGGCGAAGTTGCGAGCTTTCGGGATGGAGGTGCTGGCCTACTCCCCCAGCCTCACGGCAAACGCCGATGTCGAGGCGGCCGCAAGCCTGGATGACCTGCTCGCGCGCGCCGACGTCGTCTCGCTTCACGTGCCGTTGAGTCCGGCCACCGCAGGGCTGATCGGCGCTCGGGAGCTGGGCCTGATGAAGGCGGGCAGCTATCTCGTCAACACCGCCCGCGGGGCCGTCGTCGACTCCGGCGCACTATCCGCTGCGCTGCGTTCAGGCCATCTGGCCGGCGCCGCCCTTGACGTTCTGCCCGCGGAGCCACCCGCTTCCGATGACCCGCTGCTCAGCGTCCCCAACCTGATCGTGACCCCGCACGCCGCATTCGACTCGGCCGAGGCGGTCGAGGAGTTGCAGCGTAAAGCGGCCACCAACGTGCTCGAGGTCCTGCAGGGCCGTCGCCCGGCGTACCCGGTCAATCCGGCGGTGCTCGACAGCGCCGCATTCCACCGCCGTGGCGCGGAACCGGTGAGGTTGCGATGACAGGGCTGCGAACCGGCGAATCCCGCCTGCACCCAGCGGACCTGGCCGGCTACTTGGAAGGACGCGGCGTGCTGTCCGGCCTCGACGCCGTCGACGTCAGCGTCCTCAGCGGTGGAGTCTCGGCCGACGTGTTCGCCGTCCAGAGCGGCGACGTCGGCGTGGTCGTCAAGCAGGCACTCGGTCAACTCAAGGTAGCCGCGACATGGCAGGCCGACCCGGGCCGCGTCATCGTCGAAGCCGACGCGTTGCGCCTCGCCGGGACCATCGCGCCCGGCAGCGTCCCTGCCGTGCGCGACCTGGACCCCGAGCGATACACGTTGGTCATGGAGCGGGCGCCCGAGGATTTGCGTAACTGGAGGGACGACCTGCTCGCAGGCCACATCGCAGCTGACATCGCAGCCCGGCTGGGCGCGCTCCTCGCAACCTGGCACTCCGCGACGACCGACCGCCCCGACCTCGCCGAACGTTTCGGGGACAAGACCGGCTTCGTCGAACTTCGCATCGAGCCGTTCTACCGCAGCGTCGCCCGCAAGCACCCCGCTCTGCAGTCCCGGTTGAGCGCACTCAGCGAGCGTCTGCTGGCCAGCCAGGTGGGCCTCGTCCACGGTGACTTTTCGCCGAAGAACATCCTCACCAACGGCGCCCGGGAATGGGTACTCGACTGGGAAGTCGCGCACCTCGGTGACCCCGTCTTCGACCTGGCGTTTCTGCTCACCCACCTGATCACCAAAGCTCTGCACCGCCCCGAATCGGCCGCCGCATTCCGCGCCCTGGCCGACGCCTTCCTGGCCGCGTACCGCAGCACGGTAGCCCGGCCGATCGACCTGCCCTACCTCGGCGCGCAGGTCGCGGCCTTGGTCCTGGCCCGCGTCGACGGCACCTCCCCGGTCGGCTACCTCGATGAACCGGCCAGGCAACGCGCTCGCCGAATCGCCACCGCGGCACTCGCCGCAGCTCAGACCACGCCCGACGACATATGGGAGATGCTGTGAAAACCACGATCACGTCCGTCTTCGCGTGGGAGGTTCTCGACTCACGCGGCAATCCGACCGTCGCGTGCGAGGTAGGACTGACCGGCGGTGCGCGCGGCTCCGCCTCAGTACCCTCCGGCGCATCCACCGGAACCTTCGAGGCCCTCGAGCTGCGCGACGGCGGCACGCGCTACGGCGGCAATGGCGTACGCAACGCCGTCCGCAACGTGAACGGCCCGCTCGCCGCCGAGGTCTGCGGCATGGACGCCACCGACCAGGAACTCCTCGACGCCGCCATGCGAGCAGCTGACGGCACCGAGGGCTTGCAGCGGCTCGGCGCGAATGCTGTGCTCGCCGTCTCGCTCGCGACAGCAACTGCCGCAGCAGCCGCGACTGACCGGCCGCTCTACCGGCAGGTCCTCGCACCGGGCGAGAGTCCGCTGCTACCGATGCCCATGGTCAACATCATCTCCGGAGGCGCCCACGCCGGACGCGCTCTCGACATCCAAGACCTGCTTGTCGTGCCGGTCGGCGCCGGCTCGTTCGCCGAGGCGATCGAGATGGCCTGGCGCGTGCGCCGCGGTACCGCAGCCGTCCTGGACCAGATGGGACTCCCGACGGCACTGATCGCCGACGAGGGCGGGCTCGGCCCGCGGCTGACGTCCAACCGAGCCGCTCTCGAGGTGCTCATGAGCGGCATCGAGACCGCCGGTCTGCAGGCCGGAGCCGACATCGCGATCGCGATCGACGTGGCGGCCACCCAGTTCTACGACGCCGGGAGCAAGACGTACCGGCTCGAGGTCGACCAGCGCGAAATCGCCGCGGAGGAACTCGTCGCCGAGCTGGCCGCATGGTGCGCGCAATACCCCATCGTCTCCATCGAGGACGCCCTCGCCGACCAGGACTGGGACAGCTGGCCTTACGCCGCCGCTGCCCTTTCACACATCCAACTGCTGGGTGACGACCTGTTCGTCACCGACGGCCGGCGCCTCGCCCGCGGCATCGCCGATGGCGTCGCGAACGCGGTACTCGTCAAGCCGAACCAGACCGGAACCCTGTCGGAGGCCCGCGACGTCATCGAACAGGCGCGATGGGCCGGCTTCGCGACGGTGCTGTCCGCACGCTCCGGCGAGACCGAGGACGCCTGGCTCGCAGACCTCGCGGTGGGCTGGCGCACCGGTCAGATCAAGGTCGGCTCCACCATGCGCTCCGAACGCACCGTGAAGTGGAACCGGCTCTTGCGCATCGAAGCCGAACTCGGGGCGGACGCCCGATTCGCGGGAGCCTCCACGCTGGCTCCCGGGAGTACGCGGCTGCATCAGTCGACAGATCACCGAACCCTGGTCCCGAGTACGCCCGCCACCGGAACCGGAAAGGAATGACGACCTATATCCACAGAATCCTTCATCCACCGTGCCGACGGCATCGATTGGTATTGCGAGCTGCAGGGGAACGGGCCTGGCGTGGTCCTGGTGCCTCCCGGCGAGGGGAGACTGCACCTCCTTCGGGCCCGTGGCAGCCGCGCTCGCAGACCGATTCACCGCCCAGAATTTCCTTGATCGCCTGCCTACTATCTGCGGAAGTCCGGGCTCGGTCGAACACGCGAGGCCATCACGGCGATGCCAATCGCAACGGAGATGCCCTGTCGCGGTAAATCCGTTCGCCGGACAAACCGGCGTACACCGCGTCATCACCGACCTCGGCGTCCTGGACATTATCGGCAATGCCTTCACCCCCGGCGAAACCGCACCCAGCCGCATCGCGCCGATCCGCCTGCGTAGAGCCGGACGGATGACGCGGGGCGTCCGGCACCGTCAGCACCTAGCCGAAGGAATGAGGACCCGCCCCATGACTACGATCATCGCCTTCGACGTCATCGAAACCCTGCTCGATCTCCGCGCACTCGACCCATCCTTCGACAAGTTGCTCGGTTCGGCCGCCCTGCGTGGCCAGTGGTTCGCGCAGATGCTCCAGCTATCCTTCTTCGGCGGGCTCACCGGCGAGTACGTCAACTTCAGCACCGCCCAGCACGCCGCGCTGCGCATGCTCGCCCAGGTAAGCCCGATCCGCTCACCGGACCGGCAGGCGCGCCCGAGAAGGCACCTTTGCGTGCCTGACGGTCTTGACAACCACCCGTACGGGTGGGGTCGTCATACGAGACGGGCATGTGCAGCCAGCGAGTAAATCCGCTGCTTGGTGCCCAGAACTTATCCATCAGTCCTGCCTGTAAGCGAAGCGTGCCCTGCTTCAAAAACTCTGCTCATGGCCGGTGGCCTACGGTTTTGGCAGGTTGAGTTAGGTGCGGCAAGATCGCAGCTTTTGTCCATCCGTCTGCCGTACTTGATCATGATCCGGGTAGTTGGCTGGCTGGTCCTGCTCGGCCGCAGCCAGGCGTCTAAGGACGCGGAAATCATGGTGCTGCGTCACGAGTTCATGGCCCTCCGCCAGTAGGTCGCCCGGTCCAAGGCCCAAGCCGTGGACACACGACCGTCCCCAGGGTTCCGCAGCTGGTAGTAGCACGTGATACAAATCTGGGATTGACCTGGGAAGACGGATGTACGGCCCTGCTGGCCCTGTCATGCACCTATGCCAGGCATTACAACGATCACTGGCCGCACCAGTCGCGGAACCAGCGGCCACCCGGCCAGAACGAGCCAGTCGTCGTTCCGCTCGTCGCGCCGTGCGACGCCGCAAGCTGCTCGGCGGCGCGATCAATGAGTACCAGCGGGTCGCGTGATGCCCCTTGAACCCCTTGAACCCGCAGGTCGCGTCACCTCGCGGCATTTTGGAGCGGTACACGCAAACTTCCTGCGCGACTGCCTGGACGGCCAGGGCACCAATGCCCAGTCTCGAGGCAACGGAGACGGGCACCGACCGAATCCTGGCATATCCGGCAGGTCCCAGTTGCTAGAGGTCTGACGCCGTCGAATCGAGTCCGATTACCGCACACCAGAGGGGCACCGGTGCCCGGATACGCCGCGCTGCGCCTGCCGTCAGCTAGAGCCGCATCACTTGGTTAGTCACTTGATCTTGAACCGAGATATTCGAAAAACATCGCTGAGCTGGAGCCCCGTTACGGAATCGAACCGTAGACCTTCTCCTTACCATGGACAGCCAAGCCAGTGCCGACCAGCAATAACCTGACGTTATACTCATCGTTACCAGGAAGTTCATGTCCAGGAGGGTCTGGGGGTGCCTGGGCGTGGCTGGCCGTCGTCACCACTAAATGTCCCCACCACCGGTTATCCTGTCACCATGACGACCCGGCGCAGGCACGGCGAAGACGGCATCTCCTTCGAACACCGCGGGCCCTGCCGCGACCCCCAGCGCCACCGCAACTGCCCCGGCCTGTGGCGCGGCGAGTTCACCACCGGCTACACCGGCGACGGCAAACGCGCCCGCCGCAAAGTCAGCGGCACCACCAAGGCCGCCGTCATCGACAAGCTCCGCGACCTGCACCACGAGCTCGACAAGGGCCTCACCCCCAAAGCCGGCTACGCCCACTACACCGTCCGGCAGGCCGCCCAGGACTGGCTCGCCCACGGACTGGACGGCCGCTCCCCCAAGACGGTCACCAAGAACCAGAACATGCTCGAGCCGATCCTGGCCGTCACCGGCGCCCGCAAGCTCCGCGACCTCACCGCCGCCGACGTCCGCCAGGCACTAGCCGCCATGGCAGCCGGGTACTCCACCGCCGCGGTCTCGATGGGCCACCTCGCGCTCAAGCGCGCCATCCGGCACGCCGAAGCCGGCGACCTCATCAGCCGCAACGTCGCCACCCTGGCCGACACCCCCCAAGGCCAGCCAGGCCGCCCCTCCAAATCCCTCACCCTGGACCAGGCCGCCGCGGTCATCACCGCCGCCGCCACCCTGCCGGTGATGGAACTGCGGCCCGGCCTCAAAGACGTCCGCCGCCCCGCCGACCTCATGCACGCCTACATCGTGCTCAGCCTGCTGGCCGGGATCCGCACCGAAGAAGCCCGCGCCCTGCACTGGGCGCATATCGACCTGGACGGCGACCCCGCCGCCAGCCCGCCCGTCCCCCCGCACATCGCCGTCTGGCGATCCGTCCGCACCCACGGCGACACCAAGACCCAACGGTCCCGCCGCACCCTCGGCCTCCCCGCCGCCGCCGTCCAGGCACTACGCGCCTGGGCCGGCAGCCAGGCCGATGAACGGCTCGCCGCCGGGAACGGCTGGCACGACACCGGGCTGGTCTTCACCAGCCACCACGGCGCCGCGCTCGACGCAGCCAACGTCCGGAAGATGTTCAAACGCGTCGCCACCGAAGCCAGGATCGGCGACGGCTGGACCCCGCGCGAACTGCGCACAACATTCGTCAGCCTGCTCAGCCACCACGGCGTCAGCATCGAAGAAATCGCCCGCCTCGCCGGACACACCTCCACCCGCACCACCGAAATCGTCTACCGCCGCGAACTACGGCCCATCATCACCACCGGCGCCGAAATCATGGACCAACTCTTCACACGAAACTAGCCACCGCACCACCCCCGGCAGCCACCAACCCCCCACAGGCAGCCGCCGACCCCCCCCGGGCAGCCGCCGATCACCGGCT
>JBEKEK010000198.1:0-14015 GCA_050013875.1 Trebonia sp. | reverse complement strand
CGACTGTCCAGCGACGCCTGGACCAGCCAGCAAGCCGGGCACCTCGACCCTCGTATGGCGGAGTCGGCCTAGAACCGTTACTCGCAGTCCTGACAGGCGACGGCTCCCAAGGTCAACGCCAGATCCATCGCAGGTACACGCCAGGTCAATCCGGGCTCAGCCCTGCCCGAGTTCGAACCACGTCGTCGCGAGCCCGCCGTCCCGCTCGTAGCCCCACCGCGCCGACAGCGCGTCCACCAGCCACAGTCCCCTGCTGCCCTCCACCGCATCGTCAGCGGGCGCGGCGGTCGACAGGACCGGGACGCTGCCCCCGCAGCGGTCGGTCACCTCGACCCGGATGACCTCGTCCCCGACCGCCACGGTCACCGTCACCACGCCGCCGGGGACCGCCGAGCCACTATGCAGCACCGAATTGGTCACCGGCTCACTGGCCAGCAAGAGAACCACATCCGAGTCGACGCGGGACTCCCCGAGTACCCTGGCACGAAGACGCGGACAGCCCGGACCTGCTCGGGCACCGCCGGGATCGCCCACCGCCGGGATCGCCACGCTCTGGCGGAACTCTGCCGCGGACATCAAGGACACCGATCCTCCCTGGCCCGCCCCGGCCCGGACGGGCCGGGAACAACGACGGACGCAGGACGGATGAACCCCCAACTCCGCCCGCCGCGTCAAGCCAACGACCACCCCTGCCAGGCCCCCGAAAGCTCCCGCGCACCCCTGGTCGCACATGCCCGACTACGCCCAGCCCTCCAACATAAGTCCGGGCAACCGGCCCGCACTATACCAATTGGTCTAGACCTATGTAATCAGTAGTCTAGACCATTGGGGTCCAGGCATCAGCACGGATTCAGCACGCGGTCCGGAAACGACGGGAAACAACCGGCACTTTACGGACAAACGGGACATGAGGCCAACCCGATCCCCTCCAGCGGAAACCCGTCGCCTTCCCGGGTACACGATAGGTATATCCGCAGGTTAGGGCTACCGGACGTCCAGCCCGGTAACCGCTCGCCCGATCAGCATCCGCTGGATCTCGCTCGTCCCCTCAAAAATCGTGAAGATCTTCGCGTCGCGGTGCCAGCGCTCGACTGGGTACTCGCGGGTGTAGCCGTTGCCGCCGAGGATCTGGATCGCCTGCTCGGTCACCCGGACCGCGGTCTCCCCCGCGACCAGCTTGGACATCGACCCCTCGGCGCGCTCGAACGGCTTGCCCGCCCGCGCCATCCAGGCCGCCCGCCAGGTCAGCAGCCGGGCGGCGTCGACCGAGGCGGCCATGTCGGCCAACTGGAACGCGACCCCCTGGTTCTGGCCGATCGGGCGCCCGAACTGCACCCGGGTTCTGGCGTACTCGGTCGCGAACTCGGTGGCGGCGCGGGCAACCCCGACGGCCATCGCCGCGACGCCGGGGCGGGACGCCTCGAACGTCTTCATCGCCGCCTGCTCGCCGCCCCGGCCGCCCGCGCGTATCAACGCCAAGCGCCGGTCGAGCTTCTCCTTGCCGCCGACCAGGCAGCGGCCGGGCACCCGGACGTCGTCGAGGATGACCTCGGCGGTGTGCGACGCCCTGATGCCGTGCTTGCGGAACTTCTGCCCCATCGAGAGGCCGCGGGTGCCGGGCGGCACGATGAAGGTCGCCTGGCCGCGCGAGCCGAGCGCCGGGTCGACCGCGGCGACGATGACGTGCACGTTGGCGATGCCGCCGTTGCTCGCCCAGGTCTTGACGCCATTAATAACCCATTCGTCGGTTTTTTCGTCATAAATCGCCCGGGTGCGGATCGCCGCCACGTCGCTGCCCGCGTCCGGCTCCGACGAGCAGAACGCGCCGAGCTTGACGTCGTCGGCCGTGCCGAACATCAGCGGCAGCCACTCCCCGATCTGCTCGGGGGTTCCGTTGGCGGTGACCGCGATGCCGGCCAGCCCGGTGGCGACCAGTGAGAGCCCGATGCCCGCGTCCCCCCAGAACAGTTCCTCGAACGCCACCGGGATCCCGAGCCCCGATTCCTCGAAGAACTGGGTGGCGTAGAAGTCCAGCGAGTACAGCCCGATCTTGGCCGCCTCCTGCAGGATAGGCCAGGGGGTCTGCTCGCGCTCGTCCCATTCGGCAGCGGCGGGGCGGATCACGCTGGCCGCGAATTCATGCACCCAGTCGCGCATTACACGCAGGTCACTGCTCAGCTCAAGGGAGAACCCGGCTGCGGCGTCGCTCATGCTACCCAACAGTAACATAATCGCCGGCGGTGCCAAGGGAGGCCACCGTCCGTTCAATATCTGTTTAATTTTCGGCGGCGGCGGATACTGGAGGCAGCGGACTAACCGGGCGTTACTGGAGGGCATGATGCGGAAACTGGCAACTGACGAGCTGGGGCTGGAGATCCTGCACATCGGCGACTGCTTCCGGCTGCTCCCGACGGTGACGCTCGGGCGGATCGGGTTCACGTCCGGCGGCGAGGTGCTGGTGCTCCCGGTGATCTTCCTGGTGGACGGGCAGGACGTGGTGTTCCGGACCAAGATGGGGTCCAAGCTGGCCAGCGTCGAGGTCGGCCAGTACGTGACGTTCGAGGTGGACACCTACGACGCGACGGCCGGCAGCGGCTGGTCGGTGGTGGTCCGCGGGCTGGCGGAGGTGCAGCCAGAGGCGGAGTGCGCACGGCTCGACACCCTCGACACGCTCGGCATGCAGGCGTGGGGCGGTTCGGCGGCGGAGCGGGCGTGGGTGCGGATCAGGCCCGCGTCGATCAGCGGGCGGCGGATCGCGGAGCCCGGAGACGACTAGGCCTGGTGAGCGGCGCGGTAGGCCTCGACCGTCTGCAGCTTGTGCCAGCGGGCATAGCGATCGATCTCGGCCGGGTCACCGCTCTCCAGCAAGGTGATCAGGTGGTCATGCTCACCGACGGCCCGCTTGGACCGCTCGGGCAGGTAGCTGAACATGGTGTCGCGGATGCGGTCAAGCCGCTGGTTGGTCTGCTCGACGAGCTCAAGCAGGTAGGCGTTGGGGCAGCGGGCCAGGATGGTCGCGTGCAGGCGGCGGTTGAGCCGGCTGAACTTGCTCATGTCCCCCTCCGCTTCCACCTGCTCCATCTCGGCCGCCAGCTTGCGGATCTTGGCGAAGTCGGCCGGGCGCAGGTGCGGCGCGGCGTCGGCGGTGGCGGCGCCCTCCAGGATCGCCACCGCGACCATCTGCTGCTCCCAGGCGGTGGCGTCAAGCGGGGCGACGATCGCGCCGACGTTGGGCTGGAACTTGACCCAGCCTTCCGCCTCCAGGCGGCGCAGCGCCTCGCGGACCGGGATCGCGCTCACGCCCAGTTCGCGGGCCAGCGCGTCGATGTTCAGCCGCGCCTCCGGGCCGAACGCGCCGGAGTGGATCCGGTCGCGCAGAACGGTGTAGGTCCGCTCCTGTTTGTTCACAGCCAAAGCGTAATGCGGCGGGCACGGTGCCGCAGTTGGCCTTAGCTGATCAGGACAGGCCGACGAACGTCGCGAGTTCGGCCGCCGCGTAACCGAAGAAGGCGTCGGCGGGCTCGAAGGAACCGACGAACTGGCCGAAGAGCTCGAAGCTGATCATGCCGAACAGCTGCGTCCAGGCGATCACGCCGCGCACCAGCATGGCCGGCGGCAGCGACGCGACGGACGGGGCCGACGGGTCGGCCGCGAGAGCGGCCGAGAGCGCCGCCACCTGGTCCGCCAGCGCACCCGTGAGCGGGCCGGCGACAGCAACGCCACCCGCCGCGACCTCGCCGTCCGCGATCGCGGCGGCCAGCACGCCGACGAACGCGAGCGGCACCCGCGCCGCCGGGCCGATCGTCGCCTCCGGGGCGCGGTAGCCGGGCACCGGGGATCCGTAGATCAGCGCGTACTCGTGCGGGCGCGCGACCGACCAGTCGCGGATGGCGTGGCACGCGGCCAGCCAGCGGGCCCGGGCGGCACCGCCCGCAGCGGGCCTGGTGCCGGCGATGGCGGCCTCCGCGACCTCCCCGATGGAATTGTAGGCGTCGATGATCAGCGCGGTCAGCAGATCGTCGCGGCTTGGGTAGTACCGATAGAGCGCGGAGGAGACCATGCCGAGCTCGCGGGCGACGGCGCGCAGCGACAGCCCGTCCGCGCCGGTGGCGGCGAGCTGGCGGCGCGCCTCCTCGGTGATCTCGCGGGTCAGCTCGGCGCGGGCGCGCTGGCGCGCTGTCCGCGGTGCGTTCTGCGTGGTCATGATGGGTCCCCCTACAATTTAGAGATCAGCGAACCGAAACGAGAGCACTGATCTTGACAAAGCCCCCGTCGAGGTGTTCACTGATCTTAGTCGAGAGCAGCGCTCTCGCAAAACATCAGGGCAGTACGCATCAAGGCAGTACGGCAGTAAAGCAGGCGAGTTACCGATACTCGCCGCTGGCGAAGGAGGAAGACCATGAGCGAGGCAGCCACCCGCTACATCAAGCCGAAGTCCGCGACCGACTTCTTCAACAAGACCGTGGCCCGCCTGACCAGGATGGGCATCAGCGTCTACGGATCGCGGGTGCTGTGGGTGCGGGGCCGCTCGTCCGGTGAGTGGCGGACCACCCCGGTCAACCCGCTGACGCTGAAGGACGGCAGCCGCTACCTGGTCGCCCCGCGCGGCAACACCCAGTGGGTCAGGAACCTGCGGGCAACCGGCTACACCGGGGAACTGCACGTCGGCCGCCGGGTCGAGCCGTTTGCCGCCACGGAGATCTCCGACGATGACAAGCCCGCCATCCTGCGCGAGTACCTGCGGCGCTGGAAGTTCGAGGTCGGCGTGTTCTTCGACGGGGTGGACGCCAAGGCCCCGGCGGAGAAGCTGCGCGAGATCGCCCCCGGCTACCCCGTCTTCCGCATCGAGCCGGCCAAGCCGGCCAAGCCGGCCGACCGCTAAGCCGTGCCGAAGTCGGCCGCCAGCTTGTCCATCAGCGCGTCGAGGCCCGGGTCGACGACCTGCCAGTCGGGGTGGGCCAGATACCAGTCGGCGATCTCCCTGGCCCCCCGCTCGAACGGCACGACCGCCTCCCAGCCGGGAACGACGGACTTCACCTTGGAGTTGTCGAACACCATCGAGTGCGTCTTGTCCCCCAGCAGCCCCGCCCCCCACTCGGGGTCGCGCGACGCGATCACGTCCGACGGTACGTGCACGATCCGTGGCGTCAGACCGAGCGCGGCCCCGAGTGTCAGGGCGATCTGGTCCCAGGTCAGCACGTCGTCGGAGGTGATGTGGAACGCCTCCCCCAGCGTCCGCCAGTGCCCGAGCAGCGGTACGAAGGCACGGGCGAAGTCGGTGTTGTGCGTCACCGTCCACAGCGAAGTCCCGTCCCCGTGCACGATCACCGGCTTGCCCGCGAGCATCCGCGCCAGCGACGTCCACCCGCCCGACAGCACGGTCTTGGTCCCGTCGTAGGTGTGCGACGGCCGCACGATCGTCGCCGGGAAGCCGCTGTCCCGGTATTCGGCGACCAGCAGGTCCTCGCACGCGATCTTGTCCCGCGAGTACAGCCAGAACGGGTTGCGCAGCGGCGTCGACTCGGTGACCGGCAGCCGGGCCGGCGGCGTCTGGTACGCCGAGGCGGTGGAGATGAACACGTACTGCCCGGTCCGTCCGCGCAGCAGGTCGACGTCCGCCCGCACGTGCCCCACGTTGAAGGCGACAAAGTCAACGACCGAGTCAAAGTCAAGACCAGCAAGGGCATCGGTAACGGATCGTGGATCATGCGCATCAGCCCGCAGTTCGCTGACCCCGGCCGGCAACGGCCGCGTGGTGGACTGCCCCCGGTTAAGTACCGTCACCTCAAGGTCGCGCGCCACCGCCTCGCGCACGCACGCCGACGAGATAACCCCGGTACCGCCAATGAAGAGAACCCTGAGTCTGCTCACCCACCCACCCTAGTTGGGCACCCGCCGCTCGCGCGCCTTGGCACCTTCGGCGCTTCTTGCTGTTATCAGGTTCATGCCCTCCTGGCGCCCTGCCGATTCTGTGGAGAAAGTTAGGGATTAGCTGGAACTCACGGTCCGTTCACAATGATTGATGGGTCGTTCTAGAATTTTCGCAGGAGCCCCGGGTAGAGGAGATTGTTTCTATGTACGCAAGCCCAAGTCCGGTCTATCAGGGGTATTCGACGCGGGACCAGACCGCGACGCTGTTCGCGCAGACGATGGCGCTGGTGGCGCTGACGGCGGCGGTGTTCGCGGCCGGGGCGTACGCGGGCCGGCACCTGTCCGAGGGGGCGGCGATCGTCGCCTGGATCGCCGCGTTCGTGGTGCTGATGATCATGAACTTCGCGGCCCGGCGGTCGGCGGCGGCGGCGACCGGGCTGCTGGTGGTGTTCGGCATCCTGATGGGGGTCGCGTCGGCGCCGACGCTGTACTGGTACGGCTCGACCGACCCGCAGATCCTCTGGCAGGCGGGCGGGGCGACCGCGCTGTTCATCGCGGTGTTCGGCGCGGTCGGGTACACGACAAGGAAGGACCTGTCGAACATCGTCCGGTTCGCGTTCTTCGCGCTGATCGCGCTGCTGATCTTCGGGATCGTGCTGATCTTCGTGCACATTCCGCACGCGTCGCTGATCTACGCGATCATCGGGCTGGTGATCTTCGCCGCGCTGACGATGGGCGACTTCCAGCGGCTGCGCCGGAGCAAGAACATGGCCTCGGCACCGCTGATCGCCGCGTCGATCTTCCTCGACATCCTGAACGTGTTCTTCTTCTTCCTGCGGATCTTCTCCGGCAGCCGGGACTAAGCCAGCGGGACTAAGCGGGTTAGGCGGTGACTCCGCCGCGGAGGCGCTTCTCCGCGGCGGCCCCGGCGTTCAGGTAATCGAGCCCGAGCAGGGCCGCGCCGGTCACCGGGGACGTGCCAACCACGCGGGTGACGGCCCCGGGGGCGGCCACTGCCAGGCGCCGGGTGATGGCGTCGGTCAGCAGCGGGTTCCTGGCCTCGAGCACGCCGCCGCCGAGCACGACCGGGATGGCGGGAATGGCCGGGCCGCCGTCCAGGCCCAGCCGCCCGATCGCCGTCACCGCCATCGCGCAGATCTCGTCCGCCTGCAGCTCGACCAGGCTCCTGGCGACCGCGTCACCGGCCGCGGCCGCCTCGAAAAGCACGACGGTCAGGCGGATCAGGTCGTCCTCGGTGAGCCGGCCCAGGTGGAAGGCGACCGCCACCTCATGCATGCTCGGCAGCCCGTAGAACGCGGCGACCGCCGCGCGCAGCGCGGTCGGCTCCCCGCGGCCGTCTTCGGCCCGGGTCGCGCACCAGACGACCTCCCGGCCGAGCCCGATGCCGCCGCCCCAGTCGCCGCTCAGGGTGCCGAAGGCGAGGAACCGGGTGGTGTGCCCGTCCGGCCCGACACCGACGCAGTTGATGCCGGCGCCGCAGGTCACGGCGACGCCCCACGGGCGCTCGCCGTCGCCGGGGGTGAGGCCGGCCCGCAGCACAGCGAAGGTGTCGTTGGCGACCGCCGAGGTCAGGGACCAGCCCTGGCGCTGGATGGCGGCGGTCAGCTGAGCTTCCTCCTCCGGCAGGTCGGCGCCGGCCAGGCAGGCCGAGGTGTGCCGGGCGACGAGTCCGCCGGCCGGCCCGCCAGCCCGATCGGCGGCCTTGTCGGCGGCCTTGTCGGCGGCCTTGTCGGCGGCACTGCGCACCATCTCCCCCAGCCGGCGCATCGCCTCCTCGATGCCGAAGTCCTCGTGGCTGGCGCCAGGCCCGCGGATTGACGCCAGCAGCGTGCCGTCCTCGGCCACCAGCGCCACGTCGGTCTTGCTGTTGCCGCCGTCGATCGCGAGCACCGCCGCGGCCGGGCCATCAGGGTTCTCAGCCACGCCCGGACGCCGCCCCAAGCGCGAACGCGAGCAGCGAGATCGCGGTGTAGTCGTCGGCCGGCTCGACCGAGGGCCACGACAGCACGTTGTCCTGGTAGGCGGCCGCCGGGTTGTTGTAAGCGGAGAACGACCCGGCCGAGCACGCCCGCATCCCGCTGACCGTGCCGAGCCCGACGAAGTTGGCCGGGCTGCTCGGGCCGTCGGTGACCGCGCCGAGCTGGATGTCGCCGTGGCCGGTGAGCGAGCCCGCCAGGTTGGCGATCTCGCTCTGCGTGCAGTGCGGGTACACGGCGCCCGCGCCGACCACGAACGAGGACCCCCAGGCGTTGGCGCCGAGGGCGAAGTTGAGCTGCTGCTGTGCGAACGCCTGGTAGCGGGCCGAGCCGCCGGCCTGGCGGTACAGCTCGTTGGTGACCCACAGCCCGAACGCGTGCGGCGCCGCGTCGGCGGATCCCAGGTCGGTGCCGAGCGCGAACGGGTCGCCGGCCGCCCACTTCTGGCCTACCTGGAGCTGCTTGCCGAGGTCGCTGACGAGCAGCCGCGATGCGATGGCCGGGCGCAGGCCGGACTGCCGCATCGCGCGCAGCAGCTCGGCCTCGGCGATCGCGCCGTTGTCGTAGAGGTTCAGGGTGTCGGAGCCGGCCGGGTGGCCTTGGGCGATGTACGCCTTCGCCCAGCCCGCCGCGACCGCGAGGTCGGAGCGCAGCACCGTCTTGGGCACGCCGAGCCTCTCGTCGGCCAGCGCGATCTCGGTCGCGCCCCAGAGCATGTCGCTCTTCCACTCGGTGCCCGGGTAGTAGTCGTTCGGATAGGTGGTGACGAGCTTGCCCACGTCCGTCGTCTTAGCGTCCGCGTAGACCGAGCGGGCCAGTGACAGCAGGTGCCGCCCGGCGGCGCAGTCCCTTCCGGAAGCGCAGTGCGTCAGCTGCGCGCCGAGCGCGAAGTCGGCCGCGTACCGGCCGGCCAGGTCGGGGCTGACCTTCTGGCCGGGCGGGGCGGCCTCGAAAACCGGCCGGTATTTGACGTAGTACGCGGTGGGGCCTGGGTTGCCGCCCTTGGCCACGTCAAGCAGGTCCTCGCGCTGCGGCAGGAACCAGAAGTTGTAGTCGCCCTGGATCGTGTTGGAGGCGTTGCCGTTGCCGATCCCGACCTGCAGGTACAGCACCCGCTGGTCCGGGTTCCACAGTTTGGTGATCCACTGCAGCCCGAACTCCGCCTCCGGCTTGAGCGTCGGGTAGGCGCCGGGGCTGTCGCGCGCGGCGATCAGCATCAGCGCGTCCGCGTAGCTGGCGGTGTAGCCGAACTTCTCGTACCCGCCGCCGGCGTCGAACCAGCCGCCGGACACGTTGACCGGGCCGCCGACCTTCTTCAGGGTGCCGAGCAGGTTGTCGTTGGAGTCGTAGCGCGGCGTGGCGTAGACGGAGGCGCGGGTGTCGGTGAGGTTGGCCGGCTCCCGGCTCAGCACCGAGTGCTCGACGTCCGCCCCGTCGCGCTCGGAGGTGAAGTAGCGGACCGCGTTGGTGACGAGCTTCCCGTAGAGCGCGGTGCCGGCGGCGATCCGGAAGGCGGGCGACACCGCGGCGCCCGATCGCACCCGGTAGGTTCCGGTCCGGCGCAGGCCGGAGAACGAGAGCAGGTACACCGCCTTATAGCGGGAGTTCCACCCGCCCGTGTCGTCGCGGGAGACACCGCGGTAGACGACGGCGCCGCGGGAGTTGGTGACGGTGAACGCCGCGCTCGCGACCCGCGCGGGGAGCATCAGGTACGCGGCCTTGGGCGCGCCGGGCTGGTAGCCGACCTGGTTGACGCGGATCCGCGGCGCGGCGGGCGCGGCGGGCGCGGCGGGCGCCGACGGTGCCCTCGGCGGCGAGGATGCGGCGGCCGCGGCGGGCACGGACAGTGCGGTGAGAGCGATCAGTGAGGCTAGCGTGGTTCCGGTGCGGCGCAACATGTGCGGCTCCTTCAGGCCCAGGAGAGAAACTGCGCGTTCTCGGCGATCAGCCGGTCGGCCATCCGCCCGGCGAGGTCGTACTGGCCGATGAGCGGGTGCGCGAGCAGCGCCGCGGCGACGCGCGCGCGGCCGCCGCGCAGCGCCGCGTCGAGGGCGAGCTCCTCGTAGCCGGAGACGTGCGCGATAAGCCCGCGGTAGAGCGGCTCGATGGGTGCGACCGGCACCGGGACGGGGCCGGCGGCGCCGATCGCGGCCGGCACCTCGATGACCGCGTCGTCGGCCAGGAACGGCAGCGTGCCGCGGTTGCGCACGTTAACGACCTGCTCGTCACCCCCGTCGCCGAACAGCGACGCGATCAGCGCGACGGCCGCCTCGGAGTAGAACGCCCCGCCGCGCTTGGACAGCAGCTCCGGCTTGCGGTCGAGCGTGGGGTCGCCGTACAGCTCCATCAGCTCCCGCTCGATCGCGGCCACCTCCGCCGCCCGGCTCGGCCGCCGGCGTTCCTCGGCGACCACCTCGTCGTGGAAGTAGAAGTAGCGGAGATAATACGAGGGGACGACGCCCAGCTCTGCCAGCAGCGAAAGCGGCGCCCCGGCCAGGCCCGCTATCTCCTCGCCGTGCGCGGCCAGCAGCTCCGGCAGCACCTCTTTCCCGTCCACCTGCACGCCGCGCAGCCAGGTCAGGTGATTCAGCCCGGCGTGGTCGAGCGAGACCCGCGCGGGGTCGGTGCGCAGGGCCGACGCGAAGTACCGCTGCAGGCCGATCGCGACGTTGCACAGCCCCACCGCCCGGTGGCCGGCGTCGAGCAGCGCGCGGGTCACGATGCCGACCGGGTTGGTGAAGTCGACGATCCACGCGCCCGGCAGCGCGCGGCGGCGGGCCTGCTCGGCGATGTCGAGGACCAGCGGCACCGTCCGCAGCGCCTTGGCCAGGCCGCCGGCCCCGGTGGTCTCCTGCCCGAGGCAGTCGTAGTCAAGCGGCCAGGTCTCGTCGGTGTTCCGCGCCGCCTGGCCGCCGACCCGCAGCTGGACCAGCACCGCGGCGGCGGCGTCGAGGCCGTCGTCCAGGCTGGCGGTCCAGCGGACGGCCGCCGGGTGGCCGTGCGCGCGCATGATCCGCGCGGAAACCGGCCCGACCGCGGCCAGCCGCGTCGCGTCGGGGTCGACCAAGACCAGCTCGGTCACCCAGGGGGCGAGCCGGCCAAGCCCGTCGGCGAGCTCCGGTGTGTAGGTCGAGCCCCCGCCGACCACGGTGATCTTCATGTGAACGCTTTCACCTCCGCGCCCGACTGGGCGACATGGCACGCGACCTCGCGGCCGGCACCTGGCTGGCCGGTCTCGCCTTCTCCGGTACCACCTTCTCCGGTACCACCTTCTCCGGTGCCGCCTCCTCTGATGCCGGCGGCCATCAGTTGCGGGGTTGTCGTCCCGCAGATATCGATCGCGAGCGGGCACCGGAACCGGAACCGGCAGCCAGGAGCCGGATCGATCACCTTCGGCGGCTCGCCATTGTCGGTCTCGGCCGCCACCGACAGCGGGGCGCGCGGGTCGGGCACCGCCGAGACCAGCAGCTGGGTATAGGGGTGGCGCGGATCGGCCAGCACCTCCTCGATCGGCCCGGACTCGGCGATCTGGCCGGCGTACATCACGATCAGCCGGTCCGCCACGTAGCGCGCGCTGGCGATGTCGTGCGTGATGTAGAGGATGGACACCCCGGTGCTGTCGCGCAGCGTCGCCATCAGATTGAGCAGGCCGATCCGGATCGACACGTCGAGCATGGACACCGGCTCGTCGGCCAGGATCAGCCGGGCACGGCCCGCCAGTGCCTGCGCGAAGCCGACCCGCTGCCGCTGCCCGCCGCTCAGCTCGTACGGGTACCGCTGCAGCATGCCCGCGTCCAGCCCGACCACCTCGAACAGCCGGGCTGCCTCGGCCTGGCGCTGCCTGGCCGACAGCTCGGGGCGGTGCAGCTTGAGACTGCGCAGCACGCCATGGGAGACCCGGAACACCGGGTTGATCGAGGCGAACGGGTCCTGGAAGACCAGTGGCACCTCGCCGCTGTAGCGCAGCCGCGACCGCCGTGAGCGCAGCGCCGACAGCGGCGTGGGCGGCTCGCCCTGGCCGGCCGAGAAGTACACCTCGCCGCCGGTCGGCGCGTACACCCGGGCGAGCAGCCGGGCGATGGTGGACTTGCCGCTGCCGCTCTCCCCCGCGAGCGCGACGATCTCACGCTCGCCGATGGCAAAGCTGACGTCGTCGACGGCGTGCAGCATCCGCCTGGACAGCGCCCCGCCGATCTTGAAATGCCTGGTCAGGTGGTCAGCCCGCAGCAGCGGCGCCGTCATCGGGCCAGGCTCCTTTCCGTTTTGATCTCGGTGTAGCGCAGGCATCGCACCAGGGTGCCTTCCTTGTCCACGAGCTCGGGCGCGACTTCCGCGCACGTCTGGTCGGCTATCGGGCAGCGGAGGTGGAACCGGCATCCGGCCGGGATGACGGCCAGGTCGGGCGGACTGCCGGGGATGCCCATGAGCGGAACGCGGGGTCCGCGGATCGAGGGAAAGGCCTCGAGCAGGCCCCGGGTGTAAGGGTGCAGCGGCGTGTCGAAGACCCGCCGGGTGGCGCCAAGCTCAGCCACCTGGCCGGCGTACATCACCAGCAGCCGGTCGGAGAAGTGGCTGATCAGGGACATGTCGTGGGTGACGAAGACGATCGCGAACCCGAACGTCCGCTGCAGCTCCTTGATCTGCACCATCAGCGAGCGCTGGGCCACCACGTCGAGCGCTGAGGTGGGCTCGTCCATGATCACCAGGTCCGGGGTGAACAACAGCGCCATCGCGATCATCGCCCGCTGCCGCATCCCGCCCGACAGCTGGTGCGGGTAGCTGCCCAGGTGCACCGGGTCGATGCCGACCATCCGCAGCACCTCGGCCGACCGGCCGGCGATCTCGTCCCGTGACGGCTTGCCGTGCGCCCGCATCACGTCCTTGAACTGCGCGCCGATCGACTTGACGGGATTGAGCGCGTTCATCGCGCTCTGCATGACGACCGACATATCGCGCCAGCGGACCGCGGACAGCTGGCCATCGGTCAGGCCCACCAGGTTGGTGCCCTGGAAGGTGACGCTGCCGGCGACGACCCGGGCCGGCGGCGCGAGCAGCTGGGCGATGGCGAACAGCAGGGTGGACTTCCCGCAGCCGGACTCGCCGACGATACCGAGGAACTCGCCCCGGCCGACGCTGAAGGACACGTCGTCGACCGCCCGGACATCCGCCCGGTCGAGCACATAGTCGACGGACAGCCCGCTGACCTCAAGCATGACGCTTCCGCCTTCCTGGACGTACGGGACGTAGGGCTGGGTTGCCGATCTCGTCGAAGGCATAGTTGAGGAGGGCGAAGGCGGCGCCGAGGGCGGCGATGCAGGCACCAGGCGCCAGCGCCCACATCGGCTGGCCGGTCTGCAGGGCCGCGTTGTTCTGCGCCCAGTAGAGCATCGTGCCCCAGCTCACCGTGTTCGGGTCGCCCAGCCCGATGTACTGCAGGCTGGACGCGAACAGCACCGCGTACAGGGCGTTGGTGAGGAAGCTGGCCACGATGAGCGAGGTCATCGTGGGGATGACCTCGACCACGATGATGTACAGCTTGCGCTCGCCGCGCGCCCTGGCCGCCTCCAGGAAGTCCCGGCCGCGCAGCGTGAGCGCCTGCGACCGCAGCTGGCGGGCGGTGTAGGACCAGCTGGTGGCGGTGATGACGAGGATCAGCACCAGCGTGCTGCCGCCCTGCGCGTAGCCGGCGATGATGATCAGCAGCGGGAACAGCGGGATGACCAGCAGCACGTCGGTCAGGACGCTGAGCGAAGCGTCCCACAGGCCGCCCAGGTAGGCGGCGGCGATGCCGATCAGCACCGCGATCGCGGTGGTGGCGAGCCCGGCGGTGAACGCGATGATGATCACGTTCTGGGTGCCCCACACCAGCTGCGCGAACATGTCCTGCCCGTAGGCGGTGGTGCCGAGCAGGTGGGCGAGCGACAGCCCCAGGTGCGGCTTGTAGGCGTCCTCGGTCGGGCTGTCGTGGGCGATCAGGCCGGGGAACAGCGCGACCAGGATGAAGATGACGAGCAGCACGGTGCCGGCGGTCGCCTTGCGGTTCGACCGCACCGCGCGGCCGATCCGGGCCAGCGCCTGGCTGGTCGGCAGCCGCCGCGTCTCGATGGTTACCTGCATGGACACGGTCAGCTCGCCTCCCTCGTGCGC